>JAEUKI010000038.1 GCA_016793325.1 Myxococcales bacterium | reverse complement strand
GATCGCGGGAGAGGGGCTTTGATTTTGTGTGCATCATAGGCAGCTTTTGGTTTTCTGTCGCGACGCTTCGGTCCCAGTAGCCCCTCTCCCGCGATCTCGCGGGAGAGGGGCGCGCGGCAGCGGGGGTGAGGCCGCGGCAGCGCGTTTCACGCTGCTTTTGGCCGCGCAGACGCGTTGCGAGCGCACCGCAGTTTTCGGCGCCTATGGGAGACGAGCCCCCACGCGTGTGCTTCGTGAGGAGGTCTTCGAGAGGCCTGGAACGGCAGGGGCGGCGGCTCGGCATTGTGTGGGCGTGTTATCAAAGCACCGATGTTGGTGGGCTCTCCCATCACGACGCGTTGGCTCTGAAAATTCACTGACACAATGCGAAGCCGCCGCCCCTGCCGTTCAGGCGGGGGCGGGGCGCGCGGCAGCGCCGGGTGGGGGCCGCTTTGCGCTCACGCCCTGCACACTCGACTCACGCCATCAGCGCGAGCTGCTTCCGCGCGTACGCGAGGCCCGCTGTGTACGAATCGACGACCTCGTACGGGTACGGCATCTCGACGACGAGCATCATCTTCGTGAGCAGAAATCGCACCGCCGCGCTCGGAATCACCAGCGCCAGCCCGATCACCTGCGTGCGCATCAGCTCTCGCTCGCGGTCGAGCCAATCGCGAAGCGCCTTCATCGACTCTGCGCTGCGCGCGGCGCCCTCGGTCGTGTCGAGGATCACCGCGGTCTTCTGCCCGATGCGCATCGACGACGACATCACGCGAAGATGGCGCTCGAAGTCCGAGTGCGTCACCGCGCCGCGATAGCGCGTCACCACCAGCGGAAAGCCCCGGCCGTCCACCGTGATCGTCGGCGACTCCCACACTTGTCCCGCGACGATGACCTCTTCACGCGATGCCATAACGCAGCAGCGTACCACAGTTGCGACGGCTCCATGTAAAACAACCAAATCGATCGGACCGATGATTTTCAGTACAAACACGCTCAGAGGAGGCACTGAGCCGCAGATTCACCGCGACGGAGTCACGCGTCGCACGCGATCCCCGCGCGCAGATGGCGCGGCGTCGGGCTGCGCGAGCGCGCCTGCGTCGGCGCGAACGATCGTTCCACCGTCGGGGCTGGCGAGATTGCCGCGCGCGATCGGCTCGTGCATTCGACCGAACCCCGGCCCCTCGGGAGGCACGGCGCCGAGCACGTCGCCGGTCGGTTCGCGCGCGAACGAGTCGGACAACACCCGGCCTCCGTCCGAGCTGCCTCCCAACACCAACAGGAGCCGCGTCGGCGAGCGCTGCGCCTCTCGAACGAGCCGCGCGCGATCCGCGTCTGCGTCTCCGCGCGGTGCCGTGATCCGATAGCGCGGGACACGACGCTGTGTTCCCGCGTCCGAAGCCGGCGCGCTCTGCGCGTACGCGCGATCGACACACCCCGCCGCGACGACGACCCACAGCAACGCGCACAGTCGAAGCACACCCAGCGCGATAGCCAATTCACAATCCGCTGTCGCCTTTGCGCACATCCGCGTCGAGCGCGCTGACTCGCACGCGACCTTCGTATTGCGCGGCATCCCAACGCAACCATCCATCGGCCCGTCGGGCCGATTCGGGCGAAGCCCGAGCGATGCGCGGAGGCTCTGCCTCAGCGCCGCCGCTGCGACACACGAAGCCCTCTCACCGCCGCCGCTGCGACACACGAAGCTCTCCCTCCCTCACCGCCGCTGCTGCGTCACCCCGCGCTCAGTTCACGCGCGTGTACATCCCGCCGCCGATGGTGGCGGTGCGGCCGTCGGAGCTGAGGACGTACTGCGAGGGCATTCCCATGGGGTTGCCGGTCGCCGAGTCGCAGCTCGCGAGCGGAACCATGCGTCCGCCGAAGGAGCACATGATCGGACCACCCGAGCACGTTCCGAGCGTCGAGACCGAGAACGAGCCCGACGTCGCCGTCGAAGGCGTCAGCGTGATCTTGTACCCGCTGAGCTGCAGCGAGCCCGAGCAACCACCGTTGCCCATCAACGTCGCGCTGTACGAGTTGTCCGCGCCGAAGTCCGCCGTCACGACGATCGTCCCCATCTCACCGGGCTGCCCCGCGCCCGCAGGCGGAAACATCTGCGTCGAGGTCCACCGGCCCACGAGGGGATTCGGCGTTCCACACGCGCTCGCGAGCGCTGCGCTCGCTGCGATCATCACCCACGCCATTCGCTTCACCGTCATCGTCCGTTCTCCTGCTTGTCGATGCTGCATCGCCGGAGGAGCGAGCACGTGACGTTCCCCCGACGACGAGACGAACGATGGGTAGCACAACGGCGGTGCGAGCGCGCGCGATGCCGAGCGCCGCAGCGCGCCACGCCATCGCGCCCGAGCTCGACTACCCTCTTCGGTCATGGACGGCGTTCGCCCGAACCCAGCGCCCGATCGCGAACGTGAGCACGTCGTGATCGAAGGCACGCGCGTGTACCCGATCGTCACGCCGCCCACGAATTCATGGTCCTCCGGCGCCGTCACGCACCCGACGGCGTTCTACGCGCGCACCATGATGCCCGAGCGCGGAGGCGTCCGCTGCGCGCGCGTGTTCGGACCGTTCATCGAGCTCTCGTGCCTCTGCGGAAAGTACCGAGGCGCGCAGCACCGCGGGATCACCTGTGAAAAGTGCGGCGTCCTCATCGAGTCCGCGCGCGTTCGCGGAGAGCGGTTCGGGCACATCGCGCTCGCAGCGCCGGTTCCGCACCCGTGGCTCGAAGACGCGGTGATCGAAGAGAGCGGGCTCGATCGCGCGTCGTTCGACGCTGTGTACGCGGGCTCGGCTGTGATGGTGGGCGGTGCGGTGCGATCCTTGGCTTCGTCGATGGACGACGACAGCGCGCTCGACGACGGCGTCCGCGGCCCGTGGGCCCTTCGCGCGCACACCGAGCGCAGTCACCGCGCGTCCCGTTGGATCGACGTGATCGCGGTGCTTCCGCCAGCGCTCCGCGAGAACGTCGACGACTTCGCCGACGTGCAGCCGGACCTCGACGCGCTGTCCGCGCGGGCGCGCGAGGAGGGTTGGGGCCTCGAACGCGAGACGCCCGAAGACGTTCGCGCGCTGTTCGCACGGCCGCGCGCGATGGACGCGCTGCTCGTGGAGGTCGTCCGTTGCTCCCAGCGCCTGCGCGAATCGATCGAAGACGAAGCGCCCCTGGTGCTCCGCGCGTTCGAAGCCTCGCAGCTCCGCGAAGCGACGCGCGCCCTCTTCGGAACGCCCTCGAACGCGCGCCGATCGGGCCGACGACTGCGCGACCTGTGCGCCGCGCGGGTCCGAGCCGCGCAACACGACGCCTCGGAGCCCGCGCTCGCAGCCTTGGACCGAACGCTCTTCGCCGCGGGGTTCGCGCGAACGCCGCCCGCGGACGACCGCTGAACGCGCTTGCCGAGGGCGCTATGGCGGTCGACAAACCTCGACCCATCGTCGGGACATAGAGCTTTCTCTATTGGAGCCCGCCGGAAGAGGCGGTCCCATGGGGCACGCTCATGAACACGCGCACACGAAACTGCCGTTCAACTTGCTTCACGATGCAGTCCTCCGCGCGGATCGCGCTGCTGGCGGCGTCGAGCACGCTGATGGGGGCGTGCTTTCGGTTTGTTCCTGCGACGAATCCGGGGATGGACGTCACCGATGGCGCCGCGCAAGACGCCGCCGACGCGCGGCAGGACAGCACGCCGACGGACATCACCGCGGTGGACACCACCGACGACACGATCTCCCTCGACGCGATGGACGCGACCACCGACACGGGCGTCGCGACGGACACGGGCATCGTGGACGATCGCGCAGACACGAGCGCGCCGCCGCCCGACGTGCGTACGGACACGGGCATCGGGGATTCGTGTGTCGCGCCTCCGTCGGGATCGGACGCGGGCATCGCGATGGGCAGCTGCGCGATGAACAACGGCGGCTGCAGCAACTTCGCGACGTGCCAGCAATTCTGCGACGGAACGCGTCGCTGCACGTGCACCAACGGGCTCACCCTCGGCGCGGACGGAGCGTCGTGCACAGGCCTCATCCTCGTCAGCAAGACGAGCATCACGATGCCTGGAACGAACTCCGCCACCGCGAGCCAGGATGTCTCGATTACGCGCAACGGCCGTCGCGTGGCGTGGTCGTCCGTCGTCGAAACGACGCTCCGCGCGCTGCGATGCTACGCGTCGGACCTCGCGACCAACACGATCGACGAGATCGGCATGACGCGCGACGCCATGGGTCGCGAGCAGCGCCCGGAGGCGTGCTCCACCGGGATGGTGACCGAAGACGGAAGTCGCGCGTTGTTTCTCGTGCGCGGCGTGCACCCGGGAGACCCAGAAGCGCCGCCGCCGTGGCCCATGTCGACGATCTTCAACACGGTGTGGCCGTACTACCGCGACGGCGGCGGAGCGCCGAGGCGCGTGAACACCTGGCAGCACCTCGCGTCGACGCAGCTCCACATGGAGAACTTCAATCTCTTTCGCTTCTCGCGCGACGGCCAGCGCATGGCGTTCTCGACGCGCTCGCAAGTGGATCCAATGCTGCGACCGGGCGACAGCATGGACTTCTACTCGGCGTCGATTCCGATTCAGCTCCACGAGCCGTACTACGAGAACGTCGTCAGCGGGACACGGATGATCGCGCCGTTCGGCGCGGGACTGTCCAACTCGCGCGACTTCGACCTCTGCGGCGACAGCAACACGATGGTGTTCGGAACCGGGCGTCGCCCCGTCGCAGAAACGCACCCCGGAACGGACATCTTCGTCCGCCGCATCGCCACGAACATGGCTTCGACTGTCACGCTCAACGCATCACCCGACACCAGCGGTACCAACACAGATTCGCGCGTTCCGACCGCCTCGTTCGACGCGAGCGTCACGTGCTTCGTGACGAATTCGCCGGCGTTCGGCGTGGCGTCCACGGGCGAGTACGTCTTCTCGGTGCGCTCGGGCAGCACGTACACCGTCATTCGTCCGTCGCCTCCCATCCCCGCCGTCGACCCGCTCGCCAACACGATGTCCGACGATGGACGGTTCGTCGTCCTCGCGACGCGCGCGAACTTTCCGATCGCCGGTCAGGCGATCGATAGCAACAACGCGACCGACTACTACCTCTTCGACATCATGAATCCCGCCGCGCCGCGCCCCCTTCAGCGCGTGAACCTCACGCGCACCGGCGATCAAGCGGCGGGCACGCACGTGGGACCAACCCAAGTGAGAATCTCGGGCGACGGAAACGCAGTGGCGTTCATCACCGATCAACAGCTCGTCCCCGAGGACATCAACGGCGCGGGCGCAGACTTGTACGTGCGCGTGTTGCGCTGAGCGAACGAGCGCGGCGACGAGTCCATATCGAGCAACACGGGCGCTGCGAGCGCGGGAAGCGAGCGCATGCAACGGGCGCATGCGCACCCTCTGCTCGCTGCTCGAGATCTCCCACGCGATCGACGGGGGCGTTCGCCGATCGCGACGCCCCGTTGGAAGGACGACACGCATCGAGCCAGCTCCTGGGAAGAATCCCGGGACCGTCGTGTGGCGTGTCGCCAACGGAAGGCGTCGCGAAATCCATCGACGCCCCGTTGGAAGGACGACACGCATCGAGCCAGCTCCTGGGAAGTATCCCGGGACCGTCGTGTGGCGTGCAGCCAACGGAAGGCGGAGCCGCTCTCGCGTGGTGCCCGCGGAAAGAAACCCCGCAGTAGAGCTTCCTCTATAGGCGTCGGATCGAACCGCCGGTCTCATGCATCACACCGATGAACACACACACACGAAAACACCGATCGCCTCGGCGTGCGCTGGTTGCCTCGAGCGCGCTGCTG
Source organism: Myxococcales bacterium (assembly GCA_016793325.1). Lineage (GTDB taxonomy): Bacteria > Myxococcota_A > Polyangia > Polyangiales. The sequence continues at coordinate 26,920 of JAEUKI010000038.1, read as the reverse complement.
GGGCTCTGCACGAGCTGCACGTCGGCGACGAGTCCGGGATCCGATGTGGTCGATGCATCGATGCAAGACATCGCAAATACGCCGACGGACACCGCGCCGACGGACACCGCACAGGCGGACACCGCGCAGACGGACATCGTCGCGACGGACACGATCGAAGACACGGGCTCCATCGACGCGACGAGCGACACAGGTGTCGCGACGGACACGGGCATCGTGGACGATCGGCCCGACACGGGCACGACGACGCCCGACGTGCGCACGGACACGGGCATCGCGGACGCGTGCGTCGCGCCTCCATCGGACGCGGGCGTCGCGATGGGCAACTGCGCGATGAACAACGGCGGCTGCAGCACCTTCGCGACGTGCCAGCAACTCTGCGGCGGAATGCGCCAGTGCGTGTGCGGAAGCGGCCTCACCCTCGGCGCCGACGGAACGTCGTGTAGCGGGCTGATTCTCGTGAGCAAGACGAGCATCACGACGCCTGGAACGAACGCCGCGACCTCGAGCTTCGACGTCTCGATCACGCGCACAGGCCGTCGCGTGGCGTGGTCGTCCGTCGTCGAAACGACGCTGCGTGTCCCGCGTTGCTTCGCGTCGGACCTCGTGACGAACACGATCGACGAGATCGGCATGACGCGCGACTCGATGGGCCGAGAGCAACGCGCGGACGCGTGCACGAACGCGCTCGTGACCGAAGACGGCAACCGAGCGCTCTTTCTCACGCGCGGCTTGCACCCCGGAGACACGGAAGCGCCGCCGGCGTGGCCTGCCACGACCATCGCGAGCACACCGTGGCCGTACTACCGCGACAGCGGCGGATCGCCGAGGCGCGTGAACACATGGCAGCACGTCACCCCTGCGGCGATCCACCCCGAGGGGTTCAATCTCTTTCGCTTCTCGCGCGACGGTCAACGCATGGCGTTCTCGACGCGGACCCAAGTCGATCCGGCGATCCGGCCGGGCGACACGATGGACTTCTATTCGGCGTCGATCCCGATTCAGCCGCACGAGCCGTACTACGAGAACGTCGTCAGCGGCACCCGCAACGTGGCGCCGTTCGGCGCGAGCCTCGGCAACTCGCGCGACCTCGACCTCTGCGGCGACAGCAACACGATGGTGTTCGGAACCGGGCGTCGCCCCGTCGCAGAAACGCACCCCGGAACGGACATCTTCGTCCGCCGCATCGCCACGAACAGCGCCGCAACCGTCACGCTCAACGCCTCGCCAGACACCAGCGGTACCACCACAGACTCGCGCTGGCCGACGGCCTCGTTCGACGCGAGCGTCACGTGCTTCGTGACGACGTCGCCAGCGTTCGGCGTGGCGCCCACGGGCGAGTACGTCTTCTCGGTGCGCTCGGGCAGCACGTACACCGTCATTCGTCCGTCGCCTCCCATCCCCGCCTCCGACCCGCTCGCCAACACGATGTCCGACGATGGACGCTTCGTCGTCCTCGCGACGCGCGCGGCGTTTGCGATCGCAGGTCAGCCCGCGGACACCAACAACGCGATCGACTACTACCTCTTCGACATCTCGACGCCTGCCATGCCGCGCGCCCTTCAGCGGGTGAATCTCACGCGCATGAACACGCAAGCGGCGGGCACGCACGTGGGACCAACCCAAGTGAGAATCTCGGGCGACGGAAACGCAGTGGCGTTCATCACCGATCAACAGCTCGTCGCCGAAGACATGAACGGCACGGGCGCAGACTTGTACGTGCGCGTGTTGCGCTGAGCGAACGAGCGCGGCGACGAGCGAGGCGCGGCAGCAAGCGAGCGGGGCAGCAAGCGGGGCGCGGCAGCAAGCAGCCGCGCACTGTGCTTCGCAGACCCAGTCAGCGAGTAATCTCGAGCTTGCTCCGCAGGCGTTCTCGCTCGCGCTCGAACTTAGGAACGTGAGCTGTCGCGGAGGTGTGCTTCGGATCACCTGCAAATGCGCAGATAGAGTTCGAACGACGCTTGTCTCGAAGTTCGAGCGCGAGCGAGAACGCCTGCCGAGATAGATCGCGTGAATGTGCCCCGTGATGTCTTCGAGGCACAATGCGCGGCTGCTCGCTGCCGCGCCTCGCTGCCGCGCCTCCGTCCCCCCCACGCCGTCCGCTAGAACCGCATGAATCCCAGCCCTGCGTACACGCCCCACGCAGCGTTGCCCCCGCGCGGAACAAACGGCGGCGCGCAATAGCACCCCTCGCTCAGCGACACGCCGACGTCCGCTTCGACGCTGATCGCGAGCCCGAATCGCACGCCGCTCTCGAGCCGCTCGGACACAGCGAACACCGTGAGCTTCGCGCTCGCGCCGGCCATCGAGCCGCTCCCTTCGCCGAGCGCGCCCTGTCCCCACATCGGTCCGATCGCGAGCGCGACCCGTGAGGCGAACGTGAAGTCCGCGTACACGTGGGTGCGCACGTAGTATGCGAGCGCGATCCATCCGCCCGAGAGCTGCGCGTCGAGCGCGAACAGGTCGCTCAGCTGCACCCCCGCGTGAACGTACCCCGCGAGCAGCCACGCCGCCGCAGCACCGACGCCCATGCGGGAGTATCCGCCGTGCATTCCAGCGCCGACGCGAAAGCTCGGAGCGCGGCGCGGAGCGAGCGTCGACAGCCGCGCTGGCTCGGCGCGCGTCTGTGCGTGCGCGGTTCGCGAGCACGCGACGAGGCCCGACACCGTCGCGAGCGTGAAGAGGGTCGTCGCTCCGAGCGCTCGTCGTGTGTGTCCCCGCATGGCGCGCGAGACAATAGCATTTGCCTCGTTCGCGGTTTCGCTTCGAGACCGCGCTCGCTCGGCGGGCGTTCGCGTGACGGTCGAGCCCTCTGACGCGCTTCGCTGCGTTCGCTGCTCGCTGGATCCGTCGCTGCATGCGCGTTCGCGAACGGCGAGCTCCGACTCAACGGCTACCGCTGCCGCTCGACCTGCGTGTGTCCCTGAGCGCGCTCGAACGCACGCACCGAGGCACGCGCGCCGTTGCCCGCGAACGCCCCCCCTCACACGATCGGCTGACCGTTGGCGTCGCGGTAGGTGCCCGACGCGATCGAGATGATGTCGACGAGCTGCCAGATCCCGCAGCCGCCCAGCGTAAGGAACTGCATGATGCCGATCATCGGCTTGCCAGCATAGAAGCTGTGAAACCCGAAGAACCCGAAGAACGCCGGCAGCAGCGCGAGCAGCAGCGCCGTGCCCTTCAACTTCGGCGGATACGGGTAGGCCACCATCCCCATCGCCACACCCGGATGCGGAACGATCACGCCCACCGCCGGCGGAGCGCCCCACTGCGGCTGCGCGTACGGCATCGGCTGCGGATACGGCTGTTGGTACGGCTGCTGCGGATACGCTTGCTGCGGCTGAGCGTACGGCCCCATGCCGTGTTGTTGCTGTGGGGGTCCGTAGGGACCGTTCGGTGGCGCCGGTGGCCACCCTCCGCCTTGGTTTCCCTGCCCACCGTTCGGATCGAAACCCATTGCAAATACCCTCGCGCTTGCTTCCGCCGCACCACGAGCAAAACCCCGCTACGCGACGCAGCACCGTAGCATGGATCGCGAGCGCCGAAAGTTGTCGGCGCTCTCCGCCGAACGTCACGGCCGAACAACCCGCGCCGCGAGCAACGCGCGGACCTCGGCGCTGCGATCGTTCGTCGCGGCCGAGCGCTCGGCGTCGAAGTCTCCGAGGTCCTCTTCGATCACGTACGCGCCGTGCGCGAGCAACAACCGCGCGATGTTCAGCTGCGCGTCGCGGTAGACGCCAACGTTCACGAGGTAGAACAGCGGCCGCTCGGGACCGCCCGGCCAGAAGTCCCAGCGCCCGACGCTCCGCTCGTCCTCGTCCGAGAGCACGTTGGGGTCGAGCCCCGTACGTAGAAGCGTCCGCACGATGTCGTCGCGCCCGACCCAACACGCGCGATGGATGCTCATTCCGTCGATGCGAAGCGCCACGCGCCCTCGAGTGTACGCGACGCGCGCTCGACCGCTCCACGGCGCCGTCGATTCGAAGCAAGGACCGCGCGGCCTACATCTGCGCGCAGCGCGTCATCGGGTTGGGCTCGACCGTCTCGAAGCGCAGCGCAATCTCGCGCGTCCCGCCCTCGCGCTCGTGGACGATGCGATCGGCGTTCGACCGTTGTTGCACGCAACGGCCGGGAGCCCATCGATCGAGCGACTCGCCGACCGCGATCGAGAACTCCCCCTCGGTACGCAGCTCGAACGCGAAGCGCCCTCGCTCATCGGTTCGCGCCTCGAGCGCGCCGAGCCGCACCGTCACGCCCGGCAGCGCGCGCCCATCGAGCGTCACTTGTCCGGTGATGTGCAGCGGACGCCGCTCGACGAGGGCGTTCGTTCGATCCCGGCGCTCGATCTTCGACGGCCTCGTGACAAGCGTCGAGTGCGGCTCACCTTCGACGGGCATCACGTCGAACTGCCAGTGGCACTGCCCACCCCCGCGCTCGTAGAGCGTCTCGCCCGTGTTCGGCTCGAGCTCGCGCCAGACCGCGTCGGCGATCACGGCAAACACCGTCTGCCCGCCGCCGTGCACGCAGCGCGCGTCGATCGCGTGCTCCCAACGAGGCCGCGGGGATCCCTCGGCGAACGCGACCGCGCGATGATCGAACGTCCTGACGACCGCGGTCGTGTCCGCGACGCGAAGGTCCGTGACGCGTTGGCCAGCGTCCCACTGCTGACGCACGCCCGACTCCGACGCGACGATCACCCGTTGTCCCTGCGCGATCCACGCGAGCGCGCCGGACCACGCGACGAGGATGGGCTCGTACGATCGCTCGCGAAACGCCGTGCTCCAGCGCACGCGGCCCGTGAGCGCGTCGCGCCAGACGAGCGTTCCCTCGCGATCGGAGGCGGTCGACGGCGACTCGAACGAGAGCACCGCCGTGGGGCTCGTCGAGACCACCGAGAGCGACCGCTCACGCGAAGCGGCGGTCCATCGCGCGGCCCCCGACGCGGCGTTGGCGCAGCGGAGCACCGCGCGCCCGCGTGCGTCCCTCGTCGCGACGTACGCCACGACAGTGCCTCCCGCGAGCGACGCGAGTCGAAGCGTGTCCGGCGCGCGAACGCTCCATCGCTCGACGCCCGTCTCGAGCTCGAACACCGCCGTCCGCGTCGCTGGTTCGCCCTGCAGCACCGACACGAACGGCGGTGCAAACGTGAACCGATGCGAATACGTTCGCTGCCCGTGCGGGAGCGCGTTCGACAGCCACGGGATCGCGCGAACCTCTTCGCCCGTGCGCGAATCGTAGAGCGCAAACGTGACGTCATCCGACGTTCGATCGCTGCGCGCGAGCACGCGATCTTCGAGCTGCGCGACGAAGTTCGCCTCGATCTCCCAGCGCGTTTGCCAGCCCTGCGGCGTCAGCGTCGGGCGCGCGCTGCGGATCGTCGTCTCGCGCGTGATCGACGTCGCGAAGAGCCACTTTCCCGAGAAGCGCGAGGCGTGCGGAGGATCGCCCGGCGCGAGCGGAAACTGCCGATAGAACCGCCCCGTCACGCACACGCGAGGAGACTCCCCGTCGCGCGGCTGGAGGTCTGCGCGCGCGACGCCCTCGCCCGCGCCGGGCCACGGCGGCTGCGGCCCGAGCCAGAGCGCCGGCTCCCACTCGCCCACGAAGCGCAGGCCCCAGTGATACAGCGTCGAACGCGAGCCGCGCGGGCCGATGCCTCGCGAGACGAGCGCTCCGCACGCAGTGATCGACGGCCGGTCGTCGTCAGGGAGCGCTTCGCTGGACGTGATCGCGTCAGTTGATTGTGTGTGCGCGTCGGTCGCGACGGACGCGTCCCGCAGCGGGCGCCCGAGCGGACGCGCGTCGAGCGTCGGAGCGCTCGGGCGATGGCACGACGCACAGACGAAAAGAGCAGCGACGGCGCGACGCACCACGGCGTTGGGATACATCACCGGAAGCGCGAAGCCACGACCCGTGAGGGCGGTGAGAGATCCGAGCGTCCCCGGTCAACGCACGCGATACCGAAGCTGCACGAGCCCGCTCTCGTACGCCTCGTGACCGACGAGCACGAGGTGAACGTCCTTGCCGATGTTGGGCGAGAGCGCGACGCCTTCGCCGAGCAGCATCGGGATGACCGACACTGTGATCTCGTCGACGAGCCCGGCGGCGAGCGCTTGGGCGACGATCGTTCCTCCGTCGATGTAAACGCGCTCGGAGCCCTCGCGCGCGAGGCGATCGAACAACGCCGCGAGATCTCCGCGGTAGAACGTCTCTCCGTGCCGCGACGCGCGCGTCGTGTCGCTCGTCACGACGACGCAGCGCATCTTCGCGTACGGCCACGGATCGAAGCTCGACGCGATGTCGTACGTCTTTCGCCCCATCACGATCGTGTCGACCGAGCCGTAGAACGCCGCCGCCCCGGAGTCCTCGCCCGCGCGCTCGACGCTCGCGAGCCAGTCGATCGCGCCGTCTGTCCGCGCGATGAACCCGTCCAAGCTCGACGCGAGAAACACCGCTCCGAATGGTCTCTTCATGCGCGAGCGGTAGCCCGCCGCAGGGTCGACGACAAGCGATCGATCGAGGCTCGCAGCGCGAGCGCGCAGTTGACGAATCGCACCCGAGATCGCTCAGCGATAAGCGCCCTTGTTGTGCGTCAAGCGCATGGTCGAACGCAGGTCGGTCAGCGCGTTCACGACGCGCTCGGCGTCCTTTCCGTTGCTCAGCACGGGCCCGCGCGCGGACGCGCCGAGACTGCCTAACCACAGCTCGATCCCGAGCGAGCGCAAGGCCTCGATCGATCGCACGGCCTCGTCGGTGAAGTGCGCGCGCGCGAGGCTGACCGCGCTTCGATCGTCACACTCGAGCCTCCATGCCTTGTTGAACTCGAGGTTGCTCGTGCGGAGCGTCGCGAGCCCGAAGCGCGCGAGGAGCCGATCCTTCCACCGGGCAGGCCGAAGCGAGAGCGACCCGACGAGCGGCTCGTCGAAGGTCAGCTCCGCGTCGAAGCCGCCGACGCCCGTGCTCCCCCACAGAGGGTCGCCCTCGCGACGGGTCTCGACGTGCGTCACGAATCGAATTCGCACCGAGCAATGCTCGCCGGTTCCCACGATTTCGAACGGATGTTCGCGCACGGACAACCCGCGCTGCGCTGCGGCGCGAGCGAGCGATTCAGCGACGTCGTTCGCCACGAGCGAGGCAGGCGGTCCGAGCGAGGGGCTTCGCGCGTCGAGCTCGTTCGCGACCGCCACGAGCGATTCGAACACGACGACCAACGCGTCGGACGTCGCCCGATCGGCCGAGAACCGAGCGATCACGACGTCGTCCGCGATCACGAAGTCTCGACAGAACGCGAGCGCGACGAGCGCCCTTCGCAGCGGCGCGCCGTCGAACAGCCTCGCGGCCTGCGCCTCGCAGCCGGGAGCGCAGCCTCGGCAGAGGTCCTCGTCGAGGGCTCGATCGCCCAGCGAAAACTGCATTGCGCTCCGAAAAAAGCTGCCGATTCCCACGTCGAGGGCGATGTCCGACGGCGCGCGCCGAACCACGCGAGCCTCGAACCATTGCATCGCGGAGTCGACCGCTTCGACGCGCAGCGACGTGCCGCGGACCACTCCGTCGGCGCGATACCGCTCGCTGCTCGTTCGCTGCACGAGCACGCGCCGCGAGACCAGCTCGCGAATCGCCCACGGAACGAGCTCGTGGTTGTCGCCGATCATCAAGTGTTCACACCGAGGATCCCTCGACCGGCGCCTCGTTGTCGATCAGCACCATCCGCACAAGTGCCCGCGCCCGAGGATCCCGGGCGAGCCGTGCATGCACACGCGCAGGGGGTAGACGAACAGCTCGAGCGCCGTTCCCGTGTTGGACTTGTTCGCGGCGTGGGCGATCTGTCCGAAGGTCGTGCTCCAACGATCGGGTCCGTCGGTGTACCAAGCCCCGTCTTCGGTCGAGATCGTGTACGGCGTCTTCATCGTGTACGCGGCTTCGACCTCGATTTCGAGCGCGGCTGCGACGCGACGAAAGACCGCGCCGAGCGTCTCCGCGGGATCCACATCGAGCGACGCGCGCGGACCCGAGCGCGACGCCGAGCCGTACACGGTCAGTGAAATCGCTGCTCCGACTGGCATGCGACGAGTGTAGCCGCGATCGCTCGCGGGTCGCCAAGCGCCGACGGAGCCGCTATGACTGCGGGCACCGTGCGCGTGTTGCTCTTCGATCCGACGTGCCTGCGGGCTCGCGGAAAGCCCGGCCTCTCGAAATTCTGGCACGCGGGCTCGGCGCTCTACGGGCCCATGCTTCGACGCGTCGACGCGATCCGCGCGGCGACGTCGTGGGCCGAGGCCCTCGCGTGGCTCGCGCGCGTGCGGCCGAACGAGCCGATCGACGAGATCCAGTACTGGGGCCACGCGAAGTGGGGCCAGGTGTTCATCGACGACGACGCGCTCACCGCGGGCGCGACGGCGCGCGACGATCGCCACTACGACGCCCTGCGCGCGGTCGCACAAAGGATGCGCGGGCCCGAGTCGCTCGTGTGGTTTCGGTCGTGCGAGCTCTTCGGCGCGGACACAGGCCACGATTTTGCCCGGCGATTCAGCGACTTTTTTCGCTGCCGCGTGGCGAGCCACACGCGCGTGATCGGCTTCTGGCAGAGCGGCCTCCACTCGATCGCGCCCGGCGAGGCTCCCTCGTGGTCCGCGAGCGAAGGGCTCGCCGAGGGAACACCGTCCCATCCCGTGCGCGCCACCGGATCACGACCGTGGCTCCCCAACACGATCCAGTGCTTGCAGGGGACGATTCCGCGCGGCTGGTAGCGAGCGGTCGTTTGTGCCCGCGACGCACAGTGGCACCATCGCGCGCGATGAAGCTCGTGGTCGCTCGATCGTGGTTCGCGCTCGCGTCGCTCTCGCTCGCGAGCTGCGGGACGCGCACGGGGCTCGAAGTGCTGGTGCGCGCCGACAGCGGTATTTCTGCGCCCGACGTCGTCGTGATCCCTCCGGGTTGCCTCTTGTCGCGGCCCCTCGCGAACGGCGAGATTCGATTTCGTGTGCCTGGAATCACCGGCCACCCCGCGGTCGCCCCGGACGGGACGATCTATTCGCCCACGGTCGAACCCGAGGGCGGCCGCGGACTCGCGGCGATCGACCCGTGCGGTCAGGTGCAATGGCGCGCGACGGGATGGGTGGGATCCCCAGCCGAACGCAACGTCGCGCAACGACCGTACGCGAGGGTGCTCGACAACGGTGAAGTGCTGCTCACGAACAGCGTCGGCGCGAACACACGACACGGAGGCTTTCGATACCTACCCGACGGCTCTGCGCGCGGCGCGCTCGCGTTCGAACGAACGCTCTCGTCGTTCGTGGGGATTCCTGCGGGGAGCGGGCCGATCGCGATCGCGTGGTCCGGCGAGTCGACGCGCTTCGAGCTGCAACAGCTGTCGCTCGACGGCGCGCGCACGGTGCTCGCGCGCGAGTTTCGCAACGGCGAGGAGTGCGCGATCGACGGATCGATCGTCGCGTGTTGGGACAGCGCGTTCGACATCGCGTCCCGACGCGCGCTCTGGAGCGGCCCCTCCGACGAGATCATCGATGGAACGCGCCGTCACGTCGTCGGCCCCGCGATCCACAACGGCGTGATGTACGTGATGCTCTTCGGCGTACGGAGCTACATCCTGGCCGCGAAGGAGCTGCGCACCGGACGCGAGCTCTGGCGACGCACGCTCGCGAGCTCGTCGTCCGGGCAGACCGGCTTCGTGTCGGGCGCTCCGGTCGTCGGTCCCGACGGTGGCGTGCACGTGTTTCTCAAGCTCGGCAGCGGCCGCGGCACGCTGCACACGTATTCGAGCAGCGGAGTACCCGTGCGCACGATCCCGATCGCCTCGGGCGCGCAGGACTTCCTCCACGACGCGACGACGACCATCGACAGCCGCGGGACGATCTACGTCGCGACCGGAAACACCGTTCTTGCCACGAACGAAGGAAGCACAGTGTGGTCGCGAGTGATCGCTGATGGGGTGTCGCGCGCTGCGCCCGCGCTCTCGCCGTTCGGCGACCTCTACGTGATCACGGACACGAACGAGCTCGTCGCGATCGCTGCAAATTCACCGGGCGAAGCGCCGTCGGGCTGGCCGAGCGCCCGCGGCGGGTCGCGCAATCGCAACGCGCGTTGAAGCGACGGCACCAACACGCTGCGCTGTCGCTCGCGTCGGGGACATCCATCGTGCACACTCGCGCTCGCAGATGAGCCCTTCTTCCGAGCGCAGGCTCGTCGCGATCATCGCGTTCGTTCAGTTCGTCAACATCCTCGACTTCATGATGGTGATGCCGCTCGGGCCGGATTTCGCCTGCTCGCTGCACATCCCCGTCTCGCAGCTCGGCATCATCGGCGGGAGCTACACCGCGGCCGCGGCGATCGCAGGGTTCGCCGGCGGCTGGGTGCTCGACCGCTTCGATCGACGAACGGCCCTCACGTTCTTGCTCGCAGGCCTCGCCGTGGGAACGGTCGCTGGCGGCTTCGCCACGGGCCTCGGCGGGCTCGTCCTCGCGCGCGTGATCGCTGGAGCGTTCGGCGGCCCCGCGACGGCCGTCGCGATGGCGATCGTGTCCGACGTCGTCCCCGCCGAGCGTCGCGGACAAGCGCTCGGAACCGTCATGATGGCCTTCGCCGTCGCGTCGGTGCTCGGCGTCCCCGCGGGGCTCGAGCTCGCGCGGCTCGGGAGCTGGCACACGCCCTTCTTCGCCGTCGGCGCTCTCTGTTTGCTCGCGGCGGGCGCTGCGTGGCGGCTCGTCCCGTCGCTGCGAGGTCACATCGACGCGCTCGAGGCTCGCCGCGCACGGGGCGACTCGCCCTCGGTGCTCTCGGAGTTTTCAGCGCTGCTTCGTCGATCGACCACGCAGCGGATGTTCGCCGCGACGGCGATCGCGAGCTTCGGGATCTTCATCCTCGTCCCCAATCTCGCGGCATTTACCCAGGGAAATCTCCACTACCCCCGAAGGCAGCTCGGGCTGCTCTATCTCATGGGCGGCGTCGCGAGCTTCGTCACGCTCAGACCGTTCGGGCGACTCGTGGACAAACACGGGTCGTTCAAGGTCGCGCTCGCAGGCTCGCTGCTCAGCGTGGCAGTGATCATTCCGTCCTTCGTCTTCACGATCCCGTGGCTGCCGGTGCCGCTGATTTTCTTGGCCTTCATGGTGTGCAACGGGCTGCGAAATGTCTCGCTGCAGACGCTGTCGACCAAGGTGCCCACGGCGACCGAACGCGCGCGGTTCATGTCCCTCGGCTCGATGATCACGCACGCGTTCTCGGCGCTCGGCGCGATGGCCTCGTCGCGCATGCTCGGCGTCGCCGGCGAAATGGGCGATGTTTCCTGCGGCAATCGCGATCACCCGGTGCCGTCGCTCGTGGGAATCGACCGCGTCGCGATGGTCTCGATCGTCACGATGCTGATCGTTCCGTGGCTCTTGCGCCTCGTCGAACGAGACGTGCTCGCCGCAGAGGCCGCGTCGGGCGCCCCGAAGCCCGAAGACAAGCTCGCCCCTGTCGCCCACGGCGAGTGAGCTCAGCGAGCCCAGTACGCTTCTTCGTCGAGGCCCTCTTCGCGCTCGGGCAATCCCTTGGTGAGCCTCGGCGCCGCCTGCGCGAGCACCTCGAAGCTCACGCGATTGGCGTAGCGACACACCTGGCTCATCGACGAATACGTGAGAAACGGCCGCGCGTGCTTCGACGAGTTGGGGACGCGCGCGCGGTGATAGCGATTGGCCGCCATGTCGTGCAAGAGCGCCGCGAGCGCAGCGTCTCCCGCGCCGTTGGTGCTCGTGATGCGCTCGGGCCCGCCGTGATACGGCGCGATGTGCGCGTACACATCGAGGGGTCGTTGGCAGTCCTTGCGACGAACGGGCCGGCTGAACTCGTAGCGATTGAACTCGGGGATCGCGCCCGGCAGCAGCGGATAGCGCGTCTCGCGCTTGACCTCGTCGTCCGTGTGACCCGCGAGATAGAGCCCCGTCGGCCCCGCCGTACAGAGCACCATCTCGGTCAACTCGAGCGCGCGCTGGCACGCGAGCAGCGGGTCCGACTCGCCCGTGAGCGCCTCGGCCTCCTCTTCGTTCATCGCGACGACGTCGACGTTTTGCCGCACGAAATCCCGCCAGAACTGCGGCCGTTCGGCGATCACGAAGCGCGTCCCGAGCGTCAGGATCACCGGCACGCGCCGCTCGCGCGCGAGCTCGATCGCGCGCATCGTCGCCTCGGGCATCGGCGCGCCGGGCTTGCAGCGAAGCAGGTACGCCGAGATCACCAGCGCGCTCGCGTCGTCGAACACCGCGGGCGGAACGCTCTCGGGCCGCAGCTCGTTCATCTTTCCCTCGCTGATCGCGAAGGTGCGCTCGCCGTCGCTCGTCACGAGCGCGAAGCACCGCCCGATCGGGCCGTCGACGGGCTGCAAATGATCGAGGTTCACCCGGCTCGACGTGTTCGACAGGTAGCGATAGCCCGAGGTCCCGAGGCGGATCGTCTCGCTCATCACGCCGAGCAGGATCGACGCGTCGTCCGCGAGGAGCGAGTAGTTGTGGAGCGTGTTGCCGACGGTTCCACCGGCGAACTCGTAGGAGATCATGCGCGCCGAGAGCAGCTCGTCGTAGAGGGCCACCGCGCGCTCGCTGTCGATCACCGTCGAGCCGCCCTTCTCGAGCCCGTACCGCGCGAGCAGCTCGTCGGGCACCCGCGCGTCGATGTCGACCAGCGTCTGATCGATCCCTACGACGTGCGTCCGGCCGACGGGCGCGTCGATTCCCGCGTGCTGAAACAGCGGGTCCCGCGCATGAACAGGAAAGTAGTGCTTGTGCTTGCGACGACCAGGAAAGCGCACGGCGCGAGACTACCAACGATCGCGCCGCAGAGCGCAGTGTAGTTGTCGACATTCCGCCGACGCCACGGATTCACGGCGCGACCGAGCCGCACGAGCCCCGCGCGCCGCGGCGCGAGAGCGTCACACGAATTCAAATTCCGGCGGCGCGAGCGGCCCGACGAACACGAGCCGTTGGCAGTGCCATCGGCCTTCGACGCACTCGCACGAGGTATCCCCGTGCCCCGGCGCGCGGTTCGAGATGAGCTCCGTGGTCGTCGACTGGTAGCCGCATCGCTCGTCGGTCGCGCACGTGGCCGTCTCCGCCGGGAGCGCTCGCGGACAAGGCCCTTCGCTCGCGCTGGCGTCGCCCGCAGCGACGACGGCCTCGTTCGTCGCGCTGGCGTCGGGCGTCGAGGCCTGGCCGCTCGATCCGTTCGAGCGAATCGGCTCGTACGACGCGCGTTGTTGTTCGCACCCTGCGGCCACGGGCGCGACCAGCGCGAGCGCGCGCAGAAACGAGAGCGCACGGATGGGTGTCTTCATGGGCGACGAGCACCGTACACCGCGCGAAGGGCGTAGGGCGACGCTTCCGACCGGCGATTCGCTGCCGAAGTACGCAAAGGGATGGAGGTCCCCGCGGGGCGGCGAGCGCATGCAACGAGTGCCGATCGAGCCGCGCGTTCGGGGCGCGAATCCGCCCACGATTTCGGTACGATCTCGGTTGGCATGTGGAGCATCGACCTACGAGACAAGTCCGGCGCAGTGCGCCGACTGTCCTTTGCCCGAGACGAGATCATCGCGGGACGCGTCGAGGGCAGCGACGTCGTCTTGCAGAGCGGAAACATCTCCAAGCGACACACGCGCTTCGAGCGCGTCGGCGACGACTACTTCGTCACGGACCTCGGCAGCACCAACGGGACGTGGGTCGACGGTCGCCGCATCAAAGAGCGCACGCTCGTCGCGCGCGACTCGGTCGTGATCATCGGCGACTTCTCGCTCACGATCGTGCGCCCCGAAGGAGCCGTCGCCGCCGAGAGCTCGGCCTACCGCACGATCGCCAACCTCGCGAAGAGCACCGACGCCCCCGACGCGCGCGCGGACGAGTGGTGCATCACGTGGACGGACAAGCGCGGATTCCGCCGCGTTCAGAGCCAGTCGACCCACGCGACGATCGGCTCGTCGACCGAGTGCGAGGTCGCCGTCGAGCACGGATCGGTCCTCGATCGGCACGCCTCGCTCGAGCTTCGCGAAGGGCTCTTGTTTTTGTGGCCAACGACGCAGGCCGCGCGGGTGACGTTGAGCGGGCGGCCGGTGGTCGTTCCCACCAGTTGGCGGACGGGCGAGAGCGCGACGGTGGGCGAGGTCACGCTCGAGCGCGTCGCGACGAGCAAGCCGCCGCAGCGCTGAGCGTCGACGAGCTCACGACTCGACCGCGCGCTCGATGAACTCCGCGGTGCTCGTGCAGCCATCTTCGCGCGCGAGCGACGCGCCGAGCTCCGCCGCGCGCGCGCGAAGCGACGGGCGATCGAGCGCCCAACGGATGCGCTCTGCGAGCGCGCGCGCCGTGAGCTTCTTGCGACGAAGGGGCTTGGCCGCCGCGCCGCGCTCGTACAACACGTCCGCCCAATAGAACTGATCCGCCGCGTGCGGAACGACGATCGACGGCTGCCCCGCGAGCAGCGCCGACTGCGTCGTCCCTGCGCCCCCGTGGTGCACCACCGCGGCGCACCGCGGAAAGAGCTCGCTGTGCGGCGCGCGATCGATGAACAGCACGCGATCCGCGTCGTACGTCGTCGGCCGAAACGCCGCAGGACACTGAACGATCACCCGCGCGTCCGCGAGCTTCGCCGCGCCGACGAACGCCTGCACCGACGCCCGCGAGAGCTCTTCGGACAACGAGAACATGCTGCCGAACGACGCGAACACCGGCGGCCCCGCGGACAAGAACGCCTCGATGTCCGAGGGCACCTCCCACCGCTGCGTCGCCGCGTCGAGCGCGAGAAATCCAGTGACCGAGATACGCTCGTTCCAGTCGTTTGGCCGGGGAAAGAGCGTGGGAGACACCGCCACCGCGCAGCGCTGATCGTGACCGAAGCGGCTCGGATCGAACGGCGGCGCCTTCGGCATCGAGAGCCGCGCGCGCTGCGCCGCGATCCTGGGTCCGAGGGCGCGACGCATGACCCAATCCGCGAGCTTCCAGAGCAGAAGATGAAAAGATGGGCCCATCGCGGGAGCGCCCGCGGGAGGGTACGCGCGCGAGCGAAACAGCGGCTGGAGCGCGAGCGACACGAACGGCACACCGACGTGCTCGGCCGCGGTCGCCACGGGGTGCGCGAGCACGTGCCCGACGAGCACGTCCGATCGCTTCGCGAGCGCGATGGACCGCTCGAGGATCGCGTCGGCCACTGGGTCCATCAGGTCTTCGATGATCAACTCGAACTGCTTCGGCGGGCTCGCGTGGCGGAGGCTCTCGCTGCTGCGTCGCTCGAGCGCTCGCGCGTTGTCGATGAAGTACTGCCCGCCAAACGCCTCGGCGTGGATCCCGCACGCCTCGGCGAGGCGCTCGAACGTGCGGCCCTCGACGTTGACGTACTCGACGCGAACGTCGTGACCGCGCGCGGCGAGCGTGCTCGCGAGCGCGAAGAAGGGACGCACGTCGCCTTCGGTTCCCCACGACACAAGCCCGACGCGCATGCTCGACTCCTCGAGCCCGACGCTACCAGCGCGCCGCGACGCTGGCGCCCGCGAATCCTGCGTGCGCCACGGGCGACACCACGAGCCCGCCCCGTCGCGCCTCGCTCGACCGCGGACGCCCCGTGAACGCCCCGACGATCGCGAGCCCGCCGCCGATCGCCGCGAGCCCGAGCCCCGCGTAGCCGATCGCCGCCCGCGCCGTGACGCCCGCCTGCGCAGGCCCCATTTCGTCCACACACGAAGTGTAGCGCTCGACCGTCGCCGGCATCGCGCACGAGCCGTCGTACGCTCCCTGCGCGACCGCGGCGAGCGCGAACCCGACGCCCGCCGCCACGACGCCGACGCCTCCGACGACGGCACCCGTAATCAAGAGCGCCGACGGCCCCCGCGTAGGGGGTGGCGACGGAGCCGTCTCGCGCCCCGGCGGAGGCGCGACGACGGTCACGCGAGGCGCGCTCGCGCCGCTCGCGGGGTCGACGGGCGGGCGGCTCTCGCGCTCGCGTACGAGGACCACTTGAATACCGGCCCCAGAACCGGGCGACACGGTCGCCGAGCCGCGAAACGCGATGTAGCCGGGCGCGGTGGCGACGACGTCGAGCGGCGTTCCTGCGTTGACGATCGCGGGGAGGCCCCAGGTGACCGACGGGAGCTCGTCGCCGCCCACCACGATGCGCATCCCGTTCGGCGCAGGCGAAGGCGCGGTCACCGTGAGCCGCCCCGTGTGCGCGCGCGCTTCGCTCTCGACGCGCTGACAGCCCGCGATCAGCGTGTCGCGACCGACCGCAGAGGTGTCGCGCCGCAGCATCGTGAGGCACTCTTCAGCGCTCCCGAGCGCGCCGACGTACGCGTTGGAGGCGAGCTGACACTGCGCGATGATGTACCGAAGCGAGCCCGTGTCTCGGATCGACGCCGCGCGCGTCCCGCTCTGAATGCACTGCGCATAGTCGCGCCGCTCGAAGGCGCTCTGCATGTTCTCGATGAGCCCTCGGCGGATCACGGTCTGCGTCGAGCTGTCCGCTTGCGCGCGCGCGTCTCGCGCGAACAAGGCCGTCGTCACTGCGGTCAGCGCGGCGATGCAGAAGTGTCCCGAGCGTGCGTAGGTCATCGTCGATGCGCTCAGTGTGCGCGGACTGCGCGCCGATTCGCTATAGAGAATTCTCTACCGGCGCGCGCGAGCACATCAATCCGCGGTGCACGTGACGCTGTTCGAGCTCGTGCACCCCGTTCCGCACAGAGTGTTACACCGGCGCGCGGTCACGTGATAGCCCATGGGGCAGAGCGCGCCGCACGCGGTGAACGACGAGCCACTAATCAAGTTGCAGGTGGTGCTGTTGTACGACGTGCACCCCGTCCCGCAGAGCGAGTTGCAGCGAAGCGCGCTCGGGTAGTAGCCCGCCGGACAGCCGACGAGGCACGTCGTGAAGCTCGAGCCAGAAATCAAGTTGCACGTCACGCTGTTGGCGCTCGTGCAGCCCGTCCCGCACAGCGAGTTGCAGCGCCGCGCGCTCGGGTAGTAGTTCGTCGGGCAAAACGCGCCGCACGCGGTGAACGACGAGCCGCAGTCGGGCGAACACGTGACCTGGTTGGCCGACGTGCACCCCGAGCCGCACAGGCTGCTGCAGCGGATGGCGCTCGCGTGATAGCCCGCCGGGCAGCTGAGGCCGCAGCGCGTGCTCTCGCTGCACATGCAGCCGGTGCACGCGGTCGGCCAGCGACAGTCGGTCCCGCACGTGCGCGAGCTGCAGCCGCCGCACGCGGTGGTGTCCACCATCCCGGGCATGCACTCGCGCGAGCCTGTGCACGTGGTCCACGGCTCCCATGTGCAGTCCGTCGCGCAGCGGCGCGTTTGCGTTCCGCAGAAGCCGCACGGGCGAGACTCCATTTGTCCGGCGGTGCACATGCCAGCGCCCGCACACGTGCCCCACGCGCCCCACGAACAATCGGCGTTGCAGGTGCGCGTTTGCGTCCCACACATCGCGCACGATTGCGTGCCCATCATCCCAGGAACGCACGTCCCCGCTTCGACCCCGCACGCGCGGCACGACCCCGCCACGCACGTCGCCGCGACGTCGGTGCACGGCCTCGCGCCCGGACAGCAGCTCTCGCCCGCCGCGCCACAGCCGCGACAGACGCCCGCGGTGCACGTGAGGCCGCTGTTGCAGCCGTCGCCCGCGCAGCAGGGCTCGCCCGATCGACCGCACGTTCGGCACGTCCCCGCGGCGCACACGAGGATGCCCGTGCACGGCGTCGCGCCCGAGCAGCACGGCTGCTCTGCGTTGCCACAGCCCGGCGGAACATCCGGCCGCGTCGTCCCCGTATCGATCGGCGCGGTCCCGTCCGTGGGCACGGTGCGCACGTCCATCCCAGTCGCGCCGTCGTTGCCGACCGTCGCGCGATCCATCGTCGCGTCGCTGCGTCGAACGTCGGGTCCCGCCATCGGTTCATCGATCACGGCGCAGCGCGCGAGGAGCATCGCGAGCGCGACGGTCGACGCAGCAGTGATCGATCGAGTGAGCCTCACCAGAACACCTCTAGCAGCTCCGCTTCGGGTTTGTGACAGGCGCGAACGTTTACACCTCGTAAACTCATCGGTTCTCGATCTTGCCTGTCATCCTTCAAACCCGGCTCCGCTGGAACGCTACACCGCGCGCGTTTGTTGTTTCAAACACCAGTGGTTTGCTGAGAATGCGCGAACTTTCGGCGACTCTGGTACGCAGCGCGAAGGTGCTCGGATGCACACGACGCTGACGCTCACGCCAACGAAAGACCCGCGGACGTTTCGGACCGAGTCCGGCGAGCTCGTGTCGCCGCCGCGCGGATGGATCTGCGTTCCACCAGGAGATCCTGGGCTCACGCGCCGCGTCAAAGCCGCCGGGCCGCACTGGATCGTCGCCGAGCGAAAGGGCAACAAGGTCTTCTCGCACGGCGTGTGGGCTCCGGTCGAAAACGTCACCGCCGCCCGCGCGGGGCTCGACGAAGAGCGCGCGGACCCAGCGTACACGCGCAGGCTCGCGCTCGCCGCCAAGCGCCGCGACGAAGAGCAGCAAGAGTACGTCGAGGACTTCTACGGCGCGATCCTGCGGTTCTTGCGCTTCTCTGTGCGCTACGGCGCGTACGCGCGCGCCCTCGCCCTCGCCGTCACCAAGCACGCGACGCCCGTCGGCAGCGGAACGGTCGCGCGCACCAAGCGCATCCCCCTGCATCGTCGCGCCGAAGCCGCGGTGATCGCCTGGATGCGCCACCAGACCACCGCGTACGACGACATGGACATCGCCCGCGTAAAGGGAGAGCGCCGTCGCGTGCGCGCCTCGCTCGCCGAGGTGTCTCGCGCGGTGCTCGACCTGCATCGCGGCGACGAAGTGCACGCGCCGCAAGCGTGCCCGTTGTGCGTGGCGATCGTGCGGATTCATCGCGACACAGACGACTCCGAAGACTGAATCACCGTTCAGCAACCGGGCGCTCCCGTGGGTGCGCCCGTGAGCGGGTGGCGGCACGGCGCGCAGAAGTGGGTCGAGGGGCAGTTGCCCTGCGCGGTCCCGAGGCGCGTGAAGAAGTCGCGCTTCACGCAGGACGAGACGCACACGCCCATGTACGGCCGGCCGCCGAGCAGCGACCCGAGTAGCGAGCTCGCGCTGCACGCCGTGCCGCGGAAGCCCGGGTCGATGTTCTCGGTCGGGACGCACAAGAAGCTCGAAGCGCAGTCTTTTTGCTCGAGCTGCGCGCGTTGCCCCTCGGGGACGAGCCGCGTCGGGATGCACTTGGCGCGACCGCCGCAGCACGAGCCGAAGGTGTACGGCGGGATCGTGGGGCCGCGGTCGCAGGATTGATTGCACGCACCGGTATTCATTCCAGTCCGAGGATCCCAGCAAGGAACGCAGGACTGTCCCTCGCCGCACGAGCCGCGCTCGAGCTGCGAGGACTGCTCGCGCACCATCGGGATGCAGTTGGACAGACAGCGCCCCTCCCCCTGCCCCGCGAAGGGCTGGCACGTCGGCGGAACGAAGCGTCCTCCCGTGCGCACGAAATCATCGGGCACACAAAAACCACCCTCGCACGTCGAGAGCATCGAGCGCTGACCGGGCTCGACGAGCGCGGCGGGGAGGCAGCGCGTTCCGGCGCACGGACACGCGGGAAACGCAGTGGGATCGAGCACGGGCGGACCCACGTGCGGGCACACGAGGGGGGCTGCGTCCGTTCCAGCGTCGCGCGGGACGGGGCGTCCGTCGCTGCCGCACGCGCTCGAGGGGGGATCGCACGCGCCGGTGGACTGTCCGGTCCTCGGGTCGACGCACGGCGCGCAGCGCTCGTCCTCGGCGCACGTCGATCGCGGCAGAATATCCAAGCTCATCTGCACCATCGGAACGCACACGCTCACGCACGCTCCCGCGATCGCGCCCACGGACTGGCACCGCGTCGGCCGATAACTGTCCCCTCCGCGAACGATGGGCTCGGGAACGCAGTACCCGCCCGCGCACGCGTCCAAGCGCGCCCCGTCCTCCGCGCTCACGATCGCGCGCGGGACACAACGCGCGCGCCCCACCATGCAGCATCGCGGGAGCAGCGTCGGGTCGATCCCTGCCTTGGGTGTGCACCGCGGCCCACCATCACCAAACTGCAACGCACGCGCGCCAGCGTCCGTCGCCCCGAGGTTGTCGAGCTCACCATTCTCACCTGCCACGGGCTGAACGATGCACGCGGCTCCAGCGAGCGCGACGAGGGCGCACACGAAGAGCAACGAGAGACCACGGGGTGCAACGGTGTCGCGCATGGCGATCCGTCGCTGGTGCACATCGGAGGCCATCGCCCGAAACCCGTGTCCGTGTGTGGCACGGCTCTTTCAGTGAACGCGCTTCGATGAGCGATCGAAGCGAATACGGGCTGCCAACCACGAGCGTTCGCTCGGCGCGCCTCGCGATCACGGCGCTCGCGATGAGTACCGCCGTATTCGTAGTGAATACTCGAGTACACGCGGCGGGGCTCGAGATGACCTCCGTGGGCGCGCAAGCGATCGGCCGCGGGGGCGCGTTCGTGGCGCGCGCGAGCGATCCCACAGCGATGGCGCACAACGTCGCGGGGCTCGCGGGCGTTCGCGGTTGGCAAGTGACCGCGAGCGGCTACGTGGCGCTGTGGCAGCACTGCTTCGCGCGCTCGGGTCGGTACGACGGCGTCGATCGCGGAATCGTCACCGAGGGAACGATCTTCGCGAACAGCCAGTACGCCAACGGACGAACCGCGTACCCCGAGGTGTGCAACGAGGGGGGACCTGGGATCGTTCCGCAGCTGCTCGTGTCGCGCAGCATCGGGAGCTGGCTCACCATCGGCGGCGGGTTGCTCACGCCCGCGGGCGTCAGCGCGCAGCGCTTCGCCGATCGCGTCCAAACGAGCAACGGCCTCGCGCCCGCACCGCAACGGTATCAAGTCGTCTCGACGGGCATCCTCGTGGTGCACCCCACGATCGCCGCCGCCGTTCAACCGCTCCCGTGGCTTCGCATCGGCGCCGCGCTCCAACCCTCCATCGCGCGCTTCAACGGAACGACCATCGTCAACGCCTTCGGAACTCAGTCCCCCGCAGGCGACATTCAAACCGCCGCGGACGCGTGGGGCTTCTTCTTCGCGGGCAACGTTGGCGTGCAAATCGCCCCGCTCCCGTGGCTCACGATCGGAGCGCACGCGCACATCAACGGCGGCCCCGTGCAGCTCCGCGGACGCACCACGGCGACGTCCCAGTTCTACGCAGCGGATCCGTCGCGACGAAACGTCTCGCAGTTCGACACGGAGGTCTCGCTTCCGCTCCCCTCCACGATTCGCGTGGGGGCCCGCGCCGCGTCGCTTCGTCCGGGCGCGAGCGCGTCGATGGCCGAGCGCGACCCGATGCGCGACGAGCTCTTCGACGTCGAGCTCGACGTGAGCTGGGAGAACGGCTCCGTCCTCGACGCAGTGCGCACACGTAATTCGGGCGAGCTCGAGTTCTCGCCGGGCGCGCGGTTTCCAGTGACCCCTGTGGCTGCGCTTCGACGCAGCTGGCGCGACGTGTTCGGCATTCGCGTGGGCGGCGACTACAACGTGATCCGCGACGTGTTGGCGGTGCGCGCGGGCTTCGCGTGGGAGCAAGGCGCGCAGACGGGCCCCCGCGTGTGGCAACGGCAAGTGGTCGAGACCAACCCCGACGCGGGCATCGACACGACCGCGTACGACAACATCAACCTCTCGCTCGGCGCGTCGGTGCGCTGGCGCTGGCTCACGATCGACGCGGCGTATCAGCACTCGTTCGTCGCCAACAACGTCGTGGACAACGGGCGCGCCACCATCGTGAGCGGCCTCGTCGCCGTCGACGCGGCCGCGTGCGCGATGATGGGCCCGCCGGGACCGGGCGCGTGCTCGAACAACCGAGGCGAGTACCGAGCCTCGCTCGACGTGTTCTCCCTGGGCGCCACGGCGCGGTTTTGAGGGGCGGGGAGGCAGAGAGCGCTGAGCGCGCCGCACGAGCAGTCATCGTGGTAGAAGCGCCGCGCCGATGGTCAAGCGCGCGCACACAGGCGCCAACACAATGCTGGGCGCCGTGGAGGTGTACCAAAGCTTCGAGCGCGTCGATTGGGCGAAGCTCGGAGACGATCAGACCCTCGCGCTCACCGAAGAAGAGCTCGCGACGCTGCGCGCCTCGGGAGAGCCGGTCTCGATCGACGAGGTCGAGGACGTCTATCTTCCTATCTCGCGGCTGCTCAACCTCCGCGTGACCGCGTCGCAAGCGATGCGCGAGAGCCGCGATACGTTTTTGCGCAGCGCATCGGCGCGCACGTCGCCCTTCATCATCGGGATCGCCGGCTCCGTCGCCGTGGGAAAGAGCACGACCGCGAGGATCCTCCAGAAGCTCCTCTCGCGTTGGTCGAACCACCCGCGGGTCGAGCTCGTGACGACGGACGGATTCCTTCTGCCCAACAAAGAGCTCGCCGCGCGAGACCTCATGGGGCGAAAGGGGTTTCCCGAGAGCTACGACTTGAAGGCGCTCATCGAGCTGTTGATCGCCTTGAAAAGTGGTGCTGACACCGTCCGCGTCCCGCGCTACTCGCACTTGTCGTACGACGTGATGCCCGAGCAGTCGCAGGTGATCGAGGCGCCGGACATCGTGCTCGTCGAGGGGCTCAACGTGCTGCAGACCCGGGCGCTCACGGCGGCGAAGAGCCCGCGGTGGTTCGTGTCGGACTTCTTCGACTACAGCGTGTACGTGCACGCGCCGCTCGAGCTCCTGCGACTGTGGTACGTCGAGCGATTTCTCGCGCTGCGGCGCACGGCGCTGCGCGACCCCGAGAGCTATTTTCATCGGTACGCGGGGCTGAGCGAGCGCGAGGCCGCGACGTTCGCCCGCGGCGTGTGGAAGCGCATCAACGAGAAGAACCTCGTCGAGAACATCCTTCCGACGATGCACCGCGCCGAGCTCGTCCTCGAGAAGGGCCCCGCGCACTCGGTCGAGCGCGTTCGACTACGACGCTTCTGAGCGCTCAGCCCTTCGCGCCCTTGATCATTTCTTTCGCGGCGGAACGCACCGAGATGGGATACGCCGTCTGATTGGGGACGCGCGCGAGCTCGTGCTTCGGCATCATGCGCAGGATCTTCGAGATGACCGCGGGCGACGAGCGCGGATTGCTCAAGAGCGCGCGCTGGACTTCACCGGACGCGAGCCAGCCGGCGTTGGACGCGATGAGCTCGACGAGGGGCCGCGGGATCGTTCCTTTGCGGGCGATGGTGGCGACCTCGGGCATCGAGAGCCTGCCGCTGCCGAGCAGCGCCTCCCACACATTGGGGCCATAGAGCCGCTCGAGCATCACGCGCTCGGCGAGGCTCCCCGTGGTGGCGTAGCGACGCTGCTCGACGCTCGTGAGCGCGCGCATCCGAACGTGAAGCGCGTCCGGCGGAGCACCACCGTCGGCCTCCGTGAGCGCGACGCCCGATGGGGTTTCGTCGGGCAATTCACTCGCATCCGCGTCGGGCCCGGGCGGCTCGGGCATCGGGAGATCCCCGCTCGCGAGGTACACGTCGATGAGCGCTTTGGCGTCCGCGGGCAACGGCGCGAGCTGCACGCCGACGCCCGCGCCGGGCTCCGTGGCCTGCGCATAAACGATCTCGCCCGCGAGCGTGACGCGCTGCCCGAGCAACGTGAACACCACCGAGCACGGGACGGGCGGAAGGACGTCGCGTGCTCCAGCGACGAAGACCCTCCGCTGCAAGAGCTGCCCTTCGATCAGCGCTCGCGCCGAGCCATCGTCAGTGAGTTCGAGTTCGAGAACGATCATCGCGCGCCTCCGCGTCTCCGCGAGTGAATAGACGATATCGCAGCGGCGATAGGTAGAGGGAGCGAGGAGCGGGGACCACAGGCGCGGCGGAGAGGGTGTGATTGCGGTTCGTGCGCAGCGAAGACCCGGCGCAGCGTTGGGAACCAAGCGATTCTCTCCTGAAAATTCGCAAACAGAACTTGCGTTGCGCGGGACCGGGAGCCAAGGGGCCCGGCAAGAGTGCGAAGAGCCGGGAGCCAAGGAGGCCCGGCAAGCGTGCGAAGAGCCGGGAGCCAAGGGGCCCGGCAACAGCGCGCCGCGCGGCACGCTGGACACGCGAGCGCGGAGCGCAGCGGGCTCGCGCCCGCAGCTACGAGGGCGTCCCGTTGAACGCTCGATCGACTCGCACGCGGTCCGCGTCGACCGACCCGATCCTCGACTCGTTCGATGGAGTTCTGTTAGTGAATTTGCAGATCACTCGCGTCGACGATCGCGTTGCACGCGCGGACAATGGGCGAGCTTCGTCCCGTTTCAACGAGCGACTCAAGTAGCTGCGGGCGCGAGCCCGCTGCGCTCCGCGACGAAGTCGCGCTGTTGCCGGGCCCCTTGGCTCCCGGCTCTTCGCACTCTTGCCGGGCCCCTTGGCTCCCGGTCCCGCGCAACGCGAGTTTCGTTTGACCCTTCTGATTCCCTCATTCGCACTATCCTCCGCGCTCGCTTGCAGCGTTCAGACGACCGACCCGAGCGCCCGTCGGGCACCATGGGCTCGACCGAGCCCCGGTCGTGGACGCTGCCCTCCATTGCGGCGCTCGCGCTCGTCGCGCTCACCGCGGGCGCGATGCTCGGGGCGAGCGCGCTCGGGGCCCTCGCTGTGGGCCACGATCGCACGGCGCACAGGGATCGACTCGTCGCGCGCGCTGGGCGGTACACGACGAGCGCGGTCGGCGTGTGGCGCGAGATCCGCGCGACCGACGAAGCGCCCACCGCGGTCGAGTGGCTCGCGCACGCGATGGCGAGGCTCGATGCCGCGGAGAGCGCGAGCTCCACGCGCGCGCCCAACGGACGCACGCGGCGCGCGGCGAACGCGCAGCGACCGTCGAGCGGCGTGACGTCGGACAACGTTCCCGCGGGGGCCGCGCAGGGTTTTGTCGACGGTCGCGCGACCCGCATCACCGTGACGCGCCTCGATGGAAAGCCCGTCGAAGTCCACACCGCCATCGCGTTCGAGCGCATGCGCGCCGCGGCGCAGCGCGACGGCGTGACCCTTCGAATCAACAGCGGCTTTCGCACGATGGAGCACCAACAAGCGCTCTATGCAGCGTTTCGCCAGGGGCGCGGAAACCTCGCCGCGCGCCCCGGTGAGTCCAACCACCAGAGCGGACACGCGCTCGACTTGAACACCGCCACGCCGGGCGTGCTGCCTTGGTTGCAGCGCAACGCGAGAAGATTCGGCTTTCGACGCACGGTCCCGTCCGAGCCGTGGCACTGGGAGTTCTGGTGAGCGAACGACACCGCTGGTTCGACGCTGCAGCGGTTCGTACGGTACGATGCTCACAGCTCGACGGACTCGATGACGGACAGCGCCGAATCACCGCTCGCGGGACAGCTCCTCGCGAACAAGTACCGCCTCGGAAAGCGCCTCGGCGCCGGCGGCATGGGTGAGGTGTACCGCGCGACCAACGAGAGCATCGGGCGCGCGGTCGCGATCAAGCTCCTGCGCGCCGAGCTCGTGCGGCACGATGACGTCGTTCGACGCTTTCTGCGCGAAGCCAAAGCGGCGACGCTGGTGCGTCACCCCAACGTGGTGGACGTGCTCGACGTGCACATGCACGACGACGTTCCCTTCATCGTGCAGGAGCTTTTGCGAGGAGAAGACCTCGCGGATTTCATCGCGACGCGCGGCGGGCGATTGACGCTCGACGAGATGCTCGCGGTGATGATCCCCGTCGCGGACGCGGTTGGAGCAGCGCACGGCAAGGGCGTTGTTCACCGCGACCTCAAGCCGCACAACGTGTTTCTTCACGTGACCGAAGAGGGGCTCGTGGTCCCCAAGGTCGTCGACTTCGGGATCTCGAAGATCACCAACGGCGACCCCAACCGCGTCACCACCACCGGCACCGCCCTCGGAACGCCCGCGTACATGTCCCCCGAACAAATCGAGGGGCTCGCCCACGTCGACGCGCGCTCGGACGTCTGGTCGCTCGGCGTGATGCTCTTCGAGCTCTTCGCGGGCCAGCGCCCGTTCATCGCCGAGACCGCAGGCGCGCTCTTCGTGAAGATCGCGACGACCGAGCCTCGCTCGCTCGCGAGCGTTCGGAGCGAAGCGCCGGCGGAGCTCGTGACCATCGTCGAGCGGTGCCTGCAGCGCGAAAAAGACAAGCGCTTCGACGACGCGCGACAGCTCTCGATCGCGCTCAAGGCTCTCGCGCAGAGCCACAAAGTCGACCTCGCAGCGAGCCTTCGTTCGCTCGCGCCGCGCTGGTCTCTCGTCAACGCGCCTCCGGGCGTCGATCAAAACCAGATCGCCACGGCAGAGTCGCCCGACGCCGTGGCTGCCACCCAGAGCGCGGCTCCGAGCACAGCACCAGAGATCATCGCGAGCTCGGTCGCGCCCGCGATCGAGACCGCGCGAAGCCGCGGGGACCGCGGTGATGCGAGCAGCGATCGTCGCGCCATCGGCCCATGGGCGCTGGTCCTCGCGCTGAGCGCGCTCAGCGTGACGGGCGCGCTCGCGTACACCTCGCGACGAACGACGCCCACCGTGTCCGACCGCGCGCTCTCGAGCGATCCAACCGTGAGCAACGCGCCCGTGGCCAACGAGGTCGAGACGGACGCAGCGAGCACGGGCGCGAGCGTGACTGCGAGCGGCGAGGACGCGCAGAGCAACGTGGTGGTTGCGACGCCGAGCGTGGTCGCGCAGAGCGGCGCGGATGCAGCGGCAGCGAGCGGACCGCGCGTGAGGCGACCGACGCACCACGCAACGCGGCCCACGAGCAGCGGAACGGGCGCAACGGGCGCGAGCGGGACGACGGCGTCGAGCGGGTCGACAGGGACAACCGGGACAGCGGACAACGGGCACCCGCGCGGAGCGACGACGTACGAGTAGCGAGTGGCGAGTGAGTGGGGAGGCGCGGCCCCAGCGAGTGAAGCGGTTGGCGCAGAGCCGCGAGGCGCGGCCCCC
>JAEUKI010000032.1 GCA_016793325.1 Myxococcales bacterium | reverse complement strand
CGATCGACAGCCGTCGTAGGTCTTCGGGTGTCTGCTTCCAGCGCTCGATCTGCAGCTCGAGGGTCATCGCTTCTCCTCTGGAGCTCCAAGCTTCTCACGGCCGGAGAAAAACTACGATGCCCGTCGCGGTAGTGGTTTAGCACGAGCTGATGCCGCCCGAGGTTCGCGAGGTCGCGCACGGTGAGGTCTGGCACGAACTCAGGTGCGAGCAGGCTCGCGTCCTCGGCTCCGACTCGAAAGCAAAGCAGCGAGCCCACGTTGCCAAGCAAAGTGCGGCGCATCTGCTCGTCGAGCGCGCCAACGCCCTGCGACGCGAGCACCGCTGAGAGTGCGAACTTGCGCCCTTCGGCGAGCAGTTCCGTGAACCCGTCCGTTACGTATCCCTGGAATTCATCGGCGTAGAGCGTGAATGGGTGTCTCTCCTTGGGCGGGACATCCGCGCGGCTGTATGCCGCGAGTTGGACGAGCAGCGTGAGCATGGAAGCGAGCGTCCTGGTCGCATCTTCTCCGATGCGTCCCTTCGCGAGGTTGGCAATGAGGATGCGTCCGTCGTCCATGACCGCGCGACACGAGAAGGCGCTTCGTGGATGACCGACGATCGCGCGGATCGTCGGGTCAGTGAGCAACGCCGAGAGTTTGTTTTGCACGGGAGCGACAACCTCGGCGCGAAAGCTCGCGCTGTATGCGGTGAACTCCTTTGACCAGAACTGCCGCACGATCGCGTTTCGGACACGCGCAACGACGCGCACCCGATACTCCTCGTCCACGAGGAGTCGCAAGCACCCGACGAGCGTTGGCTCTGCGCCTGCGATCTCGGCGAAGAGCACGTTGCGAAGGACGTGTTCGGTCCGCGGTCCCCAGTTCTCCGCGAACAGCTTGCGAAACACCGAGAGCACGCCCGCAACGACGATTGCGGGCTCGATCCCGAGCGTTGACTCGAGCAAGTTGAGGGTCACTGGACGCGAGCGGTCTGCTGGATCAAAGAGCACGACGTCGTTGATGCGAAAGCGTGGGATGCGAGCGAGCACGGACTCCGCGAGATCGCCGTGCGGGTCGATGAGCGCAACGCCCATCCCCCGTTCGATCTGCCCGAGGATCAGCCGCTCGAGGAGAACGCTCTTGCCTTCGCCCGTTCGGCCGACGACGAGCGTGCTTCGCGCGGCGAGGTCGCTGGCTCGAATACCAAAAGCGCGCCCGTGTTGGGCGCGATGATCGATCGTCGCGAAGACGATCGGTCGTGTGGCTTCGAGCATATAGAAACGTGCCGCCCTCCCGCGCCCGCGCTCCGTGAGCACAAGCCTCCCGATTCACGAACCTCACGCTCGGGCAGGCGATGCGTGAGACCGCAGGGCCTGTGGTTGGACCCGATGCAGCCAGGAGGGCGAATAGCGTTAGCGAAGACGATCGAGGCGCTGGTTGCCGTGTAGTTCATACGCATACTGCTTCAACGTGCTCGGCGCGTACACGCCTTGGAGGCGCCGCGAAACTTCCTCCCAGGCATCGTCTGCCGTCCAGCACGGGTTCTGGTTGTAGAGCCGAGTGTGGAGCCTGCGCAGCTCAGCGACGCTCTTCGCGTAAGTTCGCGTTCGGTGCCCGCCTACGATCGGTTCGCCAGAGAACTCGAGGTCCTCGACACGGCGAATAGCCGTGTGCCAGTTGAAGCGTGGCCCGGTATCGATGAACAAGGCATCTCGGCGGTTGTAGTACGGGAGTTGGCCGAAGCGATCCTTGTACTCGGCGAGGACGTAGTGCTCGAAGTTGTGGATGTACTCGGCGTCCGTGCGGCGCGGGAGGATCACGCCAACTTGGCTGAACTCCTTGTCTTTGTGGTGCGAAGAAACGCGGAACACGATGTCCGCGATGCTCTTGCCTACGTAGACGATGTTGGCGTCCGCTGCCCGACCATCGAACAGCACGTAGATTCCAGGTCCGATGTGCACGTAGTCGAAGTTCCGGACGTCCGACCATCCGTCGAGGTGATGCGTAATTGCCACGATTGCGCCTCCGAGCGATCTCCCCTGCGTCTCCTCGCGGGTGTGCGCAAGCGGCTTCCTCCTGTGAACATGACTTGACCCCAGCGTCGATCAAGTCCGATCTGCCTCAACCGCGAGCAACTTCGCTCGACTCACATCGAGAAGAATCGCCGAAACACTATCGTCGGGCTGCGCTGTGCGCCATGTCGCCGACAGAAGCGCTTTTGGATCAACTGCGCTTACGACCGACTGCTGCGCAAACCAGTACAAGCGCGAGCCTCGTCCCTCTGTCGCGTGCAGCGCCGCCATGCGGAGCTCGTTGAGCCTCGCCTCATCAGGGACAAGCGTGAGCACTCGCAACCTCTTCGATCCGAAGCGCCGCGCCGGCCCCCCGTCCCTCCACCAGGATTGGTAGCCACGGTAGCGAAGCGCCATTCGCTTCGCGGACACCGTGCCTCGATCGGTCTCGATGAGAAACGTGTCAGGACCATCGCTGGCGTCGACTACCGCGAGTGCGTCAGCAACGAGGGGCACACGTACTGCGCGGCTACGCTCGACGATCCACGTCGCATCAGCGAGCCGGCTCTTGGCTGTCTGCCAGTCGAGTAAGCGCAGCAATCCTTGTCGATCGAGGAGCTCGAGCACGACGCCGACATCGTTGCGCAGCACGTCGTGCGCGATCATGAGCGTCGAGCGTCGCACGGGATGCACGCGGCTCTCTCCGACCGCGCGATAGCCGCGACGCGTGAGCGCGAACACGGGGCCGATCGCAGCTTCGTTCGCGTGTGTGATCGGGTGATAGACGGCGAGGAGCTCTTCGCGCACGAGTGCGTCGAGCGTGGAAACGAGAGCGTGTTCGGCTTCAGCGACGAGGGCGGCGAGCTGTCGCAGCGAGAGCACCTCGTGACGAACGAGAGCCATGAGCGCCGCAGGAAGCCACGGGGGCCTCGGCGCGAGGAGCGTGTCTTGGAGCATAGAAACGGGAGGGAAGCGCAAGATGAGTGAGACACCGAACGGCGAGGCGGACCACCTCCGACGGATCAGCGCTCGCGAGCACTGAGACTTCGGGGTACTGCGCGGCGATCTCCGCGAGCGAGGGGGCGCCACGCAAGAGCGCCGACGTTGTCGTTGCGCCGAGCTGGACGAGCTGGACCCGCGAGAGGGCGGCGACCTTCGAAAGCGCACGCGTGATGCGCCTGGGTGACGCTGTGTCGATCGCAGCGATGATCGTCGTGGGTTTGATCTGCAAGACGAGTCGTCGAAGCGCGAGCGTGAGATCGCGTAGGCGTGTCTCGCAGAGTACACCGTGGCCGCGCAGCTCCCAGGCGTCGACCGCAGCATATGCGAGGGTCGCTCCGCTCGACCGTACGACGAGCGGTCGTGGATCACGTCTTGGCGGACGAAGGGTGAGTGTCATAAGGGCGTTGAGGTTGCGAGTGAGAGTCGAGCGCGCGCACGAGCGCCGTGAAGTACGCAGCCCGGCTTCGGGTGATGCGCGACTCGGGCACAGCGAGCGTGCGCTGAAGGGCCTGCTCGATGATCGTGCGTGGGTGCTTCGCGACGAGCGCACGAAGCGCGCGCTCACCGTTTGGGTCACCGAGCAACTCGATGAGCATGGGCACGCAGCCGTCGTGCACAGGGAGGCGCGGTTGCTCGCGCGGGCGCGTGGTCCCGGTTCGAACGCTCGAACGTTCGGGGTTTAATATCTCTTTCCGTTCCGACCGAACAATCGCTTCGGAGCGGACCCCCTCCGTAGGTTCCCCCGAAAGAGCCAATGAGGGAGCGCAGGGAAAGGCAACTCGAAGCAACCCGAGCAGTGCCGAGCGAAGGTCGTGTGTCGGTAGGCCGAGCGCGCACGCAACGTCTGCGAGCAGCACTGGGCGACGAAACGAACCCGCCTCGATCACGAGCACGAGATCAAGACGAGCTGGGGTCATACGGGCGCGAGCGGCAGGTTCTCGGGCGGTCTCGGCTCTCGCACGAGCACGGCACCGAGTTCGACCGACGCGCGCCATGCGCCGTGCGTCGGGATCTGCTCCAGGAAGCCGAGGGAGCGCAAGCGCTCGAGCGACTGCGCGACTTGCTCTTCGAGCAATCGCAGGTCTTCGGCGATCGTTTCGATGCGGAGCCAATCTCGACCCGTCCGTGGGTCAGCTCGCAGCGCGAGCGCGACCAGGAGCTTGAGCGAGATCGGGTCGAGCAGACGAAGCGCGAGCAAAAGCGCACGACGACGGAGCACGAGGCAGTGCAGCAAGTTCATACGGTGACGCGGTTGGCGGCCTCAGTGAGCCGCTTCTTGTACGCAGGCGCGAGGCGAGCGCCTTCGCGAACGAGCGCACCGGCCGCGAAAGGACGCTGCTCCGTGAGTTCGAGAAGCGCGAGCGCGGCGGCTTGCCACGCAGCACGATGACACCGAGTTCGCTCGCCTCGTCGGGCGATGCGTCGTTCGAGATCAACAGCCCCACGCCCGCGCCTCGGAAGCGCATCGGCGAGGCGGAACTGATCCACGAGCGTGCGTCCAAGAGCTCCGCGGCGGGAGTGCGAATCACCGAGGAGGAGCCTCGCGCTCGAGCTTGCGTCACGCTCGATAACGGGCAGGCCAAGTCGCGACGCGAGTGCACGAGCACGCGTGAGAAACGAACGAGCGAAACGACGAGCGCGACGCGAGACACCGAGTACCAGTCGCGCCGGGGAGAATCGCTCGATCGTGTCGCGCAGCTTCAGCACCAACGAGTCTCGGCGCCGCGTCGCGGTGAGCTGCTTGACGGTCGTGCTTCGGAAGCCAGAAGGAGCGAGGCCGAAGCCATCGAGCGCCGCATATCCAGCGTATCGAGTATCGAAAACAAAACAGAGAACGAGTCCAGCGCGAGTGCGGGGACGTATGTCGGTCATACAAGGGCCGACTCACCTGCCCTTGACGGCGGAGTTCAACTATTCCTAAAGTATGAACGCCACTGTCGAAAGACGGTGAGCAATAATGCGCTCCGTCGGTCTTGAATTCAAGCCGAGACCGACGGGCGCAGGTGAATGAGCCTTTGCATGATATGGGAAGTAAGCGAAGTCGCGGAGGGGGCTTTGCGCTTCAATCTCCCCGAAGTTATCCACACATCACGAAACGACCGTTTTCCACAGGGAATCCGGTCGTTTTACATGTAGCCCGCTCGGCAAAGGAGACACTTCGAGACACGATGTGGGTGTCCCCTACTTTACGAACTCACTTCATTCTGCCCACTATGTCTATGCTCATTCCCTCGTCGAAAGACGGGGCAACGGTTGCTCTCGGTGCTCCTTCACAACCTATGAATCAACATACTGCACAGACCGTCGTCTGCGCGCAGTTCCTTACGCGCGCTCAAGCGGCTGCGTGGCTCGGGCTTTCGATCTCGACGCTACACAGGCTCGTTCAGCGCGGGCTCGTTCCGGTCCATCGTTTCTGCCGAAAACTGCAGTTCGATCCGCGCGATCTTCAGTCCTTTGTACGAGCTCGCCGTACCGCGGTGCGCTCCCCCGACCACTATGGCGATCCGAAAGATCAAGGGTAGCTGGTGGATCGACCTTCGTCTCGGGGGCACCCGGCGACGCATCAAGAGCCCGCATCAGACGAAAGACGCAGCTCGCGACTATGAAGCCATCCTCCGGACGGAATATGCCAAACGCGGATCGCTTGACGATCGCCTCGGTCGAGAACCACAGGGAGAGAAAGAGACGCCCACGTTCGGGGCGTTCTCCCAGCAATGGATGCACGACTACGTCACGCGACGAAACAAGTGGAGCGAGCAGAGAACCAAACAGTCGATTCTCCGCTGCCACCTCGTCCCGTTTTTTGGTCGACTTCGCCTCGACTCGATCAAGGTGACCGTCATCGAAGAGTTCACGCGCTTGCAACAAGCGAAGCACCTCAGTGCGAAGACCATCAACAACCACCTGATCGTCTTGGGGAAATGCCTGCGCAAAGCGCGTGATTGGGAACTGCTCGATCGCGTGCCTCCGATCGAGCACCTCTCGGCCGCTCCGCCTGAAACCGACTACCTCACCGAGGGAGAGATCGAGCGACTTGTCGCCGCGACCGAGGCGGGCAAGTGGCGCACGGCTGTCCTGCTCGCCGCTCGAACAGGCCTCCGGCTGGGCGAGATCGCCGGGCTCCAGTGGGACTGCGTCGACTTCGACACCCGTCGGGTGGTCGTCAAGCGGAACCTCGTACGCGGACACCTCGGCAGCACGAAGTCGAACAGAGAACGGTCGGTGCGCCTCACGCGCGACACGGCGGATGCGCTCTCCGCGCTTCCTCGTCGGGGGCCATTTGTCTTCTGCGGAGCACGCGGCGCTCTGCTTCGCGATGATAGCGCTCGAAAGCCGCTGCACGCAGCGTGCGCGCGGGCCGGACTCCGGCGCATCGGCTGGCACACGCTGCGGCACTCGTTCGCATCAGAACTCGCCCGGCGAGGCACACCACTATTCGTGATCAAGGAGTTGCTCGGGCACGCCACGATTGACGTCACGCAACGGTACACGCACATCGGGCCTAGCTTGCTCGATCCGTACGTCGACCAACTCGACTCGAGCAATAGTGGGCACCAGATGGGCATCAGCGACCTCACGCGCGTTTCTGTGGCGCTGTCGGGCAATCGCCAATTCGGCGCTCAATCAACAGAAAAAGACCACGTTGCGCGTGATCTTATTCTTGGTGGGACCGGTGGGGATTGAACCTAGAGAGAGCTGAATTTTCGAGAAGCGGTCAGACGCCGTCAGACACGAATTGGCGCTAACGACAGCGCTTCTCTCGAACAAGTCATGAATCCCGAGGATGCAGGAAGTTTCTCTAATTCTCACTAGAATGGGCACCAAGTGAGCACCGGAGCAACCAGCTTTCTGTTCCCATATTGATTCGCCATCACACCGCGTTGTGCGTTTGGCGTTGGCCCGCCACGCGCAACGAAGCAGGCTCAACATCGTCCCAGGCATTGACCAAATTCCAAACAATAACATACACTTATTCGCATATTACTCCTTGCACGTTGTCGCTTCGCGACAGTTCGAGCGCGTATTCACGGCAGCCTGCAACGGACCATCCCTCTATGCTGCGCCGATACACCCTCGCCCAACTTCAACGCACTCCGACGATTCGCCAAGGGCAGACAGACGATCTCAAAGTCGAAGCTGGAGCTTTACGCGTCTGGCTGTCACGAATGCGCGTCGAAGACGGTGCGCCATACAACAACGAGGTGACAGTCGAACGACTCCGCGCAGATGCGCGGACCGGTTGGTGCTGGGAAACCGTCGAGCAATACGAGGCACGATAGACAGCGCGAGTCTCCGCGCAACCGCACGCTCGTGTGATGCGTCTGCTCCACGCGCATGCGCAACGAATGGTTCACAGCCACACCGTCGTTCGCGTACAGGGCAGACGGACGCGGGACGCATCAATCGAGCTTGGCTTGCCGCGGCGGGTCGCGCTTGGCGTCTGGTATCGTCATTCGCGATGAGAACGCGTTGGAGGAGCCTCGCCGCCATGCTCGCGCTCGTTGGCGCTAGCGCGCAGTGCAGCGGCGCGAGCCGCTCGGAGACGCCGATGCCACAGGCACCAAGGCCGCGATCCCCTACACTCCCGTGCAGCGCGAACGACGAGGCTTCGCCGGGGACTCGAACGGAGGCTATCCTCGTCATCACCAACCCCTGCGCGACACCGCTCACGCTTCGGTGGATCGACTTCGCGAACGCTCGCGTCACCTACAGGACGATCGACCCGGTCGACCAGGTCGAGCAGCAGACCTGGATGGATCACCGCTGGGTGCTCACCGACGCGGCCGGGCAATGCGTGTCGCGCGTCGTGATCACCAGCCCTCGCGTCGAGTGGAACGTAGAGCGCTCTCAGTGCCCCGCCGAACGCCTGCCGCCACCGCCAGCGAGCCTCCGCCTCGATCCGTTCTATCGACAGCACCTCGACGTGATGGGAATCCCTGTTGTGGGATCTCAGCACGTTTCTCCGCGCGCGTTGCGAGAGGCGGCAAGGTTGGTGCGACTGATGCTCGCGCGCCATCCAGAGTACGCGCAGCGCTTGGTGGCCGCGCGCGTTCGCGTCGCGATCATGGCGCGCAACGAGCACACAACAGACATCCCCGAGCACTCGGACCTAAACAGGGTCTATCCTCCAACCGACTGGAACGCGCGCGCTCGGGGCCTCGCAGCGACTGCTGCGCGACCGGCGTCTTCGGGTGCAGAAGAGAACCTGCTATGTGAGGGAGACGTTCGATATCCGGGGGAGAGCATCTTCATTCATGAGTTCGCACACACGATTCACCTGCTGGCGATCGCTCCGTACGACCCTCGCTTCGTCGCCGCGCTGCAGCGCGCCTACCGCGCCGCGAGGCGCGCGAACCTTTGGACCAACACCTACGCGACGGCCGCAACAGACGCCAACCCAGCTGCGGCGGAGGCGAGGAACATCGAAGAGTATTGGGCCGAAGGGGTGCAGTCCTTCTACAACGCGAACCGCGAAGCTACACCACCGGACGGCGTGCACAATCACGTCAATACGCGCGACGAACTGCGTGTATATGACCGAGCGCTATACGACTTGATCGCCGAGGTCTTCCCCGACAACTGGACCTATCAGTGCCCCACACGCTGAACCAACCCACGACCGCGATAACCACGCGCTCCGAGCGATCGACGTGGCGAGCTGTACCTTCCCTGCTCGCGCGACACGCACGACACGCCGCCCTCGATCGACCGTCGGTCGCGTCTTTGGCAAACGAGCCCTTCCCTCGTCGGACGCTCGCGGAAGAGCGCGTCGAATCAGCCCGCGCCCTCCACTCGTGCTCGCTGAGCAGTCAGTCCGCGCCTTCGCGACAACGCTGATCTCGCCCACACCGCGACCACGCCGCCTGCACCCAAGACACGCGAAGACCCCGGCGCCGTCGAACTCCCGAGGGACTGTTGAAAGGCGCGCTCACAGGCAGGCTCCCCGGCTGCAGGTCTGTCCGGACATGCACGCGCGGCCGCACGCGCCGCAGTTACGCGGATCTGAGAACGTACACGTCATCGCGCCGCTGCACACCACCTGCGCCATCGGGCAGCTCGAGTACTGGCAGTTCCCCGCAACACACGTGCCAGCAGTGGAGCCGCAGCAGTTACAGCGGATGCCGCAGCCGCCGCAGTTTTCGACATTCGTCTGCGTGTCGATGCAGGTTCCAGAGCAGAGCATCTGCCCTGCCGAGCACCCAACCGGCGCAGCAACGCAACGCGCCGCAGTGCACACCTGACCTGGACTGCAGCGGAAGTTGCAACTCCCACAGTGGTGAGAGTTTGTTTGGCCGTCAACGCACTCGACGCCACGAGAGCCCTCACACGGATACTTCCCGGACGAACACCGCGCTCTCTGCCCAACAAGCGAGGTGAGGCAACCCCCTTCGTCGCAAAACGTGTACGTCTCGCCGGGACGGCCGGCAGGACACATCCGACCGCAACCGCCGCAGTGCTCCCATGAGCCCATCGGATCGAAGCACTCGCCGTTGCACGCGATCTCACCGTACGCGCACACGAGCGGCGCGCACACCCCAGCCGAGCAATACTGCGTCCCCGTGCACACCATGCCGCACGCACCGCAATTGTTGCGATCGGTCGCGAGGTTGGTGCAGCGTCCGCCACAAAGCGAGTTGCCTGCAGCGCACGCGCAGCGCCCCATCGTACACACCATGCCTGCGGCCCCACCGCATGACATGCCGCACGCTCCGCAGTTCGTCGAATCCGAGTCCAGCCGCGCACAGTACGCCCTCCCCGAGGCCGAACAGAGCGTCGCGCCAGATGGACACTCGCAACGGCCGGCATTGCATCGACCGCCGGACGGGCACGCGTTGCCACAGCGACCGCAGTGCGCCGAGTCCGTCTGAAGATCAGCGCAGTACGGCGAACTCGGAGTCCCGCAGCTCGCGTATGCAGCGAGACAGGTGTCCGTGCATCGGCCAGCAACACAAGCGCGTCGAAGACAGTTCTCGTGACCGCTGGAGCCCAGCAGTTCGTCCACAGAGCCGTCGCAGTTGTCGTCAATGCCGTTGCACAATTCCAGCGCGCCCGGCTTCACGTTCGCGTTCGAATCGTCGCAGTCTCCCCCGCCGCATACGCGCGGAGGAATGCCATCGCGATCGCCATCGAGCGGATCGAAGAGGCAGGTGCGCGAAGCGCTGTCGCAGCGCTCGTTCGTCGTGCAGGGGTCCATATCTGCACAGTCGCTCGGTCCTGCGCATGGTCGACCCATCCGACAACCCATGCGCACGTCGCACGAGGATCCTGCGGTACAACGCGCGGGAACGGGCGTATGCACGCAAACTCCGTTCATACAGGTGTCGTCGGTGCAGTCGACGTTGTCGTTGCAATCCGAAGAACAGCCACTTGAGTTGTCCATCGCAAAACCGTCGGACCCGCTGACGTCGGAGGTGATCGCGTCCATGGCTACTCCGTCCGCTCCCCCATCTGTGGCGACCGGCGGCGAGGCGCAGGCGGCGATCGCAAAGAGAGCGAATGTGAAAGGCAGCACGCGTTTGAGAAGGGCGTGAACGTTGTCGAGGAAGGACATGGTGCGCTGGCTCCGCGAGGGCTGCTCGATCACGCTGCGCTCGCCCGCCGAGCGCTGGATCGCAGCGGCATCAGGAACGACAACGCCGCAGGTTTTCTGCGGTGCTTTGCGTGATCTTCTGGCTGGTGTTCGAGGTGCCGATACTGCGCCCATGTCGTGATGGGCGAAGTTGCGCGAGGTCATCAGCGCGCGGCACCCTCGTCAGCCCCATTGCGGAAGGCGTATGCTACGCGCTGTCCTCGCCTCGCCTATGCGTGACAGCCTGCCTTCGTTCGAGAAATACCTCACTGCCCGCTTCC
This sequence comes from Myxococcales bacterium, assembly GCA_016793325.1. Taxonomy (GTDB): domain Bacteria; phylum Myxococcota_A; class Polyangia; order Polyangiales. The sequence continues at coordinate 124,321 of JAEUKI010000032.1, read as the reverse complement.
AAAGCGCTCGCACTATCGACACGTACCTCGAGATCGCCTCGAGCTTTGCCGCGCACAAGAAGGACCCTGTTTCGACCGCGCCGCCGAGCGTCAGCGAGATCGAGTCCTTCATCGGGCGCCCTCGGCATGATGGCACGCGTCGCGTAGCGACGAGCCGAAATCAAGCTCTCTCAGCCCTGCGTGCTTTCGCTGCCTTCGGCGTGCGTGAGCTTGGATGGACCGAGGATCCAACGGCAGACATCGAGTTCGCGCATGAGCCCTCGCGCGATCCCGCCGTACTTACGATCGACGAGATGCGCACCCTGTTCACGACGGCGGCACGGATCGCGCGGCCATCACTCCGACGGCGCGACCTCGCGATCCTCGCGCTGCTGTCTCAGTCTGCGCTCCGCGTCCACGAACTCGTAGCCCTCAACATCGAGCAGATCGATGACGCGTCGAAGACCTTGCTCGCTGTGAAAGGAAAGGGCAGCACCGTCCACGACATCCCTCTTGATTCGAGCGCGCTTGCGCTCGTGAGAGCGTGGATCGACGATCGAGCGTGCTGGAAGATCAACGACGAACGCGCGCTCTTTCTCTCGCACTCAGGACGACGGCTTTCGGTGCGTGCGGTTCAGCAGCTCTTCGTTCGACTCCGCGTCGCGATGAGGACCGCGAAGAAAATCACGCCCCACACGATGCGCCACAGCGCAGCGACTCTCGCGCTCTATCTGGGCACTGATCTCATAAACGTTGCTGGCCTCCTGCGCCACACCGACCTCAACACGACTCGTGGCTACATCAGTCTCATCGACACGCAGCGACGCGAGGCTGTGCGCCGCCTCGCAACGACCATTCCCGATGAGCTTCTGGCCGCGCGGTCTTCGCCGTTGACGACGGACATCGTGCCGCAACAGCCCACCCCCGCCGCTACCGCCGCAGCAGAATCACGCGAAACTTCCGCGACCGATCCCCCTTGCGCCCATCACGACATGGACGCAACAAGCGCGTCCTGCGGGTGAACGAGAGAGAGGCAGAAAGGCCAGGATCCCTCGCACGAACGTCGAGGAGATTCTGTTGGCGCCGACGCGTTGTGCCGAAAGCTTCGACCGTGATCGAGCACCATCGCCGCCTGAGATCAACCCGTACCGCTGTGCTCGATGGGGCGCTCCGAGCACATTCGCGCGACGTTCGACCTCGATCACCACGCGAACGCGCGGAACGTTTGCTCGATCCCGCGGTGTTCGCCGGAGAGTTCGAGAAACAGCTCCCGGGCGCGTCGCGCCGAACTGAGCGGGCTGTTGCTGGCTTTCGCGACCGCGAAGGCACAGGTCGCCGCAAGGCGCACGTTTCCCCGCTGGTTCGCACGACGCGCGAGCGCAATCAACGCCTCGGCTTGCATTTCGGCGTTCGTCTCCCGAGCGAGCGATTGAAGCTCACGCTTCATGCCTTCGTCTTCGACACGCGCAACGCGGGCGATGGCTTGCGTGACTGCTCTGCCGCCAAGCTGCGCGTGCGTCAACGCGCTCGCTTGGCCCCAGACCTCATGGGTCTCTCGCACGTTTGCGCGCAGACGATAGAGCCCGCCTGCCACGAAGAGTGCGAGAACGAGCACGCGAACCCCGCGACCAGTTGAATCGCTCATTCTCGTGCATTGCGTCCGCCGTACGCGAAGCGCAAGCGTTCCTGCGCGTTTTTCGCACAAGCGATCCACGGCGGTCTTCGCGCCAACAAGCGGGCACGCGGATGCGCCCGACGTTTCGCCTAAGAGGGTGTTGGAGTGGAAGTTCGTGACTTTTGCAAGGAGCTGCGAGTCCAGCAAGGAAGCGATTCGCAGCAATAGCAGGGTGATTGCAATCACCGCTAGAAGCGCTGACGCAGATGGGCGATGCAGATCTGCAGCAAAAGGCCGAAATCCCACTCCAACACCCTCTAACTCGTCGCAGCAGCTCCTGCGACGCGCGCTGGTCGTACCCCCCCCCTCACGAACCACCCCGCTTCCTGCGGATCTTTCCGTCGCGCAGCGTGAGCTCTGCGCCGATCGCGCCTCCCAACGCGGCCACGAGTCGCGCCCGCTCTTCAGGTTCGAGCGCGCCGTCAGGAGGCGCGCTGAGCAGCGCTGTCAGACTTGAATACCAACGCAAGAAATCAGCCTGTGGCAGATGGTTTCGCTCCGCAACGTCCGCTGCTTCACGAGCGCTTCCGTGCTTTCGCAGGCAACGCACGACGTCGAGCGCGCTACCGATGCGCTCCCAAAGCAGAGCCGCACGCTGCCAATCTTCGCGCCGCTCAGCCTCGCGGGCATCGAACCGCTGTGCGACACGCTCATCACGCACAAACGGACGGAGGTCATCGTATCCCTGCCCGTTGGCGCGCAGCGTCTCTTCGACCATGCGTTGCGCGATCTGTTCGCGGGCGAGCGCGAAGCTCTCGCGCTGGATCAGTGCGCGCTCTTCGAGTTCGACAAGGGCCCGCAGCGCGGCGAGCCTCGTGTTGAGGTTCGACGGCAAGTCTGTGCCCGCAGCCCAGCCGGCTACGATCGATGAAAGCGCGATCGTTGCGCTGCGTCGAACACGCGGCTCGTCGCTTTGCTCTTCCGCAAGACTACGAGCAACGACGCCAAGAGCTTCAGCGACATCAGCGCCTTTGAACGGTTCGCTGTACAGCCGAGCGAAGCGCCCAACGAGTTGCGCCATGTCGCGATTCCCAGCTTCACGAAAGAGCCGCGACGCTCGCTCCAGTGGGTCAGCGCTTCTGACGAACGCATCGCGGCTTTCAAACACTAATACTGCGAGCGCTCTTGCCCATGTGCGCCGCGCATGCGCGCGCAGTTCCGGCCCCGCGGCACCGGGTCGACCGGCAGGCCCGAGGAGGCTGCATGCGCTTCGTGCGAGGCGCTCAGCGTCTTCGCGCTCATCTTGCTGCGCCGCGCGCTCGCTTTGCGCAATGAGCGCGGTGACCTTGCTGCGAGCGTCCGACGCATCTGCGTCGAGCAACTCTGCGAGATCGTCGAGCGAAAAGACGCCCGTCACGTCCTGATCGGGATCGTCGTCGCGGCGCCATTGATCGATCCGCCCGACGCGGTCGAGCCGCCAGCGGTCCGAGAGCAACACCAACGTTTCCGCGCTTCGAGAGGTCGCAACCATGAGCTGATCGACGGCAGCCCGCGCTCGCTCGCCCGAGAACCGATCACGTCGTGCAGAGTCTGTGAGGCGGTCGATTTGTTCGAGCGCGTCCGACACATCGAGCACACCCACCACGCGAAACTCGAGCCCCTTCGCCGTCACGCTGGTCCAAAGGACCATGTCGTGCTTTTCGGCGAGCTTCGTGTAGCGTTCGGGGACAACGACGCCGGGGAAGAGCAAGGCCGCCGTACCTTTCGCCGAGGCGAACGCTTGAAACACCCGCTCGAGTGCCGCGTCATCAGGCATCTCCGTGAGCACGATTCGCCCCACCGTGCTGTCCCCTGCCTCGCTCTCGAGGCGTCCTCTCGGACGCTGCTGTTTGTACAGGCGATGGTAGAGATCGCGACGCATACCCTCGAGAAACAGCGCGAGGTCCCGAGGGGCGCGCAGGTTGGCGAGCAGTTCGTGCTCACCTCGTTCCTTTCCTTTCGTCACGGCGAGACGAGAGCTGAGCAAGTCGCCGAACGGTCCCCATTCGAACGCGGTGAACCGGACGGTCTGCGCTTCGTCGCCCGCGACAACGATACCGGGGCGGTGCGTGGTCTTCGCGCCCATCCGGGCAAGGATATCGATGAGCAACCACTGCTCCGCGAGTGTGAGGTCTTGCAGCTCATCGACGAGGATCCAGTCATACGTCCACTCGCGTCGATCAAGATCCACACCGCCCGAAACGAACCGCGCGGCAAGCGTCGAGGCGCGCGTCGGCGCCGGGAAGAGCTCTCGCGCGGTGACCTCATCGAGCTTCGCCGCGGCCTTGATCGCGCCATCCACCGCGCGCGGCCCCAGAGGATTCTCTCGAAGCGCGCGATACGTCGCGTCGGAGAGGCGATCGCCTCCACAGGGAGGACAGTTTCGAAAGCCAACGGGGAGCACAGCTCCGAAGCGATGCGCGTGTAATTCAGCATAGAGCTCGGCGCCGAGCACTCGACCATCACTGCTCCAAGGACCGAGCTGTGCGGCCGACGGCTGAAGCAAGGCTTCGAGTCGCTCGATCTGCTCGCGCATCGGGCGCACCTTATGGCGTCCATTCGGATCGAACCAATCGAGAAAGTCATCCCAGGCTACGGCTTCGAGCTCGATCGCCCCACGCGTCGCAACCTGAATCCACTCGCGTGCAGTGCGCACGAGCTCGGAGCTGAAGGAGAGGTAGAGCACACGCCCTTCCAACGACTCCGCTGCGGCGCAAAGCGTGATCGTCTTGCCTGCTCCCGGGTGGCCACGCAACACCCGCACGCTCGATCGGTCGTCGAGCGCTGCGCGTTGTTCGGGCGTGTATGGATCGGCGGCACCATCCTCGTCGGTCGTTGCGAACGCGCGCTCGGGGCCAAGCTCAGTGTACTCAGTCGCTCGATCGAGCTTGAGGACGTGCTCGTCCGTGTCGTCGTGATGTCGAATCGCACGCAGAAACACAGAGTGTTCGGGAAAGCTTCGGTACGTCGCGCGAGCATCCTGACCTCCCAGCGCATCGCCATATGACGCGAGCCAGAGGTAGTAGTGAAAGCCGGAATTGCCGCCGAGAGGCACACGCGTCCAGCCACGGTTCGCCCCCTTCACGCCCTTGCTACGCGTGGTCGTTCCATGGGCGTGAAGTTGTCGGAGGCGATGCGTGTACGCCTTGCGGAGCGCTAGCGTCGCATCCTTGCCCGAGAGAAATTCGAGAACTTCCTCGTGCACAAACACACGGCGCATGAGCGGAGCGTCGTGAGGCGTAGCCCCCACGGATTCGATCGCGCGCCACGGCGGAGGTGGCAACGCGGCGACATCGCTCGCATCGATCGAGCGTTCCTCCGGTGACGGAGCCGTCTCGACGTCCTGAATTCGTCCGCGTCGTTCGATCTCGCCGCGTTCGAGGGCACTTCGCACGCAGTCGCACTCGACCTTGTCGAGGCTTGCATCGGCGCTCGCGTAGCTCCGGTCTGGTAGAGCGCCATCACGCGTGGCCTTGCGCAAGGCGTTCTTGACCGACGAGACGCTGATCTGAAGCTCGTCCGCGAGCTGCTTGATGGTCTGACTCATCGAACGCCCCTGGTCTTGTGTCGCGTATGACTTCGCTCAACGCCCCTGTATTCAACGGCGCGCATTTGCAGTCCTCCCGCTACGAGCCGTCGAAGGCGAGAGTCTGCGCGTGCAACATCCAAAACCGCGGATTCCCACCGTCGCGAGGGTCCGAGCTCACGGGCTCGCACACTTCAACGAGGTCGAACCCTGCGTCCCGAAGGAGCTGCACCCACTGCCCGAACGTGCGGTGAAATACAGACACAACCTCGGGGCGATCGAACCAAGTGAATGCGCGCCACCCTGGTGCGCCATAGTCGCGCACGCGTGCCGACCGCCCTTCGGCTTCGTCTGTCCAGCGCAGCCCGTCGCGCGACGCCGTGCGCAACGGATGCTCGGTCGTCACGATCAACCAGCCACCTGGCGTCAAGCACGCGTGCAGTCGCTCGAGCACGACCAAGAGCGACTCGACATGGTCGAGCGACATCGACGCGAGCACGCCGTCGAAGATCGCGTCGGGCACATAGCTCTCAGCGTCCGCTTCGACGAAGCGAACTCGCTCGCTGAGCCGCGTCCGCGCACGGGCGAGCATGGGGCGCGCGGGCTCGACACCGACGACCGACGCGCCCTCGTCTGTCAGCCGCTCACTCCATCGCCCGGAGCCGCACCCGAGGTCGAGGATGTGACGCCCTCGCACATCCCCCATCGCTCGGCGGACATGCTCGTCGAGGATCGCGTGATCGCGCAGACTCCCGCCCTCGCTCGCGGCGAGGTAGCGCGCCGCGAACTCGGGCACGACATACGGCGAAGATGGCGTTCGTTGAACGTCTTCGTGCGTCGCGCATCGCTCTGCAACCCACGCCGCCAGCGCGCCTTCGGGCTCGTCATACGTTCCCACCCAGTCGGGCCTCTGCTCGCAGTCACACGCCCGATTGTCGAGCACAAAGGTTGGCAGACCGTGGGTGAGTTCAGCGTTCTTGCCGAGCGCGACGACCGCGATCGTGTTCGCCCGTACAGGCCCGAGGCGTGGGCGCAGGCGACCTCTCGACCAGAGCCTCAATCGCAAGAGCAGGCTCGCGACGCTCTCGTCGGACTCCGCACCAACGATTGCGACTTCATCCAGCGTTCGGCCCCGCGGAAACTCATCGTCTACGTCGAAGTCGAACAATCGCGCCTCCACGAGTGCTTGCGCCATCGCTCGCTCGGGCGCGTGCCTGTCTTCATCGACACTCACGACATGCGTCTGGACAGGGATGCACCCAGCGAGGGAGGCGAGCGCGCGGCGATCGCCTCGTGCGAGAAGCACGTCTGGGACGAGAGAAAGCGCGTGGAGGGCGACCTGCGCAGGCTTGGACGTCGGCCTGCCACCAAGCGCATGCAAGAGCCCCGTGACGTGCACATGCAGCGACGGAGGGCCGACGTGACGACGAAGTGCGTCGAGCACGAGTGCGTGTTCGGGCTCACCTGCGCTGCCGCCAACTTCGACGATCGTCGACGAGGCATCCTCGAACCGGACAAGGCTCGCTAGCCCGTCGAGGAGGCGTGGGGCCGGCGCGTGCGCCTCGTGCCACGCAACCAGCGCGCCCGACAGCGAGCGCCCGAGCGAGCGTTGATGCGCGTCGGTCGCAACGAAGCCCGGTACGAGGAATTGCGCACGCGCGACGTCGACGTCGATCGAGTGGCCGGACACGGTTCGAACGACCTCACCGAACGCGCTCGATGGCATCTGGTCGATCGGCCCTTGCAGGCAGGGGTCGATCTTCACATACAAGATGCGCTCACCGCGTTTCGCCCTCGCTCGCGCGAGGAGTGCAGCCACCGTGCCCTTGCCAATGTCCGCGTGGACGCTGCCTGTGACGAGCGTGTACGACGTGCTTCTCATGGTGTTCGCTCTCGAAGACGACGGTCTCGGGGGCGTGCTGACACGCGAAGAGGTGCGTGGAGGCGTTCTGCATATCTGACGCGGGGTCTGGCGGAACGCCTCACTTGGACCAAGCTCCAATCCCGCACTGCGCTAGACGCGGCCACGTAAACGCGCTCTGGCAAACGCCGCGATCGTGAAGCTGTCGGTGATCTCGCTTTCGGCGATCATCCGCTCGAGCTCAGGGATCGGCACGATGACGATCGACGCGATCGCTTCGTCGCGCTCGGTCGCCACGCTCGGTGCGTGCACCTCAGCGAGAAAGAGTTCGACGCGGTCCGCCAAGATGCCGTTGTCAGGGAAGACCGGTCCGAGTGGCTCGACGCGAGCTGGGCGCCAGCCTGTCTCTTCTGCGAGTTCACGCGCGGCCGTCGCTTCAATCGCTTCGCCTGTCTCCGCCATGCCGCGAGGCACCTCGAGATGCCACGAGCGCGTCGCGTGTCGAAAGTGCCGGACGAGGCCCGCGCCCGCGCTCGAAATCGGTAGGATCGCTGCGCCGACAGCGCCATTCGAGCGGCTCGCGATGCGGATGTACGTGCCGCGCTTGCCGTTCGGAAACTCGACCGCATCTCGAATCACCTGGATGTATTGGTCCTCGAAGACGATGCCGACCTCCGCCCACTCGATAGGTTGCCCACGGGCCGCGAGGCGCGTTCGCGCGGCCTCCTCGACCGCGCGAATCTCCTTCGCCTCCGTCAGGATTGTATAGCCGGCTGGATCGCGAAGTGTTGAGGTTTGTGACTCGAGTAGTTCTTTGTATCGTGCCGCTCGGCGCGATGAGCTCGTGTTGTCCCGATTGTTCACTGCGATACCTCTTGATTGACAGTAGCCGGATCGAGGCGCTCTTCTATTCCAACGAGCAAATCGCCGCGAGTGTTTACCGCGTCACAAAGCGCGGAGTACACAGTCTTTGCCTCCATGGTCTGTCCAACGAACAAGTCGATTCCGAGCCAAATATCACGTTGATCGTCGCTACTGCTGCGGTCGGCCACAACGACGCGGGCGCGCGCCGCCATGAGATCTTCGTTGTTGAGCTGATCGACAGGCACGCCGTTGCTGCGCAGGTAGGTCCCAACCTTTCCCGCGGTCTCGATCCAGTCGAGCTGGATGACAAGAGTTCCCAGCCGCAACTCGAAGCGGAGAATTGGACACCATGGCTCTCTGCTTGACGTCATGCTTGTCGCCAAGCGCACAAGCTCGCAATAATGCAGGTATAGGCGTTGAACGCCAGCAGAGTATGCACTGCCGCCATTGAGGAGGTCGAACAGTGCGTCTCTCACGTTCAAGTGCTCAGCAGACTCCCTGAGCGCGCAGACGTTCGCGAGAGAAAGCACGGCAAAGCTCGAGAGCGCCGGCCATTCGTTCGACTTGTACCTCCGATCGTTGTCCGAAAACGTGCGAGCAACGTCGGCAACGAGACCAACAAGGCTGAAAGATTGACCACGCGCTGTTCCGGGGCCGAGGAAGTAGTCGTGCACAGGCCGCGCGATCGAGTCGTAGGAGCTCACGTAGTTGAGGCCGAGGCAATCAGGCAGCGCTGTGTTGTAAACAACATCGAGCACTTCTTTGCAGAAGCGCACCAGCGGCCTTGCTGATCCGAAAGTCGTCGCAATAGAGCCCCACACGATATGCCGATCAGTTGCTTCCGAACCGATGAATAGTTCGGTGTACAAGCGGGAACGCGTGTATGTGCCTGTACCGATTGCCAGCAACTTATCCCATTGAGCGAGAAACGCAGATTCATCCGATCGGTCGACCTCATTCCGCCGCTTGATCCGATGCTGATAGTTATCGAGCAGTTCATTCCAGTTTGCTCGGGTGCGCATGCTCTCCTCATGAAATCGGTTTGACAGAAAAATTCGCTGCATCCGTTCGCATGCGACCTTGTCCCTGGAGAAGCGAACAACTCTCGGCGAGTATGCACGTGCGCCCTGGCGATCAAGAAACGACTTCCATACTGACTGCGCCTCGGCGAGGTTCTGTCCCGCAAGCCGATCAAGCAAGTCCGTTTCGTAGGACATCAAAAAAATCGACAGCACACTATCCTTGATTAGCGCGAGCAACGCACGGTGTTTGGTCGGCACATCAGGTTCGATTGCTGTTGCAACGCCATCGTACAACTGTTGGAGTACGAGGGATTGAATCCAATGCGCTCGGTTCAATACTATTCGGTGCGATGTGAGTAGGGCCCGGAAGAGCTCTCCTCTGGCCCACATCGTCGTTTGAGCTTTGATTGAGGCCCTTGAAGAACCACTCTCAGACAGGGCCTCGAGTTGTTGACCACGCAACCATTGATCGTCCGTTGCAGACACGAACGCAACGACCATCCTATCGCCCGATCGCCATCCTCGTACGTCCTTCTGGTCGAAATCTGCAGCGAGTTCCGGCTCGGAATTCGAGCCGGGACTTGTTGATGTTTTAGGTCCAGACTCGATCCAAGACCTCACAGCAGACGCGAGCTTCGACTGGCTCCAACTTGCAGACAATGCAGGGATTGCCGGCTCGAATTCGATATCCTCCGGTAGGACTCCACGAACGAAAAAAGAAGTTGGCAAATTCGTCGATGACGGTCTGCCCCCGGCACTAATTACCCCTATCAGGAAGAGCTTCGCCGGGGCAGTATTCAGGTCTATCGCCGCTTTTTTGTCCTCTGATGTCGGCCAATCGACCGAGCTTTTCAGCAACTTCGTATACTCCTTAAGCGTGGCCGCTACCCCTGGAAATTCAGCGTCGATGACTGCGCCCACAACAGGCACAATTTGGCTGCCGTGGATCTTTGCAGATGCGAAAAGCAACGCGAGCGCTCCAGCCACTTGCGGAGTGAGCTCAACAAGTCCCTTAGGTGGCGGCTCGGGTTCGACCGAGAGAATCGTGTAAAGGTCGGTCTTGCTGTTCGTCGTGTTGGGGGTGGCAGTCACCGAACCATCGACATTCGTTCGAGTGATTGTGAGGCTGGTCGCCTCGCGCTTTAGTTTGAATCTTGGTCCGTGACCCATGGGTTATCGTTCACGAGAGGGTCCAACGTCGTCAACACTCCCCGCTACGATCAGTACGCGAATCACTCCGAAGAGACCACAAACATCCTCAATGTAGTTTGAAATTCCAATATTGGTTTTTGATTTTGGTTGACACGATGTGTGTTCCTAAAATTCCAAGCAAGTCAACGTCGATGCCCGAGCTCACTCGAACTCTTGTTCGATAGGCACTCGTCCCCGACAGAAAAGAAAACCGCGCATCGGTGTGCGCGGCGAGAGAGAAAAGAGCCAAGGCTCCAACAATTCAATGTGCTTGTTTTCAAGAATACATAACCTGGATTGCGGGAGCGTTGGCGCCCAAGGGTGGTGGTGGGCTTAGCTGAATGCGTCTCTCGTCACTAGTCGGACGAGAGGCGCTCCGCGGAGCTCTGCGACGCCCTGCCAGGCGCCACAGATGAAGCGGGCTCAAATCCGACCACTTACACGGAGTGATCAAGATGAAACCAACCGACTCCGCGGGCGCCCCCGCTGAGCGTGCTCCCACACGCGCACCGGCCACCCCCCCGACGTTGTTTCAGACACACGTTTTCAAGTCCGCAGATGCTTGTCAAGGGGGTGTAGACGAGCGGCAGCCTCCATGTCCGGGTCGAGTCGGGCGGTCAGGCGCCGACACGATCCTGTGCGAATGTGGTTGGGCGCACTCTGTGAGAGAGGCGCGCCTCGTCGCGCTTGGATCGCTTAGGGAGTCGGGCGTCGCGACGAAGGATCGCGAGGACGCGATCCACGATGCGGTGACGGTTCTGCTCGAAGACCTCGCGCGCCCCGACGCCGTCGTTACGATTCCCCGCTCGCTCGCGGGGTACCTGCTAATGCGCGCCAAGAGCCGCTTGCGCGACGCGAGAAGGAACGAGGCGCGTCGCGCTCGCTTGATGCAAGCCTTCCCCGAGCGCGTCAGCGAATCGCCCGAGAAGCATGCACGTGCAGGCGAGGCCATGACGCGTATGTACCGATTGAGCGCTCGGAGCTCGTACCGCGAGCACTTGCTCTTCATCCTCGAGCACGCGGACACGCTCGACCTCTCGATCAAGGACCTCGAAGACTTGCTCGATCTCACGAACGCGACCGCCTGTCGCGTGCACGCGACGCTTCGCGCGTTCATCCGCATCGCGTGGGATGAGTCGCTCGATCGATAGCGGCTGGTTCGCTCGGGGCCGGATCCTCGTCGCACGCCGAATGGCCTGTGTTGCGGGACGTTGAAGTCAGGGTCAGTGTCTGTCGCAGAGGCCAGGTACGCGTCCGCCAAACGGGTGCGACATCCGGCGAGAGATGACCTCTCGATTTCAACGGAAATCTCCGCGCGGCGGTGCCTCACGTCCGTGGCGGCCAGACGTGCGACATGGCACGGCCGACACCCAAGCGGGCAGGTTCCTGCGCGTGTTGGTGGCCAACAACATCTGCCCGCGATCTCGCATTGGGGCCGCTGCTCGAGATTGTTGCAATTCCCTTTGTTTTCGAAGCGTGCAATGTGACTCGATGAAATCGAGCGTCAGAATCGCTGCCACGCACGCATATGACGTCCATCCATCAGCAAATTGAGTCGCAAGATGAAGCGCTAGGCAGAGATGCCTCGAGAGACACTTCGACCCGTGCGCTTCTGACGCCGTCAGTGATTCACGTCAGTGTTCGTCAGGGGAGCTTGTCGCTGACGGCGCTTGACCACGGGGATAGGGCGGCTAGAGTCCGTCCTATGGAGCTCGGGCCCCCGAAGGAACTATCGCTTTGCGACGCCGATATCGCGAAGTTCGGCGAAGTGCTCGCCACGTTCCTTCAGAGTCGCCAGATGAGCCGGGCCGAGTTGGAACGTCGCACTGGACTCCCCAGTGGGGGTCTATCCCACATCCTGAAGCGAAAGCGCCCCCTTCGCGGCGAGCACCTGCGTCTCGCCGCTAAAGTGCTGGAGATCACCCCCGAGGCTCTCGCACCGACTGAGGGACTGATTGGGCTTCTGCGCTCGTCCCACGTCGACCCGCAGACGCGGCGTCTACTCGAGGAAAACGCAGCTCTGCACGCCGAGGTCGAGCGGACAAAATCAGAGGCGACTAGCCTTCAAGCGACCCTCGCCCGCATCTTCCGTGAGCGCGACGAGGCCCGCCAAGAGTCGGCGTCCCACGTCGAACAACGCTCGCACCAGGACGCGCTCATCGCCAAGCTCGGTGGAGATCTCGCAAAGGCTGAGGCCAGAATGAGCACCCTCCAAGCGCAACTCGCTGCGGAACAATCCGGACGAGCTACGGCCACTGTAGCCAACGCTCAGTGGCGCGCTCGCAACGCGCAGCTCGAGGCTCGTCTTGAGGAAATCCAGCGCGCCTTCGAGGTCGCCGTCCGGCGCGAGCAGGGAGAGGGCGCGCGAATTCTCGTGGCAGCCTTCGCGGGTCTTGGCCTCGGTATGGCTTCGGTGCGGCGTGGATCAGACGAGTGAGAGTTTGGCCAGTCGAGTCGTTGACTTGAAGCGTAGACAGTTCTCAAGACGGACAGCAACCAATAAGACACGGACTCAACGAATCCCTCATCGCGCCCTCGTCGGGCAGAAGGATCAGCATGTACACCAGCGAACATGCGCACGTGGTGCGTGAGTATCTCGGGCGACCGCGACGGATTGGCGGGCGCTTGATCCGCGTCGTCGGCGTTGGGAATGTGTTGGACGACGACGGCATCGTGCGGCTCCACGTCCGGCTTGCAGACGGCTCCGACGCGACATTCGCGCACGCGTTGCTCACACAAACGCTTGGCGTTCCAATCCGCACCGAACGGAGCGCGATGGTACAACTGCTGCGATCCCCAGCTGTCGTCGGCGAAGGCGTCGGACACGCACAATGCCAGTGCCTCGGAACGCTTGGTGCGTTCCTCGTTGGACGCGACCGGAACATACACCTACTGTCGAACCGACACGTACTCGCGTTGCGGGGTGAAAACAGCGTGTGTGATGCAGTGGTGGATGCGAACGGGCAGCGTATCGCGCATGTGTCATTTGTCGCTCCATTCACGGGACTCGTGGACGTCGCACTAGCACACCTTGAGCCCGATCAGCGGATCACGGTGCTGGACCAAGTGCAGGCAGTTACCGCGCAAGTCGGCGATACGGCGTGGAAAGTGGGCTTCGCAAGTGGCTGGTCGCAAGGCCGTGTCGTGAGTCGTGACTTTGCGCTCGTGATCGAAGTCGAGTCCGAACTTCGGGTCTTTGCGCATCAAATCGCGATCCGTGGAAGTAGCGACGAGACCTTCTCTGTCGCCGGCGACTCAGGGGCGCTCGTACGAGATCACGCCGGCCATGCGCTCGGGCTGCTATTCGCTGGCGACACTGGGATCGGTCAAGGCGCGCGACTAACCTTCGTGAATCCAATCCGCGCCGTGCTTTCGACGATACCGTTGGACGCTCGCGTGTTCGTGTAGTGGCTCCCTTCGACAAGATCGCCATCGACCTGAACGTTCAGCGAAGCGTTTTGAGCCCGTCTCCTCCCTCCGCATCACGGCACGGATCGCTACGACCGAGCAACGCGTTCCGTTTCTGACGGTGTGGACCCGGTGAGACGGACTACCGATCGAACGCACATCGAAAATGACACCTCGAAACAACACATGAATTCAAATTCTGCTGCCGTGCTCAGACGAAGCGTTCGGTTACAACGAGTGCGCGCTCAGGACGCTTCGCGCCGTCGGGTGCGGATACAGCCGCCTAGTAACTGCAACGCGAATCGATATGGCGTTCTGCTGATCAAGAACTCGCGCTACTTGCCGCAGCATCGCTTGAACTTCGCACCACTCCCACATCGGCATGGTTCATTCCGGCCGACCTTGGGCTCTCTTCGACGCATGTTGAACTTCCCTGACATGAGGGTGCGAACGTGGGCGCCTCGCCCAGGAAGCACGAGTTGCGGCATAAGTATCGGTATCGCCGAGCCGGGCCTCATCGCGACGGTGCACGAGTATGAGGGATCGATGGTCTTGAACAGTTCGTGCGCAATCTGTCGCAGCGAGGCGTAGTGCGCGTCGAGCGCGGGTGACATCGCTCCGCCGATGCTCGCGTAGATGTCGATCGACGCGCGCCTCGACATGTCGTAGTAGGTCTCGTCGAGTTCGGGATCGACGTGAGCGCCGCCGTCTTGATTCGCCATTGCAAGGACCAGCGTTCGGCGCGTGAGCGTTCGCTCGGATCGATCGCGGAAGATGACGGCGTTCCACCACGCGTCGAACGGTATGGCGGAATTGCGGCCTCCGGCAAAACTGTCAAGCCTTGGCGCGGTGGTCGATCCGTCGAGCGTCGGCAGAACGCACACAAGCGGCGCATACGCGAGGATGTTGTCCGGCGAGTCCGGCTCCGCGCTGTCGAAGAACAACGTCTCCTTCTTGCCAAGCTGACCAAAGAGCGAACGCGACTGCTTGGTGTCGTGGAGTAGAGTACGCAGCACGGTGGCGATGCGCTTCGCTTCGAAGCCGTCACCGTCGTCGAACGCTTTGGCCGACCGACGGAGCATCTTCAGTTGCTCTTGCAGAAGCTCATCAAGCTCGGCGACTGACAGGGGAACACGGGCAGACATAGGACCTCAGCGGCTTGGTTGGTGAGGAAGACCTCCGAAGCGGAGCTCCGTCCGGTGGACTCGAAGCACATGGTAGACCAGGGACGATGGCGCCAGATTCGCAGCAAAACGTCTAGCTCCAGATCGATCTGTATACGTCACATATCGATCCGTATACGAAATAGCCGAGCTCGATCTCCACCGTCAGCCCAATCAGTCGATACTCGTCGTCCATGGGCGCGAAGAAGCGCACCAGCGTCGGGTCGCCAGCGAAGCACTGATCCAACGAATTCGCACCGCAGTCTACGTGGCGGGTTCTGTTCATCGGTCGTTCTCGATCCGCGCTCTTTTCCGGAACAGATCGAGCCAGTTGTCATTCGTGACCTCGCGCGGGCACGCCGCGCATTGATCGGCGGTAGTGAAGCAGATGCTCGGCACCCCGTCTCGCGATCGCCTCTTGCTTCGACTCTGGCACAAACAGCGCACAGCGAGCCTCAACCGAGTCCCGGTTGAGAATCGCTCTGGAGCGACGCGCACGACCGCCAGGAATCACGCAGCCGCGCTCTACACCTCGCGACGCGCGGCTTTGCGCCAGTCGAACGACAACTGCGCGTCGGCTTTGTTCAGTGGAATCGCCCGTGGCTTGGCCGAAGCGACCCACGTCGCGTAATTTCTGATGTTCGCGCGGAGCAATGCATCAACCGGCGCGCCCTGCGCAGTTGGGGCGCTCTCCCAGTGCAGACTGCGCCCTGCGCGAAACACAGCTGCCTTGCGGTGAAGTGCGGCCTCAAACGGCTTCGAGTCGATGATCGAGAAGCGCGCCATCAGCGTCTTGATCTCGGGCGCGAAGCGGCGTGCAGCGATCAGCAGGAAGTGAAGCGGTCGGCCGAGGCGTTGCTCGAGGCTCGCAAGTTTGTTCAGCGCGGCGAACGCGGCTGAAGGCTGCACGAGCCCGGTGCCGAACTCTTTCGCGACGAATTCCACATCGGGATGATCGCGCAGCAACCCGTACCATCCATCCCAGTCTGCTTGAGTCTCAGCGTTCAAGTGCGGCACGATCGGAACACCGGCTGACACTAACAGCTCGGCCGAGCGCATCATCCGCGAGCGATTCCACATCGTGTGAAAGCGAGGCGCGCAGGAGAAGAACGAGAAGTTCGGCACGGTCATGCCGTATGGCCGTAGTGCTGCGAGGGCCGCTGGCACAGAATCGATCTGTTGGCGTTCCCAATAGCGTTCGAGGTGGTCGTCGGTCGCGACCGAAACGAGCAAGACTCGCGTCGCGGGCCCGAGCCTGTATCGCGCACGCAGCCCTGTGTCGGTCGTGTCGAGCGGCGCGTAGCGTTTCGTGCGGCGATCTGATCGCAACACATCGCGCGTCGACAGAGCGACCACAGGCAAGTTGAGCAACTCGCGGCGCGAGGAGGCATGCTGCAGGAGCGGGATGTACGTGGGTAGCGCTTCGAGTGCCGGCGACCGCAGCGGCACGCGCGCACCGCGGGACATGCCGTCCACTTCCCCCCAACGACGCTGGAACTCGCGCAGCTTGGTTGGGCAGGTGTAGTCACAGACCGAGGGGCCGCCGCACGTCACCCCGCATCGAACCATGCACCCCCACAGCAACTGCTGGTCATCGAGCCCACCGCATTCCTCCCGAAAGCTGCAGCTGAGGCAGTTCGCGGTGACGTCGCCGACCAATGGAAGGAACCTTCGCGCGGCGCTCATGTGCGCTCCGGAGGCTGCGGAATTGCGACGTTGATCGTCGGCGTGATCTCGCCGAGCGTCTTCACGACGCCGATCGCCATGCTGCCAGACTCGAAGAGACGCTCGAGGCCCACGCTCGTGAGGTCGAGAGTCGCAATACGGTAATTGCCAGCGATGACGTCAGCCGTGGTCGCCGAACACGCTCGAACAATGACCTCAGTCCCCGGCGCCGGAGTCATCGTCGGGTCCGTGAGGTCGCATGTAGCGTCGACCACTTCGGCGGTTTCTTTCACGCCCGACAGAAGGTCGGCCTTCGCGAGCCGCGCGGTGTACGCCGCGCACTCTCGGTGCTTAAACGACTTGGCTTGCTTGCGGCGAAAGTTCTCACCCATGAGCGATCTCCTTCATGATCGGGCGGTAAACCCAGAAACGGCCAACCTTGGTGCGCGAGGCAAAGCGGAGACGGTGAAGTTCCACCAACCTGTTGTTCCAAGCGTTCACGCTGATCGTGCCTGGCAGCTTGCCTTCCTCGGCGCCGTGTTGCTCATGCAGTTCCGGGGCGGTGGCTTCCGAGAGTTTCGTGAGCAACTGCACCGTCCAAAGCAACGACCGATCGAGCGCCCCCCACACCCTCGCGCGCCGCAAGACGCCCGCGTCCGTGTCGAGCGCCTCGAGGACGACGCGTCCGTGCCGCGCGAGGACCATCTCAAGTTCTTCGCCGACCTCGGCGTTCACGCCCGAAACGGTCGGAAACACATCCAGCGGCATTGGGTCATCGCTCGAGAACGCGCCACCTGACACCGCGCCATCAGCGTGCAATCGGCCAGCGTCGAGGAACCAGAACAGGAACGCCTTGAAGTAGCTGGCAGTCACTACTTCGATGCCCGAGAAGTCGAAGTTCAGCACCGCGACACCGTTGTGAATGGCAGTTCGGACCGTTTCGACGACGAGTCGACGGTCAGCCTGCCCCACCGAAGCGCCCGCGAGTTGGACCCGAACCGAGCGAAGGTCGCGAAGAGAGACCTGGATCATCGCCGTACCTCATTCATCTCTTCTGAATGACTAGTACCAAGCTGCGAGAAGTTCAAGTTCATTCAGCACGTTTATGTGAATGATTTTTAGTTCAGTACAACTATCTACTCTATTGCCCTACATTGCACGACAAGTTGTAGTCCGCCGAGCGGAGCCGACGAGGCAAATCGATGATTCCGTACGTCTCGCGCGTCTTCGAGGGTGAGGAGGCTGTTCCCGCTCCGAAATCGCACACTCCCAAGTCCGGCGAGAGACCGAAGGACTTGACCGAACCCATCGCCAGCCACCTCACCCCGCCGAGACGTTGCCTGCTCGAGAACTGCGGCGCGCAGCGCTCCAGCGCTCGTGGCGAGGCGAGCGTGGGTGGGATTGCGCTGAAGGCTCGCAAGAACCCCGCAGCCGATGTCTGCAACCGCGAAGCGCATCTGACCGGTCGTCACGGCGTAGCCCACGGCCCCGCGGAGCGGTTCGTCAACGATGACGCCACTGTGCTCGATTACGTTGTCCACCATCTCGCTCAGTGCCCCCGTCAGCGCGAGAGCAAGCCTCCGGTCAAAGCCACCGCGTTCCTTGAGCGAGCGCTCGAAGCGCTGTCGAAAAGCTGCCCAATCAAGCTCATCGACGAACTCCGCCCTGGTGGGAATCGATCGAATCTCGTCTTCAGGCGCCGCGTAGACATCCACCGCGTCAAGGCCACCTGCAAACGCTGAACACGCCCGCCGAAGGACGTTGTGCGTGGCGCACCACCCGGCGAACCATTCCGCGATTACGGCGGATTCTCGGAGGCCGGTCGCGGCCTTCCAGGCGGCAAGCTCAACGGCAGCACAGAGATCGATCGATTCGACAGCGAATTCTCTGGGTGAACGCCCAAGTGCTGCTGCTCGCCGCAGTTCATCGACAGTTTCGATCCGCATCCTCACGATTGCCGACCACCCGAACGCGGCGTGGCGCCTTTGTCAACTTTCCTGGATTCGAGGGTCGGCGGCGTTCTCGTTCGCCGAAGAGATCACGAACAACCACGAGCGCGACAATCAATCCTCGAGCGGTCACTATTCGACGTCAACGATCACCGTTCGGCCTCAACGCCGATGAATTCTTGCGCGCAGGGTGGGCGGTAGGGCTTCAGACGGCGACGATGTGGTTCCCGGCACGAGCGCAGGCATGAACCGGTGTTGTCCGAGCGAAGCTTGCGCCACTCATGCGTGATCGGTCGTCGTGGTCTGTTGGGCGGTTGGCTGTCGGTTCGACAGCTCGTCTGCAGGTCGTGTCGAACGTGCGCTCGCTCACGATCGAACGCGCTTCGTCCCCGTGAGGCTGTAGTCAGATTCGCCGCGCGGATCATGAGCTGATCCCCCACTATGAAACGACTCCTCTACACGACCTACCTCTGTGTGCGAGCGATCTGGAAGGAACTCTCCGAGATCCTCCCGTGGCTCGTCGCAGGATTCGTGGCGGTGCTTCTCACGCAAGTGCTGTCGCGACCGTAGCCACGCGGGACACGGTCCCCACCGACGCAGCCACAGCTCATGGTGCGCGCTCGCGGCCGGCAGCCGAACGACGGGCTCGGCTGCGGCGGTTGGGGACGCTTTCGAGGCCCTCATGGATGAGCCACTGACCAAGCGAGATCACGCCATCCTTCGGTTCGTCGATTCAGGCGAGCTCGTCGCGATGCGACACCTGACCGCGTGCTTCTTCGGGCAGCGCAAGACCGCTCGGGCGCGTGTGCTCTCACTCAGCGAACGGGGCCTTCTCGCGCGCTACCGCGCGAGCCGAGCGAGCGAAACGCTCTACACGCTCGGCGCACTCGGAGCCGCTCTCCTCGGCGTCCAACGACGCATGCGCATGCCCGAGCGCAAGCTCGAGACGCACCTCGACGCGCTCGACATCTGCATCGCCTTCGCGCGAGGCTCGATCGAAGCGTCGCTGCTTGGCCACGCGCCCCGGGCGCCGGACATCGTCGCGACGCTCGACCGATACGTGCTTCACGTGGTCCTCGATCCGCTCGATCGACCACCGGACGAGCTCGCCCGGAAGCTCGCGATGCTCGCCCGTCCAAGTCCAAGCGCACCGTCGCTGATCGTGCTTGCTTCGAGACGCGACGCGAGACTGCTCGCGGTCGCTCGGGGTGTGCCTTCGGGCGAAACGCCAATCGCGTGCCTGCGCCTGCCTGTGCGCGGGAGCGCCCTCGGTCCCTGCTACGCACGAGTAGACGTGCTCGCCCGTGTGCGCAGTCGTCAGGAGCTGCGAGCGGCATTCTCGATGCGCCTCGTTTCGGAAACGCTGGCGCCGCTCGCGCGAACATGGAACGATGAATCTCGCGTCGGAGCGCCTCGTTCGTGACCGCGGCGTCGGACGTGTCCGGCCCATGCTCGATGGTTTCGGGTACGAGCGGGTGTTCGTGACGACGCACGGTTCATCCTTGGGCGAACGCACGGATCTGGCCTACGTCTGTGGCGCGCTCGCTGAGCAAACGCTGGTCTTGCTCGCGACGAACTCCCTGATGGGGCGAACCAAGGGCGCTCGTCCAAGCCTAATCGTTCGGGGAGGAAGATCGCCGCGAAGCAGTTGCGCGACTGGAGCGTGACGGCCCCGACTGCGCCCCGGCCGACGCAAGGTCGAGAGCGGTCACGAGCCCGAAGGCGCCACCGCTTCGCGGCGTGGAGGTCGATCCACTATAGCCGTTGCCACGGAAAGATGATCAGCCCGGCGACGTCCTCGACGGTCATCGTCGAGAGATCTTCCTTCGACAACGCCAAGCGCTTGATGGGCTCGCGGTCGGCGTATGCGCGTGCGTTGATCTTCAAGAATCGATCGTCGTATCGAAAGCCGCTGCCTCGATCCATCATCCACCTCGCACACACCTTATCAAGCAACTTCCCGAACGGCGGAAGGTCGTCGCTCGCGGCTGAGCGCTCGTCGAGCCAGAAGCGACCCTGGACGCACTCGAGGTACCACGTGGGGGAAAAGTCGCCCTCGTCGTTCACGAGCACGCGGCCGTATGGGAGACGCTTCGAGATCCATCGCATGAAGCGAAAGACGACGAAGGTCGCAAACTCATCGGGGCCGGTCTGGATGGATCCAGCGAGATGAGGCATGGCGCCTCGCGCGTCTTCGAGTCGCGCGCGCCGCCATGGCGTCGTCCGATCGTCATTCGTGATGCGCTTGATGAGGGGCAGCTCAATCGATGGCAAAAAGGGGCGAAGCTCGCGTTGGACGAGATCGATGAGAGGCCAAAGCGCCGCACATTCACGCCGATTCGCGAACACCCGACAATGCACCGTTCGTTTCATATCAAGGAGAAAGAGAAGAGTGAGTTCGGGCTCGTGTCCGCTCTCTTCCTTGCGCGCGGCGCGGGGTCACAGGTCTACACCTCCGTGGGTGGTTCGTCGCGGAGCGTTCGTGTGTTCGACAACGAGAACTCGTCGCCTCGGCGTCGAAGGCGTGCAAGTAGCACATCAATTCAACAATCGGTTCATGCTCGTCAGGCAGACGGAGCTCGAGCACGGTCGGGCTGCCCCCAATCGATGCGAGGCCCGCTCGTGCTCGCACGTCGCGCGAGGCACGCGCAACGCCGGACACGACTTACCCCCGTTGAGCAGCCCAGCGCTCCGGTCCGCCGCTCACGCTACGACTTGACGTCGCACTTAAGCGGCCCATCGCCCTTGGCGCGGTTGTTCTTCCAATGCAACGGCTGGAGGTTTTTGATCTCGTCTCCCCCGCCGGCAGCAACGGGCGTCATGTGATCAACTTCCCAACCGTGCGGATCACTGATGTCACCATGCGCGGAGAACCACATCGTGGCACCACAGACGTCTTGCCGATACTCTGTACTGGACTTGCCAATGATCACCGCTCCTTTACTCCAAACGGCGCGGAGTTCCGCATCCGTCCACGATCCCCCACCAGCCTTCGAACCTCGATTGCGAGCCATGAGAAACTCCTTCACCCCACTGAAGTTGAGTGGGGCCTGAGAGTCCTATTCACGGAGCTGACGACCGTCAATACTTGGCGTTGTTCGATCTCCACGATCCGCGACTCCCAGGGCCCAAATTCCAAGGTATGCTTTGCGTAGAGTCACAGCTCCTCGTGCACTCTCATTTCTTCGCATCGTCGCCGCAGCCATTTGAGCGACATATTCTGTCCTTCAAAATCTATCGTTCATGTTTTGCCGAGAGTACCGTCGAAACATGAAACAGACAGATTGGGGTTGGGCCAGCACACAGGGCTTGCTTCAACTTCCATCACGAACGTTGAAACACTCCATCTCCTTCAATCCGATCGGCGACTTGCCTCTGCGCAGCGCCACCGCTTGAGTATCCAAACATGAACACCACTATCTTCTATGCATGGCAGTCCGACCGGCCCCCGAACGTTACGCGAAACCTGGTCGAACGAGCCCTCAAGGACGCGACGAAGTCGATCCGCAACGACATCGACGTCGACTCTGATCCGAGGGTAGACAGGGACACCGCTGGCGTCCCTGGCTCGCCTGACATCGTCGCGACGATCTTCGAGAAGATCGATCGCGCAGCGGTATTTGTCGCGGATGTGACGCTTGTCACGACCGACGCCAACGGGCGGCCATCCCCCAACCCCAACGTCCTCGTTGAGCTCGGCTACGCGCTGAAGGTCCTCGGATGGGAGCGCATGGTGCTCGTGATGAACACGACGTTCGGCGGGCCGGACGACTTGCCGTTCGACATTCGCCAGCGCCGCACGATGACATTCTTGGTGCCTGAGGGTGACGAACAAAAAGCTCCTCAACGTCAGGCGCTCCAGAAGAACCTCGAAGCCGCTCTCCGCATGGCACTCGCCGTCGCGGAGCGGACGAAACCTGCCTCTCCACTCCCAGCATCACCGCGTCATCCAGCGGACGATCTCATCGAGGCACTTCCAACATCTCGCGTCGATCGGCGCGCGTTGACCCGTCGCTACGTGGAACGAATGCTCCTCGATATCGACGCCCTGCGACCCGGGCGAGGCGACGACGATGAGCAGCTCGTGAGCGCGATCAACGCGTCGCTCCCGATCGTCGAACAGTTCATGCCCGTGGCGACTCAATTCGCGGTGTTCGGGGACGCAGGTGTTCGGGACGAGATCCATGAGCTCTTCGAGCAACTGCTCGGTCGCTTCGAGAATCCGCGCGGCTTTTCCGGCTCATCCTTTCGCAGCGGATTCGACTTCTTCAAGTTCCTCGCTCACGAGCTGTTCGTCGTCTGGATCGAAGCACACCTGCGCGAGAAGGCGTGGGGTGTCGTTGATGCGCTCCTAAACGCGCCGCTGACCGTCACGGGCCGCGCGAGCCCGGACCGCACCGTTCCCTATGCCCACCTCTCGGAGTTCACGGAGTTGCTCGATCGGACGCGCCGGCAGCGCCTTGGGACGAACCGAACGTCGATCCACGCGGACATGCTGAGAGAACGCTATGCCATGGCCCCGCTCGCAGGGCGCACATCGTGGCAGCAATTCATGGAGGCAGACTACTTTCTCTTTCTACGTAGCCGCATCGCATACGGCTCGGATTGGGGAGACACGTGGCGCCCGTGGAGCGTGATCTTCCTTGAGCAACCGCCCGCATTCATGGGGCGAATGAAGAGCAAGAAGTTCGCGCTCGAACTCGCCCCCGCCCTCGGAGCTCGCGACTTGACGACCTTGGGTACCGAGCTCCGCAAGGCGGATATGGCACTCACGGAACTGTTCCGCTCCAACATGTTCTTTCGTTCACCGTGTGAGTCCTTCGCCTGGAACGAGGTCGCGAGCATGTAGCGTTGACGGGGCAGTTGGCCGAAGCCCTGGTCCCGACGCGCCGGACGCATGAGTCGCTCAATCCCGCCACGCAGACTGGATCGTGAGGGAACACACTGAACACGAAATCAAGCCTGCAACCGTCTTGCACACGGGGCAAGGCGCGAACGCTTGGCCGAGGTAGGTCGCGCCGCACGCGCAGTGCCAACGCCCAAAGAGCTTGTTTGGGTGACCTACCGGGCAATCGATCGAGTCGTCCGACGCCCGAAGACCGCGATACGTGGTACGGGCGTTTCGGACGAAGCGGACGAGGGCGAACGCGAGGAAAAAGGGGCTCGCGCACGCATAGAGCAAGGCACGCAGAAGGAGCTTCCACATCGAGGCCTCACGGGGGCGTTGGTGTCGACTTCTTGCGCCGACGTCGACGTTTGGGCTTGGTTGGCGTCGAGCTTACGTGACTGGTCGGCGTGGGCGTTTGAACCATCACAGGCGGCCTTGCGGGAACGAGTGATGGCTGTTTTGGTAGCGGTGAGTGCGTGAACGCGTCGAGCTCGCTCGCTTCCTTCGCGCGGGCCTTTGCGAGCGCGTCCGGGCGAAACGCGATCGTGCCTTGCGTCGCGCGGTCGAAGAGGTCGCGAGGGACCTTCGACGCGGGTGCAAGCTCGAGCGTGTTCGAGCGAAACGGAATGCCATCCCAAGGCGCGCCCTTCATGAAGAAGTAGGCGTGGCGCTTTGGGAGCTTCGAGAGGGACTCGCTGCGATGGTCAAGCTCTTGCCCTCGGTCGAGATATGCCTTGGCGCTGCCGCGCGGCGCGGCGACAACCCCCGTTGTGGGGAGCAGGTGGCGCACATGCCGCGCGTCTTCCGGCGGCACCCGAAACACGACCTGCCGCCCGGTTTGGCCAAGCACAATCGAGCGCAGGGCGGGTCCGTGCTCATGGAGCTGGGCGGTCTGTTGATGCGCGAGCCAGAGATAGAAGTTGCGGCTACGCATGGACGCGAGCACGGTCTCGAACTCCGCGGCCATCGAGTGCGTGAGCGCGAGCTGAAACTCATCACACACAATCATGCCGGGCGGCCCGCTCCCCTGCACCGGGCGCCGCGCGATCGCGCGGATGAAGCGCGTGAGCAAGATCATGCCGAAGAAGCGCGCGATGCTCGCGAGCCCCGCAGGCGCGCCGCCGAGGCTCACGATCACGAGGCTTCGGTCGAGGAGCTTCTCGAACGCGAGGCATTGTCGGGCGCCGAGGGCCAGACGTGTGACGGGGAGCGCCAAGAACTTGTCGATGCGCGCGAGCAGAGCGGCCTTCGACGCTGGGGGCTCGCTGCGAAAGCGTGTGAGAAAGAAGCGCCGCGCTTCCATGTCGCTCGATGAGCGCACAAGGCCATCGGCGACGAGCGGATCTTCGATGACGCGCCGAACAGCTTCGAAGGAGTAGCCGCGATCGAGGCCAATGACGAGGCGCAAGACCCACGCGAGGATGCGGCCCATTCGGAGCGAGACGTTTTCTTCGGTCGCCGTCTCGAAGGCTTCGGACACATCGAGCGCCTGCACATCGAGGTCGATCGTCGGGTCGCGTACGAGCACGTTGAGTGGCGGGAGATAGTTCGCGTTGAAGGGGTTGACGATCACGATGCGGTCGAGCAGGGCGTTCGCCTCTTTGGACGAGAGCTTGAGTGCGAGCGTCGGCAAGACCCGCTCAGTCAACAGCTCGACCAACTCCCCCTTCATGTCGACGACGATGAGCGAGCGCAGTCCAAAGAGGAGTTGTCCCAGTACCGAAAGCAGCCAATACGTCTTGCCCGAGCCGCTTTCTCCAAGCACGAGCAAGTGCGAGTAGAGTTCGCTCAGGGCGACACGCAACGCGCGGTCCTCGAGCGGGGGCTCGACCAAGGTGCCGATCTCGACGGCCTTGCTCGGAGCATGCTCGAACCGATCGAGCTGCGCGCGAAGCGCGGGCGAGACCGACGAGGCGAGGAGCGTCTCGTGCGCCCGACGCTCCTCGTCGATCGCCCGCACAAGGTCCTGCGTACCCATGAGCTCGCGCCACCATTGCTTCAGTCCTTCAGCGCTCATGGCTGCCTCGGCGCGCTCACGCGAGTGCGTCGCGCGGCCCGTCCTCGGGACAGCCGCTCGCGTGCGGCGCGCCGGTCGGATTCACTCGCGCGCCACCACCACCAGGCGAACGTCGCGCCACCAAGCACCAGAACAACGATGGCGCTCGGGCATGGCCATGTGCGCGCAGCGACCAGGGCAAGGACGAGTACCGCGAGTGCGAGTGCCGCTCGCAAGGCGAAGCCAAGCGATACCGTCGCCCCCAGCTCGCGCGCGGCGAGCACAAGGATCGCGAGGGCGACAAGAACGCGGGCATGTTCCTCGAGGAGTGCGTGAGGTTCCACGTTCTGCGTTCGCTTCACGCGAGACCTGCGTTTGCGTTTTCAAAGCCCTTCCTCAAGTTCGCGACGTACCCGGGCGGCGAACTCCTTCCGCGCGACGTATGAGCGATGGTGACTCCAGGAGAAGTGCACGGCGAGTCGCCGGACGCTTGGCTCGAAGTCTTCGTCGTCGAGGAGTGCGCGCGCGATCACGCTCACGTCGCCACTCTCTTGCGCGAGACCTTGGAGCATACACTTCAGCTGGGTGCCACGCCCCTCGCGTGTGTGGTCTTCGCGCTTGGCAACGTCTTGCGAGAAAGATTCACCTTCGATCACGTCATCGATGTCGTCGCGATGCTCGACACGACGGTCGCGTCGGCCGTGATCGATGTGCCTGCGACGCGCGATGCTCGCGATGAAGCTTGCCAGCGATTCAAGCTTCAAGCGGCGCGGCACGCCGCTCGCTCGCGGACGCAACAGCTCGACGATCACCTCGTGGACCAAGTCTCGCGCATGTACGCCATTGGATGCAGTGACCTTCGCAACAGCGAGCGCATAGACGTCGGCCCACACGAGGCGAATCGCGCAGTGGGAGCACGAGATCGTCTGTTGGGTGGATTCGATGGCGAACGAGCACGCAGCACACGTGAACATGGCGACCTCCGGTCAGCGCGTTGGGTGCGCTTCACTCCTCACACCGTTTGAGCGCCCATTCGTTCGGCACGAAATCGACCTTGGCGCGTCGTTTGGTGGAAATCACCGCGTAGAACGCAGCCGCACGCGGGGTCTCGTTGCGGGAGCGTGTCCGCGTACCGGTACGAGGTCGGGCCTCGCGTACGCGAACGATCGCAGATGGCCTCACGAACCGTCCGTGCCCGTTTCGGGCAGTCGGAGGCACCTTTGTCATGAAGCATCCCAGAGCTAGCCGGACCACGCGGGCGGGCTGGGCCAAGCATGAGGTCGTGAACCTCGTCGAGCGCGACTACGATATGTTCGCGTTCTTGGGCGAGGTTGGCATCGCGCGCACCCACCACCTCGCCGACATGTTCTTCCCGTCGAGAACGACCGCCGCCGACAGGCTACGGAAGCTCTTTTGCGGCGGGTTCATTCGTTGCTTCGCGCGCAGCCTACACGAGGACAACGCCTACGCGCTTGCACGGCCGGGGCGCGACGCACTCGACGCCGTTGGGCGAGGCACGACCTCGTCCGAGGTCGTCCAGAAGCTCCCGAAGCAGCTCGAGCATCGCTCGATGATCGTCGACATGCGCGTGCTCTTCGCGCGCGCCTGTTTAGGGGACGCTCGCGTCGCGCTCGGGGAGTTCGTCATGGATCGCGAGTTTGCACGCCTCGGGCTGCCAAAGCCTGTACCCGACGCGAAGGTCGCACTCGTGCGGCGCGCAACCGGAGCCTCGCTCGACTTCTTGATCGAGTGCGACCGGGCGACGGAGTCGGCGACGTGGCTCGTGCGCGAGAAACTCGCTCGGTATGCCGAAGCCGAGCGACTCGGGCTCACGGTGTGTGGGATCCGGTCGCCGCTCGTGTTGATCGTGACCCCAAGCGTGCGGCGCGCGCAATCGATTGCGGACCGGATGCGCACACGCATGGTGTCAGGGTCGTTCGCCTTTGCGGTCGCGACGCATCTCGCGCCTGCGAACGTCCTCGGCAAGAGCTACGCGATGCCGAGCGACTTGCTCCAAGGAGGCGCGTTCGATCATGCGCTCCTCATGTGAGCGCCGTGAGCGTGTGGAGGGTGAATGGCGCCCGGCGAGGTGTACGGCAGACGCCCCTCGCACGCGGACGCCACTCGTACGCGTCGGCTGTTGCACCAAGGGAGGCATCGTCGCTTCTCGTGTCGACCGCACGCAACGGACGCGTGAAACGGTATCGTCCTTGTCATGAAGGCCGGGATCTTCGTCGACTGCGAGAACTTGAACCGCTGTGGCGGATGGAACCTACGGTATGACGTGCTGCGACGCTTCGTCGAAGCGCAGGGCGCAACGGTCCTGCGCGCGAACGCGTACCTCGCGCAGGACGTCGAACGTGAGGAACACGACCCGGAGTACCGCTCGAAGAAGCGGCGCTACCGCCACCAGCTTCGGTCGTTCGGTTTCAAGCTCGTGACCAAGCCCGTCCAGCGCTTCTACGACGAAGACGGCAACGAACGCACCAAGGCAAACGCAGACCTCGAGCTTGCGGTCGATGCGCTCCTCCAGGGAAGAGGCCTCGAGTACGTCGTGATCGCGTCTGGCGATGGAGACTTCTCACGCCTCGTCCGCGCGCTCCAAGACCATGGCTGTCGCGTGGATGTGCTCGGCTTCGACTTCGTGAGCCGCGAGCTGCGCGAGAGCGCGGACCACTTCCATCTCGGGTACTTGCTGCCCGACCTCGTACCGGTCCCCGAGGGCCGAGAATGCGGATATCTGGTACGTTGCAACGCCGACCGCACCTATGGCTTCATCCGCCACCTCACGTCCCTCGAAGGGCACGATGAGGAGTTGTTCTTCCACCGCTCCGAGGTCGTCGACGGTGAGAGCCCCGATCAGCTCTTCGACATGCTGAGTCGCCCGCACGCGATCGAGTACACGCGCGGGAGCGACGAGCGTGGGCGCCCGATTGCGCGGAGGGTAAGCCTCACGAGCCCGAGACGGTGAGGCGTGTAAAGGCGTGGCGGCGCCGATCGTAGCGCCCGCATTCAACGCGGTGGACAAGCTGAATCAGCCAAACGAATCGGCCGTCAGAACGTTCATGGTCGTTGTGAGCGACCACGCTGGGGCGGATAAATCTCGGACCCATCACGGAACGAGTTTCAGTGCAGGTGTTGCGCCGGTAGCGTCCCCGTAGAGGTCCGGCAGTGAAGCGCAGTCAGCGATCACCGCCTTCAAATGAACACAAACACTTGGAAAACACTGAGCTTTACAGACACTTGAACTCGCACGCCGCGCCCGCGTTGAGCGCCAGATTCATCAGAGTGTCCACGGTAGGAGGCCTGCTCCCTGACACCAACGCACCGCTCCCTGTTTGGGTCGGTCAACCGCGCTGCAACAGAGAGACGATGCCACACCGGACAGCAGAAATTATCTATACATCTCAATACCTTGTGAGATTTCGGATCGACGACGGATAGCGGTAGCATAAACCGCTACCCCCAGTACGTGAAACTTGACCTGAAACACAGAGAGTCGGAACCTCGAACTGTGCTCGTTTACCCTTGAATCCTGCCTTATCCGAAATGCTACTCTCGGTGTGATTGGGAGGCGATCTTGCAATGAAGCTCGAGATTCAAGACGGAGCTGTATCGCACGAAATCCACGTAGAATCACTGCTAACGGTGAGTCGAACCCGACCAACTGAAGCTAGTTTTCAGCTCGCTGGCTCCGCGGTGGGATCTGACGCAGGAGACGTTGTTGCTGCGCTGAAAAACGTAGCCGACGAGGAGCATGCGTTTCGTCGGTTCTTTGCTGATGTACCTAACTCCGCATCTGACATTTATGTCGTTCAGCACCAATCGAGGGAAGCTCGTTCCGACGAGTATTCGGTCGCTACGAATACGATTGTAGTGTTGAACCTACGTCATGGCGCACGGTCCTGGTTGCACAACCAAGGAGCGATGGTTATTGATGAGGAGAGAGGAGTTACCCTCGTTTACTTTCCGGAAGGTGGGGAGAGAGGAATTCGAAAGAGTTTCAAGCTGGCGCAGCAACTTGTTCGCGAGAAACGAGCAAGGGCAGCCGCTCCAAACTTTGTGCGTCTCCGTACTCAATCTCTTCCCGAACCTACTGACCTCGCATCGTTCAACCAAGGCTCGATGCTGCCTTGGGCGTTCGCCAAGATCGGTGCGAATCGAGCTTGGACTCGCACGTGCGGCCACAGTAACATTCGTGTGGCAGTGCTGGATGATGGTGTTGACGATACACATCCCGCGCTTGCTGAGGCAGTCATCGCGACTCGCGACTTCTTCGGCAAGCAGGCATACGGTCGTCCGGAGGGTTCCGACACTCATGGAACAGCTTGCGCTGGGCTGATCGCCGCTCGTTCAGTCGCCGGTGCTCCAATGCAGGGACTCGCACCGTGCGTAAGCATTCTGGCTGCTCGAATCATTCGGAGAGATACAAAAGGACACTTGGAAGCAGTTTCAGACCTTGGCATTGTTAACGCGATAAAATGGGCGTGCGAAGAGCAAGCTGACGTTATTTCCTGCTCATGGGAATACGGAGATCGAAATCCCACCATCAAGCAGGCGATCAAAACGGCACAGCGAGAAGGGCGACGGGGCAATGGCGTTGTATTCGTGGTGGCTGCAGGAAATCATCAAACGAATATCGGATTTCCCGGCAATGTCGGCGGCGTCGTCACTGTTGGTGCGTCTGATCGCGCCGACGCTCCCAAACAGCGTGGGTCAAGTGAAGAGCCGCACTGGGGAAGCAACTTCGGACCATCGCTCTCTTTCCTCGCCCCGGGGTTAGGCCTTACGACAACCTGTGCGTCGACGGCGGGAGATGCTGCTGTTGGAAACTACACGACTCGCTTTAGTGGGACCAGCGGTTCAGCCCCGATCGCAAGCGCTGCCGCCGCTTTGTTGCTCACCCTCCGACCAAGAGCCAAGTATAAAAAAGTCCGTCGGCAACTCGCCTCGACATGCGACAAGGCTGCTGGCCAAACGACCAAATGGTCACAGACACACGGCTATGGTAGGCTGAATGTCGGGGCAGCACTATGGCGCGAAAGGAGATAGTGCACATGCAAACCCAGTCTCGAACTCCAGTTTTGTTTTTCTACGACGGTGACGAACGAATCAGCCTCAAACCGCTGAATGAGTGGTGCGCTCTTCACAAAGAGAGAGGCTTGGCAGTTCTTGGTCCGTCACGCTGGCAAGAGCTGGCGGGAGACTCAGTCGACGTTTCAGATGCTGTCCAACTGTTCGATTCGTTCCGATTCTCACCTGAGGAGCGGATCGATTTGGACAGCAAAGCGGCAACGTTTCCAGTGTTCGCGGATGGACGGGGACTCGCAATCATGCTTCCCGAAGTCATCGTTTCATTTCGCAAACAACGTAAGGAGCAAGTCCTTTCGTCGATGAGGCGCCTCTCATTGCCTGCAACCAAAGTGTTGCTCGCGGATGAGCAGAATATCGTACTTTCGGTCGACTCACACCGCAGCATCGATGCGCTTACGATTGCAAATGCCATCTCGGAACGAATCTCAAAGATCGTCGCAGTTCCTAACTTCTTGCGTCTAAGTCGTGGGCGCGTCGATTCACACACTCGTTTGTCAGAGGATGGCGAGCAAATTCCTTAGTTCTACTTTCCAGCACACTCAACTCAAGAGTGTGCTGTTCCTTAATGCCGAGTAGTTCTCGGAACTATAATAGTCGCATTTAGACCCGTTACGGTAGTTTGGTCGTTTGAGAGAGCTCATCGGAGCTTTTCATTGCCTGCAGTGCGTTTGTGCCGCGTTCACTCATCGGTAAACCAGTGATAGCGGAGAATCACTTTGGTTCCGTACCCTCGTTTGTTGTGGTCTCACATCCGCATCTATCGATGCTCGGTACGTACGCCCGGAAGAGCGCCTTGCAGTCGATGCAGGCGCGGATGGGCTGGACGAAGTCGCGCGGGCGCGGGAGTTCGCTCAGTGCGCGGGCGAGTTGCCTGCGGGCGGAATCGCTGCCCGGCGTCTGCTCGTACGTTCTTGGCTCGCAATGGGTGAAGAGGCGCGTTTGTGAGCCCGCCAAGCGCTCATCTTGGTGCGAGACCGCGGCGAGTCCCGCAGAGAAGTAGCCGAAGCCCTCGGGGTTGAAGAGCGGAGCGATCTCGTCAAGCTTCTCGTACGCCCTCGCGAGGTCCTGGTCGGCGGTCCCCCAACCTCCACGCGGGCACGTCACGAAGAAGTGAACGAAGCCCACCCGCGTGCAGCCGATCTTGAGCAGCTGTTTGAGCTGCCCCTCGATGCGGGGGCCCTTGTTTTTGTGTGTTGAGCTGAGGGTGCCAGTCTTGCCGTCGAACTTCGACACCTTCACCTCGACGCCGACGAGCGTTGCTTCGGGAGACGGTGGCCACTCGATGCAGCCGTCGCGGACGACCTCGCTCATCGTCTCGTTGTCGATCCGTGAGGCGTGGTCCGCGAGTGAGTACGTGCCTGCGATACGCGCGCGGCGCACGCGCCACTCGTCTTCCGTCAGGTTGAACTTGAGTTCGCCCGCGACGAAATCGAAGTCGCCGTTTGCGCCCGGTACGACGATCGAGCGAGGTAGACTCACCGCATACCAGCAGGGGCCACGCATGCCGAGCGCCTCGAGAAGGTCGGCGAGGTTTCCCGGGGACTCGAGCCAGGTCGTGAAGGTCGTTTCCTCGCGGGCTTCGCCTTGGGCGAAGAGATAGCGCGGCTTGAAGCTGGGCTGTGGTTGGATCACAACCGGTGCGGGCTCGCAGAACTGATGCGCGATCAGGTCCTCGATCGACAGGCGGCTCACGTCGTCGTGGAGCATCCACCCTCCTGCACCGAGTCCGTGGTGCATGAACGAGCCTGCGCGCACGGGTGGATCGAGTGCACGGCCGGGAACATAGTTCGCCCGCATGTTCGCGAAGAACGCGACGAGCGTCTTGTCGAGGTCGTTGTTGCGGTCTGCGAGGGCCTCGGGTGGCGCGATCTCGATCACGACCTCCCCGTCGGGCGCGTGTGCGTCATGTGTGAGCGTGAGCGCCGTCGCACGGAAGGGATAGTTCGGGTCGGCGCAGACGGTGACCGCGAACTGCACCGGAGCGCGGAGATCTTCTGCGGGAAACCCGAGCGCGTGCTTGCGCACGGACTCGTTCGCGTTGTTCAAAGCGGCACGCCATGCAGTCAGATAGCGCCCGAGCCAGTCGCGGATACGGGTTACTTCAGCATCCATCGCGATCGTCTTCGTCGTGAGCGCGCCTAGCGCAACCCCTCGACGTGCCGCTTGAGCGTCAGACCTACGCCTTCTCGCAACGGGATCTCGATCTCGTTCTTCCCCCACCCCCGTTGCGGTTAGCTGAGGCTTGCATGTGTATTGCCTGAGCAAATGCTGACGTCCGGGCACAATCGCCCTCCCCCACTTCCTGGGTGTGGCCGTGGGCGTTGGGACATTCTCGATACGGGACCTGTTCACGACGCTTTTCGCGAACAGCGTGAGGGGAGGCTCGAACACTCGATGGCACGCGATGGACGCGGGCCGAAGAGAGGTCTCGATGCACTCGAAGAATTCAGGGACAGGGACAAGGGCGGTTGGGTCGATTCAGGGGAATGAGCTCCCCGCGCCGCGCGGTCGCTCGGTTCATCAATCCGTGCGTGCGCCGAGCGCGCTGAGCGACTTCGCATTCATCCTCGACGGCTCGTCGTCGATGGAAGGCTCGCAGCGCTTCTCGCTCGCGTACACGGTCTTGGGCGAAGCCTTCGACATCCTGGGCGAGCCCGCCAACCTCGATGCGTTTCGCATCTCGCTCATCACGTTTTCGGATCACCCGACAGCGGTCTTCGAGCGCGTGCCGTGCTCGCGCATCGAGCACGGTCGGATCCCGAGCACGCCGCAGGGCGGTGGCACCAACATCGCGCTCGCGCTCGACAAGGCGCGGGTAATCTTGGCGAGACCGAGCGCGGACGAGACCCCCTCCGCGCGTCCGCTCGGGCTTCTGCTCACGGACGGCGAGCACAACGGAGCCGAGTCCGTCGACGAGGCGGCCACCCGCTTCAAAGCGCAGGGCGACCTCGTGGCGGTGGGGTTTGGCGACGCCTCACTCGCGGAGCTCGGACGCATCGCGACGAGCCCGAATCATGCGGTGCTCGCGCGCTCAGGCGAAGACTTGCGTCGCTTCTTCGTGCGGCTCGCGAAGAGCGTGAGCGCGTCGGTGCGCGCGGGCTTGCCCGCGGGCGACAACATCACGAACGCGCTCTTGCGAGGTTGAGCCATGCACGTCCCCCCTCCCCGCGAATTGCTCGAGTTGCTTCAAAACGAAGCGAAGCGTGCCGCACCTCCCATGCAGCCCCCCGGGGTCACTCCGCCGAGCTTGCTCGCGAAGACTCCCCCTCCCGGTAACGGACAGCCGCTCGCGGCGCCACTCAAGCTCGCGCCACGCAACCACGTGGCCCCGAGTAGTTTCACCCAGCTCGCGCAGCGTCTCGGGCCCTCGCTCGGGCGTGCTGGGCACGTCGTGCTTGGCTTGCTTGCGCTCGCGGGGATCGCCGCGCTCGCCTTGGCAGGCACGGGGATCTCGGGATGCGCGAGCGGCGTCCCTGGCGCACACGCATCCCCCACAAGCGCAGGTGGGGGGTTTTCGCTGTCCGGCGCGATCGTGTGCTCGCTGGCTTTCGCGATCGCCATCGCCTTGCGCCGCAAGAAGCGAAAGCCCCGTGAGGTGCTCGACTCGCGCCCACCGCCCCGCCCGCGCGTGGCAAGCCCCGCGCCGCACGTGGTCGCGCACTCGATTCCGGGCCTTGTGCGCGAGCGCAACGAGGATCGCGTGCTCGTTGGACGTGTGCGCGACATCGATCTCGTGGTCGTCGCCGACGGCATGGGTGGCCATGCGCGCGGGGAAGACGCCGCAGACATTGCGACCTCGTTCGCCATGCTCACGGCACTGCGACGCTTAGCCGAACTCCCGACGAGCGAGGCGCATGCCGTCCGCGCGGTGCTGCTCGAAACCATCTGGCATGCCGCGGGCGAACTCGCTCGGGCGGCACGCGGAGGTGAGCGGGACGCCTTGCGTTGCACGCTCATTCTCGTCGCGGTCACGAAGAGTGCGGTCGTCGCGGCGTGGATTGGCGACGGTGCGGTCTCACTCGTGCGGGCGACGGGGGCCGTGGTCGAGCTGCTCGAACCGCATCGGACGCCCGAGGGACGGCAGAACCTGCTTCACTCGTCCCTTGGCCCCATCACGGATGGGCGCCCATCGTGGTGCATCGCGACACGCGAACCGGGCGACGTGCTCGCGGTCATGACCGATGGCGTTGCCGACCACCGCGATGCGTCGTTTGCGGACGACCTCGCGCGGATCGCGCGCTCGCGTAGCTCTGAGCGTGCGCTCGTTCGTTGGCTCGATGCACTCGCACACGAACGCGATCCGAACGGGACCATTCTGCGCGAGGACAACCTCACCATCGCCATTCACTCCGGAGGCTGACATGGACATCAAAGTCGGAACGAAGGTGCAGGACCTCGACGGGATCGCGTATGAGGTCGTCGAAGAGCTTGGCATGGGTGGGCAAGGCGAGACGTTTCGTGTGTGCGACCCAACCGGTGCGCGACGGGTGCTCAAGATGTTCGCGAAGCCATCGAACGCCGATCGTCTGCGTGTCGATTGGCTTCGCAGGCGCGAGCTGCATCGGTTCACCGAGCTCGTGGCCGGCCCAATCGCGGTGATTTCCGACGGCAAAGCGCTAGGATATGTTCAGCCCAGCCTGAAGGGCGTGACCCTAGATGAGCACCTTCTTCGCGGCACTTACCCCTTCGAGGAGCGCTTGTGGATCGCCGCATCGCTCACCCGCGGGCTCGCCGTGATCGAGAGCGTGGGCGCATCGCATGGCGACATCGCGCCCACCAACGTGATGGTGCGTGAGCTGCGCGCGGGGCTGCCCGTCGCGTGCCTCATCGACCTCGACTCGATGATCGTGTCGGGCCTGCCCCCCTCGGGCTTCATCGGCCACGACTACTATCGCGCACCGGAGCTGCTCGAGAATCCGAACAGGATCCCGAACGCGCTTTCCGACCGGTTTTCGCTCGGCATGGTCCTGCACGAGTGGCTGTTGCTATTCCATCCATATTCGACCTTCTGCGCGCCCGGCACCTCCTTCGCCCACTACGCCCGACTCGCCCAACAGGGCGGTTGGTTGGCTGATCCGAAGGGCGGTACGCGCGTGAAGGTTGGCGAGCCCGTCGAGGTCTTGTCGCCTGCTCTTGAGTTCCACATGCGCGCCTCGCTCGACCGCGACGCGCACAGCCGATCAACGCCGAATGACTGGGCCCACGCCCTCGAAGAGGCGATTGGCTCCATCGTATCGTGCGTGCGTTGCAAGAACACGCAGGTGAACCACGAGCACCGCACGACCTGCCCCTATTGCGCGCACATCACGGCCACAATCGAGCTCGTGAGCGGCACGAGCGCCGTGCGTATCGACGAGCACGAGACCGTACTCGGGCGCACGACCCTCCATGGCGCGAACGACGCGGTTTCGACCGAGCATGTTCGTGTCGCACGCCACGGCGTGCTGTTGCGAGTCACGGACTGCTCGCGCAACGGCACGTTCTTGCGTCGCGCGAGCGAAAAGACATGGACACGTCTTCAGCCCGGCCAAGCATCCCTCGTTGCACCCCGCGATTCGCTGAAGCTCGGCGACAAGCTCGAGCTCACGGTGCGGTAGCGGGAAGTGCGCTTGATTGCTGACACACGCACCCGCGTCAAGTCGACCTCCCACATGCCATTCGATCACTCCCCCGCCGCGAGAAGTGACACCACAGGTGGAATTCAGAATCCTGGATTCTCAATTTGGTTGACACAGCACCAGCACACCGGACGTTCGGGAGATCGCGACGCTTTTCAGGTCTTTCGCAGACGAACCGATCGGCTGACTTGGAGACGTAGCCCCCTCGCACTCAACCTCCACAAAACGAAAAACCGCGCATCTGTGTGCGCGGCGAGAGAGAAGAGAGCTAAGGCTCGAACAATTTAATGTGCGTGTTTTCAAGAAAAGATAACCTGGATTGCGGGAGCGTTGGCGCCCAAGGGTGGCGGTGAGCTTAGCTGAACGCGCTTCTCGTCAGCAATCAAACGAGAGGCGCTCCGCGGAGCTCTGCGACGCCCTGGCAGGCGCCACAGATGAAGCGGGCTCAAATCCGACCACTTTCACGGAGTGATCAAGATGAAGCCAACCGACTCCGCGGGCGCCCCCGCTGAGCGTGCTCCAACACGCGCACCGGCCACCCCCCCGACGTTGTTTCAGGCACACGTTTTCAAGTCCGCAGACGCCTGTCAAGAGGGCGCGACTGTGTGGCCATGTCCGGGTCGAGTCGGGCGGTCAGGCCCCGACACGATCCTGTGCGAGTGCGGCGTGCGCTACTCGCTGCAAGCGTCGCAGGCGATGGTGCTTCGGGCTCTGCGCGAGCAGAACGTCGCGACCACGGACCGCGAAGACGCGCTGCAAGATGTCGTGATGCGTTTGCTCGAAGACCTTGCGCGACCGGACGCGATCGTCACGATCACCTGCTCGCTGGCCGGATATCTGCTCATGCGGGCGCGAAGCCGAATGCTCGACGCGAGACGAAGCGAGACACGTCGTACGCGCATGACGATGGGACTCCCCGCTCGCGTGAATGGCTCGTCCGAGCTGCAGGCCCAGGCGAGCGAGGCCATCTCGCGTTTGGATCGAATAATCGAGGCGAGCTCCTATCGCTCGCATCTGCGCTTCATCCTCGAGTATGCGCCGACGCTCGACCTTTCGATTCGTGAGATCGAAAACTTGCTCGACCTCACGAACGCGACCGCCTGTCGCGTCCACGCCACGCTTCGCGCGCTTGTGCGCCGCGCGTCGGACGAGACGCTCGATCGGTAGCGAGCACATGAGCGACCTCCGTCCCGGTGCGAGCGTCGAGGGATACGAGGGGGACGAAGCGTGTTGGTCGCGACATCAAAGCGACGCGTCGTCTGTCGTATGCGTTGGGGCAGCCGGGCGTCGCTAGAACGCAACGGCTGATCGCGTCTCCCAGGACGAGCGCGCAACCGGCCTGCGCGTGGTCTTGGTGATGCTCTGACAAAGTCACGGGCCCGCGAGCCCGGCCGCCCCTTCGCGTGGAGGTTCAGCGCTCTCTCGTTACGCGTTGTCCTCGTCCCAAGGAAAGCGGATGCGGTCGGCGACGTCGTCGATCGTCAACCATTCCAGCTCTTCGCCAGATAGGCCAAGCGCTTCGATCTCAGGCCGCTCGGCGTATCGCTCGCTCGAGATGTCCGCGAAGAAGTAACCCTTCAGCGCCTGAGCGCGCACCCGCTGAAACCGATGGTAGTCCTGGCACCAGCGCCCCGTGTCGATCACGAACTGCTCCACCGCTTTCAAGGCCTTCTTGTCCAAGTGCCACGCGCCGTCGACCGCGCAGACGCCAACTTCGGCGTAGCGCCCGCCATCGTCAATCACGCGCACGAGTGAGTCGGGCACGAACGTGCTCACCCACCAAGCGAAGCGAAAAATGAAGACGGCGTTCCAGTCGTCATCGTCGATGCGGGTGCATCCGACAGCAACGGGCTGGTAGTCGCGAAGCTCTGGGACCAGCGGGTCCGAGTAGTCGTCGAAGAAGAACGTGTCGTCGTAGAGCTCGAGGTTCAGGCAACCAAAGGTCCAGTGCCGATTCGTGTTCATGGCGTTCTGGATGGCTTCGATCTTCGGCCATGCTTGATCGAACGATTGTCGCGAACAATAGAGAAGATAGTGCACGGTTCTTTGCATAGAGGTGTTTCGGTTAGGAATGAGTTCGGGCCCGTTCCTCGCCTCGGCACCAACAGAACCCGCGCGCGAAGTAGCGCATCACCTCCGTCGCTCGTTCGAAGCGAGCACGTCCCCTGTTCGAGCACACGTCGAAATTGATCGCGTCGTCGTTGAACAAGCTGACGCTGAGCAACAGGCCCAAACAGCGAAGAACTCGAGCGAAGCGTGATCGCGTACGGCAGCAGTCGGACCTCTTGCCCAGGAAGAACTCCGCGCCATGTCTGAACCCTCCTGCGCTCGTTCGAAACACGATCAAGGCGTGCAGGCCACCGAGGTCGATCACCTCCGCCTCGACGACATGATCACGAACGCGAGTAGACGCGTCGACGAAGTGCCTCGATCACGTCGAGCTTCACCTCGAGCTCGAGTTCCCGGACCACAACGGCGAACGCGTCGATGAACGGCTCGCTGAGTTCAGGTGGCGCAAGCTCGATGAAGCGCTGCGGAATGTCGTCTTGATCGGGCAGCGCATACCAACCGGCGGCGTCCCCAGCCATACCCAACGGCATGTACTTGAGCCAGATCGTTTCGACGGGGGCAGCGTCGTCCGCGGCGCGTAGCAGTTGGATCGGAGCGCTCGTCGTACGGTCGGGGTCGAGGTCGACCGGATCGATGAGCTCGACGTCAGACGTGAACTCGCGCAGGTGTTGGCGCTTGAAACGAAACCTCGGTTTCATCCGCTCGACGAATCGGTCGAGCTTGGCTTCAATCGCAGCGGGGCTTCGCACGGCGTACCACTGATCCCTGTGCAGCTCTTCGAGCGACACGCGGCGAAACGACTTTCGAACGCGGGCAAAGACGCGTCGCATCCACGCTTCGACATGTTGTTCGAGTTCTCGAGGGTCAACGACGAGCACCGTGTGATGGTCTCCGGGCTCGTAAGTGAGATGCAGGTTGTACTTGCCGCGATGGCGACCGTTGGGCGCTGGATGGCGAGGCCAGGTGAAGTGATCAGCTCGCCGACCCGAACGAAACCGAGGAGGCCCAAGCGCCTTTCGCGTGTTCGGGCTTGCTCGCCCAGCCTCTGAAACACTGAAGATGAAGTAATCGGGCGTGATCTTCAACGTGGCGGGTCCACACATGAGCGTGAGGGACTTCGACATTGGGTTGTGCTCCTTGCTTGCAGCTTTCTGGAGGTCAGTCCTCCGCAGGCGCGCGAGACCTTGTTGGAGCAACGCGTCGATTGATACTAATCACATATATTCAAATTCCGTCGCGGGGCGGTCACACGCGTTACGCCCATGCGAGGCCGACTTCGATGCGAGCCGCAAGGTCGTATGCGCGATCGTGTTCAGCGAACAGCGCGTCGAGTGCGTCGACGGGAGCAAGGGAGCTCGATCCGCCGCCGCCATACTCGCCGTACAGCCGCGCCGGTAACCAGCTCGGAGCGTGGTCGCCCGAACGCCCAAGCGCAATCCAAGCGCTTACCAGCAGCTCGGCCGCACGGGTCGCGAGCGCTTGAATCAGCGGTTGCGGGTGGGTTTCGAGCTCTCTCAGTGCCGCAAGCAACCGCGCATCAGCTTCGGCGCGAATTGCTCGCGCGCGTTGACCCAACGCATCGAGACGGGGTTGTTCTTTTGTGAGCGCGACGTACACCGCCCCAGCGGTCACGGTCACAGCGAGGCCGCCAAGAATGAGCACGAGAGGGTGAGTTTTGGCCATGTTGCATGCGCCGATGCGGCGCCCGCGCGGACAGCGCAAGTGGGTCGGGCGTAGTTGACGGAACGTGTAGACGGTTATTCCGTCGGAGCTCACGCCGCTCTTCTCGTGCAGCGTCACGACGTCGAAGTCCCCGACCGTGTGGTGCCCGGAGACCTCCTGTTCAACGCGATGGTGAGAGACCGTCGTCGCGAGCGCGTCGGCCCCGGTGAAGAGGTTAGCCCGCGAGCGATCGCTCGTGCGTTCGCAAGACGCGTGCTGCCGCTCGCCATGCCCCGCTCGTGCGCGACCCTGTCGATGATGCCCAGGAGCAAACCCACAGAGCAAAACGTGATGAGCTCGCGAGGTACGCGGCGGCGACTTCGTCCACGTTCGGGGCCGAGCCATTCATCCTCGTAAAGGTCCCGTTGCGCGCATCAAGAGCCAGCTTCGCGTATTGCCGCGACGACTACTGCACGCCGAACACGCGCGCACGAAAGCCGAACGCTTCCTGACGACGCCTCTTGTTCATTGGAAACGCCGTCGTCGATCTAGCGTGATCGGAGCGATGCGATGAACTCGTCACTTGGGCTTGGCGCTTCACGAGAAGCTCTCACCTTGCGCAACGACGGAAGGGCCGAATCCGGCGAGCCCTCGCACGAAGGTGCACTCGCCTTGTGGGTGCTATTGCCCGCAGAGGCGATGCGACGAGGGTTCAAAGGCACTCGGAGTTTTCGGCGATGGTGTCAGCGTCATCGCGTCGAGATCCGCAAGGATGGCCGACGTGAGTGGGTCTCTCCGCTCGCCGTCGATCGCGTCGTGAGTGGCTTCGGCGAAGCCGAGCGAGATCCGCTCGGCCACGCCGCGAGCGAAGCCGTCGCGCGCTTTCTCGGGGGACGCTGAGATGGTGCGCCCGCGGAGCGGCATCGGGTTCAAGCAGCGCGGCGTCGTGTACACGGGCGTGCGCCTTCCCGATGGGCGTCGCTGGGTGCGGCCGGTCGCGATCATCGCTCCCCCACCGCCCGGTGTGGAGCTCGGCGTTGCGTGGGCGCGAGCGGTCGGACTCCAACTACAAGCGCGCTTCGATCGTGGCGAGTGGTCGCCGGAGCAAGTTCGCTCGATCGTGGTCTCCGATCCCCTGCTCCCCACTGCACCCGCAGCGCCTGCGCGGAGTGCGACGACGATCCCCGCGATCGACCGCTCTGCGCGCAAGGCCGCAGCATCAGCAACGGCTCCAACGCGTGCGACCGAGCCTCCAGGCGAGACGGTGCGCGCATGGTTCGAGCGGTGGT
The DNA here is from genome assembly GCA_016793325.1 of Myxococcales bacterium. Lineage (GTDB taxonomy): Bacteria > Myxococcota_A > Polyangia > Polyangiales. The sequence continues at coordinate 83,422 of JAEUKI010000032.1, read as the reverse complement.
TGAACGACCGAGCGCAGAAGGGGCTCTCGACGGTGCGCACAGATCGCTCAAGGTTTCGGTCGCACGTCGAACCTGTGCTCGGAGACAAGCCCGTCGCGATCGTGTCCAAAGCGGACATCGAGGCGCTCGTGAGCGTGCTCGACGACGCGACCCGGGCGGGGCAGTCGTGGCGCACGTCGTGGAACGGATGGGCGCTCACGCGGGCGATGTTCCGCGATGCGTCGCGCTCGAAGACGGTCGCGCTTCGCGTGCGGAGCGACAACCCATGCGATGGTGTCGCCGCGCCCGATCGCGGGACGAAGAAGGTGAAGCAGTACATCTCGCCCGCGGAGTTTCTCTCTCTCGTGCGCTCTGAGCGCGTGCCCGAGCGCTTCCGCGTGCTCTACACGCTCGCGGTCTACCTCTACGCCCGACCGGGCGAACTCGAAGCGCTCGCGTGGGAGGACCTCGACCTCGAACGAGGAACCGTGCACATCCATCGCGCCGTTCACTACGACACGGGCGCGGTGAAGCCCGTGAAGACGCAGGAGACGCGACGGTTCTCGGTCGAAGCGAATCTGCTTCCGCTGCTACGAGCGCTCGCGCACGGGAAGAAGCCAGACGAACGCGTCGTGCCGGACGGCGTGCCGAAGAACAGCGCCGAGCTGCTGCGCGAACACCTGCGCCTCGCAGGGATCACGAGGAGCGATCTCTTCGCGAGCGACGCGACGCGCAAGCCGATGACCTTCTACGACCTGCGCGCGACGGGCATCACGTGGCGCGCGATTCGCGGGGACGAACCGCTGCGTATCCAACGGGCTGCGGGACACACGGGGTTCGACACGACGCAGGGTTACATCCGCGAGGCGGAGAGCGTGCGAGATGGGTTTGGTGAGGTGTTCTCGGAGCTGCCTGCGGCGTTGCTCGTGGCGAACGCTCCAACGGGTTGAAGCAGATGCGTGTCGCGCTGAAACGACCTGTTCTCTAAAGTCGATCGATTGGTGGAAGCGCGTCGAACTCCGGCATGGGCGAGCCACCGTTGACCACAGACCGTGCGAGCCGAAGAGAGAGCGGGGCACTTGCCGCCGCCGGATCACGGGCGATTTGCTCGGCCCGCGCTACCGCGTCGGCGCGGCGTCCTCCGACCCAGAGCCACTCCACCTCCATCATAGCGGCATTCACCCTCATCTCGTCGATCCCTGCCTCGGCGAACAGATCCCGCGTCTGCTGCGCGCGAGCAACACCCTCCTCGACGTACCTGCTGACGTTGGCCCGAAATGCAGCATCCTCTGGCGCGGTCCGAGTATACGACTGCACTTCCTGCAACTGGCTACTGCCCCTCATCTGCAACACCATCGCAGCGCAGGCGATGTCGTTGTCGTCGAGCGCCTGCTCGGCAAGGCGATCCACTTCGCGTTTCCATGTCTCGCCGCGAAGCAAGAGACCCGCCGCAACCGCCGATCCCTCGACGCTCCCGGCGCGCAGCAACGCGGCTCCGCGGGCGGCAATGAGTTGGCTGTCGATCTCGCGCCGAAGCACATATCCTTCGCTCTCTAGCGCCAAGAGGCGGGCGCGCCGAAGAAATTGAGCCGGCACCGCAGCCTGTTCGAGGCGATCAGCTATCTGCTTGGCTCGCTCCGCCGCATCGACATCACCACGGAGGGCTGCCATCCTCAACTGATCTAACGCATCAAGAATCGTGGTCATGTTCATCGCTCTTCACGATCCCTAGCCCTCGTAAACCGTGCATGCAACCGTCTCGACGCGCTACAAGCCCATGACTTCGCGGTAGCGGACGAGCGGTAGTCCCCAGATAATGTTGGTCGCTTCGTCGCCACCAACCACGAGCGAGACGTACTGCCCAGTGCCATCAGCGATGGGAGCGCCGCTTGATCCACGGTAGTAGCGGTGTCCTTGGTGCTTGCGCGCAAGCTTGAAACGGTAGTGCTGGCTGTCCAGCTCGTCTCCCTCGTAGGCCATGTCGAACTCGAACGAGTGCTCACGAACGAGCACGGCGTCGTCGTCGTGTTTGTGGATCTCCACTCGATTCCACGCCGCGAACCCGTAACCGGCAGACTTGGACGGAACTCCATCAAGAGGGCCAACGTAGGTCGGAAGATCCCAGGACAGCCCCTTGAGGCGAGGCTCATTCTTCAGCTCGTCACGGAGCTTCTCCACATCGACGTCTACCCACGCCAGGTCGATGTTGGGGCTACCCATGGGTTCGCCTGACTTGATCTCCTCAAGCTGCCAGACACCCCGCAGCGGGACGAGGATGCTCTCCCTCGCGTTCGGGACAACCATGCCGGTCTCGAGAAACCAAGCCCCCTTACCCAACCCGTGCCCAGCAGAAACGAGAACATGTCGTGCACCGCGCGTCACGAGGAACCCGCTGCAGACGGCCTGCGGCAACCCGGTCGAGGGATCGCAGCGAACGAGCCGCAATGTTTGCCGGAGCCAGCGAGCCACGTGCGTCTGGATCAACTCGTCAAGTTTCTTGTTCGCCACGATCGAGAACCCAAGCACGCGCAACGGATTTCGTCACGGGTTACGTCACGGACCAAAGAAAAGGCCCCGAAACCTTACGATTTCGGGGCCTTATGAGTGCGAGGAGGGGGACTTGAACCCCCACGGCTGTTAACCGCTAGCACCTCAAGCTAGTGCGTCTGCCAATTCCGCCATCCTCGCGATGGGGAGGCGGTGTATGGCCTCGGACCCCCACCCCTGTCAACCACCTTTTTGCGCTCGATGTCGTTCTCGCACCCGCGGGCATTCCGCGTGGCGATTCACATCGATGGGTAGCGCGTGAGGTCGAACGCGAACGAGCTTCCTTGCGCGCGGCCCTCGGGCGCCGGGAGGTTCACGAGCTGCGCGCGGTGCACGGCCGCTTCGTAGCGCATGGTTCCATCGTTCTTGAGGATCTTCATACGGATCACGTCCGCGCTCGCGGGGATCACGAAGCTCATCACGCGCCGCGAGTTGGGCGTCGTCGCGACGTCCGTCGGCCCCACGGACTGAACCTCGCCCGAGCCCGTGATCACTTCGATCGTCACGCGGCCGACGGGGCACGGATCGCGCGGGTCGTCGGGGTTCGGCTGACGACAGGAAGGGAGCAGCGCCCACACCCGGTCCCCCTGCCCGAGCGTGTTGATCCCGAAGGCCGTCGCGCCCGCCGGCGGCGTAAACAGCCACACCCGCTGCCGCTGGAACATGCTCGACGCCTCCACCACCGGGATCGCAATGAACCGATGTTCATTGCCGCTCGGCGCCACGGCCACGCCTGCGTCCGCGCGGCCCCGCGGAGGCGGCCTGCGCCGCTGCGCGCTCGCGTCTTGGCTCGTCGCCGCGGCCGCCATGCACAACGCCAGAATCGTCGCGCCCCTCGTGGTCTTCATCGGATGCTCCGTTGCTGCTCAGTCCGTGGGTGAATGAAACCGACTGTGTTCTACGCCTACCCTACCGCGGGGATTCAACCGCCGCTCGTTTCCAGCCCGTCGATCGTCGTCGGCGGTGCTACACACCCCACTCACAGGCCATGTCCGGCGAAGATCAGGTGCGTTTGACGAAGCTGTCCCACGGCGCTGGGTGAGCGTGCAAAGTCCGAGCATCGGACCTCGCGCAGGTCTTGCGCGCACTCCCAGTTCCACAGGCTAGCGATGTTCTCGTCGGGCTCGAACAGCCCGACGACGCGGCCGTGGTGCGCCTTTCGGACGACAACGCGATCGTCGTCACGACGGACTTCTTTACGCCCATCGTCGACGACGCGCGGGACTTCGGCCGCATCGCCGCGACCAACGCCTTGTCGGACGTGTACGCGATGGGCGCCGTTCCGTTGGTGGCGCTCAACATCGCGGCGTTTCCGAGCAAGACGCTGCCGTTGTCCATCTTGGGCGAGATCCTCGCGGGCGGCGCCGAAGTCGCGCGCGACGCAGGGATCGTCATCGCAGGCGGCCACACCATCGACGACAACGAGCCCAAGTACGGCCTCGCCGTCGTGGGAACCGTCCACCCCGACCGCATCTGGCGCAAAGGCGGCGCGCGCCGAGGCGACGTCCTCGTGCTCACCAAGGCGCTCGGGACGGGCGTCCTCTCGACGGCCATCAAGCGCGATCAACTGAGCGAGCGCGACGAGCACGGCCGCGCGATGGTCGCGAGCATGTGCACGCTCAACCGCGGCGCCGCCGAGGCCGCGAAGAAGAGCAAGGTCACCGTGCACGCAGCCACGGACGTCACGGGCTACGGGCTCGTCGGGCACATGCTCGAGATGCTCAGACAGAGCGACGATGTGCGCGCAGAGATCGACGCGCGCGCGATCGTCCCGCTGCCCGGCGCCCTCGAGCTCGCGCAAAAGGGCGTTCTCCCTGGCGGAACACGGGCGAATCGCGAACACGTCGGCGACGCCTTCATCGTCGACCCCTCCGTCGACGACGCGATCGCGTGGCTCTGCATCGACGCGCAGACCTCCGGGGGACTGTTGTTCAGCGTCCCCGAAGACGAAGCCCCGCGATTGCTGAGCGCGCTCACTGCGGACGCGGGCCTCGCGAGCGCGCGGGTCATCGGCCGCGTGATCGGCCGCGACGGGGGCGCCGTTTCTGATCGCCCGACGGTCACGCTTCGCTGATACAAAGGCGCTCGTTCGACATCGTGAACCCGAAGCTCGACCGACGCGCCCTGCTCTCGATCGGCGCCCTCGCCCCCGCCGTAGCCTTCGCGCAACGCAGCGGCGAAGGGCCCTCGACGCCGAGCGCAAACGCCCCGCCCGCAGAGCTCGTCAAGCTCGCGGGCCAGTGCGTGATCACTGGATGGCACGGCGTTGGACTTCCGAGGCAAGTGCAGGACCTCGCGCAGCAGGGCGCGCTCGGCGGCGTCTTGATTGCTGCGAACAATTTCAGAGACCGCGCGCAGCTCCAGCGGATGACCTCGCTGCTCCACAGCTGGGGGCCGCGCGACAAGCGCGCGATGGTCACGAGCGATCAAGAGGGCGGGGCCGTCTCGCACTTGAGTCCGCCGCTCACGTCCATGCCGTCGATGACCGCGCTCGGAAACGTCGACGACGAAGACCTCACCCACCGCGCGGGCGCTGCGATGGGCGAAGAGCTGCGATCCGTGGGCGTCGACATCGACCTCGCGCCGGTGCTCGACGTGCGCACAAACCCGCGCAACTCCGTCGTGCTCGGGCGCGTGTTCTCGCGCGAACCACCGAGAGTCGCGAGGCACGGAAGGGCGTTCATCGACGGCCTGTGGTCCGCGAAGGTCCTCGCGTGCGCCAAGCATTTTCCCGGGCACGGAGACACCTCGGTCGACTCGCACGCGGGGCTCCCGAGGGTGCCGCACGGGATCGAGCGGCTCGAGGCGGTCGAGCTCGTTCCGTTTCGCGCAGTGGCGTCGCAGGTCGCGAGCATCATGGTGGGGCACATCGTCGTGAGCGGGATCGACGCGACAAACCCCGCCACGCTCTCGCGAGCCATCGTGGACGGCGTGCTCCGTCAGCGCATGCAGTACGACGGCGTCGCGATGACGGACGACCTGCAAATGGCCGCGATTCGTCGGACCTACGGGCACACGCGCGCGGTCGAGCTCGCGATCCGCGCCGGGTGCGACATGGCCATGCTCGCGCACAACGCCGAGTACGCGCGGCAAGCGATCAACCACCTCGCGCGCACCGCCGAGCGAGACAGCGCGCTGCGACGAAGGCTCGAAGAGAGCGCAGCGCGCGTGGGAAGAATGCGCGCGAAGCTCGACGCTCCGACACCACCCAACCCGTTCGTCGTCGACGCGCCGCGCCTCGCGTGGGAGGTGGACTACCGCCGCTCGCGCTCGGGAACCGCGGGCGTCAACACATCGCGCGACCCGACGCGACAGCGGTGAGCGCTCCATCTTCGGGCCGAAGTGATCACCGACCTTGTCGCCTCACTCTCACGTCGTTAGCATCGCCGCCCTGTATTCGGAGACTCACGAATGAGCGGCCACTCGAGATGGGCGACGATCAAGCGCAAGAAGGCGGCAGCAGACGCCAAGCGCGGCAACGCATGGACCAAGCTGCTCAAAGAAGTAGCGATCGCCGCGCGCAACGGCGGTGATCCCAGCGGCAACCCGCGGCTGAGAAAGGCCATCGACGCCTGCAAGGCGATGAACATCCCCGCGGACAACATCACGCGGCAAATCAAGCGAGGGACCGGCGAGCTCGAGGGCGCCGCGTACGAAGAGCTCACGTACGAGGGCGTCGGGCCCGCGGGCGTTCTCTTGCTCGTCGACGTCGTGACCGACAACCGCAACCGCACCGCGGCCGAGCTCCGAAAGATCTTCGAGAAGGCCAACGGAAACATGTCCGGCGGCACCGCCGCGTGGGCCTTCGAGCGCAAGGGCCACGTGAAGCTCGAGAAGAAAGCGGCCACCGAAGAGCAGCTCTTCGACGTCGCGCTCGGCGCGGGCGCAGAGGACATCGCGGACGACGGCGACGAGTGGACCGTGACGACGCCCGCAGAGGCCGTCGAGCCCGTGCGCGAAGCGCTCGAGAAGGCCAAGCTCGCCGTGAAGAGCGCGGGGCTCGCGATGGTTCCGAAGAACCTCGTGACCGTGGGCGCGGACGAAGCGCCGGTGCTCATGCGCCTCGTCGACACGCTCGACGAGCACGATGACGTCAACGCGGTGTGGGCGGCGTTCGAGCTCAGCGACGAAGCCGCAGCCGCGCTCGACGCGATGGAGTGACGATGACCGCGCTCGTGCACGCGCTCGCGCAGGCGGTGGACGAGCTGCCCGCTGGGACCGGAGGCTTCGCGACGCAGCTCGTGCGCACGTCCGTGGCGCTCATCGTCGTGTGCGTCGCCGCGTTTTGGCTCGTGCGGTACGCGGCGCAGCGAGGGCTGCTCGGCGCGCAATCGCGCGCAAAACACCTGAGCGTGATCGACAAGATCGCCCTCGACCCGAGGCGCTCGGTGCACCTCGTCCGCGTCGGAAAGCGCGTCCTCGTGCTCGGCGCCAGCGACGAAGGGCTGCGCTCGCTCGGAGAGCTCTCGCTCGACGAGCTCGGGCTCGAAGGCGACGGCGCGCCCAAAGAAGCGGCCGACGGACGATCGCCCACGAAACGATCGTTCGTCGATGTGTTGCGAGCGAAGGTCGAAGAGAAGCCGCCCCAGTGAGAATCGCGGTACAGTCTGCGCGCGACGGTCTGAATGCGGTTTTCGTTCGCGAAATATCAGGGACTCGGCAACGATTTCATCGTGCTCGACGCGCGGCAGTGGCCCGAAGACAAGGTCGGCCCCGAGCTCGCTAAGCAGCTCTGCGACCGCCATCGAAGCATCGGCGGCGACGGGATCCTCTGGGTCGAGCTCACGAAATCGGGCGCGGTTCGGATGGTGATCTACAACCGCGACGGATCGCGCCCCGAGATGTGCGGCAACGGCGTGCGCTGCGTCGCCGCGTACTTCGCAGACCGCGACGAAGTGAAGCTCGGAGACCCGCTCGAAGTGCTCTCGGACGCGGGCCCGAGGCCCGTCACCCTCGGCGGAGTGGGCTTCGACGGATCGTGGTTCGTCACCGTCGACATGGGCTCGATCGTCGCGGACACGCAGGGCTTCGCGACGGCCGAACTCGACGGCACCCCCACCCTCGTGCGCTTCGCCGACGCAGGAAATCCCCACGCGGTTCTCTTCGTCGAGGGCGAGCACGCGAGCGACGAGATCGAGGACGACTCGCCCCAGCGCGTCGCGTCGCGCGAGGCCACGGCGGCGCTCGTCCGCGCGCACAGAGACCGGTACCCGCACGGGACCAACGTTGAATTTGTGGCACAAAAACAAGACCGCTCGCTCCGCGTCCGCGTGCACGAGCGCGGCGTCGGCTGGACCCTCGCCTGTGGAACGGGCGCGTGCGCGGTCGCCGCGGTCGCGACCGCCGTCCGCGGCGAGCGAGACGCCACGCAGATCGTCGACCTCGACGGCGGAAGGCTCTCGATTCGAGTCGTGGCAGAGCAGGGCGGGGCGTATCACGCGTGGATGACAGGGCCGGCGCGGCGCGCGTTTCGAGGCTCCCTCGAAGAGAGCGAGCTCCCGCGATGACCGCGCTCGCGGTGCTGCTCGTCAGCGACGATCGCGCGGTGGCAGACCTCGTCCGCGACGCGGTGGGTCCGTGGGGAGACGCGCTGACCGTCGAGCCCTCGCCCACCGAGGCGATCGAGTCGAGCGCGGGGGCCGACGTCGTGCTCGTGGACCTCGCCCTCGAAAACGGCGCAGGGCTCGCGGTGGCGCACTTTCTCGCGGCGAGGGACGCGAGCGTCCCGGTGATCGCGATGTCCTCGGGGACCGACGCAGAGACGGACACCGTCGCGCACGCGCTCGGGGTTCGCACGGTGCTCGCGCGGCCGATCACGGGCGACGCGGTGCTCGTCGCGCTCTCGTCGGTGCGCGAGCGCAACGCCTCTGTGGCCCCGTCGCTCACGCCGCGCGTTCACTCTGCGCGGCCGATCGAGCCGCTTCCGCTCGTGGCCGCGAACGTCCTCGACGCCGTGTGCAGCGCGAGGGACATGACGGCGCTCGCCGACGCGATCGCGCGAGGAGCGTTCGCGCTCACGGGCCGAGGCGCACGCGTCCGCGTCGAGAACGCGCGCTTCGAGACGATCGAGTCCGCCGCGGGTCCCCCCATCGAGCTCCGCGCGCGACGCGCAGACGGGAGCTTCGCGACGTACGACGAGCTTCCCCTCACCTCGCGCGACGAGCAGCTCGGGACGCTCTTCGCGAGCCCCGAACCCTCGCAGCGCGAGTCGCTCGACCAGCTCGTGCGCGCCGCGTCCGCCGTGGGCGTTCTCTTGCGCGAGCAAGAAGCGGCAGCGCGCGCGGGGATCAAAGACCCCGAGACGAGCGCGTACACGTTTGCGTACTTCGTCGACGCCGCGGGCCGCGAAGTCGAGCGCGCGCAGCGGTACACCCGGCGCTTCGGGCTGCTCACGTTTCAGCTCGATGACTTCAACCATCAACGCTCGTCGCGCGGCGAAGACCCCGTCCGCGAAGCGCGCCGCGAGCTCGTCGACACGATCCTCGACACGGCCGCGGACATCGACGTGCTCGCCCTCGTCGAAGAGGACGAGCTGTACCTCCTCGCGCCCGAATCGGGTCGATTGAAGACCCTCGCGCTTCGGCGGCGCATCGCAGAGAAGCACCAGAAGCGCGCGGAGCTCGCGAGGCTCGAAGGCCGCGTGTGGTTCTCGGTGGCGATCGGGGCGGCGACGTTTCCGAGAGACGGGCGGGACCTGGCGACGCTCACGCGGTCAGCGTCGATCCGCGGGCGACGCGCCGAGCAGCACGCCGCCTCGTGGAAAGAGACCGCACGCACGCTCGACGCCGCCCTCGGAGCGCTGCTTCGCTTGCGCCCCGGCGCGCAAGACTGGGCCGTGCGACAAGGCGCGATGTCCTCCGAGGCCCTGCAGTCCGTGGGATTCTCGGTCGCGCGCGAAGCCGTGCGCAGCGCGGGGCTGAACGACGGCCTCGCGTACGTCCTCGGCGAGCGCTCGCACCCGCTCGTGCAGGGCGCGTACGAAGCGATGAAGCGCGCGCCCTCCAACGCGCTGCCCTGCTACTGGCTGCGCCCCGCGATCGAAGACGAGAACGAGCCGAGCGCGCCGGGGACCAGGCTTTCTCCAGTCGAAATCGAGGTCGACGCCGCGCGCGTCGGGCCCTTCGCCGCCATCGCCGTGCTCACCGAGTCCTGGGCGTACGCGTGCGTCGCGAGCGCGCAAGGCGCGTACAAGCGCGTGATGCACACGAGCGACCTCGAGCTCGTCGAGTCGCTCGTGGCCGAAGTGCAAGAGGCGTTTCACCTGCAAAGGGAGGGCGAATGACGCGCCGAGCCGTGTTTCTCGACGTGGGCGCGAGCGGACCGCGCGCGCGCGAAGGAGGTGCGCTCGCGGCCTCGCTCGCGGCGCGAGGCTTCTCGATCGAGCGGTTGCCCGACGGGCAGACGACGCTCGAGGCGCTCGCGCGCGAAGCGGCGGACCTCGTGGTGATCGACGCGGATTCTCCTGCGCTGGACCTCCGCGCGTTCATGGAGTCGCTGCGCGGCGACGCGAGGACCGCGTCGACGCTCGTGGTGGCCCTCGCGTCGGGAGACCCGCGCGAGCTCCCTGCGCGAAGAGAGATCGCGCTCACGCTGAGCAAGCCCATTCACGCGGACGAGGCGTCCTCGCGGCTCGAGGCGCTGGTGGTGACGCGACAGCGCGCGGCGAGCAACGCGCGCGAGCTGCGCGGAGACCTCTCGCAGATCACGTTTCCCGATCTCTTGCAGCTCTTCGCGGTCAACCGCGTGACGGGGACGCTCTCGGTCGACGCGCCCGGGCGCTTCGGCAACGTCGTGCTCGACGCCGGCGAGGTGAAGTCCATCACCTGTGGAACCGCCGCGGGAATGAAGGCCTTCGTGCGCCTGCTCGCGCTTCCCGAGGGCTCGTTCATCTTTCATCACCGATCGCTCGACAGCGCTGTCTCGAGCCTCGAGACCATGCCCCTCGGGCCCGCCCTCTTCGAAGCCACGCGGCAGATGGACGAGATCGCGCGGCTCAAGCCGTCGATGCCCGAGCCGTGGATGGAGGTCCGCAAGGCGCGGCTCGTGTGGCCTACGGCGATCACCGATCGCTTCGACACGACGCCGGCGCTCTTCGAGGTCGCGCGGCTGCTCGATTCGACAAAGACCCTCGGCGCACTGCTCGACGCATCGCCCTTGCCCGACGCGGACCTGCTCGCGGCGCTCGACGAGCTGCGACGCGAGGGGCTCGTCGAGGTCGCCGGCGGAACGAGCTCGGGCCGCGTCGAAGTGCTCGACACGACCATCGCGCGCGCGCTCGCCGAGCGCGTCGCGGAGCAAGCCGTTCCCCGCGTGGTGATGGTCGTCGACAGGGATGTTCCCAACTCGGATGTGGCGCTCGTGCGCGCGCTCGGCGGCGTCACGGGGTTCGTCGCAGCCGAAGGTGTCGCGGGCTCGAGCGGCGAAGCAGGGATGCTCGCGCCCGTCGGGACGCTCGTGCTCGGAACGCTCCGCATCGAGCTCTTCGCGGTCCCTTCGACGCGCGAGTTTTCGCCGCTGTGGGCCGTCTTCGGCGCGACCGCGACGGCGGCCCTCGTCGCGGTGGGGCAAGCCGAAGGAGCGTCGCTCGCGCGCGAAGTGTTGTCCACGGAACTGGCGTTGCCCGTCGGCGTCGTCGTGGCTCCGTGGACCGCGAGCAACGTCGCTGCGGCGCTGCGAGCCGCGCTCACCGCGCGCGTCGCGACCCGAACCCAGCGCGGGTAACGAGCGTCCTCACCAACGCACGGTGATGCTCGTCGGCGCGATCGCGATCGAGCGCACCCCCAGTCGCTCGGCGCGCCGACCGTTGTGAACGATCAGCGGAATCGCTGCGCCGATCGCGATCAACCCCGCGCCCGTCGTGAGCGCTCCCGGGACGATCGAGCACGTCCCCCGCGGGCACGCGAGCTGCCCCTGCACGAGCAGCGTCAGTCCCGTCGTGACGACGCCAACACCCACCCACAAGCTCGCTTGCCCGAGCGCGTAGAGCCCCGCGGAGGCGGTGCGCACTCGGTATCGCGAGCCCTGCTGCGTGACGTCGATCGAGTCCGTTCCGAGCGGCGCGTTCGCGGTGCGAAAGTGAATCGACTGCGTTCCGAGCGGGAGCGTCGCGGTGCACGGCGTTCGACACACGAAGCGTCGCTGCTCGACCGTCGTGCGCACAGGAACGAGGTCCGTGCTCATCATCGGGTCGATCGACGAGGACACTGGCGGCACAGGTCCGAAGCCGGTCGACCCCGCGAACGGTCCGCCAAATGGCCCACCAAACGAGCCAAACGTCGCGGGGGTGGGCGCTGCCATCGGCAACAGCTGCGTGACCTCGCGCATTCCGGTGACGAGGTACACATCGACGGCGGTGTCGTCGCTCGTGAACTCGATCGTCCCTGTCGGTCGCGAGGGAGCGGGCTGCGACGAGGGCCTCGATTGCCCCGGAGGAGGCGCCCACGGCGTCGCTGGCGACGTTCCCCCGCCCGCGACGGGCGGCGGTGGCGGCGCGTCGCTCGGCGCGATCGGCGCGCGCGTCGAAGGCTCCGTGGGCGCCGCGCTCGACGTCGTCGACGCGCTCCAGGGAGGCTGGAGCGACTGCGCGGACGCGCTCGATGCCCCGACGAAAATCAGGGCCGCAGCTCGCATCGCGAATCGCTGACAGGTATGCACGGCGGTCTTCGGCGGTCCCGCTCGACCGCGAGGAAGAAATATACCCCGCGAAGTGGGGGCCGACGACCCCGAGGCGATCGAGCCGTTGCAGGTCGTAGCCGCTCAGCGGTACCACCTCCGACCGTGTCGCGTGCGCCAACGCGCCGAAGCCGAGGATGACAAATTGGCAAAACCTCGGTGATCCTAGAGGAAGAACTGTCACAACGAGCCCGTAGACCAGGGCACTCGAACGATCACAAACTTCTCGGTGAAGCGCCGAGGGCGCGCGCTCGTCGATGCAGCATTCAAGTGAAGGAGAGCACCTAATATGAACTCGAGATGGCTCAGGACCGCGGCATTCGTCACCGCCGTGGGCATCTTCAGCAGCGGCTGTATCATCAACGTCTCGTCGACGAGGAGCTCGTACGAGTCGTGCGGCGCAGGAGAGTCGTGCACCGGCGCGACGACGTGCCAGCAAGCGACGCTCATGATCACGGGCATGAACGTCGGAACGTTCTGCTCGCGCTCGTGCAACACCGACCTCGACTGCCCCTCTGGGTTCGGCCTCAACACGGCGTCGTGCTTGGAGACCGGCGGCGGCGTTCGTCAGTGCTACACGAAGTGCACTGGACCGAGCGACTGCCCCGCGGGCAACTCGTGCGCGAACGTCCCCGTCGCGGGCGGGAGCAGCATCAACGTGTGCGTTCCGCGCGGCGGCGGATCGGGACCGGCGTGCGGCGGGCTCGGCCAGCCGTGCTGCGCGGGCTCGACCTGCAACGTCTCGGGCGCGACGTGCAACCTCACCACCAACGTGTGCGCGCCTGCGGTCTACATCGGCTGCACCGCGGGCTCGATCGGCGCCGCGTGCTCGGATGGACCGAGCAACGGAAGCGCCGCGCTCCGCGTGCAGACGTCCTGCATTCGCCCGCCGTTCACCAACGCGGGCCCCGCGGGCTACTGCTCGACCGTGTGCGACGGAACGAACAACTCGTGCCCGTCGTTCCCCGGCAGCACCACGGGCTGCTACACGTTCCAGGGCATGACGCAGCCCATGTGCTTCGTCGACTGCGTGAGCAACCCCGCGATCTGCCCGACCGGCACCGCCTGCGTGATGCTCACGAGCAACTCGGGCGCCCAGGTCCGCGTGTGCGCTCCGCCCGTCGCGGGCTGAGCGACGCGCGAACACCGAGCGGGGGAACGCTTCGAGCTGCGACGCGAGTCGATCGCGTTACGGCTCGATCATGCCCGCGGCCACCGTCGCGTTGGTGGCTTCGTCGACGAGGATGAAGCTCCCGGTCGTGCGATTGTCCGCGTAGCTGTCGAACGCGAGCGGAACGCTCGTCTTCAGCGTGATCGTCCCGAGGTCGTTGAGCGTGAAGCTCGGCGGTTCGTGTACGGCGTCGAGCGTCGCGACGTCGAGCTTGCTCTCGAGCCCCGTGACGATCGCCTTCGCCCAGCGGGTCGTGTGCTTGAGCGCCCACGTGCTCCTCGGAGTGAGCGTCTTTTGCGCCATCCAGCAGAGCCTCGCGCGAAGCTCGTTGCCCACCTGCGTAGGGCTCGCGGTCGGAACAAACAGATCCCCGCGCGAGATGTCCACGTCGTGCTTCAAGCGGATCGCCACGGACAACGGCGCGCTCGCGCGCTCGATCGCCGTCGTGTGCAGATCGATGTGCGTGATGGTCGTCGTGATGCCCGCGGGGAGCACGGTGATCTCGTCGCCGACAGCGAACGTTCCGCTAGCGATTTGCCCGGCGTACGCGCGGTAATCGTGAAACGAGTCGCTCTGCGGTCGGATCACCCACTGCACGGCGAAGCGCGCGGGTCCCGTCGCAGCGCGGGACGCGACGTCCACGGTCTCGAGCCACTCGAGCAGCGCAGGACCGTCGTACCACGGGCTCTTGTCGCTCTTTTGAACGACGTTGTCCCCGTGCAGCGCGCTGATCGGAACATACCGCACGCCCCGCGCGCCGATCTTCTTCGCGAGCGCAGAGAACTCCGCGACGATCTCGTCGAAGCGCTCTCGACTCCATCCCACCAAATCCATCTTGTTCACGCACACGACGAGCTCGGGGATCCCGAGCATGGTCGAGAGCGTGGCGTGCCTGCGCGACTGCTCGACGACGCCGTTGCGCGCGTCGACGAGCACGAGCGCGACGTCCGCCGTCGACGCGCCCGTCACCATGTTGCGCGTGTACTGAACGTGCCCCGGCGTGTCCGCGATGATGAACTTGCGCTTGGGCGTCGCGAAGTAGCGGTACGCCACGTCGATGGTGATGCCCTGCTCGCGCTCGGCGCGCAGCCCATCGGTGAGCAGCGCGAGCTCGGTGCGATCGAAGCCGCGCCTCCGAGAGGCCTCTTCGACGTGCGCGAGCTGGTCTTCGAAGATGCCCTTGGCGTCGAAGAGCAAGCGGCCGATGAGCGTTGATTTGCCGTCATCGACGCTGCCCGCCGTCGAGAAGCGCAGCATGGACATGGCTGAATGGCCGTTCATCAGAAGTAGCCCTCGCGCTTGCGGTCTTCCATCGCGGCCTCGGAGAAGCGATCGTCCGCGCGGGTCGCTCCGCGCTCGGTGACGCGCGAGGCCGAGACCTCGTCGATGATCTCGTCGATGGTGCGCGCGGTCGAACGGACGGCGCCCGTGCACGTCGCGTCGCCCACCGTTCGAAAGCGCACCGTCTCGCGAAAGGGCTTCTCGTCCGAAGCGCGCGTGATGAAGGGCGTGACGGCGTAGATCATCCCGTCGCGCGCGAACACCTCGCGCTCGTGCGCGAAGTAGATCGACGGGATCTCGAGCCCCTCGCGCTTGATGTACTGATAGACGTCCATCTCGGTCCAGTTGGAGATCGGGAAGACCCTGAGGTGCTCGCCCTTCTTCACGCGACCGTTGTAGAGCGACCACAGCTCGGGGCGCTGGTTCTTCGGGTCCCACTGACCGAAGTCGTCGCGAAACGAGAAGATGCGCTCCTTCGCGCGGGCGCGCTCTTCGTCGCGGCGCGCGCCGCCGAAACAAGCGTCGAAGCCGTGCTCTTGAATCGCGTCGAGGAGCGTCGTCGTCTGCAAGCGATTGCGCGAGGCGCGCGGGCCCGTGTCCTCGCTCACGCGACCGTCGTCGATGGACTTCTGCACCGACGCCACGATGAGCCGCTCGTTGAGCTCGCGCATGCGCGCGTCGCGAAACGCGACGACCTCGTCGAAATTGTGCCCCGTGTCCACGTGCATCACGGGAAAGGGAAACCGCGCCGGACGAAACGCCTTCTCGGCCAGGCGCAGAAGGACGATCGAGTCCTTGCCGCCCGAGAAGAGCAGCACGGGCTTCTCACGTTCGGCGGCGACTTCGCGGAAGATGAAGATCGCCTCGGCCTCGAGCGCGTCGAGGTGATCCCAGCGATCGTACGACTTTACCGTCACGGGCGTTCATTATAGTGAACATCGACATTTCGCAAGCGGAGCTTCGCGGTTCGCGCTCGCGCGTCTGGCTTCTGCGCGAAAACAGTGCAACACCGCAGAGAAGAACCGTTGATGAAGCACCCGATTCGACTCTCCGCGGCCCTGCTCCTCGTCGCCGCGGGCGCCTGTTCGCCCTCTCCCTCGCAACCGCCTGCGGACAGCGCCGCGCAAGACGCTGTGTCTTCGGGCGACGGGTTTTCGCCGGACGCGTCCGTGACCGAAGACACCGTGACGACGGACGCCGTGGTCGAAGACGGCCCCGCGCGCGACCCGCTGGTGGTGGCGAGGCCGTATCGCGTGCGGGCTCCGGGCGCGGGCGGAGCGCCGGTGCCGCTCGTCGTGCTCTTGCACGGGTACGGCGCGAACGGGATCGGTCAGGATACGTACTTCGGGTTGGGGCAGCTCGTTCCGACGCGGAGGTTTGTGTTGGCGACCCCGGACGGGACGCTCGACGCGTCGAACCGCCGCTTCTGGAACGCGACCGACGCGTGCTGCGACTTCGCGCGCACGGGCGTCGACGACGTGGCGTACATCCGCGCGATCATCGACGACGCGAAGGCCCGTTACTCGATCGACCCAGGGCGCGTGTACGTGATCGGGCACTCGAACGGCGGGTTCATGGCGCTGCGAATCGCCTGCGAATTGAGCGACCGCGTCGCTGCGGTCATGAGCCTCGCGGGCGCGGGCTTCTCCGACGCGACGCGCTGCCGTCCCGCGCAGCCCGTGCACGTGCTGCAAGTGCACGGAACGCTCGACGCGGTGATCCAGTACAACGGCGGAATGTTCATGGGCGTCGGGAGCTACCCGAGCGCCGAGCGCACCGTCAGCGACTGGGCCGCGCGCAACGGCTGCGGAACGATGCGCGCGAGCGCGGGCGCGGCGCTGGACATCGAGAGTTCGCTCGCGGGCGCAGAGACCACGCGCGAGGCGCACTCGGGCTGCCGCCCCGGAGGGAGCGCGGAGCTTTGGAGCATTCAGTCCGGGTCGCACATCCCGACGTTTTCGCCCGAGTGGGCCACGTCCGTGCTCGACTGGCTGCTGGCGCACGGCCGCAGCGGCTGAGTGGGTGTGCAGGGCTGAAAGACAGAGACAACCGCGCGACCGTGGTTGACGCGAGCGTCGTTTCGCACGAAACGTCGCCCACCCCTTTCATGACTCTGCACGTTGGTACGGCGAATTTCGATCAACCGCGCGACCGCTACAAGGCGAGGCTCCACTTCGTCGAGCTCGAGTTGCGCTCCCCTTTGCCTGCGCCCAAGCGGCTGCAGAAGCTCCGCGCAGACGTGGGCGAAGACTTCGTCCTCGCGGCGATCGCGCCGGCGACGCTCTTTGGTGACGAAGAGTTTCCGCTGCGCGACGCGGCGCACACCCGCGCGGAGGTCGACCGCCTGCAAAACGCCGTGAAGGCGCTCGCCCCGGACGTCTTGGTGTTTCGCACGCCGAGGGCGCTTCGGCCCGGGACCGCGGCGCTCGAGCGATGGATGACGCTCTGCCGCGACCGGCTCTGCAAGATGGCCCGCGTCGTCGTCTGGGAGCCCACGGGCGTCTGGGAGCGCGAGGCCGCGCTCGAGGTCACCGCGGACATCGAGAACTTGATTGTGTGTGCGGACCCGCTCCGCGACGACGTCTCCGGCGAATCGCACGTGTACGTCCGGCTCCGCGGCCTGGGCGTCGACAGCCGCTACAACGACGGAAAGCTCGAAGACATCGCAGAGAAGCTCGCCGAATGCGAAGAGGCCTGGGTCGTCTTCGCAACGCCGACCGCCTTCAAAGAAGCCACGAGGCTCGCCGCGATCGCCGAAGGTCAACTCACGCCCGCGTACTCGTCTGCGGACGAAGAAGACGAAGACGAAGACGAAGAAGACGACGGTGACGAAGACGGTGACGAAGACCTCGAAGACGGCGACGAAGACCTCGAAGACGGCGACGAAGAAGAGGACTTCGACGGCGACGAAGACGACGAAGGTGACGGCGACGAAGACGTCGAAGACGACGGCGAGGACGAGGGCTGATGCGTAACCTCCTCGTTTCGAGCAACGCGATCGCGCAGGCCGCGGGGACCGAGGCGATCTCGCAAGGAGGCAACGCGGTCGACGGCGTTCTCGCGGCGCTGTTGGCGGGCGCAGCGGTCTCGTCGCCGGCGTCGCTGCTCGGCAGCGCGGTCATCACCGTGGCAGGGCTCGGCGTCGGCGCGTACGCGGTGGACGGGCGCGCGAAGGCGACGGGGCTCGCGACCGCCCGACGATCGGCACCCGAGGATCCGCCGGTGCGCGACGCGATCGCGTCGCCGGGGCTCGTCGAGGGCGTGCTCACCGCGCACAACCGCTTCGGGTCGCTCGCGCTCTCGCGCGTCGCGCGCGCGGCGATGGACGCGATCAAGGAGCACAGCGAGGACCCGCACGCCAAGGCGCGGATGCCCGTGCTCGAAGCCATCCATCGCCACGGCGGTCGCTGGCTCGCGTCGCTCGGGCTCGATCAAGCGCTCGTCGAAGCCGCAGGAACACCCGTGCACGGACCGCTCACGCGCGAAGACCTCGCGCACAACCACGCGCCCGTGGTCGAGCTCGCGTCGAGGGCGCTCGGGTCTCACCAAGCTCTGGTGTTTCCCCCGGCGATCGTGCAGCGATTCGCGCCGCCCGAGCCGCCGAAGACCGCCGTTGGCGTCGCGCTCGCGGGGGACATGCACGGCGTGTTCGCCAGCGCCTCGTGGGCCGTCGCGCCCGAAGCGTGCCTGCTCGTCTCGGACTACGCGCTCTCGGGCGCCGCGCTCAACAACGCCCCCACCAAGGGCGTCACGCGCCGCGCTCCAGGAACGAAGATCCCGTTGCCCGACGTCGCCGCGATCCTTCGACACGACGCGAAGGTCTGGGCCGCCGCGGCCGTCGGCGGCGAAGGCTCGCTCGAGTCCGCGCGCGACGAGCTCGTCGCCCGACGCGTGTCCGCGGTCACCGCGAAGCCCATCGCGACCGAGAGCCCCGCAGAGAGCGTTCGCGCGACGACGTTCTGGCTCGTTCGCGAGGCGGGCGACGAGCTGCGCTCGGTCGAAGAGTCCGTCTCGCGATGAACGACGAGCTCGATCGACGCGCGGCGTTGGCTCGAAGCGATCAAGAGACCGCCGCTGAGGCCCTCTCGTCGCTCGTCGGCGCGCGCGTCGATCGCGTGTACTTTTGCGAAGCGACGGGCCTGCTCTCGCTGAGCACCTACGATCGCGCGCGCCGCGTCCTCTCCGTGGGACTCGGCCCCGTCGTCTGGGGAATCGGCCTCGGGGAGTCCGTCGTGCGCATCCGCGACGACGCCTCGCGCCCGCTCGTCGCTGCGCTCCGCGCGCACATCGTCGATCACCGCATTCGCTCGACCTCGATCGAAGACGGAACGCTCTGGATCGTCGTCGGCGGCGAGGGAGCCTTCTCGCGCCTCGCGCTCAGCCCGGGCCGCCGAGGCGCCGCGGTCGTGTACGCGGCTGACGGGCGATTGATCGCTCGATTTCCTGCAAATTCAGCGGACAAGGAGCTCGAGTCCGAGTGGGGTGACCCGCGCCCGTTCGAGACGCGCGGCGACGCCCTCGTCGCGCTCAGCGACAAGCGCGGCTTCGAGCGAGCCAAGGCGCAGCTCAGCAAGGCCGTGCGCGCGGCGCAGTCCTCGGTCGATCGTCGCGCAGACGCGGTGCGCGGGGATCTCGCGCGGCTCGGCTCCGTCGAAGCGCTGCAAAAAATCGGGCAACTCTTGCTCGCGCAGGGCTCGAAGATCCCCCGCGGAAGCGCCCGCGCGACGCTCGATGACTGGGAGACCGGCGAGCCGATCGAAGTGAAGCTCGACCCGTCGAAGCCTGCAAAATCGCAGGCCGAAACGTTTTTCTCGAAGGCGCGACGCTACCAGCGCGGCGAGGTCGTGATGCGAAAGCGCCTCGCGGAGTGCGAGGCCAAATCGTCTTCGCTCGCGGACCTCGCGGCGCGCGTGACCGCGGCCACCCCCGAGAACGGCAGCGAGTGGACCGCGCTCGTGGCCGAGGCGCGCTCGCTCGGCGCGAAGGTCTCGGACGAAGAGCGCCCTTCATCGTCTTCGAGCAAGAGCGCCCGCGAGCCCAAACGACGAGCGTTTCATGTGTTTCGCGACGAGCGCGGGCGAAGGATCCTCGTCGGCCGAGGCGGCGCGGACAACGACGCGCTCACGACGGAGGTCGCGCGGCCTCACGACCTGTGGCTGCACGCCAAAGAGCGCACGGGCGCGCACGTCGTCGTTCCTCTCGACAAGGGACAGTCGTGCCCGAGCGAGACGCTGATCGACGCGGCGACGCTCGCGGCGCACTTCAGCGACGCGCGCGGCGAGGGCGTGTGCGAGGTCACGCACGTCCAACGGCGCTACGTGCGAAAACCCAAGGGGAGCGCGCCGGGCGCGGTCACCTACGACCACGAGAAGGTGCTCGTGCTCCGGGTCGAACCCGACCGCGTCGAGCGCTTGCTCGCGACTCGCGAGGAATAGCGCTGAACGAAACGCGATCGATGTGGCACGATCGAGCGAGCTTTCGACGAATACGGAGCTTCGATGAACTCGAGACGCTTGATTTGTTGGGATCGGGTCGCCCCGCTGGCGCTCGTCGCCCTCGCTGGTTGCGCGCTGCCGCACGCGCAGCTCCGCGCCGATAGCGGAACAGACAGAGGGCTCAACGACTCGCAGATCGCGCCCGACGGAGACACGGGCGTGGCCGACGTCGCAGACGTGAGCGAGCTCGACGTCGTGGACGTTCCCGATCCCGACGTCGCGGACGTCGTGAGCGACGCGGACGCAACGCCGTTGGACGTCGCGGATGCAGCAGACGTGACGGACGTAGCGATCGACACGCGCGACGCGACGGGCCCGGATGCAGCGGATGTTCGCGACACGGGCGTGGACACGGGCGTCGATACGGGCATCGATACCGGCGTCGATACCGGGGTCGACAGCGGCGTGGATTCTGGCGTCGACAGCGGCGTGGACTCCGGCGTCGACACGGGCGTCGAGAGCGGCGTGGACACCGGTGCGGACTCCGGCGTGCGCCCCACGCGTTGCTCCGAGATTCCGATGAGCCTGCGCACGAGCGCGACGCAGACGCTGTACTACGGGATGGGCCTCACGAGCTCGTGGCAGGCGTTCTGCGACTTTACGACCGCAGGCGGACCGTGGACCCTCGTCGCGAAGGTCGACCCTGCGCACAGCGCGTGGAGCTACGACAGCGGACGCTGGACCGACGACAGCGTGGACAACGAGACGTCTCTCAACCTCACGCGGCTCACGGCGAAGTTTCGCGGGTTCACCGCGCTCACGTTCACGTCGATGCGCCTGGATTTCGCGACGAATCGCAACGTGACGGGGGGCGAAGACTTCGTGACGCGCACGGTGTCGTTCTCGTTCGACTCGGGAGCCAACACGCTTCGGCAGGTGTTCGCGGGGGCCAACAACCAGCTGATCGCAGGCGTTCCTCGCGCGACGTGGCTCGGGCTCATCCCGACGGTCGGCGCGATCTATGACGTCCAGCTTCAGGACTTCTGCAATCGCGTCGCGTTCAACGCGCGATCGGATGACGGATCGCACGACGTTCGCATCCGCGTCGGAATCCTCGGCAACAACGCGAACTCGTGCAGCCAACCCGACTCGTGGATCGGCGCCGGTGGAAACCCCACCGACGGCGTTGGCGGAACCCACACCGCGGGCAACCGAAACCCTGGCGTCATCGGAGTCGGCGCCTACCGCCGCACCCCCTCGTGGGTGTACATCTGGCTTCGTTGATCGATCACGCTGTCCGTGCACATTGACGAACGTCATTGGTGTGCGCGATAACCAACGAGAGGCCTGACGCACCGTGTCGAACTCTCGCGCTTCCCTCGCGATCCTCGCTTCTGCGCTCGCTGCGTGTTCGCTTCCGCACGCGCGATTGAGGGACAGCGCGAACGGCGCGGACGCGGTCGACGACCTCGCGACCGACGTCGCAGAGAACGACGCGGTCCTCGCAGACACGATCAGCGACGAGGACGCGCTCGATGACCGCTCGCCGATCGACGTCGCCGACGCGCGCGAAGACAGCGCGGACGCGACGAGCACGGACGTCGGTGACGCGTCGGACGCGATGGTTTCCATGGACGTGCGCGACGCATCGGAAGCGGACAGCAGCGACGCGACAGCGACGGACGCGCCCGACGTCACGCCCGCAGACAGCGCGCCGTGCGCAGCAGGGACCTTCGATTGCGGGGACGGACGTTGTCGCCCAGTGCTCGGCACGATCGCGACGTGCGCCGACGCGCGCGACGATGGCGTGCACGTGCTCACGATCGGCGGCGCTCCTTGGTGCGGCTTTTGTCAGGCGTTTGGCGGCGGTGATCGCTTCGTCATGGTCCTCAAAGCTGACGGAACGACCGCTGGCGGCCCCACGCCCCAGCGCTTCGCCTACGACTCGACGCTCTGGACCAACATGGAGACGTTCGAGCCGCACAACGTCGACCGCGATCGCCGCGAGTGCAAAACACGCGGGATGCTCGTGTACCCCGTGCGCGACGTCCTCGTCGAAGTGAGCACGGGCGAGAGCACCAACCGCGTTCGAGGCTCGCTCGTGAGCGGCTCGACGCCGTCGATCGCGTCGCTTCGCGCGGTGTTTCTCGGCGGCGACAACGCGTACGGCTCTGCCATCAGCGTGGACAACTGGCTCGACGCCGTCCCCGACTCGCGACTGCAGCCATGGTGTCGGCGCTCGGGGTTCAACGTGCGCGCCAACTCGCGCGGACACGCGCGCGTCCGCATCGGAGCGATCGGCAACGAGAACGCGATCGACAGCTGCGACACGCACGACTCGTGGGTAGGCGTCGGCGGCGTGCGCGAAGACAGCGATCCCTCGCTCTCGTTCTCTGCGGGAAACGTCGCGCGCGCGAACTGGCCAAGCGACCGCACGATTCGCAGCTTCGCGACCGTGTGGGTTCGCTGAGCGATCAGGGCTCGTCGAAGAAGCCCGCGAGCTCGTGGCGACGAGCGTGCGCGTCGGCGCGGCCGAGCTCGATCAAGCGCCGGCAAAACGCCCCGTCGAACAAGAGATAGCTCGCGAGGTCGGCCTCGTCGTTGATCCCGGACTCGAGCATCGCGAGCGCCTTTCGCGTCACGAGCGGCCCCGAGATGCGACCGCGTCGAACGTGATCCGCCGCGATGCGACCGATGTCCTCGCTCGGACGCACGACCAGCGTGTGAATGGGCTTGTAGCGACGCGCCCCGCGACGCTCGGCCTCGCGCGAGAGCTTCTCGACGAAGTCCGCGCCGTACACCGAGCGGCCGACATCGATGAGCTCGTTGATCCGGTCGAGCAGCTCGAGGTCGGACTCGACGTGGTCGAGCAAGAAGGCGTTGAGGAGCTTTCCCAACAAAAATGGCGCGCCTGGAGCCTTTGTTGTGGGCAAGCGCCCCTCGGGAACAGCGCTGCCCTTCACCTCGCGCGACAGGCCGATCACCAGGAGCTTCGACGCCCCCAAGTGCAGCGCGGGCGCCATCGGCGTGTTCTGCCGCAGGCCTCCGTCGCAGTACAACATCGAGCCCACGCGCACCGGGGGAAACACCAGCGGAATCGCGGCGCTCGCCAGCGCGTGCTGCGGCCCGATCGGCCCCGGAACCACGTGCGAGCGCGGCCCGAGGCTCGTCGGCAACGCCATCTCTGGGTGCGCGTCCATGAACACCGCCGTGCGCCCCGTCGCGATCTCCGTCGCGCTCACCGCGAGCGCGCGGAGATACCCTCGCGAGATCGCGCGGCCGATCGCGCGCCACGGGACCTCTTTGGTCACGAGCTCGATCAACGGACGAACGTCGAACACGCCCTGCGCGTCTTGCCCTCCGCCCCAGAGCACCTTCGGCAGTCGCATCGCTTCGAGCACGCCGAAGCGGACGACGTGCTGCAGCTCCAGGCCGCTCCACAAGTCCGCGAGCCGACGAACGCCCGGCGCGAGCGCGTGCGCGTGCGCCGCGAGGTACACCGCGTTGATCGCGCCGACCGACGTCCCGCAGATCACGTCGAAGCCCGGCGCCTTCGCCCCGAGCCTCGGCATCTCGTCGAACAGGTACGACAAGACGCCCGCTTCGTACGCCCCGCGCGCTCCGCCGCCGGACAAGATAATCGCTGAGAGGGATCGAGCCCCCAGACCAAATGCCGGAGGCGGTGTCGACTGTTGCAAGGCGAGTAGCGCGTTCTACCGCGAGCGGCGCACCCGAAGGAAGACATCCGCGACGCGAAACGCGCAGGCCGCGCGCCACGCGCGAGCGCGAGGGCACGCCACGATCGAACTCTCCAACGAATCACCAGTCAACTTGATTACAGGGGCGGAGGAGCGATCGAGCGCCGCTTCTGCCGACCGAGCTCGCTCACGAGCGTCGCGCGCTCGGGCTCGTCCGCCTCGCGCAGCGCGCGCTCGAGCGACTGGAGCACCCTGTCTCCGCGCTCGATCCTCCAGGGCTCGGCCATCGCGGGGTCGCCGAGCGCGCGATCCGCGAGCCGCAGCGCAGCGACGCGATCCCCTGCCCTCGCCGCCGCCTCGGCGCCGAGCGCCCGCGCGTGCAGGACGTACTGCGTGATCCCCGCGTCCGTCGCGATCCGCTCGGCCTCTTCTGCGCTCGCGCGCGCTCCGCGAAACTCGCCGCGCGCCAGGGCCACGAGCGCGTCTCCCAGCCGCACGCGAACCATGTCGTACATCGACCCGGACTGCGCCGCCTCGCGCCTCGCGAGCTCGAGCTCGGCGAGCGCCGCCTCGGTCTCTCCGCGCGTCGCGTACACCTCCGCCAGCGCCACGCGCGCGTCCGCGCTGCCCGAGCCCCGCGCTCCGAGCGCTGTGTACACATCGAGCGCCTTGCGAAGGTAGAGCATCGCGAGGTCGTCGCGGCCGAGCGCCGCGAACGCTTGCCCCGCGTTCGAGAGCGCGACGCCCAATCGATCGCGCTGCCCGGTCTCGCGCTGCGCCGCGAGCGACGCGCGGTACAAGGTCAACGAGTCGCTATAGTCCCCACGAGAGAAGCACGCGACGCCGAGCGCGTTGAGCACCTGCGCCAACAGCCTCCGCGGACCGAACCGCGCGAGGAGCGCGTAGGCCTCCGCGTACACTTCGATCGCCCGCTCGATCTCGCCCGTTTGTCGAAAGAGCGCCCCTCGCGCGAGGAGCACTTCGATCCGCAGCGTTCGCGCGGCGCGGACGCCTTCGTCCGGCGTCCCTCCTGGCGGAGGCTGCGCGGCGCTGCGCGTGTCGAGCGCAGAGAGCGCGTGATCCGTCGCGACGAGCGCCTCTGCGTAGCGCCCTCGCTGACCGAGGTACAGCGCGAGCACGCGCCTCGCCTCGGCCTCCGCACGGGCGTCCGCCGCGCGACGCGAAGCGCGAACCGCCGCAGTCACGTCGCGCTCGATGTGCGCCCCGAGCCCCGTGTCGAACTTGTATCTCGCCTGCCGCGCGAGCGCGCGCGCCACGAGCCGCGGGTCCCTCGACTCGACGGCGCTCTGCCGCAACGCCATCAGCGCCGCGCGCCGCGAGCGCGTCCTGCCGCCGATGCGATCGATGTCTTCTCTGCCCGAATGCGCCGCAAATCGCAGCGAAAACGCCTCTGGATCGTTCGCCCCCTCCGTGAGCCCGAGCACCCGCGCGTAGTGCTCGTACGCCTCGCGATAGCGCCCCGCCGCGCGCTGCGCGCTCGCCGCTTCGATCCACGCCCGCGCCGCAGGACGCAACGCGCCCGCGGCCTCGCGGTGCCGCGCGACCATCGCCGCCCCAGGGCCCCGCGACGCCGAGCGACGCTCGAGCACCGCCGCGATCCGCGCGTGCATCCCCGCGATCTGCGTGGGATCGATGGAGGTGCGCGCGACCTTCGCCAGCGCCGCGTGCGCGAAGGTCACGCTCTCGGCGGTGCTCCGCGTGCGCACCAAGATTCCATCGGCCAAAAGCCTGCCGATCGCGCGCGGAGCGTCGTCTCCCGCGAGCGACTCGAGCACGTCCGTCGGGATCTCTCGGTCGATCAACGCGCACCACCGAGCGAGCGCCCTCGCCTCGGGCGGAAGCGAGTCGACCCGCGCCGCGAGGACCTCTTCGAGCGTCGTCGGCAGCGGCGCTTCGCCCTCGCGCGCCGCAGACAGTCGCGCGCGCGAGCCCTGCTCGTCCGCGAGCACCTCGAGCCGGCCGCGATCGCCCATCGCCTCGAGCACCTCGAGGATCATCAGGGGATTTCCCCCGGCGACCGCAGAGACCTCGCGCACGAGGTCCTCGCCAACGTCCCGCGTGCCGAGCCGCGTCGCGATGAGCTTCGCGCGGTTGTGCATCGACAACGGAGCGACGTCGAGCAGCGTCGCCCCCTCGCACTCGCGCACGAGCGAGTCTCCATCGCGAAGCCCGAGCACCAAGAGCACAGGCCCCGCGGGAGGCTTTCGCGCGAGCTCTTTCAAGACCGCGCGCGACCCCTCGTCCGCTTGATCCACGCCGTCCACGATCGCGACGAGCGGCGCGAGGACCGCGCCAGCGCTCAGCAATTTGCGCAGCGTAATCGCGAGCTCTCGCGCGAGCGCCCCCGCCTCGCCCTCTTCTCCCGCCTCGCGACCGAGCGCCACGCGCAACGCCCGCCGCGCCGCGCGGCTCGAGGCGCCCGCGCCCAATCGAATCACAGCCAGCGCGCGATCGATCGCGGCGTCCACCGCCGAGCCGTTGAGCGCGTCTTCTTCCGAGAGCGCCAGCGTCGCGAGCGTGAGCTGCGCGACCGCTCCGTAGTTCGACTCGCCCTGACCGAAGCCCACCGTCGCGCGCGCGCACGGGCCCCGCGTGGTCTCGTGCTCCGCCGCGAACGCCGCGAGCAGGGCGCTCTTTCCCGCGCCGAGCTCGCCGGTGACGAGCAGCGATTGCCCGCGCCCCGCAGCCTCGACGCGGTTGACCGCGTCTCGCAAGCGCTCGAGCTCGCCGCTTCGGCCCACGAGGAGCACCGTCGCGGCGTCGATGTCCGCCTCTCGCTCGGCCCGTGATTTGGCGCGATCCAAGCGGTAGATCCGCGTCCCGATCCCCGCGCGCGCCCCCGACTCGCTGAGCACGAACGCCCGTCGAACGAGCCGATAGAAGCCCGCGGTCGCGAGCACCTCGCCCTGCTCTGCGACGTCGGCCAACGTCGACGCAAACGACGCGCTCTCGTCGACGATGTCGAACCCGAGCAGCGACCCCGACCCGCCGCGCGCAGCCGCAGCCACGCCGCGCGCGACGCCGAGCGCCACGCCCGGAGAGCTGTCGAGCTCGCCGCCGAGCGACTGAACCGCGTCCGCGATGTCGAGCGCGAGCCGCGAGGCCGTCATCGCGTGATCGACCCCAGGCCGCAACACGCCAACGACCAACGTGAACCGCCCGTCGTCCTCCGATCGCTCGAGCGTCGCGTCCGCTTTGAACGCCAGCGACGCCACGAGGTCGAACAGCGCGCGCGTGTCCACCGTCTCGTTCTGCAGCCTCGGCGCCACGAAGCGCCCCGCGACGACGGCCACGTGAAGCCGCTCGCGAACGAGCCCGATGTCCCCGACGATCGACGGCAGCGAGCGCTCGCCTTCGCCCTTGCCCTTGGTGCGCCGGCCGTGCGCGACGGTCGTCGCTTCTTGCGCGTTTTCGCGCTCGGGCTCGGGGACCTCGAGCGAGGGAGAGATCACTTCACGGGCGAAAAACCGTTCGAGATACGCCTCGAGCCGCTCGCTGTCCCACTCTTCGTCGAGCCCGCGCAGGTACTTCGTCAGCGCCTCGTACACCTCGCGCGCGCTCGCGAAGCGACGCTCGCGGTCCGACTCAATCATCCGCGCGACGATCGACCGCAGCTCTTCGCCGACGCTCGTCGCGACCTTCAACAAGTCCGGCCCCTCGCCGCGTCGCAGCCGCGGGAGCAAGTCGCCCCCGGACACGACTCCATCGTGAAGCGTTCGCCCCGCGGCGAGCTCGCCCAGCATGATCCCCAGCGCGTACACGTCCGCGCGACGATCCACCGGATCGAGCCGCGCTTGCTCGGGGCTCATGTACGCGAATTTTCCCTTGATCGCGAGGTCGTCGTCGCCCGAGCTCATGCGCGCTCGCGCGATCCCGAAGTCCCCGAGCTTCACGACGCCGTCGTGCGAGAGCAGCACGTTCGCCGGAGAAACATCACGGTGAACGATGTCGAGCGACTGCCCGTCCTCGTCCTTTCGCTCGTGCGCGTAGTGAAGCCCCTTGGCGACCTCGCGCACGATCCACGCGCAAAGCCCCGGCGGGAGCTTCTCGCCGCGCCCGTGCGCCGCCCGCGCGAGCTGCGCGAGGTCCGGCCCGTCGATGAACTCCATCACGAGCAGCAGCGACGGCCCGTCGGACTCGAAGCCGTACACCTGAACGATGTTCGGGTGGTTGAGCCGCAGCGCCACCTTCGCCTCGTCGACGAACATCGCGCGAAATCGCTGGTTCGACGCGAACTGCGGGAGGATCCGCTTGACCACGAGCAGCTTGTCGGTCCCCTCGGCGCCTCGCGAGCGCGCGAGAAAGACCTCCGCCATCCCTCCCGCGCCGAGGCGCCGAACGATCGTGTAGCGCCCGAGGCGCTGCGGCACCGGAATCGATGGGGGTTCAGCCATGCGCGCGTACGCCCCGTCGATACTGCACCCATTCCCCCACGCGAGTCACGAAGTTGTCGCCCCGCCTCGCGCAGCCCGCCCGCTCACGGGCACGCGGGCAGCGGCACCTCGCAGCCGTTGGCGCTGTTGCCGTCGCAGTTCGAAAACCCCGTCGCGCACCGGAAGCTGCACACGGCGCTCGAGCAAACCGCCACGGCGCTCGGCGGCGACGGGCACATCGCGCCGCACGCACCACAATTCATGGGGCTGTTGTTCGTGTCGACCTCGCAGCCGTTGGCCGCGTTCGAGTCGCAGTCCGAGAAGCCCGTCGAGCACTGCGAGCGGCACATGCCCGCGGTGCACACAGCGACCGTCCCCGGCCTCGTCGAGGTGCACACCGTCCCGCACGCCCCGCAGTTGGCGAGCGAGCTCCGCGTGTCGACCTCGCAGCCGTTGGCGCTGTTCGCGTCGCAGTCCGAGAAGCCCGGATTGCACATCGAGCCACACGTGTTGGCCGCGCACGTCGCCGTCGAGTTGGGCAGCGTCGCGCAGCGCGTCCCGCACGTCCCGCAGTTGTTCGGGTCGCGCGCGAGCTCGGCCTCGCAGCCGTTGGCGTTGTTCACGTCGCAGTTGCCGAAGCCCGCCGCGCACTGCAGGCGGCACATCCCAGCGCTGCACTGCTCGGTGGCGTTCGCGCCGCCCGCGCAGCGCGTCCCGCACGTCCCGCAGTTGTTCGTGTCCGAACGCAGGTCGAGCTCGCAGCCGTTGGCGTTGTTCATGTCGCAGTTGCCGAAGCCCGCTGTGCACTGAACGCCGCACATCCCCGAGCTGCACTGCGGCGCGCCGTTGGGAGCAGAAGGACACACGGTCCCGCACGTTCCGCAGGTCATCGTGCTGCGCTGCGTGTCCGCTTCGCACCCGTTGCCGGGCATGCGATCGCAGTCCGCGAAGCCCGAGTTGCACTGGAGCGCGCACAACCCCATCACGCAGCGCGCCGTCGAGTTGACCGACGCAGCGCAGGCGTTGCCGCAGCGGCCGCAGTTGTCAGCGCTCGACGACGTGTCGAGCTCGCACCCGTCCGCGACCTGCCCGTTGCAGTCACGATACGCGCCCGAGCACGCGTAGCGACAGAGGCCCATCACGCAGTACGCCGTCGTGTTTCCACGGGCGGGGCACACGCTCGCGTCCGCGACGCACGTCGGCGGCGCAGGGTCATCGATGAACACCAGCGGCGGGCTCGGAACGTCCTCCGGCACGTCGAGCGCGACGTCGAGCGCTCCGTCCATCGCGCCGTCTCCGTCGCCCGCGTCCATCGACTGCACGTCGGGCCGCTGCCGATCCGTGACGACGTCGGACACCGAAGCGTCCTCCGCCTCCATCGGCAGCGTGTTCATCGGCGAGCAAGCGCTCCCGGTAAGCGCACACACAATCAACCATTCACGTCGTCGCAACGAAGCCATCGATCGCCTCCCCAGTGGAAGTGTTTCGCCGACTTTGACCGCCCGCGCGGAGACCAGTCAATCTCGGGCGAGTGACAAAAATTGTCACCTCGCGCCAACCGCGAGACAATGTGCCGATGAACGTCGCGACACTCATGATGACCGTCGCACCCTTGTGGTGGTCGCAGCACCAGGCGCGCATGCAACCCGTCGCAGAAGCGATCGAGCGCGCGACGCCCGACGTTCACCTGCGCGCGCTGCTCGCGACGATCGACTATCACGAGACGAGCTGGCACACCGCGCGCGGGCGATTTGCCCCGTTCGGCGTGATGCGATCGCTCCGACAAACGATGACCGAAGACGAAGTGATCGCCCTCGCCCTGCGCTTTCTCGAGACCGGTCGTCAGCGCTGCGGGAGCTCCTTGGGGATGCTCGGCTTCTATCACTTCGGTCGTTGTCGCGTGACGCGATGGGAGCGCATGGAGCTCGCGACGTGGCACCGGTTCGAGGCCATGCTGCGCCGGCCGACGAGCCCGTAGCTTTCGCCAATGAAACTCCAACACACTCGGCGAGGCTGCTGGCTCTCATCATTCGTCCCGTATGGTGAACGAATCGGAAATTCACCAGCGAAACGCCATCACGCTCGACGCGGCAGCAAGCAGCCGCGCACTGTGCTTCGCAGGCGTTCTCGCTCGCGCTCGAACTGAGGCACGGGAGCTGCCGCGTCGGAGGGCTTCGGATCACCTGCAAATGTGCAGCTAGAGTTCGAACGTTTCTTCTCTCGAAGTTCGAGCGCGAGCGAGAACGCCTGCCGAGATAGCTCGCGTGACAGTGCCCCGTGATGTCTTCGAGGCACAGTGCGCGGCCGCTTGCTGCCGCGTCGAGCGTGATGGATTTTCGTCACTGAATATACAGCGCATTCGCCACATATGACGAATGACGAGTGCTTGCTGCCGCGCCCACATCGCTGCAGCGCTATGGACGCCGCGCGATTCGCGCGATGATCGTCAGTCCCATGGCAGAGAGGGTCACGCTCCGCGGACAATTGATCGGCGACGAAGGCGCGCTCTTGTTCGCGCAGGGCCGCAGCGACAACCCCGAGTCGCTCGTGCTCTCGACAAGCGACGGAGGCCGCGTTCGCTTGGGAAACATCCGTCGCGCCAAGAAGCACGGCACCGCCGAGCTCGACGGGCGCGACACCTTCGCCCTCTACGCCGGCGACCTCGTCCTCGTCCACGGAACGCTCGTCGAAGGCACACACAGCGACCGCGAGCTGCGCGTGAAGACCATCGCGATGCCCGGGTTCGACCTCGACGGCTCGCCCATCGGTCCTCCACGGGACAAGCGCAGCGAACCGCGACGCACGTCTTCTCGACAGCCTCGCGAGACGACGAGCGCCGACGCCCCGCGACGCGAAGTCCGCGTGCTCGTGGGCCGCGCACGCGCGCTCGCGCGAGCCGACAAAGCCCCGGAGGTGCTCTTCGCCAACGTCACGATGACCGTCGGAGAGAGCAAGACGACCGAGACCGCGGACGTCGGCGCCTTCGAGCTCCACGCCGAGGACGGCGCTCGGTATCGCATCGAGGGCCTCGAAAGCGCGCGCATCTCGGGTTCGGTCTCGCTCGCGGGTCCCTACGGAGACCTCGTGAACGCGCCGCTCGCGAAGCTCTTCGCGCGCCACGCGCCGGGCGATCACGTCGAGGTCGCGATCACTGGAAGCGCCATTTGTGACGGCGATTCGCTCACCGTCGAAGCCGAGCTCCTCGCCGACGTGCGCTTCGACGGAGACCCTTCGAGCGCTGCGGACTTTCGCACCGCGCCCTCCGCTGCGATCGTCGTGGCGAAGGCGCTGCACATCACGCTCGCGGGGGACGCACGCGCTGTCCCAGCGCCCCAGGTCTCCGCGGTGACGACCACCGCTGCGCCTCCCGAGACGCGCGTGCAGTATCCGCTCGAACGCTCGACGCGCGTGTACGCCTTGCTCGGCTCGCTTGCGATCGCCGGTGGCATCGTCGCGGGCCTCGCGATGCCGTCGCTCCCGACGTACGCGGGATCCGCGCCGCTCTCGTCCTTCGGGACTGCGTGTCTGCTCGTCGCGCTGAACCGAGCGCTGCGCGCCCGAGCGCACGCTCCGTTCGTGACCCTCGCGGGTCGTGTCGAGCGAAGGAGCCGCCGCGGCGAAGAAGCCCCCGATCGCAGCGGGCGAACGAGCGCGCGCGGAGCGCTCTGGGGCTACCGCATCGACGCGATTCTTCTCGCGATCTACGCAGCGGCGTCGGCGCTCGTCGCGACGGCTCCGACGTCGGTGCCGATCCCGAACATGGCGCTCCCGGTCGCAGCGCTTCCGGTCTTGCATGCGCTCTTGCTCGCGCTGCAAGAGCAGCCGTTTCGCCGCTTCGCCGCGCGCGTGTTGTCGACGAGAGAGACCGACCCCCGCAGCGGAAGGACCGTGTACCTCGAGGGCAGCGCCCGCAGCGCGAGCGAGCCCCTCGAACGCCGCGTGGACTTCTACTGGAGCTTCGACACGAGCACCTCGACCCGCCAAGACGGCTCGGAGCGCGAAGACCGTTGGCACTTCGTCACGGATCGCGTCGCGACGCGGTGCCAATCGTTCGAGCTCGCGACCGAGCAAGAGACGATCGAGGTCGACCCGAAAGAGGCGCAAGTGTCCTTCGCGTCTCGCGCGTGGATCGAAGCGACCGAGATCTCGGGCTATCGAGAGACGCTCTCGGAGGGCGCGCCCGTGTGCCTCGTCGCTCGCTGCCAAGCGGACGATCGTGGTCTTGTCGCCCGAGCAGGCGGCGACGAATCGATGTTCGTTTGGGCTGGAACGCGCGCGCAACTGCAGCGCGCGCTCACGCTCGCGTACGCGCGGATCGTGACGCTCGTCGCGGCGAGCCTCGTTCCGATCGCGTTGGGTCGCGCTTACTACGCGTGAGCGCGCTCACCCCGCGATCACGCCCTTGGCGCGGGCGACCTTCGTGAACGCCGCGATCGCATGATCGATCTGCGCGTCGGTGTGCTGCGCGCTGAGCTGCACGCGAATCCGCGCCTGCCCCTTCGGAACCACCGGAAACGAAAACCCGATCACGTACACACCCTCGTCGAGCAGCGCGTCCGCGACCTCTGCGGCCAACCGCGCGTCGCCCAACATCACGGGAACGATCGGGTGAATCCCCGGCTTGATCGAGAAGCCTGCGGAGGACATTCCGTCTCTGAATCGCTTGGCGTTGTTCATCACGCGATCGCGCAGCTGGGTGCTCTTTTCGAGCAGGTCCAGCACCGCGATGGACGCTCCGAGGATCGCCGGCGGAAGGGCGTTCGAAAACAAGTACGGCCGCGAGCGCTGCCGCAGGAGCTCGATGATCTCGCGACGGCCCGTGGTGAAGCCGCCCGAGGCTCCGCCGAGCGCCTTTCCGAGCGTGCTCGTCATGACATCCACCCGCGACGCGACCCCGAAGTGCTCGGGCGTCCCGCGGCCCGTGGGGCCGATGAAGCCCGAGGCGTGCGAGTCGTCGACCATCACCATCGCGTCGTACTTGTCCGCGAGGTCGCAGATCGCGTCGAGCTTCGCGAGGTATCCGTCCATCGAGAACACGCCGTCGGTCGCGATCAAGCGCAGTCGCTTGGTCTGCGTGGCCTTCAGCATCGACTCGAGCTGCTCGAGGTCCCCGTTGTCGTAGCGAAAGCGCTCGGCCTTGCAGAGACGGATTCCATCGATGATCGACGCGTGGTTGAGCGCGTCGGAGATGATCGCGTCGCTCTCGCCGAGGATGGTCTCGAACAGCCCTCCGTTCGCGTCGAAGCACGACGAGTAGAGAATGGTGTCCTCGGTCCCGAGCCAGCCCGAGATGCGTTGTTCGAGGGTCTTGTGCAGGTCTTGGGTTCCGCAGATGAAGCGCACGGAGGACATCCCGAAGCCGTGCGTGCGAATGGCCTCGTGGGCCGCTTCGATCACCGCGGGGTCCGACGAGAGGCCCAAGTAGTTGTTCGCGCAGAAATTGAGCACCTTGCGGCGCCCGCGCGAAGGGAGCTCGACCTCGATGCCCGAGGACTGCGGCGTCACGATCACGCGCTCGGCTTTGAAGAGCCCCCCGTCGCGGATCTCAGTGAGTGTGTGATTGAAAATGTCGCGAGACTTTCCGACGGCCATGGAGGGCGCGGAGTGTATCACCGCGAGGGGGGCGCGGACGGGGCGAGGCGGCGTACGCGCGGGCGCGGCAGCAAGCGGCAGCGAGGGCGCGGCAGCAAGCAGCCGCGCACTGTGCCTCGAAGACATCACGGGGCACCGTCACGCGAGCTATCTCGGCAGGCGTTCTCGCTCGCGCTCGAACTTCGAGAGAAGAGTCGTTCGAACTCTCGCTGCACATTTGCAGGTCATTCGAAGCACGATCGCGATTCAGCTCACGTGCCTCAGTTCGAGCGCGAGCGAGAACGCCTGCGGAGCTAGCTCGAGAAGACTCGCTGACCGGGTCTGCGAAGCACAGTGCGCGGCCGCTTGCTGCCGCGCCCCGCTTGGCCGCTTGCTGCCACGCCCTCGCTTGCTGCCACCCCGCGCTTCCGTGTGAGCTCACGCCTTGGGCGCAGACTTCTTCGCGCTCTTCTTCTTCGCGGGCGCGGCGGTGCTGCGAAAGAGCGCCGTGTAGATGTGCCCGTGCCCGTCGTCTGCGGCGGCTTGCGACGCGCGACGGAGGGCCGCGAGCGTGGTGGTCCACTGTTGCGCAACGGCGTCGCGGCGCGTGAGCGCGCTGCGGTACACGGCGTCCCACTTGGACAAGGGTTCGAGCGCCTTCACGACGGCAGCCGCGGCTTTCAGCAACGCTTTGGCGGCGTCCTTCGAGGGCTTGCCGCACTTCTTCGAGGCGATGACCTTCTTGGCGAGGGCGGTCGCTTCTTTGGCTTCCTTCGTGTAGCCGAGGCTCGCCATCTCCGACGGAGAGCGCGTCGCTAGGCCCTTGAAGGGACGCGTGCGCTCGAACCCATCGCCCACGAGCTTGTCGGCGAGCGCGAAGATCGCCTCGTCTTGGTCGACGTCCGCGTTGGCGACCTTGGCGCGATGGCTCGCGAGCGCGTCTTCTGCCGCGGCGACCGCGCCCTGCAGCGTTCGAAAGAGCTTGTGCGCGTCGGCGAACGCCTTGAGCTTCGCCTTCACGGGCTTGGTGTCGATCGCGTTGGCCGCAGAGAGCACGGCTTCACCGACGGAGATCATTCCCGCGGGATTGGAAGGGGAATCGAGCGTTGCCATGGAGTTCCTACGATAAGGTGAATGAAGAGCAAGCACGTCGAGCGCGACGCGCTGCGAGGACGATAGAGGTCGCGGGGGGCAGGCGACAAAATTCCGGCAAATTGACGGACAACATGCTCACTCGGAGTCCGAGTCGGCGCGTGGGAGCAGTCAACACGGCGACAGGGGCGACGAGCGAGCACGTTCCACGCGTCCAACGTGGCAACGGACGCAGTGAGCGAGCGCGTGGGGCGCGTCCAACGTGCCAAGGGGCGCAGCGAGCGAACGGGCGGGACGAGCCCAACGCAATGGGCGGGAGCGAAGAAGGCCACGTGAAGAAGGCCACATGAGAAGGGGACGGATCTCGCATTTCGAAGTGTGTTTTGCGCCGGTTCGAAATGCGAGGTCCGTCCCCGCTCCATTGGGTCCTGCGCAGTGGGCACGCGCGAAGAAGGCCACGCGAAGAAAGCCACGCGAAGAAGGCCACGTGAAGAAGGCCGCGCGAAGAAGGCCACGTGAGAAGGGGACGGATCTCGCATTTCGAAGCGCGTTTCATGCAGGTTCGAAATGCGAGGTCCGTCCCCGCTCCATTGGGTCCGACGCAATGGGCTCACGCGAAGACACCCGCTCGCTTGCACTCCGTGGAAGACGGGGACGGACCTCGCATTTCGAACCGGCGCAAAACACACTTCGAAATGCGAGATCCGTCCCCGCTCTATTGGGCCCCTCGCAATGGGCTCGCTCGAAGACGGGGACGGACCTCGCATTTCGAACCGGCGCAAAACACACTTCGAAATGCGAGATCCGTCCCCGCACCATCGTCCCCGCACCATCGTCCCTCCCCATCGTCCCTCCCCACTCGATCGTCCCCACTCGATCGTCCCCGCACCATCGTCCCCGCACCATCGTCCCCGCACCATCGTCCCTCCCCACTCGATCGTCCCCACTCGATCGTCCCCACGCGATCGTCCCCGCTCGATCGTCCCCGTTGGATCCCGCTCTACCCCCCGCTCGATTGGCCCATGAGCCCGCTGGCCCCGCCCCGCTCGATCACATCCGCACGTTGACCAGATTGATCCGCGAGCGCTCGGCGATCCCGAGGCCCATTTGCTCGGCGTGCGCGAGGTAGCGAACGGCGCGGCCCGAGCGCTCGAGCGTGCGCATGCCGTGCGACGTGCGCTGCTCGTCGACGATCTCGGTGCCGATCGCGTCGATCGCGACGGGGTCCGTCGAGGCCATCACGGTCTCGTACACGACGCGCGCCGCGGGGTTGTCCTGCGGGCCACGATCATAGAGAACCTTGAACGCGTCCATGATGTGCAGCCGCACGCGGCTCTTGATCGCGTCGTGCGCGTACAGGTCCGGGATGTTGCGGTTGCGCGAGTTGAGACCGTCGCGATTGCGGTGAAAGTCTTCGGGGTTCTTCACGAGGCCGTGCGTGAGGTTCTTCATCGCGCCCGTGAAGCCCGAGAGCGAGTGATCCTTCACCAGCGGAACGCCGATGATCGCCGTACACCCGAGCAGCCCGCGCGAGTACCGCGTGCGGCCGCTCGGAACGCGCGTCTCGGGGCTCAGGTCCGTCCCCGCGTGCACGTGCGTGCGAACGCCCTGCGGCATCTCCGAGCGCGACACGCGCGTCGCGTTGAGAAAGCCCGACCACTGCTCGAGCACCACCACGTTCGCCGCGGGAACGCCCGCCGCGATCACGCCGTTGACGATCGCGTACACGACCTCTTTGTTCGAGGCCATGTTGCGCAGCCCCAGGCCGTTGACCTTGATGCCCACCACGTCGCTCGGGTGCACGAACTTGCGCCACGCGCCCGCGAGCGTGCTCTCGCCCGTGAGCTCTTTCACCGCGCGCTCGACCATCGCAGCGGCGTCTTCGACCTTCGGAAAGAGATTGCCCGCGCGCATCGAGCCGGGCTTGGTCACGCGAACGACCTTGCCGTTCTGCGTCCACGGCGTGAACCCCGCCGGCCGCGTCGCCGCGAAGTTCACCGGCGCCGGAGCGCCCCGCGCGGACTGAGCCTCGGCCTCGGACGCAAACGCGAGGGCGCCCGCGCCGACCGCAGCACCCGCGAGAAAATCACGACGATCGAACGATTCCATAGTGGCTCTGACCTCGTTTCACTCGATGGGCAAACAGAGAGCCCTCCGAGGACCCATCTTCGCTAGCACGCACGACGGCGACGCGTCGAGAAGCCTACCGGTCCGCCAACGTGCCCAACAGTGCTCATACGCTCGCCGAACGACGGTCATTCCCGGTCCGATGTTCACGGTCGGTTCGTTGCCCGAGCCCGCGCGAAGGGAGTATGGCCAATGAACAAGAGACCGCATGAGCCACTCTTCTGCCGCTGTTTCTGGTCGCTTCATCGTCCTCGAGGGCATCGACGGCGCAGGAACCACCACGCAAACCGAACGCCTCATCGACGCCCTCCGCGCCCGCGACCACCGCGCCCTCCCCACGCGAGAGCCCACAACAGGACCCATCGGTACGATGATCCGCCAGGTCCTCACGGGCCGCATCGTCGTGGCGGACGACCGCGGTCCGCGCGCGCCCGACTGGACCACGATGGCGCTCTTGTTCGCCGCCGATCGCATGGATCACCTCGACGCAGAGATCCTCCCCGCGCTTCGCCAGGGACAGATCGTGGTGAGCGATCGCTTCGACCACTCGTCGGTGGCCTACCAGTCTGCGTCCGCGCAGGACCCGACGGCGGTCGCGTGGATCCAGCAGCTCAACGCGCGGGCGCGAAGGCCAGACCTGACCATCGTGCTGGACGTCCCCGAAGACGTCGCGGCCGAGCGTCGCGCGCGGCGCGGCCACCGCGCAGAGCTCTACGAGCAGAGCGCGTTTCAACAGCGATTGGCGGCGTTTTATCGGGACCTCGAGAAGCACTACCCCGGCGAGCGCATCGCGCACATCGACGGCCGCGGGACGCCCGACGAAGTGCACCACGCGATCGTTCGCGAAGTCGACGCGGTCCTCGCCAAGTGAGCCGCGGTTGTGCGCTCGAAGGTCCCCGAAGGGAGAGCGGGGCGCGGTCGAGCGTACGTTCTGCCGCGAAGTAGCGGTTCGCCACGGCGTTCTGCTAGGCACCGAGCACGCTCATGCTCGCGCTACGATCGAACTCTCCACGCCGCCCGACGTTCATGACCCGCGCGCTCTCGACGACGATCACCGCACTCGCGCTCGCGACCGTCGCGCTCGCGTCGAGCTGCTCGCGCGCGAGCGACGCGCGCACGGACGAAGCCCCGCGCGTCGCAGAGACGAACGCGAGCTCGGGCTCGAGCAACGCGGTCGCACAGCCCACGCAGCGGACGGCCACGCCGACGGTGCTCACGCGCGCCCTCATCGAACAGACCGTGTCCGAGGGATTGGGCGCGTTTCTGTCGCGCGTCGAGCTCACGCCAGTCGTCAACGGACAGCGGTTCATGGGCTTTCGACTCGAGGCCGCCGAGGACCTCGCGGCGTGGCGCGCAGCGGGCGCGGACCTCCGCGTGGGCGACGTCGTCCAACAGATCAACGGCCAGCGGATCGAGCGACCCGAGCAAGCGCTGTGGGCCTTC
This sequence comes from Myxococcales bacterium, assembly GCA_016793325.1. Classification (GTDB taxonomy): domain Bacteria; phylum Myxococcota_A; class Polyangia; order Polyangiales. Next base: position 45,012 of record JAEUKI010000032.1, on the reverse strand, counting down.
GAGCAGCTGCGCATCGCGCGCGGAATTGAAGTGGTCGGAGTGAGAGGTTCTGCTCCGTTTCGCGTATACAGTCCCATCGTGGACTCGCAGTGAGTCCAACGCACCACCACACCTGAGGGTTCGCCCGAACCCTGTGGAGTCTATCGACCGATGCGTACCGTCCTTCGCTCGAGCATTTTGTCTTCGTCTCTCGCCTTCGCGCTCGTCGCGTCTTCTGCGCACGCGATCACGGATCCCGCGCAGAGCCCGCAGCAACCGCCGCCGCAACAGACCAACCCCGACGGAAGCGCCGTGGTGATGGGTCAGCCGGGCCAACAACCGGGACAGCCCGTGATGATGCAGCCGCCCCCTCCGCAGCGCATGGGCGTGTGGGCGCAGGCGCGCCTCGGCGGCGGCGTCGAGTGGCACGGGACGCACGTCGACGGCTCGGGAACCGTGCAAACGGGGCCGCGCGGCAACGCGTTCGCGATGATCGCGGCCGGCTACCAGCTCCCCAATCGCATTGGCTTCAGCGTGTACGGCGGCGGCCGCTATCTCTTCAGCCGCATCTGCGACGGAGCCCGTCGCTGTTCGGGCGATCCCGGCACAGGCGTGCTCGACATCGAGATCGGCCTCTTGATTCGGTACACCGCGCTCGAGCAGTCGCGCTTGCACCCGGTCGCCGAAATCGGCGGGCAGATTCACATCATGCCGGTCGTCGGTGAGTCGCCCGGCGGCAGTGCGTTTGGCTTCGGCTACGGCGGACAGCTCTCTGCAGGGATCGAGTTCGACGTGACGTCGAACTTCTCGATCGACGCGATGCTGCGCGGGCAGCTGTTCTTGAGCGGCTGGGGTACGCGAGTCAGCGGAAGCGCGTACGACGTCGCGGGCCTCTTCGGCTTTCGCATCGAGCCCATGCTCGGAGCGACGCTGTACTGGTGATCCGATCGCGACCGATGGGGGACTCAGGTTCTCGCGGCCGCGGGGGGCGCTAGAACGTCACGCCGATCGTGAATCCCGCGTGATAGCCCCACCAAACGCTGTCGCGCCATCCGCCGAACGCGAACGGAATGCTGATTCCGATCGGGCGGAACCCGAGCAGCAGCCGGTCGAACAGGACGACCTTGAGCTCGAGCCCGAGCTCGGGGGCGACCCAGAAGCCGCCGCAGCGACCGGCTTCGCAGTAGTTCCAGAAGCCGAGGGACAGCCCGCCGTACGGCGTGATGAAGAACGCGACGTTCGAGATCGGCTGAATGTCGTAGATGAACCGGCCCTGAAAGCCGATGCCGAAGCCGGCCCAGAACGGGAGCTGAATTCCCAGGCCGATGCCAGGGCCTTCGTACCGGCGGTTGAAGTGGAACTGGTACTCGATCTCGAGACGACCACCGCCGCCGAGGTAGCCGTAGCCACCAGCGAAATTCAACGCGCCGGCCATGCCGTGGTTGTTCGCGTTGATCACGTTTTGCGCGTTGGCCGTGGTCGAGAACGCGAGAGCGGCGCCGAGCACCGCGGCGCCTGCGAGGTAGTTGTGCTTCATCGTGGATGGTCTCCGTAGTGTGCGCAGCGAGCGTTTGGCGATCGCTGCGAGCGATCGATTCGCGTCCAGCGCATTCGGCCCAGTAGTCTCCACCGAGCGGGGGAATAACAAAAGCGCAATGGGTGCAGCGCGCAGAATCGAATCGAGCGTTCGGTCACTACGTCGAATGACGCTCGGTCCGCTCGTCGCGACACACGCGCCGCTCGTCGCGCGAAACGCCCGCTAAACCACGCCCCAATTGAACGTCGTAGAAACGAGGCGAGTGTTGGCGTGGTTGAGATCAAGTCAAACCGCCACGAATCCATCGTGAAAAGTACGCCGATCGAATGAGTGGCGGTTTAGAACGTCACGCCTATGGAAAGTGAGATATCCCACAAGAGATCCCACTGAATCGGCGGCCCGTTGCCCTGACGTTCGCCGATGATGAGCGGCGCGTGGATGCCGAACGGTCGAAACGCGAGGAGCAATCGGCCGAGGACGAACTTGAGCTCGACGCCAGCGTTGGGCGTCGCAGCGAAGCGCCACCCGTTGAGGTCCATCTTGTTCTCGACGATCGCCATGCCGAGCTCGAGCCCCGCGTACGGCGAGACGAACACGTTCGCTCCGCTGACGAGGCGGTAGTCGTACTGATAGCGCCCCGACGCAGTGAAGGTCATTCCGCCGAGGTCGGGCCTGTACGTCGCGCCGACGCCCACGCCGAGCATGTGCCCTTGAAAACGTGGGTTGAAGTGCATCTGGTACTCGAGCTGCGCGTGCGGGTAGGCGCCGCCGAGGATCCCGATGCTCGTTCCGACGTTGAGGACGCCGGCCCGCGGCGGCTCGATCGGCGCGGCGCTCTGCGCGAAGGCGTCGGTGTGCGCGAGTGCGAGCGCAAACCCCGACGCGAGCAGACCGTTTCTCATCGCGAGTCGTTGCACAGTGCGATTGTTATCGCGAAACGCACGCGGAGCGAAGCGATACCGCGCGCGGCAGAGCGCCCGCGTCGTCGGGTTGGTGCGTCAGCGATTTCCCGATCCGTGTGCGCGTCAGAAGGTCACGCCGCCGCCGAGCGCGACGTCGTAGGCGAAGCCCGCGCCGCCGCCACCTTCACCCGCGAGGATCGGCACCGTGAACCCGAGCGGCCGGAGCGTGAGAAAGCCGCGATCCGCCAGGATCAATCGCACCTCACCGCCGAAGTGAACGCCGAAGTAGAACAAGTTCAACGAGCCGAGGGGACTCGACGCGAACAGCCCGCCCACCGTGATCCCGCCGTACGGCGTGACGAGAAACGCGACGCTCTCGATGGGCTGAAAGTTCCACTGGAAGCGGCCGCTCGCGCCGATGCCGAAGCCCGGCAACAGCATGTCGATGCCCGCGCCGATCGCGGGGCCGCGCATCCCTTCGCCGAAGCTGTAGTGAAACTCGGGGTTGAGCCTGAACGCCGCGCCCGCAGGCCCCGCGACGCCGATCGAACCGCCGAGGTTGAGCGTCACTGCCATGCGACGCGTGTTCGAACTCAGGATTCCTTGCGCGCTCGCAGAGGGCGCGACGACCGTGAGCGCCGCGGCCAGCGCTGCGCTCGCCATCCAACAGTGGGCGATCTTCATGGTGATGACTCCGTTGCTCCAGCACCCCCCGTGCGTGCCTCGAACAGACGCCGCGCGACGGAGCCACGTCTGACAGCCCTCCCGCTTGTCACTCGATGAAATGTCGCCAAATATTCAGGATTTTGCGTGACCGCTCAGCCCACGAGCTCGGTCACGCGAACGCCCACTTCGCCTTCGACGTCGCAGAGCTCGCCGCGCGCGACGAGTCGATCGCCCGCGATGATCTCGACCGGCGCGCCCACGCGCGTCGGGAGCGCGATGACCTCGCCCGGTCTCCACGCGGCGACCTCGGCCACCGAAAACGCCCCGCGCGCGAGCACCACCGCGACGTCGACCGGCAGCGTCGAGAGCAGCGCCGTTCGCGCCGCGGCGTCGGTCTTCGCGGCGGGCTCATCTGGGGTCGAACTTGAATTCATGGGTGATCGATCGTCGTTGCTCATCTCACTCACCGTCACCTTCGAGCGCGGCTCGCCTTCGCAGCGAATGGTTCCATCGAAGAACACAGGACACTCGACGCTCCCGAGCGAGAGCGTCATCGGGCCGATCAGCCCGCGCGCGGCGTCGAGCGCGAGCGGAGCCCCGAGCACCAGCAGCGATCCTCGGTCGAGCGCGGCGAGCTCTTCTGCGCGCAGCGTCGCCCGCGCGCACACGAGCGCGGCACGAACGCGCATCGACTGCACCCTGGCGCTGCGACGCTCGCTCGCTCGATCGAGCGCCATCGACGCAGGCGCGTCGCCCGAGGTCCTCGCGAGCGACGCCGCGACGATGACCGCAGCCGCGCCCGAGTACCCCGCGACCGCGACGCGCGCGGGCCACACGACGAGCTCGCCTCGATCGAGCGCGGCGTCCGCGTCGTCCCATCGGTCCGTGGCCGCGCGAAACACGGGCGGCGCGGCGGGCGCGCACAAGTGCAGCGCGCCCTGGATGCACGCGAGCGCGAACGAGCCCTCCATCGCCGCGGTCCACGGCGTCGGGCCGAGGTAGCGCGCGGCGTCCTCGACGCTCGAGCCCGAGCAGCGCGCGGCGATCCATCGTGCGAGCGGGGCGTCGATCGCCACGCAGAGCGCGCCGTGCTCCGCGCTCGGCAGCGAGAAGAGCGCGAACACCGCGGGCCTCGACGCGTACGCGCGAGCGACCGTCGCGCGCGGGCGCACCGAGAGAAAACCGTGCTCGATCTGGACCCCGTCGGGGCCGCCGAGCAGCGCGTCGAGCTTGTCTCCGAGCGCAGGGCGCCCGAGCGGAGCGCGGTCGAACCACGCGCGCGCGACCGTCTTCGAGAGCGCCGCGCTCTGCCGCGTCCAGCGCGGCCACGAGTCACTTGTATTGTACGGAGCGACGTGACGGCGCTGCATCGATCGCGAGCATTGGTCTCACGAGGGCTGCGCGTTTCCAAGCCGTCCGATCGCAGAGACCGCTCGTCGAGTCTACAGAAGTCGCCAACGCTGCGATCGCGCTGCCTCGGGCTCCTCGAGCGGCTCACCCTCGGTCTCTGTCGCGCCCTCGCGGTCTTGCTGATCGCCCTCGCGTCGATCGTCGTGGGGGTGCTCTTGGCGCGAGCCTTCGTCGCGGGGGCGCTCGCCGGTCTCTGCGCCCTTGGCGCTCGCGTCGATGACCGAGACGGCGACGCGCTCGTTGCCCGCGGCGTCGAGCGTGTCGCGAACGCCGCTCATTTCGCTGCGCAATCGCTCGGCGCTCACGGAGTCTTGCGCGACGAGCTCGACCTCGATCTTTCCGTTGCGCTCGACGGCGCGGAGCTCGACGCCCTTGTGCTCGCCCTCGCCGAGCGTCGCGTGGACACGCACGGTCTCGCCCGCGCGCCCGACGCGAACGTGCTCGATCGCCAACGCGCGAGCCTCGGTTTGTCCCTGATTTTCCAAGGGGTTGTGCGCGCCTGCGCGGGAGGCCGAAGCGCGGGGAGCGCGCTCGCCCGTGGCGCCGAGCAGCGCTGCGAACCCTTGCGCGCCGGCGAGCGCGGGGTTTCCGACGACGAGCGTTCCGTCCGTTTGCGCGAGGAGCGGGCTCGTCGCGCGGTCCGCGCGCGGCCCGTCGTCCTTGGACGCGGGGCGCTTGCGTTCGCTGGGCTTTGCGCGCTTGCGTTGGGCCTCGTCGAGCGCCTCGCGAAAGCTCGTCGAGCGTTGTGGGTTGTGGGTGGTCTTGCTTGCTTGGGCGCTCGGGCTCGGTCCTGTCGGGCCCGCGACGCGTCGGGTGGGGTCGGTCATGGGCGGCGGTATCCGGGCGGTCCCCCGGCGGTTGCGCGCCGTTGTGCAAGTCGTCCCCGCGTGCGCGACGCCCGCGTTTCGAGAAATTTCGCGGGAGCCGAACAGCAGTGTCTCCCGGCCCCGGGTCTGTGGCATCCTCGCCGCCGTGCGTCAGGCCGATCAATACGTAGGCCGCGAGATCCTCTCGGGCCAGTTCCGCATCATCGAGCGCGTAGGCTCCGGCGGGATGGGCGCGGTCTACAAGGCCCAGCAGCCATCGATGGACCGCTTCGTCGCGGTGAAGATTCTGCACAGCAAGTTCACCAACCGTAAGGACCTCGTGTCGCGCTTCTCGCGCGAGGCCCGTGCGATGAGCCACCTCACGCACCCCAACACGGCCAAGGTGTTTCTCTACGGTCAGCTCGAGGACGGCTCCTGCTACATCGTGATGGAGCACCTCGACGGAAAAAACCTCGGCCAGATCATCCGGCACGAGGGTCCGATGGAGCCGGTGCGCGCGATCGGCGTGCTCCTGCAGGCCTGCGCGGCGCTCCAAGAAGCGCACGACAAGGGCATCGTCCACCGCGACCTCAAGCCCGAGAACATCTTTCTCTGCACGCAGGGCGGCATCAAGGACTACGTGAAGGTCCTCGACTTCGGGCTCGCCAAGGTGACCGAGCGCGAGATGCGACCGGGCTCGATGATCCTCACGCAAGAGGGCATGGTCTTCGGCACCCCAGAATTCATGTCACCCGAGCAAGCGCAGGGTAAAATCCTCGATGCTCGCAGCGACATCTACTCGCTGGCGGTGATCCTCTACGAGCTCGTCACGGGCAAGCTCCCCTTCGACGCCAAGACGCCGATGGACTACGTGACGCTGCACGTTCAAGCGACGCCGATCCCGCTCGCGACGCGCGCGGCAGGGCGACAGTTTCCGCCGGCGCTGCAGGGCGTGCTCGACCGCGCGATGGCCAAGCGCCCCGAAGAGCGCTTCCAGAGCGCCACGGATTTCGCAGCCGCGCTGCGAGGGATCCTCTCGGCGGCGGCGCTGCAAGACCTCGCGCAGACGCTGCCTGCAGGGACGATCCCCGCGCAGCCGCACTCGCCGAGCGCCACGGATCCGATCGCGTTCGAGCGCACGACGCCCAAGCTCGACAGCGCCCCGTCGGACGTGTCCGTTCCCGCCAACGGCCAGAGCGGGACGGTCTCGAAGCACCCGTCGACCAAGCCCGGCCCCGCGCCCGTCGACACCTCCGAGACCGTCGTCGACGCCCCGCGAAAGACCCTCCTCGGGATCTCGCGCGGCCCTGGAATCGCGCTGCTCATCGGCCTCGGCGTCGTGATCGGCGTGATCGTGGCCGTCGGCGTCACGCTGCTGATCATGAAGTGACCGTCCTCGTCGTCGACAACTACGACTCGTTCACGTTCAACCTCGTGCAGCTCGTGGGCGCCCTCGGCGCCGAGGTGATCGTTCGACGCAACGACGCGCTGACCGCGCGCGAGGCGCTCTCGCTCGGCGCCTCGCACATCGTGCTCTCGCCAGGGCCGGGCGCGCCCGAGCGCGCGGGGATCTCCGTCGCGCTCGCGAGAGACGCCCATGTTCCGCTGCTCGGCGTGTGCTTGGGACACCAAGCGCTCGCGGTCGCGTCGGGCGCGCGCGTCCATCGCGCCCCGCGCGCGATTCACGGGCGAGCCTCGAGCCTCGCGCACGACGGCGTGGGGCTCTTTCACGGCGTCTCTGCTCACACGCGCGTCGGGCGATACCACTCGCTCTGCGTCGACGAGCGCACGCTGCCCGAGCGACTCGCGGTGATCGCGCGAAGCGAGGACGACGGGGTGGTGATGGCGCTCTGCGATCGGCTTCGCCCGGCGGTGTCGGTGCAATTTCATCCCGAGAGCGTCCTGTCCCCCGAAGGTCCGCGGATCGTGCGAAACTTTCTCGAAGGCCGTTTCGTAGCGAACCAGACGAGAGCGCCCGACGCATGACGCAACTGACGGATCTCCCAACGCACGCGCGAACGCTCGTCGCGACGCTCGTCGCCGCCACGCTGTCCGTTGCCTGCACGCCTCCGGCGAACGCGCCGCAAGACGCAGGCCCCACGGACGCGAGCGGCGCGATGGACAGCGCGGGAGCGGTCGACGCAGGCCCGCGCGACGCGATGGTCCCCACGATGTGCAACCCGTTCACGGGCGAGGTGGCTCCTGCGGGAAACGCCTGCGTACGCGCGGTCGAAGGGAGCACCACGCAAGACGACGGCGCGCCGTTGACGCGCGGGTTCGTCACGGTGTGCGGCAACGCATGCTTCGTCGGCGACGTCGATTCGCGGGGAAATTTCCAGGCGCTCGTCGGCGAGTTCTTGCCCGTGCCCGTGTACTCGTTGCTCGTCCACGGCAGGCCTCAGCACGCGAGCGCGTACTGGCTCTTGTCCTCGGCGCGCGACGAGATGGGGATCTTTCGCATGCCCGCGCCGCTCTCGATCCCGCGCTACACGAGCGAGGGGCCCGAGCTGCCCGAGTCGATGATGATCACGACGGCGACGACGGCGACCGCGGGCGCCGTGACGCTCGTGTTCGCCGCGGGCTCGCGACTCGAGTTCGACTTCGAGGATTTCGAGCTCGGCGCGCTCGGCCGTCGCGTGCGGATCGCAGAGGTTCCGCTCGACCGCGCGCCGCCGTTCGCCGCAGAGGGCATGGTGCGCGGGCCCGTGTTCGCGCTCGGGCCGTTCGCGTTGAAGATCGATCGCCCCGTGGGCGTGCGCGTCGCGAACCGAGCGATGCTCCCCGCAGGATCGAGCGTCGAGTTCGTCACGATGGGCGACGACATCTTGAGCGAGACGCCCACCGCAGGACACGCGGTCGTCGCAGCGCGCGGCGCCGTGTCGATGGACGGAGCGACGATCGAGACCGCGGCGGGCCAGGGAGTTCGATCACTCACGTGGTTGGGAGTACGACCAGCGCGCTAACGCGCAGAGGGAGCGACGGTGATGACGGGATTCGGAAGCGACAACAGTAGCGCGTCGATGCGCGCGCGATGGCTGCTCACGCTGTCAGCGTTTGGCGTCGCGTGCGGGCAACCGCCTTCGGGCGCCGACGTCATGGCCAACGACGCGACCAGCGATCAGAGCGCCGAAGACCGGCCCGCGATGATGGTCGACGCGGCGACGGACTCGGGCGTGTCGATGGACGCGGGTGTCGCGATGGACTCGGGCGTCGCGACCGACAGCGGCACGACGGCGGACACGGGCGCGGATCGACCGGCCGTTCCCGACGCGAACGTGGGGCCGTACCCCGCGGGCCCCTACGGAAACATGGAGGGGCAGACGCTCGAAGACCTGCAACTCCAAGGCTACGTGAACACCGATGGGACGTCGCCGTCGACGATGCTCCCGTTCGGTCCGACGTCGATGCAAGACCTGCGACGCACCGGAAGGAGGTACGCGCTGGTTCACACCGCGGCCACGTATTGACCCGGCTGTGTCAACGCGGCCCGGGCTATGGCTGCGCGAAATGGTGAACTCAACGCTGCTGGCGGACTCCTTGTCGAGGTCGTGACCGAGACTCTCGGAACCGTCAGCCGATCGACCCTCGACGGTTGGGTGCGATCGAACACGATGTCAGTGACCGCGGTCATCGACCGCACGCCGATGACCAATCGAGCCTTCGCGGTGCTCGGTCGCCGAGAGACCTGGTACATCGTCGACCTGCGCACGATGCGAATCGCCCGAAAAATCCTTGGCGATACGTCGGGCGCAAACAGCGTGACGATCCTCAACTCGACCGTCGACGCGACGCTGGCGCTCTTGCGGATGTGACGCGGGCGGGTGCGCCGTCGGGCCCTCACTTGCGCTATAGCTTCGCCGCCGTGGACGAACCCGCAACCACTGACGCTCCACCAACGACGCTGCGCGCGCGATTGATCGATCACCTGGGTCGCATCGGTCGCTCGGGGCTCATCGGCATCGTGTGCGTGACGATCGACCTCGTCGTGCTCTACGTGCTGACGAAGCTCGCGGGGTTCGAGCCGTGGATCGCGAAGGTGTTCAGCTTCAGCACCGCGACGATCGTGCAGTTCTTGGGCAATCGCGAGTTCACGTTTCGCGCGTCCGAGGGGAAGATCTCGCGGCAAGCCGTCTACTACGCGATCGTCGAGGTCGCGGCGTTCGGGCTGAACATCGCGTCGTTTCACTTCTTGCGGCGCGCGCAGCCCGCGAGCTGGCCGCTGTGGTTGCCCGCGATCGTCGCTGGAGCGATCTCGTTCTGGCTCTTCACGTATCCGATCTGGCACTGGGTCTTCAAGCTCACGCCCGAAGAAGCCGAGCGAACCGCCGCGCGCAAAGCCGAAGCCGAGAAGCCCAAGAGCGACACGGAGACCGTCAGTGGAGGCGCCCAACCTCGACCGTGAGCGGTAGCACCCAGCTCGTGCCGAGGTGCCCGACGACGATCCCATTGATCGCGCCGGTGTCGAGGTCGATCGTGACGGTCGAGGTTCCCGTGCCGAGGCCGCTGGTGCCGAGCGGTCGCGTGTCCGAGTCGTAGCCGGTCACGTTGGAGTCTGTGATGCGCACACGAAACATGTTCGCGTAGCCGCGCACGGGCTCGATGGGGCCGACGATGAAGCCCGTGTGTCCGGTGGAGCCTCGCAACCAGCTTGGATTTCTCCAGGCGAACACGTCACCCGGCCGCGCGTCCGCGAGGCGTCGAACGCGCTGCCATCCGTTGCGCGGCTGCTCGATGGGCGCGCGCGCGATGGTCGCGGCGATCTCTGCGGCGACGGGTCGACTCGAGTGAATCGCGGCCAACGAGCGCGGGCTCGAGCGCGCGAGCACCCACGCCACCAAGCCCGAACAATCGAGCTCGTAGCGACCTCTGCGCTCGTCGACGATGGTCGTGTGGTTGTAGCGCGTCGCGCGCGCCTCGCGGACGATGCGATCGAGCAGCGAGACCGTGCGCTGCGCGGCGGGCGTCGCGGGCGCGCCGTCGGTCACCGGAGCGACGGACGTCACGGCTCCAACGCTCGGAAGCACGGGCCGCAAGTGACGCACCCACTCGGGGACGCTGGGGCGCCTCGCGTGCGCGAGCACGATCGGCGCTGTCACGAGCGAGAAGACCAGCACGAAGACGAGCGAGCGACGCACGGACAGGGAGCGTAGCAGCGCCGAACGAGCGCGCTATCGCGACGCAGGGACGCTACTCGACGATGCCCACGATGTTGCGGTTTTGACGGGCGATTTCGACGGCGCTCTTGAGCTCGTCGAAGAGCTTTCGCGAGTCGTAGAGGCCGACGAGCAAGAGCTTGGCCACGCGCTCTTCGTGCGTGATCACTGTGATGCGACCGATCCCGAGGATCTTCTCGATGAAGGTCTGCGAGAACTCGAGGTCGCGTACGCGCCAGAGCTCCATCGTGTCGATGCGCGTCGTGAGGATCCCCGACTCGATGTCGATGCGCCGGGTCGAGATGCGATAGCGCGTCGAGCGTCGCTGCAGCTCGGTCCACGCGAAGACCACGAGCGCGCTCGTCGCGAACACGCCGCCCGCGACGGCGACGGCGATCGCCCACGACTCGGCGCTGTAGACCGCAGCGGACACGAGGGCCGCGAGCGCGAGCACGCCGAGCGTGGCGCTCGCGAAGTACCGAGAGAGAAAGGCTTTGCGCGAGGGGCTTCCGCCGTAGAGAGGCCGGTTGGCCAACGCGAGCTGCTGCGGCGTCGTCGCAGGGATCGCCGCCCCCGCGGGCAGAGGGGCCACGGCGACCGACGGCGCAGCGGCGCCCTGCAGCATTTCTCCGCAGAAACGGCACTTGATCGCGGCGTCTTGGATCTCTTCCGCGCAGTAGGGGCAGCGCTTCATCGGTCGCGCGAGCGTACCGCGTACGGCGCGCGCGAAGTCGAACAACCGCGCGCGGCTACCAGCCGCACACGGTGACGGTGGCGCTGCGGGCGCGACCGGCGCGGATCGCGTCGCACGCTGCGCCGCGAAAGAACACCGCGCGGCGATCGATGCGCGCGTCGTAGGTCCAGTCGATGTCGCGCGTCAGGAGCGCTCCGTCCATGCGCACGGTCATCGATCGCGCGTCGGCGACCGCCGATCGCAGCGTGATCGAGCACCCCGACGCGACCGTGAGGATCGCGTCGAGGGCTGAGCCGATTTGAAGGCGATTGTTCGCGGCGTAGAAGCGCGTTCGCGCGTCGCGCGGCCGTCCGCCGGCGACCGCCAGTCGGTTGAGCGCTTGGATCACGTCGATGTCTGCGTCGCCAGCCTCGCCGGGAATCCCCAGGACGAACGTGTCGATCTCTTGTTCGCTTCGGAGGCGCTCGATCACGCGCGCGACGTTCTCGATGTCGAGCCCGCAGTTGGGGTCGCCGTCGGTCGCGAGCACGAAGTGCCGCTTGGAGATGGGCGCCACGCGAAGCGCCGCGCTCTCGAGGACCATCATCGCGCGCCCCGTGGGCGTGGCCCCTTGCGGCGCGTGGCGCCGGAGCAGATCGAGGATCTCGCGGTTGGCGCCGCGTCGAGGCGCGACTTGCATCTGCGAGACGACCGCGCACATCGGGAGCTCGGAGGACATCGGGTCGACCGACGGAAACAAGATCGCGCCCATCGCGAGGGAGTTCATGGTCGAGAGCGAGCTCGTCGCGGCGACGTTGAGCGCCTCCCAGCGAGTTCCTGCGCGATTGCCGTCGACGACCGTGAAGCGGTCCATGCTCTGACTTCCGTCGATCGCGAACCAGAGTTCGGGCTCGGGCACCGCGGTGAGCGCGAACTCTTCGCGCTGCTCGAGACACGGGAGACAGCGCGGGTGACCGTCGCAACCGGGCAACGAACACACGGGATGGAGCAGTCCGTCTTCGCCCTCGAGCTCCGGACAGACGCGGGTGTCCGAAGGGACGTCCGGGCGATCGACGCCGGTGTCCCGAAGGATCCCGCTGTCGAACGGCGCAGGGTCTCGGGCGTCCTCGACCCCGGCTTCCGTGACGCGGAGCTGTGACCGCGCGCCACACGCGTTGGCACACAACGACAACACCGTTGCCGCTCGATACAGCGCCTTCGACCGCTCGCGATCGCTGAAAAGTCCCATGATTTCCCCTCTCGATCAGCAGACGTGTGCGTTGTTCGTAGTGCGCGTGCGGTTGATTGAACCACGATGCGTGCCACGCGACACCGGCGTGACCCTCGTGTCGGCGACCACCGCGAACGCACACTGTACGTGCGCGCGAACGCGACTTCGTGCGGCGCAAAGGCGGCTCCACCGCGACGCTTCGACAGGTCGCCCGAGTCGTGATTGCCTGTGGACCTCCCACTCTCGGCACTCATGCGATTTCTACTTCGTACGCGCGGCGAGACGAGCTGCGTGCGCTGTCGAGGCGCGATCAACAACGGCGAGGCGTACGTCGAGCGCGAGTCGACGGACGCCAAGAACAAGACCGTGCGGCTCCCGTTGCACCCCGAGTGCGCGCTCGACGTCGACACGAGCCTGGCGGTGCAAGCGTTCGAGCGCTTCGAGCAGAGCTTCGAAGGACGCGGCGCGTTTCGCGAGCTCGCGACGATTCGCAGCGTGGGGCGCGCGCAGCGCGTCGCGCAGCGTCGGTCGCGCGAGGTCGATCCGGTGGCCGGCGTCGCGCGGACGAAGGAGCCCTCGCGTCCGCGCGAAGACGACCCGCATTGGGTGTCCCCGGCGCTGGATCATCGCGGTCGGCCGAGGGTGCGCGTGCTCGTCGCAGGCAGCGGAACGTCGCTCTCGCGCACGGCGGGCCGGAGCCTCCGCGTGTTGCTTCCTGCGCGCTCGTGGCCGTCGCCCAAGCGCGAGTACGTGTTCGTCACCGAGTCGAGCGCGTACGAGTTTCCCGACAACGACCCCGCGCAGCCAATCGTGGGCGCGGTGTACATGCCGATCGCCACGGCGGTCTCGACCATCGAGGGAGGCGAGGACGTGTGCGCGTGGAGCGCGCTCGGCGTTCCGCCGCCGCTCTTGTGGCTGATCGGCGTGAGCAGCAGCAAGCCGCGCGACGAGCACACGATTCGCTTTCGAGAGCTGATGGATCACTTCGGCTACGACGGCGACACGTGCGCCGTGCTCTGCGCCCCTCGCGTCAACGCCGAGGCGCTCGATCGACTGGTCCGCGTCATGGACGAAGTGTTCGACGGAACCGAGATCCGCGCGCCGATCAACCCGTGGGTCGCCATCGCCGAACGGCTCCGCGACGACATCCGCGGCAAGCACGTGCACCGCTACAAGGGCCCGCACGCCACGATCGCGCACCGGCTGCTCACGCTTCGATGGACGCGCGACGACGTGATGAACCCGCTCGCCGCCGAGTGCGCGAAGCTGCTGCTCGAACAAGACGACCTCGAGGACGCAGCGCAGTTTCTTTGTTCGAACATCGTTCTCGAGCGCGGGCCGTTCGAGCGTTGGTTCGAGCGCTGGTGGACGAGCAAGCAACCGGGGTACGCGTTTGCTCAAGTGGCCGCGTCGTATTCGAGGCTGTTCTCCGAGAGCGGGATCGGAGCGGCGTTCGCGGTGATCCCGCCTGCGTCGACGAAGATCCCCCGCGCGCACCTCCAGCCGTTGGCGATCGCCATCCTGTGGCAAGGCGACGACGAAGACATCGAGCGCATCGAGCGCGTGCTCGTCGAGCGCGCAGAAGACGAGACGTTCACCGCGGCCATTCGCCCGGCGCTCGCGGACCTACGAGAGCGCCGGCGGGCCGAACAAGAGCGGCCCGATTGGTGAGCTCAGCGCGACCAGTCGTCGAGACCGAGCCGCACGGTGCGCCCCTCGGTCTCGACCAGGCGCTTGTCGATCGCGACGAGCTCGCCCCGCGCGCACTCGCTGAGTCGAGGGGCGTCTTTGCGCGCGCCCTTGGTGACGCGATCGAGCTGCATCGCGCGCAGCGGATCGAGCGCAGCAGCGCCGTCGTCGTCGCCGAGGGCTTCGGGCGCACACAAAAATGCTTCGGACTTTCCCTTGGTGGGCCGCAGGCCGCTGACGAGCCGCGCGCTCACCCACGAGCCGTCGCGCGCGCGTTCGTCGTTGTGTGACAGCCGGCCGGGGCGCTTTCGCACGGTGAGGTAGCTATAGGTCAACCCTTGGTACCGAAGCCCTGCGCCGCGCGCGATGTCCGCGAGCCACTCGGGTAGATCCACGTCGACGTCGTCGTGGCACCAGTCGCGCTCGCGAGCGAGCATCGGGCACGGTCCGCCGTGGGTGCACGGCCCGAACACGAACAACCCGCGCTTCTCGATCGCGTCCCGCGCGCGCTGAACGCTTCGGGCCTCCCGCTGCGTCGCGGGCTCGATCAACACGATGGCTCCGTCGTCCGAGAGGGGCGCTCGCTCGGCGAGGTTCGCGAGCCACTCGGCGATGCGCTCGGCCCGCGCGTGCTCGTCGCGCTCGCTCGAAGACCGCAGGTCCTCTGCGCGCAGCGCCTCGGTGCACACGTTGCTCACGAGCAAGAGGTCCCATGGTTGCGACACGTCCTGATGGGACCGATCGGTCCTCACCTGGGACCGATCGGTCCCATCGTGATTTGCTGCGAAATTCGATAGATTTCCCTCGCGCGTGGCGGGCGTGGGGGCGCCTTCGGGCAAGAGGCCTGCGCGCGCGAGCTGATCGAACACCTTGCGCAAGAGCGCGAGCGCCTCGCGGTCTTCGTCGACGCACTCGAGCGCCGACGCGCGCGCGCCCACCGACGCGAGCGCGAGGAGCGCTCCGAGCGAGCTCGCTCCGACGCCGGCGCCCACATCGAGGATCGCGAGCGGCCGATCGGGCAGAGCTCCGCTGCGCGCGAGCTCGGCGATCGGCGCGACCACCTTGTGCAAATCGCGAGGAAAGAAGAACAGCGTCCGCGCGGCGAGCTCGTCGCCCTTCGCGAGCGCCTGCGCCTCGCCCGAGTACTTTCGTGACACGCGCTCGACGAGCGCCGAGAGCGATCGCGGATCGAACTTGCGTCCGACCGCGGCGACCAGCGCTTGGCGAAACGCGTCGGAGAGCGGAGCGATTCTGTGCGGACCCATGTGGATGGCGCGGCAGAGTACCCTCATCGCGCGCCGCGCGGCGCAAATCGAGCCCGATCGCTCAGCGCGGAGCGTCGTGCTCCTCGTGCGGGTGCTCGCCGTGCTCACCGTGTGAGTGCTCGTGCTGGTGATGGGTGTCCGGAAAGTGTGCGTGCGCGTGCACGATTCGCTCGTGCGTGTGCTCGTGCTCGTGGCCTTCGAACACGTCGATTCCCGCGGGGTGTTCGTGCTGATGGTGCCCGTCGTCGTGGCGGTGCCCGTGGCGATGGCGAACGGGCTCGTGCTCGTGTTCGTGCTCGTGCTTCTCGGTCGCGTGCAGATAGAGCGCGACGCCCATGAGGGCGCTCGCCACGACGAGCGCGACGGTGAGGGGCTCGCGGGTGATCAGCAGCGAGAGCCCTGCGCCGATGAAGGGCGCGAGCGAAAACCACGAGCCCGTTCGCGCCGCGCCGAGGTGCCGGAGCGCGAGCACGAAGAAGAGCAAGCTGACGCCGTAGCTCGAGAGCCCCACGGTCATGCTCGCCGCGAGCATCGCGCCGCCGGGCCACTGCGCGCCGAGCGCGAGGGCGATCGCGAGGTTCACCAAGCCGGCGACCGAGCACTTGATCGCGACGACGATGCGGGGATCTGCGTCGGAGACCTTGCGCGTGAGGTTGTTGTCGATCGCCCAACACAGGCACGCGCCTGCGATGGCGAGCGGCCCGAAGACCGACGAGGCCCCGTGGACCTGGCCGGGCCACGCGAGGACGGTGCTCGCGACGAGGACGAGCGCCATGCCCGCGGCGACGCGGCGGTCGATCTGCTCGTGAAACACGCGCCACGCGACGAAGGCGGTGAACACCGACTCGAGGTTGAGCAAGAGCGACGCGGTTCCTGCGGGCGTGGCTCGGAGGCCGAACAGCAGCGAGAGGGGACCGAGCACGCCGCCGAAGAGCGTCGCGCCCGCGAGCCAACGGGCGTCGCTTCGAACGAGACGCGCGCCCGGCCGACCGACGAAGAGCGAGAGCGAAAGGCCGATTCCACCGCCGAGATAGAGCAACGCCGCGAGGAGCGCTGGCGAGACCCAGGTGAGCAGCGCGCGAGACAAGGGCGTGCTCGCGCCGAAGAGCACCGCGGCGGCGATCGCGTACAAGATCCCCCGTGTCGGCGGCGAGATCGTGCTGCGCGGGGGAGTCAAAGCGCACGGACGATACCGCACCGCGCGTCCATCACCAGACTCCGGAAGACGGGGATGGACTGTTATAGTTCGCGCACTGTTGAAGCTCGTTTACAGCGAGATGGACCGCTACCTCGAGGCGTTGCCGCACGGCCTCGACTCGCACCCGCAGTGCCTGATCAAAGGCGTGATCGCGCGGATGATCACGGACAGGCTTCCTCGGTCGCGCGCGCTCGAAGAGCTCCCCGAGCCGCTGCGGAGGCTCGTTGAATACCCGCCGCTGCCGACGGAGTGGGTGCCCGAGGTGCACGCGAGCGCGTTGATCTTGTACTCGGTGCAAGCTGTGTACGGCTCGGTCGACGCGTTCGTGCGGCGCGCGTACGAGGACAACGTCGCGCTGCTCGACTCGGTTGCGTACAAGATCCTCTTTCGCTTCATCGGGCCTCGGAGGTTGATCGAGCGAGCGCCCGCGCGTTGGGCGCTCTTTCACCGAGGAACAGAGCTCTCCGTGATCGACGGGCGCGCGTCGGACAGCGTGTTGATTCAGCTACGGACGCCGCCCAAGCACGTCCCTGCGGTGATGGCGCGCACGCACGCGAGCAGCTATCGCGCGGCGCTCGAGAGCGCGGGCGCGAAGAACGTGCGGGTCGACTTCGAGTTCAAAGACGCGAGCACGATCGAGTATCGCGGCCGGTGGGAGTGATCACTCGCCGCGCAGCGTGGCGACGAAGCGCGCGCCGCGGCCGCGACGCGAGCGCTCGACGCGGATGTCTCCGCCGTGCGCGCGCGCGATGTCCCTGGCGATCGCGAGCCCGAGCCCGGTCCCTTCGGACGTCTCGCTCGCCCCTCGGTAGAACGGCTCGAAGATCTTCTCGCGCTCCTCGTCGGACACGCCCGCGCCTTCGTCCTCGACCGCTAGCGTGACGAAGGCAGCCTCTCGACGGACGACGATCGTCACCTCGCCGCGTTCGGGCGAGTGACGAATCGCGTTTTCGATGAGGTTTCGCAGCAGCCGCTCGATGTCTCTCGGGTGGCCCGAGAGCGCGCCGCCTTCGACGCTCGATCGAAACGTGACCGCGCGCGCTTCTGCGAGCGGCCTGGTCTCGTCGAGCACGGCCGACAGCGACTCTTCGAGCGAGAAGCGCTCGGTCGGGGCGGTCGAGCCCTCGCTGATCCTCGCGAGCTCGAGGAGGTCCTCGCTGAGGTGCTTGAGCCTCCGCGTCGCTTCGAGCGCCTCTTCGATGGAGACGCGATACTCGTCGGCCGAGCGCGAGCGACGGAGCGCGTGGGACAGCTCGCCATAGAGGACGGTCAACGGCGAGCGGAGCTCGTGCGCGGCGTACGCGATGAACCGTTGTTGCGAGGTGACGAGCAGCGCGAGCCGCTCGATCATGGCGTCGAGGTCCTGCGCGAAGCGAGCGATTTCTCGGTCCTTTGTGCGCGAGACGATGCGCGCGGTGAGGTCGCCGTCCGCCACCATCCTCGCGACCTCTGCGATCCGGCGCTGCTCGCTCGTGAACACGCGGACGATCCCCGTCGCGAGTAGAGCGGCCCAGAGGACGGCCACCAAGAAGGCCGCGACCATCGCGCGCAACAAGAGCGTCGCGTCCCCGTCGAGATCGCTGCGAGGAACAGCGAAGAACAGCTCGAGCTCGGCGTTGCTCGCGACGCGCACCCACACGCCGCGCAGTCGCTCGTCGCGCACGGTGAGGTCGAAGGGAACTTCGAAGGGCATCGATCGGGGCGCGAGGAGCCGTCCGTCCATCGTCGAGCTCTGCGCGACGCGACGTCGCGCGGCGTCGAGGACGGCTGCGAAGGGCGTGAGCGGACCGACCTGATTGGCAGCAGGGCCGGGCAAATTCGAGAGCGCGATCGAGGCCGTCGGCTGCGCTGCGATCACCCGCGCTTCGGTGCGCGCCGCGCTGAGCAGCGCGTCGTCGAGCTGGCGTTCTTGCGAGCGATTGAAGGAGAAGTACACCGCAGAAAACGCTCCCCCCAGCGTGAGGAGCGTCAGGATGATCACCGCGGCGACGAGGCGGGTCCGGTTGCTCACGGCTCGTCCACCCGCAGGCGATAGCCCATCCCGCGGACGGTCTCGATGAGCGACGCGCCTTCTCCGAGCTTGTCGCGGAGGCGCGAGATTTGAACCTCGACGAAATTCGAGCTCGGGTCGAAGTTGGTCTCCCACACGCGCGCGAGCAGCTCCGAGCGCGTGACGACGCGACCGGCGTGATAGACGAGGTGGAGCAGCAGCGCGTATTCGCGGGTCGTGAGGTCGAGGGGCGTGTCGCGAAACCGCGCTTTGCGCTCGACCCGATCGATCTCGATCGCGCCAACACGGAGCCTCGCGTGCCCTGTGGCGCGACGAATGAGCGCGTGAACGCGCGCGACGAGCTCGTCGACGTCGAACGGTTTGACCAGAAAATCATCGGCTCCCGCTTCGAGTCCGACGACGCGCTCGCGCACTTCGCCGCGCGCGGTGAGCATCAAGATCGGCACCGCGCAGCCGCCCTGACGGAGCTCGCGACAGACCGCGAGGCCGTCGCGTTCGGGCAGCATCCAATCGAGGATGATCGCGTCGTACGCGCCGGTGCGCCCTTGTCGCGCGCCGTCTGTTCCGTTGTGACAGCTGTCAACGGCGAAGCCTTCTTCCGACAGGACGCGGGCCAAGAAGCTCGCGAGGCGCTTGTCGTCTTCGACCACGAGGATCTTCACAGACGACATGTTGTCCCCCCGCGCGCGCAGCGCGGCAAGCGGCGGCGCGCGAACCTTACGAACTCGTAATCGTCCCGTCATGCAACGGCGCACGGCGTCCACTAGATGCAAAGCCCCAATGAATCGCCGCCTCTCTTCGACGGGCGTCGCTGCGGTGGTCGTCGCGCTGTCGATTCTGCCCTCGATCAGCGCAGCCCAGCCCCGCGCGCGAAGCGATGCGCCTCGCGTGTGGGACGACGCCAGCGTCGTCGCCCGCGCGTCGCGATACAGCCCCGAGCTCTCGAGGGCTCGCACGGCGCTCTACGAGGCGCACGCGTTGGAGATGTTCTCGCGGCTCCCCCGCGTGGGAAATCCCACGCTCGGCGTCCGCGCGATGGTCGGATTGCCCGATCCAGCGGCCGCCACCTACGCCCTGCTCGTGGGGATGCCCATCGACCTCTCGGGGGCGCGCGTTCACTACGGAACCGAAGCGCGCTGGGCGGTCCGCGAAGCCGAAGCGCGCGTCGACGTCGCGCTGGACGAAGTGAGCGCGAGCGCGCGCGAAGCGTGGGCGGACACAGCGGCAGCAGACGCAGCGCTCACGGTCGCCTCCGCGCGCAAGCAAACCGCCGAGGCCCTGCTCGTCGCGACGAGGGCGCGGCTCGATGCCCAAGCGGCGACCGCGCTCGACGTCGCGCTCGCCGAGCGAGAGACCGCCGCGGCCGAATCCGCGGTCGTCGCGGCGAGGCGCGAGCGCGAAGAGGCCTCTGCGCGGCTCCGTGAGCACCTCGGGCTCGATCCGTCGGCGGACGTGCGCGTCGTATCGCTGCTCGCGCCGTCGATGCCCGTGGGTCTCTCTCGTGAGCGCGCGGCGGAGCTCGCGATGACCCGTCGACGCGAGCTCGTCGTGCACGCGGCTTCGGCGCAGCGCGCGAGGGCGAGCGCGACGCGGCTGCACCACGAGGCGACGGCGCCGCTGTTCGTCGCGGCCGAGGTCGAATGGCAAGGATATTCGCAGGCGAGCGTCGGCGTGTCCGCGCAGTGGGCGCTGCCCGTCGCGCACACCAACCAGGGCGAGCGCGCGACGGCGGACGCACGAGCGCGGAGCGAAGACGAGCAGCGATCGATCACCGAGCGCGTCGTGGCGCAGCGCGCGGCGGCGGCGTGGACCGAGCTCGAGCTTCGTCTGTCCGAGCTAGCAGTGATCGATCAGCGCACGATTCCTGCGGCCGAACGAGTGTTGGCGCTGACCGAGACCCTCTATCGAAGCGGGACGGTCGACGTCTATCGCTTGCTTCGCGCGCGAGACGAGTTGTTCGCCGAGCAGTCTCGTCGCGTCGACCTGTTGCGCGCCGCGTGGCGCGCGCGGATCGCGCTCGATCGCGCGATCGGAAGGAGCACACCGTGAGCCCTGTTGTTCGAGCGAGGACGTGGCCCGCGACGTTCGCGTTGCTCGCGATGACCGTCGGGGGCGGCTTCGCCCTCGGGTACTACGTGGCGAGTCGAAAGCCCCCCGCGCCCGAGCCCCAAGCGGCGCGCGCGCGCCCGGCGCCCGCGACGCCCCGCGTTCGATTGCCCGACGGGCTTCGTCAGCACGCGGGCGTTCGCACCGAGGCGCTTCGCTCGGGCTCGCTCGCGCCGACGCTCGAGCTCGGAGGAACGGTCGAGTTCGAGCCCGACCGCGTCGCAGACATCGGCGGTCGAATCGCCGGGCGCGTCTCGCGCGTGTTCGTTCGACAAGGAGCGGTCGTTCGCGCGGGAGAGCCGCTCGTGACGGTCTCGAGCCCGACGCTCGGCGAGCTGCTCTCGACATCGCTCTCTGCGCGGGCGCAGCTCGTGGCTGCGCGCGCGCAAGTGGTGCGACTCTCGACGCTCGCGCAACAGCAGCTCGCGACGGCGGTCGAGCTCGATGAAGCGCGCGCGCGCGTCGCGTCCCTCGGCGCAGAGCTGCGCGGGGTCGAGCAGCGGCTCGTCGCGATGGGCGCGCGCCCGGGCGACCTCGGAAACGCGTCGATCGGCGTCACCCTGCGCTCGCCGATCGCCGGTCGCGTGGTCGAGCGCAACGCCTCGGTCGGCCAAGTGATCGACCCGACGCACACCATGATCCGCGTGGCGGACCTCTCGCGGGTGCTCGTGATGCTGCGGGTGTTCGAGCGGGACGTCGCGCGCATCGCCGTCGGCGACCCCGTCTCGATCCGCGCAGAAACGCACGCCGATCGCGTGTTCGCAGGGACCGTCGCGCGCGTGGACGCCACGGTGGATCGCGAGACGCGCACGGCGCGCGTGGAGGTCGCGATCGACAACCTCGAAGAGCTCTTGCGGCCGGGGCAGTTCGCGACCGCGCGCATCGAGCTTCGCGGCGGAGCGCGGGAGGGAATGACCATTCCGCGCAGCGCGATCGTGTTGCTCGAAGGACAGCCGACGATCTTCGTCGAGGTCGAGCCGTGGGTGTTCGAGCCGCGACCGATCGCGACGCGCGGCGGCGACAGCGATCGCGTCGAGCTTCTCCGCGGAGCGAACGAAGGCGAGCGCGTCGCCGTCGAGGGCGTCTTCGCGCTGAAGAGCGAGCTCCAGAGGTAGCCACGCGATGTTGTCATCGATCATCGACGGCGCGATCCGCTACCGAGTCACGGTGCTGGCGTTTGCCGCGATCGTTCTGATCGCCGGTGTTTTTGCAGCGCAAAGGCTCCCGATCGACGCGGTGCCCGACTTGACCAACGTGCAGGTCCAGGTCCTGACGGACACGCCTGGGCTCACGGCCGAAGAGATGGAGCGCTTCGTCACGCGCCCCGTCGAGCGAGGATTGACGGGGCTTCCGTCGCTCGAAGAAGTGCGGTCGATCACGCGCGAAGGGACCTCAGCGGTCACGGTGATCTTCAACGAGGGCACCGACCCGTGGTTCGCCCGGCAGCTAGTGCTCGAGCGACTGCGCTCGATCGAGGGAGAAATCCCTGCGCAATACGGGCGACCCGAGCTCGGGCCCGTCACGACGGGGCTCGGAGAGATCTACCAGTTCGTCTTGAAGAGCGATCGGCACTCGCCCATGGAGCTTCGGACGATGCTCGATTGGGACATCGGGCCGGCGATCCAGAGCGTCCCTGGGATCATCGAGGTCAACTCGTTCGGCGGAGCGAAGCGACAGTACGAGGTCGTCGTGGATCCTGCTCGGTTGCTCGCGCATCGGGTCACGCTCTCGCAGGTGTTTCGCGCGCTGGCGCGGGACAACGTCAACGTGGGCGGAGGCTACGTCGAGCGCGGGGCTGAGATGTACGTGCTCCGCGGCGAGGGACAATTTCGGCAGCTCGATGACATTCGCGACGTCGTCGTGAGCACCGGCGAAGGAGGGACGCCCGTGCTCGTCCGCCACCTCGCCGAGGTGCGCGTCGGCGCGGCGCTCGCGCAAGGCGTGGTGACGCAAGACGGGCGCGGCGAGGTCGTGTGCGCGCTCGTGTTGATGTTGGCCGGGCAAAACTCGCGCACAGTCGTGAGCGATCTGCACACGAAGATCGAAGAGATCCGCCGTGGATTGCCCGAGGGCGTGCGCATCGAAGCGGTCTACGATCGAAAGCAGTTCATCGATCGGACGCTGAAGACCGTCGGAACGAACCTCGTCGAGGGCGCGCTGTTGGTCTCGCTCGTGGTGCTCGCGTTCTTGCGTACGCCGCGGGGCGCGCTGCTCGTGACGTTGGGCATTCCGTTCGCGATGTCGATCGCGATCTTCGGGATGCTCGCGACGGGGATCACGGGCAACCTCATGTCGCTCGGGGCCATTGATTTCGGCTTCCTTGTCGACGGGCCGATCGTGATGCTCGAAGCGGCGATCGCTGCCATCGCAGCGCGCGCGAGCGACGATCCCGACGCGGTTCGCGAGGACGTCCGCGCGGCGGTGCAGCGCGTCGCGCGCCCGGTGGTGTTCGCGGTCGCCATCATTCTGCTCGTGTACCTCCCGCTCTTGTCCCTGCGCGGCGTCGAGGGAAAGATGTTTCGCCCGATGGCCGCGACGATGGCGCTGGCGCTCGGCGGCTCGCTCGTGTTCGCGCTGGTTGTGTTTCCCGCGGCGGCGGTCACGTTTTTGGGGCCGAAGACCGTCAAGGGACACCACGAGCACGAAGACGTGGGCCGCCCCGGTCGCTACACGCGATTGGTGCAGTGGATCCTCGGGCGTCGCGTGTGGGTGCTCCTCGCGTGCTCGGCGCTCGCGCTCAGCATCGTTCCCGTCGCAGGGAAGCTCGGCGCGGATTTCGTGCCGCGGATCGATGAAGGCGACGTGTACGTGCGCATCCGTCGCATCCCGAGCATCGGCCCCACGGAGGCGCGACGGCTCGACCTCGCGGCCGAGCGCGTGCTCTCGCGCTTTCCCGAAGTGGTCACGACGCTCGGAACGACTGGTCGCGCCGAAGTCGCGCTCGACCCCGTGGGCATGGACAACACGGACATCCTCGTTCACCTGCGACCGCGGGCCGAGTGGCGAACGACCCAGGACCCGGTGGCGCTTCGCAACTTGTTCAAAGAGGCCGTCGAGCGGGAAATTCCCAGTACCTTTGCGTCGGTCTCGCAGCCCATCGAGGACAAGACCAACGACATGATCTCGGACTCGCCCGCGGACATCGCGATCAACATCAACGGCGAGGACATGCAGGTGCTCGCGGACATCGGCGCGCGTGTTGGTCAGGTCGTACGCACGATCCGCGGCGCGGGCGACGTTCGCGTCGAGCGCGCGGTGGGGCTGCCGATGGTGGCCGTCCGCGCGGATCGACAGCGCGCTGCGCGCTACGGAATCGCGACCGAAGACGTCCTCGGCGCGATCGAAGCCGTTCGCATCGGACGCGAAGTGGGCGTCGTCTTCGAGGGCCCTCGGCGCTTCGACCTTCGCGTGTTGCTCGCGTCCGGCGCGCAAGCAAACCGCCTCCCGGACCTGCCGATCGGAACCAACGACGGACAAGCGATCCCCCTCTCGCAGCTCGCCACCGTGACCGAAGAAGAGGGGATCGCTCAAATCCGCCGCAGCCAACGGCAGCGTCGCATCTCGGTCGAGGTCAACCTCCGCGGCCGAGACCTCGTGAGCTTCGTCGAAGAAGCGCGCGCCGCGGTCGAGCGCGACGTGCGCCTTCCCGCGGGCTACTCCATCGGCTGGGCTGGGCAGTTCGAGAACTTCGAGCGCGCGAAGGAGCGCCTCGGCATGCTCGTGCCCGTGAGCCTCGCGATCATCGTGGGGATGCTGTATTTTCTCTTTCGAAACGCTCGGTATGCGCTCGCCGTGTTCGCGTGCGTTCCCTTCGCGCTCGTGGGCGGGATCGTCGCGTTGGCGCTGCGGGGGATGGCGTTCAGCATTCCCGCTGCGGT
The DNA here is from genome assembly GCA_016793325.1 of Myxococcales bacterium. Classification (GTDB taxonomy): domain Bacteria; phylum Myxococcota_A; class Polyangia; order Polyangiales. The sequence goes on along the minus strand of JAEUKI010000032.1, from coordinate 20,508 downwards.
CGGGATGATCGCGCTGTGCGGCATCGCCGTGCTCAACGGCGTCGTGATGGCCAGCGAAGTCCACCGTCGTCGAGAGCTCGGACACGACCTAGACCGCGCGCTCTCGTTCGGCGCATCCGCGGTGTTGCGACCGCTCTTGCTCACGGCCTCCGTCGCGGCGTTGGGCTTTCTTCCGATGGCCCTCTCGAACTCCGCGGGCAGCGAAGTGCAGCGTCCGCTCGCGACCGTGGTGATCGGCGGGCTCGTCTCGAGCACCCTGCTCGGGCTCGTGCTCTTGCCCGCGGTGCTGAGGATGTTCTCGAAGGACGAGCGGCCCGAAGATTCTGCGGGCACTTCGACCGCCCCTCGTTGAAGCCCCGCCCGATTCGCTGTGTGCTACGGTCCGCGCGCATGAAGTCCGGGTCCGCAGCAGCCGCAGCGACAGGGTTCTTTTCGCTCGCGGCCGCGCTGTTGATGGCGTTTTGGTACGCGCCCGTCGCGCAGTGCGACGCGGGGTGCCTGACGCAGAAGATCTTCTACTTTCACGTTCCGTCGGCGTACTCGATGTACCTGTGCATCGGCGCGTGCGCGCTCGGATCGCTCTTCTACCTCTGGCAACGCACGGACCTTTGGGACGCGATCGCGCAAGCGGGCGGCGAGCTCACCCTCGCGTTCGCGGGCATCGTCCTCGTCACCGGCCCCCTCTGGGGCTGGAAGGCCTGGGGAACCCCGTGGGTCTGGGACCCGCGCCTCACGAGCACGCTGCTGTGTGCGCTGATCATGATGGCGTACGTCGTCCTTCGATCGTCCGGCGGCGAGGGCGAGAAGCGCTTCTCCGCGGCGCTCGCGGTCGTGGGCACGGCGCTCATGCCAGTGATTCACTATTCGGTGCAGCTCTGGCGCGGCCAACATCCGACGGTGATCTCTCGACGCGGCGGAGGCCTGGCCCCAGCGATGGGCGCGACGCTCGGGATGAGCTTCGTCGCGTTTACGTTGTTCGTGTTCGGTGTGCTCTGGCTGCGCACAAAGATGGTGCAAAACGAGACGCGCTTCGAGGCGCTTCGCGCAGAGGCGTCCGCGCTCGGATTGCTCGATGACGACGACGAGGCGCTCGCCTCGGGCGCAGCGTCGACCTCTTCGAAGGAGTCGTGACCGTGATTCGTGATCGTTTTCGCTTCGCTTCGGGGATGGTCCTCGTCTGCGCGATGGCGCTCGCTCCCGCCGTGGCTCGCGCGGACGACGCGGGCGCGACCGACGCTTCCGTTGTGCCCACGGCGGTCACGGCAGAGACCGACGCGGCCGCGGCGAGTCCACATCCGCCCGGCGTCGCCGATCGCCCGATCGAGGCCCCTGGAAGCACGGGGCTCGCGGGCCCGACGGGCGACCCGTTGCCGCGCGCAACGCCAGGGTCCGAGGACCCAGCGGCGCAGCGCTCGATGTCGTTCAGCGCGAGCGGAGGAGAGTGTCGAGACACGATTCCGGGCGGGCCGGTGCTGGCTGCGGCGTACGCCGTGGTGCTCGTGTTACTCGGGCTCTACGCGCTGGTGCTCGGCCGAAAAAACGCGCAGCTCAGCGCGCAGCTCGACGAGCTCGAGCGCACGATCGCGAAGAAGAGCGAAGCCAAGGGCACGTGAGAGCGAGGGCGCCGTGACGATCGAGCACGTGATCTTCATCCCAGGGGTGTTCTTGCTCGGACTCGCATTTGGCTGGGTATTCGGCGGAAAATCCGCGCTCGAAGCCGAAGCCAAGCGCCGCGAGGCGCGCAAGCGATGACCGCTGAACGGCCCCTTCGCTTCGGGGCTGCGCGCGTGTGGCTGGCTGCGCTCTTGGCGCTCTCGTCCGTGGGCGCGACTGCGTGCCGTCGCGTTCGCGCGAGGCGCTCGGTGGCCACACAATCGAGTGCGCCCCTCGCGCCTCGAAGCGGGCACTATTGGGCGCGGATCGCGGACGTGCCCGAAGGGATGCGCGTGCGCCTGTCGCTCGAGAGCGATGGGACGCGCGTTCGCGGCGCGTACACCGCGCAGCCGTGGGACGGCGAGTTCGACGGCGTCGTGCGACCGGACGGAGCGCTCGCGCTCAAGCTGTACGAGCGCGGCGTGACGCAGTCCGTGGGCGCGCGCGATCGCGAGGTCGTTTTGCGCCGCGAGGACCAAGGGGCGCGCTATGTGGGTCAGGACCGCGAGGGGCACGTGGTCGAGCTCGTTCGCGCGCCGATGGGCGACGGAGAGCTTCGACCGGGCCTGTGGCTCGCGCGATGGACGGGGCTGCCTGCGGGGATGGCCTCGGAGATTCGTGTGTCGCGGGACCCGGACGGCCGTTGGCGCGGCGTGTACCAGTATCAATCGGGGGGCGGGTCGCGGGACGGGTCGTTTCAGGGGACGCTCTCGTTCGACGGGACGTTGGACCTCGAGTGGACCGAGACCAACGACGGAACGACCGTGGCTCGCGGCCGCGCCACGCTGCGCCGCGCGCGCTTCGGGCTCCGCGGCAGCTACGGGATCGAAGGGCACAACGAGGGCGTCGGCGAGTGGATCTTCGAGCCGCTCGTCGCGCAGTGAGCGGTGCGCGCGAAGACGGCCGCTCTTGGTTTCGTGTGCGCGATGGTGTGGGCGCTCGTGGCGTACGCAGAGTGCGCCCTGCGCGTGAGCTTCGCGCGTGAAGCCGACGCGACCGCGCGCGCGGACGCGGCGGTGGTCTTGGGGGCAGCGGTGTGGGGCCACTCGCGGCCGAGCCCCGTGCTCGAGCGAAGGCTGCGCGCGGCGCTCGAGCTCTACCGACGCGGGCGCGTCGAGTACATCGCCACGACCGGCGGCGTCGGTCGCGGGACGCACGAGCACCCGCTGGCCGAGGGCGTCGCGTCGCAAAGGTGGCTCGTGCGCCACGGCGTCGCGCCCGAGCGCGTGCTGATCGAGGATCGCTCGCACAACACCGTGGAGAACCTGCGCTTCATCGCGCCGACGCTGCGAGCACACAGAATCAACACGGTCTTCGTGGTGAGCGACGGCTACCACCTCGGCCGCGCGCTCGTGATCGCGCGCGACGCGGGGCTTCGCGCCGAGGCGATCGCGTGCGACGGAAGCGTGTCTCGCTCGCTCTCGCGCGAACCGGCGCGGCGATGGAGCGAGGCGCAGTGGCTTCTGTTCTACGGGATCGTGCGGCCCACGGTGCGAGAGTGAATGGGACGTCGTCACCAGTGACGACGGCGTGGACACGGGTGACTGCCGCGATTTCTGTCACGAACGCCGTAGTCACCGGTGACGTGCCCGTAGTCACCAGTGACTACGGCGTGGACACGGGTGACTACCTCACAGTCACCCGCCCCAACGATCGTCACCCCGCGCCTCTCGTCCGCGATCGCGCTTGGCCGCGATAGGCGCTCACCGCTCGAGCTCGTCGATCGGCTGCGGGCACTCTCTGCGGAGGCCGCATTTGGCGCACTCGTTTCCCCGCCAGATTCGCTCGTAGAGCGCTTGCACTTCGTCGAGCAAGAGCTCGTCGTCGGTGATGTACCCGAGCTCGAAGTTGCGCCGCCCCATGCCCTTTGCGCCGAGGCCCGCGCCGGTCCAGTTGGCGCTCCCGAGGTACATGCGCGCGCCGTCGCTCACGACGCACTTCAAGTGGACGCGCGGACAACGCCGGAGGGCGAGCGACGGTTCGCCGTCCTTCGCGCGTTGCTTCAAGAGCGCGCGCCGCTCGACGAGCTCCTCTGCGAACGCCGTCGAGGGAACGCCGCTGTGCAGAATCCTCACGCTCACCCCGCGCCGCGCGAGCGCTTCGAAGTGCTCGAACACGCTCACGTACGCGCCGTCTCTCTTGGGCCCGCGCTTGTCGCGCCCCACCATGGCCGCCGAGCGCGCGAGGCGCACGGAGCCTTCGGGAGGCTCGACGAGGAGCTCTTTGACGTTGGCCGTCCCGATCCACACGGACACGGTCGAGCGCGCGACGAGGTCCATCACCACGCGCTCGTAGAGGGCGCGGCCCGAGACGAACTCGATCGAGACCGATCGCTTCGCGAGGGGGCCGATGGGATCGCGATCGTCACTCACGGGCGATCGCGATCATGGATCACTTCGCCTTCACAGCCTGAATATCCAGCTCGATTTCGACCTTCTCGCCGACGAGGACGCCGCCGGCCTCGAGCGCCTGGTTCCAGTTGAGGCCGAAGTCCGTGCGGTTGATCGTCGTCTTCGCGGTGAACGCCATGCGATCGTTGCCCCAGGGGTCCTTCGCGGCGCCGAGGTTCTCGCCGTGGAAGATCACGTCCTTGGTGGTTCCGCGGATCGTGAGCTTGCCGTGGAGCTCGAAGTCCGAGCCCTTCGACGCGACCTTCGTCGACTCGAACGTCATCGTGGGGTGCTTCTCGGCGTCGAAGAAGTCCGGCGACTTCAGGTGCCCGTCGCGCTTCGGCTCCGCCGTGTCGATGCTCCCGATCTGCACTTCGGCCTTCACCGAGCCGCCCTCGAGCGCGCCCGAGTCCGGGAGCGTGACGGTGCCCGAAAACTGCGCGAAGCGGCCGCGCACCTTCGAGATCACGAGGTGGCGAACGGTGAAACCCACGGTGGAGTGCGATGCGTCGACGTTCCAGTTGCTCATGTGAGGACTCCCTTTGAATCGCGTTGGCGGTGTTTCGGTGGCGCTCGTGGATCGCGACGCGATCGTCACTGCCCCGAGACGAGGTCTTTCATCGCAAGCTCGACGCCAACGTCAGTGCTCATGAAATCTCCAATAGTTTCAATTGAACCCCTGTTCGAATAAATCACTTTGATTGATCGACAAGTCATTTTGATCGATCATCCTGGCGATCCATGGAGGAGCCCACCCACGCATGAAGGCCCGCGAACTCTCGCTCGACGAGCTGCTCGAGCGCTCACCCTTGGGACCGCTCGAGATGCTCGGCCAGCGCGTGCTGCTCATGGACGCGGTCGCGCTCGGGCTCTTTCGCAAAGAGCTCTTCGAGACGCTCGGGCCCACCGCGACGCGCGGGATCTTCGTGCGCTTCGGGTTCGCCCACGGATATCGCGCCGCGCAGGCGCTCGAACACGCGCTCCCGTGGGACGAGCCCCGCGAGTGGCGCATCGCTGGCGCGCAGATCCACAGGATCCAAGGGCTCGTGATCCCCGACGTCCCCAAGGGCGAAGAAGAGCGCGCGTTCGCCGTCGCGGACTGGAGCCAATCGTACGAGGCCGAACAACACCTGCTCTTCATGGGCCCCGCGCGCGAGCCCGTGTGCTGGTCGCTCTGCGGCTTCGCGAGCGGCTATCTCTCGTACGCCCACAAGCGACAGGTGTACGCCGTCGAAGAGCGCTGCGTCGCCTGCGGCGATCCCCACTGCCGCATGATCGCGCGCTTCGCCGAAGACTGGGGATCCGCGCTCGAGACCGTCGCGGCTCCGTACGGGCGCTGCGCGCTCGAGGCCTCGCTCGCGCGGATCGTCACGGACCTGAAGAGCACCGAGCGAGCGCTCGACGACAAGAAGCGCGCCCTCGACGAGGCGCAACGAACGCCGCACGCCGACGGCTCGATCATCGTGGCGAGCGTCGCGATGCGCCGCGTGCTCGAGCTCGTCGCGCGCGTCGCGCGGACGGACACCACGGTCTTGATTACCGGTGAGTCGGGCGTCGGCAAGGAGCGCATCGCGCGGATGCTCCACGCGCAGTCGACGCGGAGCGAAGGGCCCTTTCTCGCGATCAACTGCGGAGCGATCACCGAGACGCTGCTCGAGAGCGAGCTGTTCGGGCACAAGCGGGGAGCGTTCACCGGCGCGAGCGCGGACCGCGCGGGGCTCTTCGAAGCCGCGCAGGGCGGAACCCTCTTGCTCGACGAGGTCGGCGAGCTGTCTCCCTCGTTGCAGGTCAAGCTCTTGCGCGTGCTGCAAGAGCGCGAGGTTCGCCGCGTCGGCGAGAACAAGCCGCGCCCCATCGACGCGCGCGTCGTCGCCGCGACGCACCGTGATCTCCGCAGCATGGTGGCCGCGGGGACGTTTCGCGAAGACCTCTACTATCGGCTGCGCGTGATCGAAGTGCCCGTTCCGCCGTTGCGCGCGCGGCGCGACGACGTGCTCGCGATCGCGCGATCGGTGCTCGTGCGATCGGCCACGAGGCTCGGCCGCGACGTCGTCGCGATGACCCCTCGCGCCGCGGACGCGCTCGCTCGCTACCCGTGGCCCGGCAACGTTCGCGAGCTCGAGAACGCCATCGAGCGCGCGGTCGTCCTCGCCGATGGACCGCGCATCGACGTCGACGATTTGCCCGAAGAAGTCCGCTCGAACGAGCGCCTCGAGCGCCCCGCCACGATCGCCGGAGCGCTCGTCGGTCAGACGCTCGCCGAGGCCGAACGCACGCTCATCCTCGCGACGCTCGCCGCCAACGACGGGCACCAAGGGCGCACCGCCGCGCAGCTCGGAATCGGAACCGCCACGCTCTACCGCAAGCTCAAGGACTACTCTCGCGCGTAGACTCGTCGCTCCCATGACCTACCGCGACGAGCTCGAAGCGGCCTTGCACCGCGCCAACGAGAGCGAACGCGCGCTCGCCGAAGAGCGAGAGCAGTCCGCGCTCAAGGACCGCGAGATCGCCGCGCTTCGATCGCAGCTGCAGCAGGTCAGCTCGCAGCTCGCCACGGTGCAGCCCGCGTATCCGCCGCAGCCCTTCGGGGCGCCCGCGCATCGCGCGACGGAGCCTCAACCGCACCCGATCGCCAAGATGACGCAGTCGATTTTGTGGGTCGCCGTCGTGATCGCGGGCGCGGTCGTGCTCGCCGCGGGATCGCAGCGAGAGCGCGACGGCATGATGATGGCGCAACTGCTCGCGTTCGTTCCGGGGGCGGCGATCGCGGGGCACCTGACGAGGACACGGCCGTTGCCCAGGTATTTCGCGAGCCTCGTGCTCGGGGGCGTCGCGGCCGCGGTGCTCGTCGCGTTCTTCTTCGCGGCGATCTGGCCGTCGCTCTGAAGGGGGTGCGGCAGCAAGCGGCCGCGCACTGTGCTCCGCAGGCGTTCTCGCTCGCGCTCGAACTTAGGAGCGTGAGTTGTCGCGCGAGTGTGCTTCGAGTGACCTGCAAGTGTGCAGGTAGAGTTCGAACGACTCTTTGCTCGAAGTTCGAGCGCGAGCGAGAACGCCTGCCGAGATAGCTCGCGTGACAGTGCTCCGCGATGTCTTCGAGGCACAGTGCGCGGCTGCTCGCTGCCGCGCCTCACTGCCCCGCCTCACTGCCGCGCCCCGCTCGCGCTCGCTGTCGCGATCACCGATCCATCGACGCGTCCATCGATCCGCCCGTGGAGGCATCGCTGCTCGCTGCGTCCGCTGCGCTGTCGGCGCCGCCGTCTGTGGGCTCGGGTCCGACGCACGCGATCGGAACGCACCCGCGCCCGCGCGCGTCGCCCACGCATCGCGCGCCCGAGCCGCACGCCGAGTCGTCGCTGCACGGGCGAATGCACCAGCCCGTCGTCTGCGTGCTGTCGAAATCCGCGCTGCACAAGAACGCCGGCAATCGATTGCGCTGGTTGATCAAGCACTGGTCGCCGCCGCGCGTGCAGTAGCGGCCGACGCCGAGCTCGTTGCCCGTGTTGCAGGGACGCACGCACGGATCGCCCGGAGCGGGAGGCGTCGAGCAACCGACGTTTCCATCGGTGCTCGGGATGCCTGCGTCGGTGTTGCGGTTGCCGCGCGTCTCGATCACGCGACCGCACGTGCGAAAGCCCGCGCCCGGAAACGAGTAGAACACCGCCGCGCACATCTCTTCGGGAAACGCGAGCGGGTGGTCCTCGGTGTTGTTCCAATCGCAGCTCAATCGCACGCGGTCGCCGGGGCGCCAGCGGAGCGCGCCCGCGACGTCGAAGTAGCGCATCGGCGGCGAGTTCATGAGTCGCGCGCCGGTCCCGAGCTCGTCGTAGATCGACGTGAACGCGCTCGAGCCCGCGGGCGCGTGCTCAATTTTCAAGCGCGTCGTCCACTCGTGCGCGTGGCCGAAGAGATTGACCACGTTCATCTCGCGGTCGATCTCGCACTCGAGCGTCCTTCCGTAGCCGTTGGTGCGCGGCGGGATCATGAAGTCGCTGTCGTTCATCGCGAGCGGATCCGCGATCTGCACCGAGGCCCCTTCGGGCGGAGGCATCGCCGTGATCGCGTCGCGCACCCGCATCGGAGCGCCCGTCGGATTGATGTAGTGCGACTGCAGGATCACCTGCGCGCCGCGCGGAATGCGCACCACGATCCCCGGCGGCAGCTGGAACATCAGCTCTGCAGATTCGTTGCCCGCGCCCACGAGCAGGGCCTTTGTCATGTCCTGCTCGGTGCACTCGCGAGACAGCACGGGGCCCGGCTCGGTCGTGTAGTTGAGCGAGACGTGATGGCCGTAGCGCATCTGAAAGCTGTGAATCTCCGCCACGAGCTGATCGGCGTCGCCGCTGATCGTCGCGGGCAGATAGTGACAAAACAGCTTGTCGCCGCCCGGTTCGATCACGAACTCGGGCGTCTCGTAGAGCAGCTCCCGAGGCCGCAGCGTCGGTCTGCGGTACTCGTTGGTGGGCGTCATCGTCGGCGGCTGGCTGCACGACAACAGCGACACGTTCGCGACGAGCGCAGCGACGAGGACGACGGCGGGTCTCATGGCGTTTCTCGGCGCGGGAGTGTACTGCGCGCCGCGACCGCCCGTCACCCGCGCGGCGGAACGCTCATCGGCCCGCGCGCGAGCAGCGCGAACACCCGCTCTTTTTCCCGAAATCCGCGGAGCTCGATCATGCCGAGGTCGCGAAACCGTCCTTCGTCGATCCCGCCGTCGGCCACGAGCCAGCCGTGCGCGCCGCCGTTGCAGAGCAGCACGCTGGTGTCGGCCTCGGCGAGCGCGTCCATGCGCGCGCACTTGTTGATGGCCGTGCAAAGAAAGTCTCGCCGCGCGATCGAAAACCCTCGCACGAGCGACTCGTTCATCACGCCCGTCTCGTAGTAGGGGACCTTCTTCGACGTCGTCGAATAGAGCGAAATCTTCAGGTGCGGGTTGGACTCGGGGTCGATCCTGCGCACCTCCGTCGCGAACTCGTCGAAGCGATCCGCGAGGTAGTTCGTCACGTAGCGATACCAGCGCTTGGGATCCTTCTCGAACACGAGGATCACGAACGCGTCTCCTACGCGATTGGCCAGGTAGAATCCCTTGGTCTCGCCGGACTCGTCGCGCACGAGCGCGTCGCGCAAGAGCTGCCACGCGGCGAGGTAGCCCTTCATCTTCTCGGGCCCGTCCGCCTCGGACTCGATGCGGTCGAGCGTCGCGGTGAACCCGCGGATGTCTGCGTACAACACGGCCGTCGCTTCGCGGCGCTTGGGCGCTTCGGACTCGATTGTCATCCCGTCACTCGTCCTCGGCCGAGTCCGCTCCGTCCGCGGCGTCTTTGAATTCGTGTGCAGCGTCGTCGCCCTTCGGCCCGCGCACGGGCGTCAGGCACGGCTGCGGCACCGTTCGCGGCGGGTTCGCATAGCGAAGACACGGTCGAGGGACGGCCATCTCCAAGCACGGTTGTGGCGTTGGAACCCGCACGCCCGCGTCTCGCACGACGGCGCCCGTCGACGCGTCCACCGCCCGCGCGTCGGCCACGCCCGCGTCCTCGGGAACGCGAAAGCTCAAGCAGACATTGGGACCCAAGGTGATCGGGCGTCCCGCGTCTCGCTGCGGCGCGGGGATCGAGAGGCACGGCATCGAGACGCCGATCTGCGGATTGGCGGGCTGCCCTCGCGCGTCGCTTCGCGCGTCCGCGCGCACGCCAGAGTCCAAAAACTCTGGAGAGGCCACCTGGAGGCACGGGGCCACGATGACGGTCCCCGCGTCGAGCTCGGTGTAGCGGCTCGCGCCCGAGTCTTCGGGCGTCGCTGCGACCATCAAGCACGGCTGCGCGACGACGGTGCCCTGATCGCCGCTGGATCCGCTGCCGCCACCGCCGACAGGCGTCGCGACGGCGCCGCCGCTGCCACCAGTGTTGGCGCCTCCGCTCGCGGAGACCGAGCCCGACACTTGCGCTTCGCACGACGCGGCGCCGAGGGACATTCCCGCGAGCGCGCTCGCGACGAACATCTTGCGTCGCGCGAGGATCGCGCTGGTGTCGAGGTCGTCGGTCGCTCGCTCGTTGTCCGTGTCTGATCGCTTCGGCTGATCGTCGTCCATCATCGTCCGCGGAGAGAGTACGCTGCGCGGGCGATGGAGTGGAACTACCTCGGCCACGCTGGATGGCTGTGCGTCGCCAACGGACTGCGCATTCTCTTCGACCCCTTGCTCGAAAAGACCCATCACGGCGGGGTGTTCGAGGTGGTTCCGAGGCGGACAGTCAATGTCGCGGCGCTGCGGCCGGACTTCTTGATCGTGTCGCACGCGCACACCGATCACTTCGACATCCCCTCGCTCCGTAGGCTGGCGCGGATGGACCCCGACACGGTGCTCATCACGTCGGATCGGCTCGTCGAGTACGCGGCGCAGCGCCTGGGGTTCAACAAGGTTCACGTGGCGCAGTCGCTCGAGCGGATCAACCTGGACGGCGTTCAGCTGCTCACGACGCCGTCGTACGCGGACGCGGTCGAGTGGGGCATGATGGTCGAGCACGAGTCGGTCGTCACATGGAATCAAGTGGACACGATCCATCGCTCGCCGATGGACGTGCGAACGACCGTCGACTACGCGGCGCAAGGCCTGCTCGTCCCGTCGATCTCCGACCGGGTCGACCTCCTCCTCGCGCGGTGGCAGCCGCTCTGCGAGATCGCGCCGATGCTCGGCGAGAAGAGCGCGTTCGCGCACAAGAGCTACGGGGCGGTGCTCGACGAAATCGCCGCGGCGCGGCCGCTCGCGGTCGTTCCGGGCTCTGCGGGCGGGCGCCACGTCGCGCCGTTCGATTGGCTCAATCACTTCTCGCACCCTGTTCCCATGAAGCGCTTTCTCGCGGACGTGCGCAGCCGCGTCCCGTCGGTGCGCGCGTTCGACGCGCCTCCCGGGGGGCGGTACGTCGTGGATCGATCGGGCGCAGTCTTCGAGCCCCGCGGAGCCACGCAGCTCGTTCACGTCGAAGAGCCCGCGGTGGTCACCCCGCCGCCCGACGAGTGGCGCCCCGCGTCCATCCCCGAGGTGCGCGACCACAACCCGTGGAACTACGCTCCTGGCATCGCCCGCGAGCGCTGCGCCCGCTGGATCCGCGAGTCGCTCGCGCCCGCGCTGGCCAAGAGCTACCCGGCGTTTCGCGTGACCGAGCCGCTCTCGTTCGTGGTCGACCTTCGGTTCGACGGCGCCGAAGACGTGTACGCGATCGAGGTCTCGAGCTCGGGCGCGTACGTCCGCGCGCGGTTCGACCCGCACTGGGACCTGCTCAACGTGATCTCGGGCTCGCAGCTGTGCGCCGTCATCGAAGGCCGCGCGTGCTGGGGCGACGTGCTCTTGTCGGGAAACCTCCGCGCCTTCGAGCGCGCGTACGCCGTGAGCGAACAAGGGCTCGCCAGGGCCAACGTCGGCGTGACGTTTCTCTACTACGCGCTGCCGTACGAAGAGAGCTTTCAGCACTTCGTCATGCACGAGCTCGAGAAGGGCGCTTGAAAGCGTGTGTTTCGGCGTCGTTGGTGGGACCGACGCGACGCGCGCACGCCTCGGCACGTCGCGTTGGGACCGATCGGTCCTCACCTGGGACCGATCGGTCCCAGCGAGAAACGCTGAAAAACAGCGTGGGTCGAGCGGGCTCAGCGGCCGCACGAGTGTTCGCGAGAGCCTCCGCATGATCGAATCGCCCCCATGAGGCAGCGTAGGGTCGGACGACTGGGTGTGGCGGCGCTGAGCGCGCTGGTCGCGGCCCAAGAGAGCTGCGGTTCGAAGACGGGCCTCACGATCCCGTGCACAGTGGAGTTCGTGCCCGATCAGCCAGAGATCATCTTCGTTGTCGATCGGTCGGGCAGTATGGGTAGCCGAAACGCCGAGGGGATCACCTATTGGACCGCGCTCGATCGCGCGCTGCGACAAACGCTCCCGCAACTGCAGGGCTTTGCTCGCGTTGGGATGGCGTTTTTTCCCGCTGGATCCACCAGCGCGACGCAGTGCGTCGCGGAGCGTCGGCCAACGATTGGAAGCACAGACGATATGCAGAGCATCCTTTCACAACTGCCGAGTGGGCCAGAGCGGGAGGGAGGAACTCCAACGTTCGAGGGCCTTCGCGCCGCAGTCGAATCGCACCAAGAGCGAAGAACGGTCGATCCAACACGCCGCCGATTTGTTGTACTTGTTACCGATGGCGGAGCGGCGTGCAATGCGGAGCACTCACTGGAACGCTGTACGTGCATCATCTTTTCGGACCCAGAAACTTGCGTAAGAAACCCGACGATAGGTCGCGCCTCTTGCCTCGATGACGAACGAGTGCTGAGTCTCGTCAGGCAGGCAAAACTCGAAGGCATCGAGACCTTCGTAATTGGCTTGGTTGGGATGAGCTTCTCTCCGCGAGATGAAATGATCTACCGGCGCTTCCTGGACGAGGTCGCAGAGGCTGGCGGTCGCAGCAATGCAACGAGTCCTCGCTACCTCGCAGCAACGAACACACGAGAGATCGAGGCGGCGCTATCGCGACCGATTCAAGAGATCGCGACCTGTTTTCTCGCGAGACAGAGCGATCGAGCAATCGTAGGCGATCGCTTGTACCACGAGGGAACGAGCGTCGCACGAGACCCAACCGAGCGGAACGGTTGGAACTGGACCGACGCATCGAACACACGGATTCGGCTGTTTGGAAGCGCTTGTCAGCGCGCAGTCGAGAGCAACGTCCGTCGTTGGTACACACCGGCAGAAGGGAGGTGTCTGCCCCCAGAGTGATTGCGCGTGGGTTGCCGTGCGTGTTTTGGTGTGATCGAATGAGTGCGTGATGCAGCGCAGGGTCGGACGACTGGGAGTGGCGGCACTGAGCGCGCTCCTCGCGGCCCAAGAGAGCTGCGGTTCGAAGACGGGCCTGCATGTGCCGTGCACAGTGGAGTTCGTGCCCGACCAGCCGGAGATCATCTTCGTTGTCGATCGGTCGGGGAGTATGGGCGAGATCAACGCCGAGGGCGTGACCTATTGGACCGCACTCGATCGAGCCCTGCGACAAACGCTCCCACAGCTACAAGATTTCGCGCGCGTGGGAATGGCCTTTTTTCCGATCGGCTCGGGAGAGCCGCTTGGTTGTCGAGCGGCGGCACGACCCGCGATCGATCTGACCGAAAACATGAACTCGATCCTCGAGCGGTTTCCGACCGGTCCCGAGCGCGCGGGAGGGACGCCGACCTTCGATGGACTTCGCGCGGCGGTTGACGCGCATCGCGAGCGGCGAGTATCGGATCCAACACGACGCCGGTTCATTGTATTGGTCACCGACGGCGGGGCAGCGTGCAACGAGCAACATTCACTCGAACGCTGCACCTGTCTTGCGTTGAGCGACCCTGAAGCCTGTGTCAGAAATCCAGATATCGGCCGGACATCGTGCCTGGACGACGAGCGGATTCTCGAGTTACTTCGTCAGGCCCGGATCGAAGAGATCGACACGTTCGTGATCGGGCTCGTGGGTATGAGCTTCTCGCCTCGCAACGAGATGATCTTCCGGCGCTTCCTCGACGAGATCGCGGAAGCGGGAGGGCGAGGCAATCCAACGAGTCCTCGCTACCTCGCAGCAACGAACACACGAGAGATCGAGACGGCGCTGTCTCGACCGATTCAAGAGATCGCGACCTGTTTTCTCGCGAGACAGAGCAATCGAGCGATCGTAGGCGAACGCCTGTACCACGAGGGAACGAGCATCGAGCGAGACCCAACCGAGCGGAACGGTTGGAACTGGACTGACGCATCGAACACGCGCATTCGGCTTTTCGGAAGCGCCTGTCAACGAGCGGTCGAAAGCAACATCCGCCGCTGGTACACACCCGCCGTTGGAAGGTGTCTGCCACCGGAGTGACTTCGGACGGGTCGATTCAGGGCGACGCGCGGCGGGCGCGTCGGCGCCCCCCATAGTGCTCGGCAGCGCGTTGCTCGTCGCACAGTTGGCAATACCGCAGAGCGCGCGCTCGGAGCTCGTCCGCTCTCCGAATCACTCGCGTTCAGGTAGCCACACCAAACCTGCCGCCAATCGAGCGCGAGTGACTACGGCGGTGTTGTTTCGCGATCGTCGCTCGGTTTGGGTTGCCGCTCGTGTTCTGGCGTGATGGAATAGACCCATGAGGCAGCGTAGGGTCGGACGACTGGGAGTGGCGGCGCTGAGCGCGCTGGTCGCGGCCCAAGAGAGCTGCGGTTCGAAGACGGGCCTGTACGTGCCGTGCACGGTGGAGTTCGTGCCCGATCAGCCAGAGATCATCTTCGTCGTTGATCGATCGGGGAGCATGACGGAGATCAACGCCGAGGGCGTGACCTATTGGACCGCGCTCGATCGAGCCCTGCGACAGACGCTCCCGCAATTGCAGGGATTTGCTCGCGTTGGGATGGCGTTTTTTCCCGTTGGGTCCACGCCACAGACTTGGTGCCGCGCTGAGCCGCGCCCTGCGATCGACGTCACAGAGAACATCTCGACAATTCTTGCGCGGTTTCCTGCCGGTCCAGAACCAGCGGGCGGCACGCCCACCTTTGACGGCCTCGCTGCAGCAATTTCGGAGCACCGCGAGCGCCGTAGAACTGATTCTCAGCGACGACGATTCGTCGTGCTCGTCACCGACGGGGGCGCTGGCTGCAACGAACAGCACGCCCTCGATCGATGCACATGCCTCCTGATGGATACAGAGGACGCGTGTATTCGAAACCCGACAATCGGTCGCATCGCCTGCTTGGATGACGAACGAATCCTCAGTCTGTTGAGGCAAGCTCAAAGCGAAGGGATCGACACGTTCGTAATCGGACTCGTGGGCATGAGCTTCTCGCCCCGCAACGAGATGATCTATCGTCGCTTCCTAGACGAGATCGCGGAAGCGGGTGGCCGAGGTAATCCAACGAGTCCTCGTTATCTCGCAGCGACGAACACGCGAGAGATCGAGACAGCGCTGTCGCGACCGATCCAAGAGATCGCGACCTGTTTTCTCGCGAGGCAGAACGATCGAGCGATCGTAGGCGAGCGCCTGTACCACGAGGGAACGAGCATCGAGCGAGATTCAACTGAGCGCAACGGGTGGAATTGGACTGACGCTTCGAACACACGTATTCGGCTGTTCGGAAGCGCCTGTCAACGAGCAGTCGAAAGCAACATCCGCCGCTGGTACACACCTGCAGAAGGGAGGTGCCTGCCGCCAGAGTGATTGCGGGTGGGTTGATTCAGATGAGGTCGTAGTGTTGCCACACAGCATTCGAGGGTGGCGGGGGCCCTCGTGCGCATTGTTTCCCCGTATTCGAAACATTGGAGATCGTCATGAGAAAGCATCGTCGCGATTTACCCTCGAGCACATCGCTATTTCAGTTCTTTGGCTGGCTGATTGCTTTGGCGCTTATGTCCGCATGCGGCGCGAAGACTGGCCTAATCGTACCAACACTCCACCACGCGACAGTGTCCAGTGTCTGCCAGTGCGGAATGTGTGGCAATCAACCGTTCTGCATTAACGCGTCGACCGGTGAATTTGCTCGCTGGGGGACTGGTTGCGATGCAGTGACACAACGCCCATCTTCCTCCCTCTCGATCTTCGACCGCAACGGCGCGACGCGCACGGTGCACTGCGTTGGTCACAACATGGGCGGCGGTGCCGACCCCGTGCGCTCGTGCGTCGCGAGCCGCGCGCTCCCTGATCAACTCGGCCGGATCGATACGGCGCCGAGCAATCGTTCTCTGGACAACGATAGTGTGTGCTATTTCGGAACTCCAGAACTCGGCTCGCCAGCTCCGAGCGGTCGCGGCTACACTCCATCGCAAATCAGTGCGCTCCGCGCTGCTCATTGTTCAGCCGGCATTCCCGATGCCGGCCGATGCAGTGAACATCGTCGCGAGTTCGACGTCGATGCTGGTCCGGATAGCGGGCCTGACGTCGTTCAATCGAGTCCCGGCCGACAATGGGCAGCATTTGCTGAAGAGTTGTCTTGTTCGAAACGCCTGATGCTTGCTGACCAGGCGTTTTGCGCGAGCGCGTATGGTTCCTCGATGCCCGACGCAGGGGCGTTTCGTGGCGACGTCAACGAGACGTACGGCGCGTACTGCGCAATGCTCGGGCCAATCCGCAACTGGGCACAAGTTGTGGGCAATGGGCTCGACGGCGCCGCACCTCTGCCCGACGCGAGCGCCGACGGAGGCGAAGCGGGGCCTGAAGCCGAGGGAACGCGCCCGCTCTGGATGTGCTTCGCCCGCGCCGACTGCGAAGAGTCGCGCGCCGTTGCTACCGCAGACGGCGGCACCTGCATCCCGAACGGCGTGCTGCCCAACACGTTCGACCCGGGCAACGCGCCGCGTGGAAACCTCTACACGAACACGCCTTCGGACACGACGAGCACGGTGCGTGTCGAGAAGCTCTCGGATTCCAGCAATGGAGTCACGGTCGCGGTCGATGCCCGCGCGTCGGTCGACACCAACGCGGGCGGGATCTTCACGGTCTCGGATCTCCAGGTGACGCAGCGAGCCGCCACGACCTACCTGGGACAGACGGTCGAGAACACCTTCGCGCGCCTCGATGACGTCTGGCACGGCACATGGAACTCGTCGACGAACAAGTTCGAGTTCGAACCGTCGTCTGGCACCATCCAGATCCGCATCGACCTCAACGGAAATCCGCAATGGCGACTCCTTCAGAACTTTGTGTCGTCGCCAGCGCCGTTCATCACCAAGTCCGGCTCGGACGTGGTCATGGATGTCGCCTTCGCGGACACGGCCAATGACCTGCTCATCAAGGTGCACCTCGAGCTGAAGGCTCCGCAGGACCGCCCCACGGCGACGATCACCAGCGTGTCGAACACCATGCCCGAGTGCACGGGCCCCGGCGGCGCGACGGTGTCGTTGAGCGCGAGCGCCACCTCGGGCGTCTCGGGCGTCGGAACGCACACCACTTGGCTCTGGGCTCCGAGCGACGAGTACCAAGCGGTCCTGCACAACGCGTCGTCGATCACGGTCAACGTTCCGCTCGAGTCGTCGACGCACCCAGGGCACGTGGTGACGTTCGCGTCGTCACGTGATGTGTGGACCGCGACCGACACGAGACTGCTGCGCGCGATCGACACGACCGATCCATCGATCACCTCGACGGTCATCACCCCCGTGTGCGGCTGGGGAACGTCCGCCATCGAACCCAGTCAAAACGTCCCCGTAGCCTGCGCTCCTGTCACCGGGAGCTTCTCGGACACCTGCTCGACCGAGTTCTCGGTGCAGGTGTTCTACATCCGCGTGTACGACTGGCCGTCGGGCACGTTGCTCCACACGTACACGTACGGCAACGGCAGCGACGAGTGCATCCGGCCCTATCCGGGGAAGCTCGACAGCAACATCGCCAACGCCGACTACGAGATCGACTACCGTGTCCTCGACGCGTGGGGCAACCACAGCGGCAACCGTCGCTGGCGCGGGTACTTCTACACGGGCTCGTCGTCCGGTGGGTGCTCGACGCCGGCGATTCCCGTGACGATCAGCGACAACAACCTGTAGCGCGGCGGAGCCCCGACCCCTTGGCGGGCTGCGGGTTTCGAGCGAGTTCAGCGGCGCAGAAAACACCATCCGGCGTAGGCTCTCCCCTCACGCACGCGCGCACAGCCTCGAGCTGATCGAGCCTGCTCGCGCGCCGCTCGTTCACGCAGCCGGCAGCATCGATCACGAACCGTGCGGATGCGACGCGCGCGAGCGTGGGGTTCGACCGAAGCTCGCGCTCGCAACAACCGCGCAGCATCGAGGACCGCGAACGCAACACCCCCATCGACTTCGCCGCAGCGTCTCACGAAGCGCGCGTGTTCGAGCGGCGCGTTCGGTCTCCCGAGCCGCTCAGCCCGAGCGCCACCGGAAGGCATCGCCGCGGTAGGATGCGTCGATCGTGAGCCGCTTCGAAGCAGACCGATGGTCGCTCGACGCGACGCTGATCGAGCCGCACGCGTACCCAGACGACGTCGTCGATGGCAGGATTTCGAGCGACCAAACGACGGTCCACGTCGTCGCGCGCGACGGCTCGATCTGGCGACGCTCGTTGATCGACCACAGCGACTGCTTCGTGCGATCCGCGATCGCTCCCTTGTCGACCTTCGCCGGCGCGCGCTTCGTCGACGACGACACGCTCGTCTCCATCGAAGGCGACGGCGCACGCTGGAACCTCTGGCGCGTCGAGCTCGCATCGGGGCAGCGCACGCTGTGTCGACGCTCGCAAGGCCGCAGCGGGACAACTGTCTGGCACGCGACCTTCGGTCCGTTCGTCGAAGCGAGGTTCGACCGCGGTGCGGCGCTCGCGCACCTGGATGGTGAAGCCTGGGTCGTGCGTTCCGACGGCCTCGTGCGCGAGGTTCGCAGCGACGCTGCGAAGGTCATCGACGACGATGCTTTGCTGTGTCTCGAACGCGACGAAGCCTCCCTCGCGCTCCGCGGCTTCGTCTTCGCGAGCCTCGACGGCGCCGAGCTGTGCCGACTGCGCGTCGCAGACCCGCGGATCCAGGGGATCGACACGCACCCTGCTCCGATCGTGCTCGACGCCGACCACCTGCTGCTTCTGCGCGAACGCCACGACGAACAGCGCGCGGTCGACGGCGTTGTGTTTCGCTGGCGCGACGATACGTGCGTCGAGCTTCATGCTTTTCTCAGCGACCGCGGGGGCGCGGTGCTCCACCACCCCGTTGGGATGGGCCACGAGTCCGAGCGCCACGGCCGCTGGCTCCCGACGACGGTCGCGAAGGTGCTCTCGGAGCAAGCGCGGTCAGGTTTCGTCGAGGTCCTCGATCACTCGGGGCGGTGGGTTGTGTTCTGCGACGGGGAGCGCCATGCGAACAACGTCTCGGTCATCGACCTCGAAACAGGCGAGCACGTCACAGACGAGCTGCGCGGGCGCGCCCTTCGGGCTTGGCCCAACCGAGACGCAAGCACGACGCTCACGACGCACGTCGATGGACGCTGTTGCCTTTGGGACGCGCGCCGTACATCACTGCTCGACGAGCGGGTCGTTCGCGCGCTCGACCTGCACTGGATCCGCGGCGACACAGCGGTCGTCGCGACCGCGAGCGACGACTCGGAGCAGCGATGGGTCCAACAGTTTTCGTGTGCGGACGCGCAGCTCGAGCTCGTGTCCGAGCGACCGCTCGCGCCGCACGATCGTCGCGTGCTCGGGTGCCATCCAGACGGGCGTTGGGCCCTGATCGATCGCACGACGCGCGACGAACGAGGCGCGAAGCGATGGCTCGTCGCGCTCGCGTCGATCATCGGCGATGCGACGGGAGAACGAGCGTGGCTCTCGAAGCTAGCCTGCTTCGACGGCGACAGCGTGCTGCTCGCGACCGAGCGCGCGGTCTCGAGACTCTCGATCGATGGCGGCGTCCGAGACGCTGAGGTCTTCGCGTCGAGCGCTTACCCCTGCGCGTTGAACCGCTTCGGCGCTGTGACGCGACAAGAGGCGAGCCCCGACCGGGCGCACCAGCTCATCGTCGATCGGGCCAACGGGAAGCGCTCGGAATGGCGCAGCGACGCGCCGATCCTCGGCGTCGTGATCGCGCGCGACGCGCCCGTGCTCGCCGCGCACCTCGGCGATGCTCTCGATGGGTCGCGGCGCGAGCGCGTCGAGCTCCGCTCGTTCGACGGGTCGTCGCTGGGATCCGTCACGATGAGCCGCGACGGAGACGGCGTCGAGTCGATCGCGCTCTCCGCAGACGGGGCCGCGCTCGTTGTTGTCAGCAGGCGCGGCGCTGTGTACGTCCTGCGCGAGCGCTACAGCGCCCGCGACGCATCGCGCCCGCGCGATGCGCAAGGGTGACGCGCGGAGAGCGCGGAGCGTACGATCCGACGCACCGACGCGCAGCGGCGCACGCAAACCTCGATTTTCTCAGCGAATCGCGAGCGGCCCGATCGGTCCTCCCTGCGGCCCGATCGGTCCGCTCGAAAAATGCTGGAAACGAGGGGAGTCGCGCGGGCCTCGCCGTGATCGAATCGTCCCCATGATGCAGCGTAGGGTCGGACGACTGGGAGTGGCGGCGCTGAGCGCGCTTCTCGTGGCCCAAGAGAGCTGCGGTTCGAAGACGGGCCTCACGATCCCGTGCATCGTGGAGTTCGTGCCCGATCAGCCAGAGATCATCTTCGTTGTCGATCGGTCGGGGAGCATGAGCAACACCAATGCGGAGGGCGTGACCTATTGGAACGCGCTCGATCGCGCACTGCGGCAAACACTCCCGCAATTGCAAGGCTTCGCGCGCGTTGGGATGGCCTTTTTTCCAATTGGGTCGACACCGCAGACGTGGTGCCGAGTCGAGCCTCGACCAGCCATTGACATGACCGAGGACATTGGCAGCATTCTCGCACGTTTTCCGAGCGGGCCCGAGCGAGCGGGCGCTACTCCTTCGTTCGAGGGTCTCCGCGCCGCGGTCGAGGCGCACCGCGAACGGCGCACTTCGGATCCCACGCGACGACGATTCATCGTGTTCGTC
>JAEUKI010000031.1 GCA_016793325.1 Myxococcales bacterium | reverse complement strand
GGTTGTAGAACACCTCGATGTACTCGAACACTGCGCTTCGGAGCGACGCGCAGTCGTCGAAGAGATGGCGGTGAAGAAGTTCGCTTTTTAGGGAGGAGAAGAAGCTCTCGGCGACGGCGTTATCCCAGCAGTTTCCCTTGCGGCTCATGCTCGAACGCGTCCCGAGCGCAGCCAGTTCCTCGCGGTAATCGCTGCTCGTGTACTGGCAGCCTCGATCCGAGTGATGCAGCTCGGGGCCGGAGCCGCCGTTCCGTTGCACCGCGTTTCGGAGTGCTCGAAGCGGTAGTTCTCTGCTCATCGTCGCGTCCACGGACCAACCCACAACCGCGCGAGAGAACAGATCGAGCACCACTGCGAGGTACGCCCAACCGCTCTTGGTCCACACATACGTGATGTCGGTCACCCACTTCTGACCTGGTTTTGTTGCGCGAAAGTCGCGATCGAGATGGTTGTCCTCGACGGGATTGCGAGCATCTGAGCGCGTTGTGATGACGAAGCGAGACGGCTGACGCGCGCGAAGTCCGAGTTCGCGCATCACGCGTTCAATGCGCGCTTTGCCGACGAGGATGTTCTCGCGGCGCAGCATCGCTTGAATACGTGGGCTGCCGTAGCGGCCGTGGCTTTCGTCGAACAGAGCCTTCACTCGGCGTCGCAGCGCAGCGTCGCTCTGCTGTCGTTGGCTTGGAATTCTCGCGGCGAATGCATAGTAACCAGCGCGAGTCACTTCGAAGATCCGACAGAGGACGGCGAGCGGGAAGAAAGCCTTCTTCGCGTGGATGAAAGCGAACTTCACTCGCTTTCCTTCGCGAAGAAGGCTGCTGCTTTTTTTAGGATCTCTCGATCCATCTCGAGCTGGGCGTTGGCTTTCTTGAGCAGGGAGTTCTCGCGCTCCAGACGCGCGACCTTCTGTTCGAGCGTCTCTTTCTCAGGCGGAACAGGGCGCTCCGTTGTCGCGGGCTTCTTCTTGCGCTTCATCAACTGCAGCTTTCGCCAGTACTTTAGCGTGTGCAGGTTGATTCCGAGCGCGTCTGCGACGTCGGGCATCGATCGGTCTGACCGATCCAACATCGCGAGCGCCTCGGCACGAAACTCAGCTGTGTACTTTCTTGGTCGCGTTTGCATCTGGGCCTCCAGGGGCTGTCAACGCAACCGAGGGAGGCCCAACGGGGCCTCACCCCCGCTACCGCGCGCCCCTCTCCCGCGCGGGAGCGCGGGAGAGGGGCTACTGGGACCGAAGGGTCGTAGCAAAAACCAACAGCGGTCCGCGAGGCCCACAAAATCAAAGCCCCTCTCCCGCGATCTCGCGGGAGAGGGGCGCGCGGCAGCGGGGGTGAGGCCCCGGCAAACCACAGCGAGAGACGCGCGCTCGGATCGATGTGCCTTCCGCGTCGCTCGGGCTGTGATGCTCGATCGCACGACACGCTGCAATTCTCCACACAGAACTGGCGATGTAGTGCGTCAGCTTTCGGCGACTCTGCGCTTGCCACCCAGCATCATCCCACGTCCCAAACTTGGGACGCTCACGGCTGTCCTCTCCCCCGCGCCACGCTCAGCGCACGAACTGCCAGCTCGTTTGGCGGGCGACCTCGAGGTGAAAGTGATTGCGGTGCGGAACGTTGAAGTTCGGCGTGAGCAGCACGTGAAAGAAGCCTCTGCGCGCGGAGTCGCACGCGATCGTGCGGAGGAGCCTCGCGCCGACGTGCCGCGCGACGCGCGCGTCGGGACCACACACCGGGCGCCCCAAGCGACCGTGGAAATCGCCGAGGACCGAGAGGTTCGTTCCGTCGTCGAGGACGAAGACGCCCGCGTCGATCGCCATTCCGCCAGCGTGTCGGGTCTGCACGGGGTTGCGCGCGGCCTCGGATTCAGTGGGCGGTCGATACGTCGAGAGGTGAACGACCTCGCGCACCGAGAGGGCCCGGAGCATCCGCGACCAACGCACGAGCGCCACCGCGAGACGGCAGTCCATGAGCTCGCGGATCGTGCGCCGCCCGCTCGCGCGATAGGTCACCCCGCCGATGGGGCCGGTGATGAAGATCGGCTGCGCCACGCCCCGCTGCGCGCGCTCGCTCGGCTCGAACGAAACGCCCGCCCGCCGCAGCACGCGAATGCACTGACGATCGGACAGCGCTGCGATTTCGTGGGCCACTTGTGGTGAGGTCGGGAGCGCTTCACCCTCGGCGCTGCCCGTGCGCTCGCCCTCGTCCGCGATGGGGTCGGGCAGGTCGTCGTCGGCGCGACCGAGCACGCGCGCCGCCGTGGCGTCGTCTGCGCCCTCGCTGGGCTCCGCGGCGTTGGGGGAGCTCGCGTCGGGCGCTATGGCCCGTACGGTCGACCCGTCATTTGTCAGTGAATTTGCAGTCGATTGCGACGATCTCGCGTCCGATGGGCCCGCGTCTCGATCGACCCTGGTCTGCGCGCGCACCGTCGACGACGGCGCGACGAGCAAGACCGCGGCGAGCGCGGCGGCGCAAAAACACGCACACACAATCGACTGTCGCGGGTCTTTCATGGACCGGTCGCGTCGCGCACGAGCACGGCGTCGACCGCGTAGTGTTCTGCGCCTCGGGCAAAGCGCAAAGAAACTGACGAACTGAACCGGGTCATGGCGTACGCGGCGAGCAGCTCGTCCGGCGATCGCGTGGGGCGGCCGTTGATGGACACGAGGCGGTCGCCGACGCGGATTCCTGCGGCGGCGAGGTAGCCCTGGGTGTCGAGGGACGTGAGCTCGTAGCCTCCCTCGGTCGTTCGGCGCGCGCGAACGCCCTGCGCAAACGGGCGGTAGTCCGTGAAGGTCGACAGGCCCCGCAGATCGAGCCGAAGCGTCCCGTCCGCGCGCTCGGCGAGCCGTGGACGAAGGTCGACCCAGCGCTCGCGTTGCGCCGCGCGAGCGCGCCCCGGGGTGGCCGCGCGCACAGGGGCACGCGCGACGACCGCGCGCGGCGGAGGGATCTCGGGCAACGAAGGCGCGGGGGCAGGCTCGACCGCACGCGACGCGCGTCGCGAGGAAACCGGAGCGCCGACGCCCGCGCGCGCCACGCGAGGCTGTTCGACGCGCGTGGGAGAGCGCCGCGCGATCACGACCGAGGACACGCCGCGCACGACGAGCGCCAGCACGAGCGCGGCGAACGCTACGAGCGCGAGCTCTTCGAAGATGGTGCGCGGACGTCGCATCGCGAATGGACAACGCTTGGTACGGAGAGAACTTTCAGAGCTTCAACATGCACGCGCCCGCTTGCAGATCACGAGGCGATCGCGAAGGATCGTGATACCATTCGCCGTCCATGAATCTGCCGTACATCACGATCCCTCAGTACGCGACGACCGGTCAGGTCCACGCGTTTGCGGATCGAGAAGTCGAAGTTGCGCAGCTCTATCGCAGCGTCATTTCTGCGGGGAACCGCGTACGCGCAGGAGCGCCTACGGTGCGCGAGCGCTTCGTCGTCTCGGGTTACATGGGTGTAGGCAAGAGCGCGGTCATCCTCGAGACGCTCGCGCGCATCCGCGGCGAGCGTGACACTCCGACGAGCTTCGAAGAGCCCTCGGACCGTCAGCGGTGGCTCGTGTTCTATCTCTCGGGCAAGCACTACCAAGGCACCGGCGCGCTTGCCGATGGCGTGCAACGCATGATCGTCGAGGCACTGTCGGACATTCAAGAACTTGCATCAAACGCCAGCAAGACAGCGCTGAAGATCCCCCTCTATGCACGGCCCTTTCGCGCGCAAGAAGCAGCGGCGTTCAAAGACGTCAGAGATGCGCTCGAGATTCTCGCGACGACCATCCTCTTCGTGCGCGCGTTTCTCGGGGGCGCCGCGAAGGTCAAGTACCAAGCGCAGGACCTCCAGGAGTTTCGGCGGACGTTCGACGTTCAACTCAAGAGCGAACTGAAGAACAAGGGCATCGACATCGAGGGCATCTCTGCGAAGGCCGCCCTCGAGGTCGCGAGTCAATACTCGTTGCAGTGGGCGAGCTCGGCGCAACTCGCGCTCAGCGTCGAGCACGAGATCACGCTCTCGGCGGACTTTCTGGTGGATATTTTCAACACGTTCTTCGATGCGACGGCGCGCGCGAAGATTCCCACGGTCCTCGCGATGGACGACTTCGACGAGCTGGCGTCCGCGATCGGGCCTGCCTACAGCGAACGTGCGAGGGTGCTCAATTCGCTGTTGGGAGCGTTCAGTCGATTGTCTCCCTCCGCGTTCATCGTCGGACTCCGCGAAGAGTACACAGACGTCGATACGCGACGGCAGTATCAGAGCTTGCACGTACCGCCGATGAGACGCCGCGATGCGTCGGCAGCGCTCCGCGCATGGGCGCAAGCGCAGCAACCGTCGCTGGCGACGAGAGACGTCGACGAGTTCCTGCGGTTCGGCGAACGATTCGTCGAGAAGTTCGACGAGGACGCACCAGTGGTCGTTCCGTTTCGCTTTCTTCAGCTCGTCGCTGCGATCAGTAACCGAGGCGTGAACGCGAGCGATCCGACTTCGACTCTCGTTCGCAGGTACGTCGAATCCGAGTGCAACCGTGAGGCGTTTCGCGCCTTCGAGAAGCTGTGCGACGGTTTGTCGGGCGACGACGTGATCCGCGCCGCCGAGGTGCTGCCCATCGACCTCGACGGATACAAGCTGACCGAACGCGAGCGACGCGCCCTCGAATCGTATGGGCTCTTGCGGCCTGCTGCAGCAGGCGACGCGACAGACAAGAGCGTGTTTCTCGACCCGCTCTTCGCGTACGAACGGTACGGGAGATAGCGATACGAGGTTCTCATGTTGCCAGCGTTGAGCTTCGCGACGCTTCGCAGTTGGGACGACGACGCGCGCGTCACCAACACGATCCGCGCGCGGTTGTCAGGCGCCATCCTCTGCGTCCCCTCGGTGCTGCCGATCACCGAGCGAGAAGAGCTCATCGAGGCGCTCGTGGTCTTTTGCGGTTGGCCAGTTCAGCTCGTGGGCGTCGACGACGCGCCGAGCGATCCTGGAAGGTTGTTTCTTGCGACGAGCCAACGCGAATCGCCGTCGCCGACGCCTGGATCGTTGTGGGTGATCCCCTGCGAACCGTCGCGCGATCCTCGTTCGCTCGAGCTCGGCGGCGTCTGGATCGCACTTCGCGACGCAGTGTGTGCCTGCTTCGGAGCTCGCTACGCGAACACTCCGCTGCGTACGGCGCTGGCGTGGGCATCGGACGTAACCGACTCGCCGTCCACGACGCTGCGCTTTCTCGACGGCGTTCTTCGCGCGTGGCTCGTCGATCGCAACGCCAGCAGCTCGACGCTCTTCGCCGCGGGGCTCGCGTCCGTCATCGAGTGGCTCCTACGCGGCGTCGATCCAGTTGTGGCTCAGTGGGCGGTGGCGATCGGCCTCGGCGACGACCCAGGACTCGTCGTGGACAGCAGCGCTGCTCTGCTCGGACGCGAACCAGCGATTCACCGAGCGTTCGATGCGGGTCTGGTGGATCTGTACGACCCGAGCGTGAAGCAGCAACCCGATCTCCGTCGTTCGCTCGACGTGCTCTCGCGGACAGATTTGTGGGCCCCCGGAACCACGATCGAAGCCATCGAACGACAACTCGAGCCCATCGTTCTGCGAGAGATCGTACGCGTGTTCGTGAGAAGGCAGCGGTCGAAGGTCGCCGATCCGCTCGGCCTCGTCGGTCCGAAGCCAGCGGGTCCCGTCGTCACTCACACGGCGGCAATCGATCAAGCGTGCGCCATCTTCGACGCGGAGTCGACGGTGCGGACAGTGGTGCTTCGCGGCGTCGCCGGCAGCGGAAAGACCGCAGTTGCGTCGCACATCTGCGCTCGGCTCGCGCCGGATCGCGAGGCGATTTGGGTGAGTTTTGCCAACGGACCCCGTGAAGCGTGGGCGCGCGTCGGATACGCGATGAAGCTTCGCGAATCGCGCGACTACGATGAGCAGAGCGACGAAGGGAGAGCGACCCCGCGTTGGGTGCAAGCCGTGTTCGACGAACTGCGAATGCGCCGAGCGATCGTCGTGATCGAGGACGCAGACACCGTCGACGAGGCGGATCTCCGTCACTGGATTCCAGGCGGCGCTGGACGTTGTCATGTGCTGATTCAAAGCGAGCGTGCACAACGATGGCTTCAGCGCTCGCGCGAGGCGATCGTGATCGACGTCGGTCCGCTCGACCGCGCGACCGCGCGTGCGCTGTTGATCGCGAAAGCTCCGACGCGCGAGGGTGAGATCGCGCGGGGTGACGCGGACGATGCGATCGAGCGGTTGGCCGGACACATGGGGGCGCTCGCGCTGCTCGGGGCGCGGATTGCGAGGAGTGATGCGCCGATCGAAAAGCTGCTCGAAGAGAAGGGCGATCCGATTCCGTCGGTTGTGCGCGACGCGATCGAGTCGCTGGACGAGAACGAGCGGGACGTGGTCGACGCGCTCGCGGTGTGCGCGCACGGAGCCGCGCCAGCCGCGCTGATCGAGCAGATCCTCGAGCGGCCGCTGGACCAACGGGAGACAGACGAGCTCGAGCAGCGCTCGATGCTGACCGTGCGAGGGAACGAGCTGGCGCTGTCCGCGATCATTCGAGTCGCGAACGAGCGGCGCTTGGTGAAGCTGCCGACGAAGCGCGAACGGCTCGCAGAGAAGCACGCGCGTGCTGCGATCGCGGTGTTCGATGGAAGCAAAGACCGAGCTGCGAAAGATGCGCTCGTTGCACAGTTGTTGAAGGCGCATGAATGGGCAGCGCTGCGCATCGAGAGCGATGATGATGCTCGCGTCTTCCTGGATCTCTCGCGCCGAATACGCAAATTCGTCAACGCGAACCGTCAAGCGTCTGTTCGACAGGCTATAGCAGCATTCGAGGCAGCGCTCGGGCGGTCTGAATTCTTGCGAACGCAGGTGGCATCTCGTGTGTTGTTCGTCCAGGAGTTCGCCCTGGCCTTGCTCTTAGTCGAAGGCCCTGACAGCTCAGACGCGCAACGGCGCGCAGTGGAGCTTCTGCGAGGCGGATTGGCGACCGCAACGGAGAGGTTGCAGAGAGAAGACGAACTGCAAATGGAGCAAGCTCTCGGTGTCGCGCTGAGTCTGTCTCGTATCCCTGCGGAGCAAGCCGAGGCGGCCGAGCGTCTGCGCCGTGTACTCGACGGAACCTCGCGCGCTGACGATCCCGTCGAGTGGGCGAGGGCCGCGACTGACTTGGCGCACGCACTTAGCACCCATGCGCGATATGATCGTCCGGAGGTGATCCAAATTCTCCGTGGCGCGCTCGGCGCGATCGAGAGCACAAACAGCGATCTTCGAAAACACGTGAGAACCAAACTTGCGTTTGAGCTCGCGTCCACCGAAGCGTCGCCCGAACAACAAGCAGAAGGAATGACGATGCTCGAAGCACTTGTTGCATCGACGTCGAAGAACGACACGCCTGACGATTGGGCGCGAGCGCGTTTCGTGCTTGGAGCGATGCGCCTCCGCCACGACACGAGGAAGACAGAGACTGACGTCGAGCGCACGATCGCGCTGCTAACGGAGTCACTGGAAGTGTTCACCGAGCACCGCAATCCCGAGAGTTGGGCTGCGGCGCACTTCTGGTTGGCCATCGCGCACCTTTCGCGAATCGCGATCACGAACAAGATCACTGCAGACCAGAGGACGCAGTTTCAGCACCACATCGAGCAAGCCACACGAGGCTACCGAGCGCTTGGCGATGAGGCCGGGTTGAAACGCGCTCTCGAACTCGCCGAACAGGTCCAGCACGTACTGTCCGACGAAACTTCGAATCCGTCGTCGAACCCACCTACTTCCCAGTAAATCACGAGCGGCCCGATCGGTCCTCACTGCGGCCCGATCGGGCCGCTCGTGATTTGCCGCAAAAACCGCTGGTCTGTACTACAACCTCCCCCCGTGATCTCGCGGTGGCCGTCTCTGATCGGGCTCGTTGCGATCTTGCTGTCGATCGCGAGCGCGATCGCGCTCACGCGGTCGCTCGGCGCGCACGACTCGGTGGACAAGCACTTTGTCGCGGCTTTTCCAACGCGGCCGATGCGCACGGTGTCGCTCGGATCGACGCGCCTCCCCTCGCCCGGGACGATCCGCGTCGTCGTGTGCCCGTCGGACAACGGGCCTGCGCTCGAAGAGGGGGGCTCGTTTCTCGTGCTCTCTCGCGGAGGCCAGACGCTCGTCCGCGAAAAGCTCGATCGAGACGAGGGCCACGGCCGCCGTTGCCTCGAAGCGTACGCGCACGAGCGCGGAGAAGTGACCGCCACCGTCGAGCTCGCTCCGTCCGCGGCAACTCGAGTCGCCACCGTCGAGCGCTTCGTGCACCGGCGCTTCACCGTGCTATTCGCGCTGCCGACGCTCGGCTTCGTGCTCGGCCTCGCGCTCGTGCTCTTCGGGCGATCTCGAAACAACGCACACACAATCGAGACGCCCCGCGAAGAGACCTCCCCCGACGAGCCAGCGCCGGTCGCGCCGGACGCTCCGGTGACGTGGTCGTTCGCGTGGCTCATGGCGATCGGCGCGTACGTGGGCGTTCACCTCGTCAACGCGATGATCGCGATCGGGTGGATGGCGCTCTATCGCCCGCCGAGCATAGGCGATGGCGTGACGCTCGCGGTCACGACGGTGGTTCAACACGGGCTGATGGCGCTCGTGTCCTTCGCGCTGCTCGGGGCGTTCGATCGAACGACGGACCGTCGAGGGCGCTTCGGCCTCGCGACCGATTGGCGCGCGCGGCTCGGGTTTACGAAGATCACCGCGAAGGGCGCGGCGGCGAGCGTGTTGATCGCGGCCGTGCTGGTGGTGATCGCCGTCGCCGCGACGAAGTTCATCCCAGACTTGAGCAGCTCTCCGATGGGAAAGCTCCTCGAGCGCTCGCCCGCCCGCTACGCGATCGCGTTCGGAGCGCTGATCGCGCCGTTCAGCGAAGAGCTCTTCTTTCGCGGCGTGATGGTGAGCGCGTTCGGACAAAAGAGCCTGTGGCGCGGGGCGTTCTGGGCCTCGGTGATCTTCACGCTCGCGCACGCGGCGCAGCTGTGGGGCGCGTGGGCGGGGTTGATTCCCATCTGCGCGGTGGGCGTGACCAACGCGGTCTTGCGCGCGAAGACCAAGAGCCTGAGCTACCCGTGGCTCGTGCACACGCTCTACAACGGCGCGCTCACGGTGAGCTTGTACTTCGTGTGAGCGAAGGAGGGGGGCTCGACGCGGGTGGGGACCGTCAGTCCGCTCCGCCATCGGTGGGTGCCCCGCCGTACGCAGGAGCGGGACCGCCGCCGTCGTTGACGCCCGTGTCCTGCGCGACGGCGTCTTGGGGGATGCCTGTATCAGGGGTGACGCCGTACGGCGGACTACACGACGCGCTCAGCGCGATCGCAGCGCCGAGGCCGATCAACGCAGCGCGATGCACGCGCGCGTGGCGCAATTCGGGAGCGCTGTCTGCGGTGACCGTCGCGCCACAAAACGGACACAGCGTATTGGCGGCGACGTGACGCGAGCACGACGGGCACACAACGAGCCAAGTGTTCATTCGACAGTCCTCGTCGAAACGATTGCACGCCGCCAACCTCGCGTCGAGTCGACGCGCTCGCGCCAGCGCGACACGCACGAACGCCTCGCGTGAGGCGCGCACGCGCAGAAGCAAAAGTGTCTCGTCGCCGACGAGCGGAGCGCTGAACCACGCCCGCGACGTTCGTTCGCGCGGACGCAAATCCGCGCTCACTTGCGGCCGCTCGTCGCACGACGCGCGCTCGCGAGCGCGGCACGCGCGGTGCTGACTCATCGAACCGAAACGAGGTTCCCATGAGGTACGCAGGGACGACGCGCGTCGTCGCGGTGGCAACGGCGGCGATCGCGCTCTCCATCGCCGGCGTCGCAGAGGCGCAGACGCTTCTCGGCTCCAACTCCCACGGGACTGCGATCGCGGTCAGCGTCGGAAGCTACGTAAACTTCTACGACTATGGTGACTACCGGACCTTTCGCGGGCTGCGGATCAACCCGGAGTTTCAGTTTCACGGACGCAGCTCGCTCCAGGCGTACAGCGGCTTCGGCGGAGCGATCGGCGCGGATATCTACCCGGGGTACTTCAGCTTGCTGGCCGCGGGCTTCTCGGCGCGGGCCTTCTACGACATCCAGGTGATCTCGGGCGCGGCGTTCTTCCTCGCGCCGTACTTCGGCGCCACCGTCGGCGGCGTGTTCGGAAACAACGCGGGATTCTTCGTGAGTCCGTCGGTCGGATTGGAGCTCAAGCTCGTCTTCGTCGATCGCGTCCTCCTCGGAGTTCGCCCGATCGGAATCGCGATGCCGATCGTCATCACCAACCTCGTGACGACCGTCGGCTTCGGCTACGACGCAGCGATCACCCTCGGAATCACCCTCTGAGCCCGTCGAGAATCGAAGCGCGCCACGGCGTCGAACGAGCGCCCGCGCGGGTGCGTGCTACAGCACGAGTGTCGCAGACGCGCGGAGCGGATCGGCGCGGTAGAACCCGAGGCGAACCACCGCCGCGAGTCGAAAAAACAGCTATGAACCAAGCAGACCGCCGCGGTCGTGGGTGAAAGGAGCTCGTGCATGGACTTCTTCTCGAAGCTCGCCGAGGCGCGCATTCGCGAGTGGATGCAGCGTCCTGAGTCCGAGCGCGCCAAGAGCGCTCCCGCGGGTGAGGCCGGGACCGACGCGGCGCCGCTCGAAGTGCAGCTCTTCGACGAAGCAAGAGCGCTCTACGAGGCCGCGCGGCGCAGCGACGATCCCGACGCGCGACGCGCGCTCGTCGAGCGCGCGGCGAGCATCGAGACCCGGATCATGGTGCTTCTCGAAGAGTCTGGAAGGCCGCTCGCCGCGCAGCAGTTCGCGAAGATGCTCGCGGACGAACGAGAGAAGCCCAACGGCTGACGCGAGACCTCGGGGGCGGTCTCGTGCGCGGCTGTGTTCTCCGTGTGCGGTCTCGGTTCGACGCGAGCTCGACGACCTCGCGCGACGTCGGTCTGCGAGCGCGACCCGTGCTCGCCGTCGCGGAACGCGTTTCAATTTCGATTCGCAGCGTTTCACCGATGAACCTTCTCGATTCGGCGCGCCTCACTAAGGTCTCGGCGTCGAACGAAGGAGGTTCTCGTGTCGCTCTATCAAACGTTTCAACGCTCTGCGCTCGTCGCGCTCGCTCTCGCACCGCTCGTCGCCGCGTGCGGCCCCGCCAACGGAGACCCCGCGCTCGCCTCCGTCCGCGAGTCGTTTCGCGGAACGTGGCGAACGTCTTGCACCGCGATGCCGATGCAAGACGGCTCGACCGTGTGGACGCAGTACGAGGTGATCAATCGCGGAGAGAGAGGCTCGTTCAAGTTCTCGCTCTTCGGCAACGACACGTGCTCCGTGAGGCTCGCGGACTTCTTGCTCGAGAGTCGACAGGTGATCGGAGCGCTCGTTCCCGCGGCGGGTGCCGGCGCCCGCGAGCTCGACATCTTCTACGAACGGCAGAGCGTGACCCCGCATGTTCCAGCGTTCGTCATGGCGTTTCAAAGCGCCGGTTGCGGAACAGGAACGCACGCGGTCGGACAGCAGGTCGAGACGAGCGCGACGGGGTGCCTCGCGTTTCAACCCATCGCGCGATGCAACGCGGACTACGACCTGATCCGCATCGACGGCAATCGCTTCTACAACGGCGTCCGCGGAGGAAACATGTGCGTGCCCGCAGGCCGCCCCACGGCGCTCAACCCGTTTTGGTTCGATCGAACCAACTGAGAGGGCGTTGGGGGGGGGGGGGATTGCGACCGTCCGTCTCGGGCGCGGCTCAACGCCGTCGAGGCTCGCGCTTCGACAGCAAACTCCCTGCCGATCGCGCGTCGCCGCTCGTTCGCACGAGGTGCTCGACGAACGCGCGTACGCGCGCGGGCAACCGTCCGCCCGGCGTCACCACGTAGTACATCCGCGCGGCGAGCGTGCACCGATCGAGCACGCGTTCGAGCTCGCCGCGCGCGAGCGCTTCTGCGCACAGCGCCTCGGGCAGGCGCGCGATCCCGAGGCCAGCGATCGCCGCGTCTCGAAGCGAGAGCAGGTCGTTGCTCACCAGGCGCCCGCTCACAACGACGCGGTGCGCGCGACCCGCCGCATCGACCACGTCCCACGCTCGCCCTTGATCGACCGCGAGGGTGAGACACGAGTGCGACGCGAGCGCCTCCGGCGACTGTGGCGGACCTGCTCGCGTGAGGTACGCCCGGCTCGCGACGAGCACCGCGCGCATCCGACCGAGCACGCGCATGCGCACAGCGGGATCGTCGACGCGCCCGCCACGCACGACGACGTCGAACCCCTCGCGCGCGAGGTCGACCAGCCGCGCGCCAAATTGCAGCTCGACGTCGACATCGTTGTGCTCGCGCAAGAAGCTCTGCACGGCAGGGCCCACCCACACCGACGCGAGCTCGGGCGGCGACGAGACGCGGATTCGTCCGGCGGTCACGGTCGACGCGCGCCGCACTTGTTCGCGCGCGCGCTCGAGCTCTGCGAGCGCAGGGAGCGCCCGCTCCAACAACGCGCGGCCAGCGGTCGTCGGAACCAACCCCGACGCGCGACGCTCGACGAGCGTCGTCCCCAAGTCTCGTTCGAGCGCCGTGACAGCGCGGCTCAGCGTCGCTTTCGAGAGGCCCTGCGCTCGCGCGGCGGCCGACAAACTCCCCGCGGTCACGACCGCCGCGAACACCGCGATCGCGTCGAGGCCCGGCCGCGACTCGCCGTCGGGGTGCTTCGCGTTCGACGCGCTCGAGTTCGCGGACTGCGTCACGTCTGGTCGTCCATTTCTACGGCACGCTGTTGGCTCGTGGCGCGTGGCTCGGGGCCGCTCACCGCGACAGCGCGCGAAAGCGCTGCTCGGGGCCGCCCGGCGCGTACGCTTGCACTGCCACGAGCGGGAGCGTCCCCGCGGGCTGCCACGCGTGCCTCGCGCCCGCGGGAATCACCTGCGGATCTCCAGGTCGAACGACGTTCTGGTGGCCGAGCTGTCCTTCGCCTCGGGGCGCGACCGTGACCATTCCATCGGACACGATCGCGGTGAGCAGCTCGTACGAGCCGTCGTGAACGTGCTCGGCCACGCTCGATCGCGCGCCGCCGACGAGCACGCCCAACGAAGCGCGCGGAGCATCGGCGCCCTCGAAGGCGATCTTCGCGCGAAACGCTCCGCCGCCCCACGTGAGCCACGGAATCGCCGCGAGCGGACGGACCTGCAGCGGGACATCGAGCGCCTGCGCGCGGGGGACCACCATGTCTTTCGATGGCGCAGGAGCGTCGCTCGTCGGCCCCGCAGACGCGGGCGCGTCGCGGGCGAGCACGATCACGACGAGCGCAGGCGGATCCGTGGCGTCGACGAACAACGTCATTCCGCGGTTGGCCGAGCGCAGCGCCGTCCACGGGCCCACGCGCTGATCGGGGACCACGTTGCGCTCGGTCGGATCGAGCACCGGCGTCGACGCGATCACGCTGCCCGCGACCACCATCGCGAGCACGTCGTGCTCGCCCCGCTCGACGCGCACCGTGCTCCCGGGCTCGATGATCCACGGGGCCATCTTCGCGGGCGCTCGCTCGTCCTGCGCGCTCCCCTCGAAGCGCGCGTCGAACGCGCACGTCCCTCGATCGCAGCGCCGCACCGAGCGGCTCTGTCCGAGCTCTTCGGCGCTCACCGCGGGGAGCTCTCTCGGCGCGATCGCGCTGCCGAAGCCCTCGGGCAGCTGCGTCGTCACGGGGGACTGCGGAGGCCGACACGCACACAGATTCAACACGACGAGCAGCGCGGACGCTGGGCCGACGACCGCGCCGATCCGCGCGCTCACGACGCGGCCCCTTCGCTCTCTTCGAAGGCCTCTCGCGCGCGCTTGCGCAGCGACTCGTCGCGCACGAAGTCCGCCGCGGTGCGCGCCATGGCCTTGGCCGCGACGATCATCGCGTCGATTCCGCGGGGAGAAGCGGCGCACTTGGCGAAGGCGTGCTGGTGGCACGTCGTCTCGTTTTCGTCGCAGATCGCGACCCACGGGTGGATGCTCGGAACGGCGTGCGACACGTCGCCCATGTCCGTGCTCCCGGCGCCCGCGTTGGGGTCCGTTCGCTTGGGGGCTCGTCCGAGCGCCTTCATGTGCGCGCCGAACGTGTCCGCGAGCGGCATGTTGTTCGAGAGGTCTTTGTAGCCCCGGCGCGCGCTGATCTCGAGCGTGACGTCGCCGGCCATCGCCGCGGCCTTCGCGCAGCGCTCGACGATCGCGCGGACGCGCTCGAGCTCGCGGACGTTGGTCGCGCGAACGCTGAACTCGCAGCTCGCCTTCGCGGCGATGATGTTGACCGCCTCGCCGCCGTTGGTGACGTACCCGTGCACGCGAACGCCGTCGCGAAAGTGCACCCGCTGCGAGTCGATCAAGTGAAACGTGTTGGTGACCGCCGAGAGCGCGCTCTCGCCGTCCCACGGGGCGATCGCTGCGTGCGAGGCCTTTCCACGAAACTCGAACTGGAGCCACACGTTGGCGAGCGTCGGGTGCGCGAGCAGGTCCCTGTCGAACGGGTGAAACATCATCGCGCAGTCGACGCCTCGAAACGCTCCCGCGTCGATGAGCGTGATCTTGCCTCCGCCGCCCTCCTCTGCGGGCGTGCCGACGAGGTCGAAGCCAGCGCCGTCGAAAACAGCTGGATTTTCTCTGGCGATTTGCGCGAGCGCGCAGAACGCCCCGACCGCGCCCGCCGCGATCAAGTTGTGCCCGCACGCGTGACCGACGTGCGGGAGCGCGTCGTACTCGGCGAGGATCGCGACGCGCGCGCCCGTTGCGTCGGCGTTGACCCGCGCGCGAAGGGCCGTCTCGAGCCCGCCGAACGGACGCTCGACAGAGACGCCCGCGAGCGAGCCCGCGGTCTCGCTGATCCACGCGGCGGCGCGGTGCTCTTCGAAGCGGAGCTCGGGGTGACTGTGAATCTTCAGCGCGAGCTCGGCGAGGCGGTCTTTCATCGCGTCGATCGCTTGGTCGATGCGCAGGTCGAGCGCCGAAGCGCGAGTAGATCGGTCGGTAGAGTTCATGGCGGTGAGCGATCCGAGGGTCCCTCGCGGGCCCTCGAACGTGCCTCGAAACGTACCGAGAAGTTGCACCCTCGTCCCGCTCCTCGGAGAGTATCGAGGGTCTCTTTCGGGACAGCTACGGACTGAACGGTCTGTTCATCATGCGGCGCGGCCGCGAGTGACATGGGCATCGAAGCGCTGATCGCAGAGGCGAACAAATCGAAGGTTCCTCCGATCGTATTGGTCGTCGGAGACGAGCGTTTGCTCGTGACGCAGGCGGTGGACGCCGTGCGCGCGGGCACGGTGGGCGCGGGGCCGCGAGGCTTCAACGAAGATCACTTCGACGCGAACAGCGCGTCGAGCGCTTCCGTCGCGGACGCCGCGCGATCGTTGCCGATGATGGGCAAGGTGCGCCTCGTCCTCGTGCGCAACGCCGACGCGTGGAAGGCCGCAGACTGGGACGAGCTCATTCGCTACGCAGAGGCCCCGTCGACGAGCACCGTGCTGCTCTTGCTCGCCGAGAAGCTCAACGGGAGCCTGAAGTTCGTCACGAACGCCAAGCGAAAAGGCTGGCTCTTCGAGGCCAAGACGCCCGACGAGCGCGACCTCGGTCCGTGGATCGACGCCGAGGCGAGGCGGCGCGGGATCGCCTTCGAGCGCGGCGCGGCGGAGTCTCTCTTGCTCTCGATCGGCGCGGACCTCGGAGCGCTCGCGGACGCGCTCGAGCGACTGCAGCTCTTCGCCGGGAGCCGCGCGATCACCGACGACGACGTCGAAGAAGTGATCAAGCCGATCCGCGAGTCCGGGCCGTTCGAGCTGTCCGAAGCGGTCGCAGACAAAGACCTCCCGCGGTGCTTGTCGATCATCGACTCGCTCTCTCGCGCGGGAAACAAAGACAAACCCGCGCTGGTCGTGTTGGCGCTCGTCGCGAGGCAGGTCCGCATGCTCGCCCTCGCGCGCGACGGGATCGACAAGGGCGGCGATGGCGCCGCGGCGCTCAACGGCAAGATGCCCCCGTTTGCAGCGAAGAAGCTCGCGATGGTCGCGCGCAACAAGTGGAGCGCTGGACACTTGTTTCGCGCGCTGAAGAAGCTCTCGGAGACCGACGGTCGCTTGAAGTCCTCGAGCGGCGCGCGCGGTCAAGAGTGGCGCGTGATGGAAGAGCTCGTGCTCGTGCTCTGCGCGTGAGCGGCGCGAGCGCTCAGCTCCCTGAGTGCGGCGCGCAACGATACGCGAGGCCCGTCAGCGCCCCGCCGTTGATGCGCGCTGTGATGCCAACCGCCACTGAATTTGCAGGGCACAACGCCGCGGAGGTCGAGCCCGACGCGACGCCGACGAAGTTGCTCGAGCCGCCAGCGGTCGTTCGTCCAGGACCGTTTGCGTGGGGGATCCGCGCGAACTGGCACACGGCGCCGAGGCCGTTGATCCCGGCCATCGAGCCGCGCGCGGTGGCCGCGACCAACGCTTGGTCCAAGGGGCATGCGAGCACGTCGGTGCGGGCGCCGATGGGGATCGTTCCCACCAGCGCCCCTGCGCCGGCGACGCCGCGCTGCGCGATGACGAAATCGCCCGCGTCCGAGTAGAGCCCGCTCATCACGCGGCATCGCGCGCGAACGCCCGTGAACGTCGTCGACGGAGGCAACGAGTAGAGCTCGAGTCCATCCACCACCATGCCCGGCAAGCAGTCGGTTGTCTGTTCGACGCCGACTCCTCCGCCCGGCGCGGCGACGGACGTGGTGGTGATCGTTTGACGCATCGGCGTCGAGACGCGCGGGGTCGCGCAGCGGAGCGCGAGCCCGTCGATTTGGGAGGTTCCCGCCGCGACGAAGCCCGTTGAAATCGTCCCTGCGGGGCAGAGGCTCGCCAAGAGCGAGCCCGTTCCCGATCCGATCGCGGCGACCGTGAGGCGCGGGAGGATCGCGCTCACGACGATGGGGGACGTGCGGCTCGTCGCGAGCGGCGAGCAATCGAAGCGCAGTTCGCCGAAGGTCGTCCCCGTGACCCTGGCGCGAACGCCCGTCACGACGTGGTGCTCGGGGCACGCGAAGCTGAAGGGCTGCGCGCCCGCCGTCCCAGCCATCGCGGAGGACTGCGTCACGGGCTCTCGAAGCCGCAGGCGATCGACCGTGGTCGCGTCGGGGTTCAACTGCTGACACAGCGTCTGGAGGCTCGTGAGGCGCGTTCCGTCAGCGCTCAACGAGCCGCGAAACCCGACGAGCGCCTCGTCGAACTGGCACGAAAACACCGAGGGAGGAACCGCGCCCAGCGTCGTCGAGTTGCTCGCCGCGACCGTTCCGACCAGCTGCTGCGTGGGCCCGAAGTTCACGCACGACCCCGCGTTGCACGTGCCCGAGGCGCATCGATTGCCGCACGCTCCGCAGTTGTTGGGGTCCGCGAGCAGGTCGTACGGAGCGATGCAACGGCCGCCGCACGCTTGCCAGCCCGCCGCGGTGCACGCGGGCGCAAAGTCGATCGTCATGCGGTACGCGCCGCCCGTGGCCCGCGCGCCGTCGACGTACACAACGTTGAGGCCGCCTCGCGGGGGCAGCGGCGCGAGCACGCGCGCGTCGATGCGCGACGCGAACCCGTTGTCGTTGCACGCGCCCGCGAGAGCGTCCGTCTGCGCGACGTGCAGCACGCTGTCGAACCACGATCCGAGCGTCTCGGCCTGCATGCTGAGGTCGTTGTCCGAAGCGCACGACGTGAAGTAGTACGCGTCTTCGCCGGCGGTATCCGTGGACGGCCTGCACGCTCCCACGACTGTGCTTCCCGAGCTCGGCGTGCGCCCGCGCACTTCGGCGCCGATCGACGTGTACGCGATGTTCTGACCGCTGGCCGCGGGCACCGCCGTCAGGATCAGCTCGAAGTTCACCTGGCCCACCGCGGGCGCGCGACGACCGACGGCGACGTAATAGACACCAGGATTCAAGATGGTCGTCACCTCGGAGGTGCGCGGACCACATCGGGTGTCCGCCGTCCCGCAGCCGATCGCCGCGCCCCCCGTGTCGGGGACGATCGTCACGGCCGTCTCTCCGACCCACGCCTCTTGCACGAGCGCGTGCACGAGCGAGCGACGCGAGAGCGTAAATCGATAGAAGACCGCGCCGTTGACGCACCCGCCGACGTCCACGCCCGGCAGCGCGAGCTCGTAGCGCGGCGATCGATACGAGATCCCACCGGGCGAAGACGGGACCACGATGGCCGTCGCGAGCGTCCCGTTCGTCGGCGCGCAGCGCCCCGAGACGCACGTGTTGTTTCCGCCGCAGGTCGAGTTGCACGATCCGCAGTGCGAGTTGCTGCTCTGAACGTCCACGCAGCTGCCCGAGCACATCATCCGCGGCGCCGCGCACGAGCTCGCGCACGTCCCCCCGACGCACACTTGTCCCGCGCTGCACGCGCGGCCGCAGCCGCCGCAGTGAGCGACGCTGCTCGCGGTGTCGACGCACGCCGCGCCGCAGGCGGTCTGCCCGACAGGGCACGCGCAGGCGCCCGCGACGCACGAGGCGCCGGACGGGCACGCCGTTCCGCACGCACCACAATTCATCCCGTCGCTCTGCGTGTCGACGCACGTGCCGCCGCAGAGCGCGCGGCCCCCAGCGCACGCGCAGCTCCCGGCGACGCACGCGCGGCCAGCGGGGCACGCGGTTCCGCACGCACCACAATTCATCGAGTCCGTCGCGGTGTTCGTGCACACCATGGCGGCACCCGCGCCGCAGGCGACCTCGGGCGAGGCGCACGGGAGCGCGCAGCGCCCCGATTCACAGAGCTGCGGCGCGGTGCACGCGTTGCCGCAGGCCCCGCAGTGGCTCGCGTTGGCCATCGTGTTGACGCATCGTCCCGCGCAGAGCGTCTGTCCCGCGGGGCACTCGCAGCGCCCCGAGACACAGTTCTGCCCCGAGAGGCACGCGACGCCGCAGCCGCCGCAGTGAGTGGGGTTCGTTCGCGTA
The DNA here is from genome assembly GCA_016793325.1 of Myxococcales bacterium. Lineage (GTDB taxonomy): Bacteria > Myxococcota_A > Polyangia > Polyangiales. The sequence goes on along the minus strand of JAEUKI010000031.1, from coordinate 304,062 downwards.
TCGACGCACGCCCCACAAAAGAGTTGCCCCGACGGGCACGACGGGACGTCCGACGGCGGAGCGTCGGGCGCCGCGTCCTCGACCGCAGCGTCCTCGGAGACACCGCTGTCGATCGCGCTCGGCGCGTCCTCGGCGACGTCCAATGCTACGTCGTCTTGTGGCCGATCCGACGCGACGTCTTCGGCGCTCGGGACGTCCGGCGCGGTGCTGTCTGCGATCGGCGCGTCGCGCGCGACGTCGTTCATCGAGCTGTCGTTCGTCGTTTGGGTAGGCGGCGAGCACGCCGCGACCACCGCGCACACCATGGCGGCGCCCGTGAATCTTCTCATCGACCCTTCACTCCTGTTCGAGACGACGCAGCGACAACGCAGACGTCGTCCTCAGCCGTGAATGCCGACAGCGTCGGCGTTTCTGAGGAGAAAACGCGCGATCGCGCGGGCGCGCAGGCGATTGGGCGGTCGGCCATATGTTCGTACGACAGCGAGGTCGGCGAGAGCGCGGCTACACCAACGATCGTGGCGAACGTGGTGTTTGTGATTTCGTTCGAGAGCGCCGTCGTATGAGCGCGCGCGGGACGTTCGGAGCGTGCGTGCTCGCCGTGGTGCTGTGCTCCGTCGAGGGCTACGCGCAGTCGGCCAACGAGCTCGCGCGCAGAGAGCTGCTCACGCAAGCCGAGGCGTCGGCAAACGCGGGGGATCACGCGCGCGCGGTCGAGCTGCTCGAACGCGCTGGAGCGATCCAGTGGACGCCGTCCCATCGGCTCTTCATCGCCCTCGAATACGAGCGCGTCGGGAGGCTCGTTCAGGCGCTCGACGCCGCCACCTCGTGCGAGCGCGAGGCGCGCGCAGACAGCGCGCTCCGCAACCGCGCTGCGATCGAGCAAGCGTGCAGCGAGCTGGCCACAGGGCTTCGCGCGCGGGTCGCGCGGGTCGTGGTGCGCGTTCCTCCCGATGCGCCGCGTGCAACGCGCGTCACGGTCGCGGGCCAGCCGCTCGCCGAAGCGCTGTGGGGGCTGAGCCTGCCCGTCGCTCCTGGCACCATCGAGGTCGTCACCGACGGCCCCGGATTGCGCCCCACGCGCACGACCGTGGACGCGATCGCAGGCCGCGTGACCGACGTCGCGATCACGCTCGACCGCGTCGCGCCGGCGGACCCCGACCCGACGACCGCGACGCAAGAGCCCCCGCGGACGACGGTCGAAGCGCCGCGTTCGCAGCCCTCGCAGCCACCGCCGAACACGACGGTCTCGCGCGACGCCCGCGTGAGCGAGCGCGACACCGCGAGCGCTCCCGTGGCTCCGTGGGTGCTCGTCGGCGTCGGCGGCGCGGTGATCGTCACGGGCGCGGCCCTCGGAGGCGCGCACTTCGCTGCAGCGGGCGCGATCGAGAGCGATTGTCGCCAATCGACGGCAGCGTCCGCGGCGACCGCGGGCAGCGCTGTCCTGTGCGTCGAGTCGGGCCAGCAATTCGACGCCCGAATCCGCGGCGCCGAGCTCACCGGAACGCTCGGCGTCGTCGCCCTCTCGGTCGGCGCCAGCGTCGCGATCGGCGCGACCCTCTGGGGGGTGCTCGCGCCACGGTCCAGCGCACGCGCGCGCGCGGCGTACGTCGCGCCGGTGTTCGACGGCCGCGGGGGCACGCTCGTGATCGGGGGACAGCTCTGATGAACAGCAAATCGCCGTTGTTCTTGATTGTGTGGTCATCTCTCGCAGCGGCGTGCTCGCTGCGATCGCGCTTCACCGTCGTCGAAGGGGGCCTCGACGCGGACGCATCGAACCCCGTCGATGCCCCGGACGACACGCAGGCGGCTGATGACATCCGAGACGCGCAGCAGCCCGAGGACGCGCGCTGCGCTGCGTCCGAGACCGTGTGCGGAGGGCGCTGCGTAGACACCCAGCGAGACAGCTTGAATTGTGGTGCATGCGGCGCTCGCTGCGCGACCGGCGAAGGGCTCGTCGGCTTCGCGTGCGTCGAGGGCCGGTGCGTGGGCGGCTGCGACGCCGGGAGCTTCGTCGGCGACGCGTCGAGCGGGCGGTGCGTTCGAGTCGGGCGACCGATCGCGCCGATGTCGGGGTCGTTCGTGCAGGGGGCCACGTTCGAGCTGCGGTTCGCGGACGTCCCCGCGGACGTGTCGGGCAACAGGGTTCGCTTGTGCGCGGACGCCGCGTGTCTCTCGGAGCTCGCTGGGGCTTCGATGAACATCGCCGCGGGCGTGTCGGTCGCGACGTTCACGCTCGACGCTGCCCAGCGCGCGATGTTCACGACGGGGTACGTCTACTGGCAGCTCGTCAACGCGATGGGTCAATCACCCGTGTGGTCCCTTCGACTCGTGCCCGATCCGACGCCGCTGCCCGCGGCGAACGCTGCGTCCGCGCGTCGCGTTCGCGCGGCGTTCGGCGCGTCCGCGGACTTCACTGGGGACGGTCGCGACGAGCTGATCGTCAGCGCCGAAGTGAGCGGCGTTCGACGCGTGTACGTCGTGACGCCTCCGATGGGCGGGGGCGCGATGCCGACGTTCACGGGGCCCCTCTCGCTCGCGAGCGGCTACGCGGCGTCCGATGTCATCGCGCGCGCGGGGGACGTCAACGGCGACGGGTACTCGGACTTCGCGGTCGGAGGTGTTCCGCGAGACAAAGTGTTCGTGTTCTTGGGCGGGCTCAACGCGGTGGCCACGACGCCAATCGTCCTCGAGGCTCCGCCGTCGAGCACCGCGTTCGGCTCGAACATCACCGCGGCAGGAGACCTCGATCGCGACGGCTACGGCGACCTCGCGATCGCGGACGAAAACGCTCCCGACGGAATGAACAACGGCCGCGTGACCGTGTACTGGGGCGGTCCATCGGGCCCTTCGAGCGCAGTTCGAACGTTGGTCACCACGGTCGAGCCCGTCGACGAACGATCGCGCTTCGGAGCCGCGCTCGCGGGCGCGTGCGACCTCGACGGCGACGGAGCCCACGATTTGATCGTGAGCGCGCCGCAGAGCGCGACGCCGAGCGTGTACATGTACCGCGGCGTCGGCCGCTCGTTTTCGGCCGAGCGGCGGCTGCGTCCTGCGTCCGAACGGCGCTTCGGCGGCGCGCTCGGGTGCCTCGGGGACGTCGACAACGACGGCGATCACGAGTGGGCCACCGAGACCGAGTCGACGACGGCGATGATGGGGCCTGTGCTCGTCGTGTACTCGGGCAGCGACGTCGTGTCCGACCTGTCATTTGTCACGCGAATGGGCGCGACGCTCGGGATCGCGTCCGAGCCCGTGCAGCGCTTCTTGCCTGTGTTCGACCTCGCGCGCGACGCCGAGAGCGCGGGTCGGTTGGACATCGCGTACCTCGGCCGCAGCGGCCCCAACGTGTCGGTCAACGTCTACGTCAACCGCGGGGCGAGCGGGTTTTCTGCAGTGGACGCGGTCTCGTTGTCGGCGCCTTCGGGGACGAACCAGCTGAGCGCGTCGATCTTGCACACGCCGAGCGGCGATCCCGCCCTCGTCGTCGGCGCTCCAACGCTCGGAACGATCGGCGCGATCGCAGCGGTCGGCGCTTCGCCGACGGGGGGCTTTCGGCAACCCGCGGCCGCGGACTTCGTTCAGCTCGTCGCGATGCCCGCGGGAGCGAGCCGCGTCGGCGAGGTCATGCTCCGCTGATCGAGCGCGAGTTCACAGCGCGATCGCGCGCGGAAAGAGCACGTTGCTCTCGAGGTGCACGTGTCGCCGAAGGTCACGATCGAGCTGCCCGAGCGTTCGAAAGAGCGCCGTCGCAGTGGGGCACGCCCACGCGGGGATCTCGTAGCCCGCCGTGAGGCTCGTGAGGGTCTCGAGCAATCGCGCGACCTCGAGGTGCTCGGCGTCCATCACGCGCACTGGGTTTTGCACGGAGCCGAACGGCGCCGAGGGCGGGCGCGCTCCGCGCTCGATCGCCGCTTCCGCCGCTTCGATCCACGGAAAGAGCACGCGCTCTTCGCGCAGCAAATGGGGCCCGAGGTCGTCGACGAGCGCCCTCGCCGCCTCGCCGATCGCCGCGAGCTCGGGATGCACCGCACCGTGCGCCGCGAGCACCTTGGGCAACGTCCGCTCGATCACGTCCATCGCGCTCCGCGTGAACACGTGGTGCGACTCGTTGATGTGACGGATGAGGGCGCGCAAGCTCTGCTCGGCAGGCGCACGCGGTTCGTCCTCGACCAGCTCGCTCGCCGCGCGCGAGACCTCGCCGACGAGGGTCCCTGGCTCGACGCCTGCGCGCTCGGCGGCTTCGCGGACGCTGCGCTTTCCGCCGCAGCAGTAGTCGACGCCGAATCGCTCGAACACGGCGATCGTGGCTGGATAGCGCCCTGCGATTTCGCCGACTTTGTCGCTCTCTTGCACGTGCATAGGGTCTCCTTTTCGATCAACGGACATGATGGTACTGTTTCAAGAACCAGGCCGTGAGGAGCCCCCGCGACGCGCGCGACGCGCACGGGCGCTGCTCGTCGATCGCGACGATGAGCGCGACGCGCGTGCCCGCGGCGGGCGCTGAATTGGGTGCTCGTCGCGCTGCCGTCGGCGAAGAGCATTCGCCGCACGGGCTGGTCGCTCGCGGTGCGATCGATGGTGACGAAGCTCTGGCTGATCGCCGCGCGCTACGCGGGTCGCTGGCGGCGAGCGCGCTCAGCCCATCGGCTCGAAGTCGGCTTTGGTGGCGCCGCACTCGGGGCAGCACCAGTCGTCCGGGAGGCTCTCGAAGGGCGTTCCCGCGGGGATGTTGCTCGCGGGGTCGCTCTCCGCGGGGTCATAGATGTGATTGCATACGGCGCAGCGCCAGCGCCTCGTTCGTGGGTCGGCCATCGTCGGTGTGACGGAGACTATCAACATCGCAAGCGAGCGCGACACCCCAACGCGGTTGTGGCATCCACGCACACATGCCACGGATCACACAGGTGTACACGCGGACGGGTGACGACGGGACCACCGGACTCGGCGGCGGACAACGCGTCCCGAAGGACTCGCTGCGCATCGAGGCGTACGGCACGGTCGACGAGCTCAACTCGACGATCGGCGTCGCGGTCGCAGCGGGGCTCGACGAGCGGCTCGCGCGAGCGTTTGCCACGATTCAAAACGAGCTATTTCACCTCGGGAGCGACCTCTGCATCCTCGAAGAGGACAAGGTGAAATTCAAAGTTCCGCAGATCGAAGAGCGCCACGTCGTCGCGCTCGAAGAGCTGATGGACGAGCTCAGCGAGTCGCTCTCGCCGCTCGAGAATTTCATTCTCCCAGGAGGCACCGTGGGCGCCGCGCAGCTCCACGTCGCGCGCTGCGTGTGTCGCCGCGCCGAGCGAGACGCGATCGCGCTCTCGCGCGTCGAGCCGATCGGCGCGTTCGTCGTGAAGTACCTCAATCGCCTGAGCGACGCGCTCTTCGTGATGGCGCGCTACGAGAACTTCGCGCGCGGCCGCACCGACGTCCTGTGGAACAGCCGAGCGTAGCGCGCGCGTCGGACGAACGCGTCATCCCTTCGGGTCGTCGGGCGCGGCGTACACGCTGAGCAGCGCGGCGAGCGTGGTCGACGCGATCGCGCCGAGGCCCGCGAGCGAGAGCGCGTCGAGCGCGCGCGGGGCGAACTGTTCGGCGCGGCTTCCGAGCGCGGGGATCGTCGCCCACACGATCGCGAGGATCGCCCACACCGCGGTCCCCATCGAACTGCGCCCCGGAACAAACGCGCTCAGCGAGAACAGCGCCACGGCGAAGAACGACAGCGCGGGCAAGTGCGTCGCAGCCCACGGACCTCCGCCGCTCGCGAGCGTGGCGCCTCCGCCCGGGAGCAGCGCCCACACCACACCGACGACGAGCCCGCCCGCGACGAGCAAGCGCGCGCGACGGCTGCGCGTGTAGTGCGAGCGAAACAAGAGCGCCGCTGGCAGCAACGCGAGCAGCGCCGTCAGCGCGAGCGCGCCGGACACCGAGTGGCCTTCGCAGCCCATCGCGCGCACGGCGAGCGCGGGCAACGCGGGCGCGAACGCGAGCAACGCGCGCGTCGCGTGACCGATCGGGACGAACGCGAGCACCAGCGCGATCACGCCCGGGATCGTCCACGTCGCCGCCGCGAGCGCGTCTTTCAAGAGCGCAGGAACAGAGCTCGCGATGACCACCGTCCCCGCCGTCGCGAGCGCGATGCGCAGCGCGGATTCGCCGACCTCGGGCGCGTCTTCGGCCTGGCTCTGCGCGCGGCGTCGGCTCGAGGCGTCGTCGGGCGACCCCGGCGTGAGCGCGGCGATCACCGGGCGCGCCGACGGAGTGCTCACGGCCTTGTGCTGCGCGCTCGCCGTGCTCGGCGGCGTCGATGCAGTCGCCACGGGCGGCTTCGTCGGTGTCTTCGGCGTGGGTTGTACCGAGACAGGCTGCGACGAGGGCGTGGGCGGCTCGCGCTTCGGCGCGACCGCGCCGAGATCACCGGTCACGGCGTTGTGCTCGAGCGTCGCGGCGAAGCCAGCGGGCGTCGTGGCGGTGCGCGCAGACGCGGCGGAGTCGGGCGTTCCATCGCGGAGCGTCGCGGAGCCGACGGGCGGAGTCGGCGCGCGGGCCGGCGGCGGGGGCTCGCTCGAAGTCGTTTGGCTCTGCGAATCGTCAGGCGAACGGCCCTCGCTCGGCGCGACGGGAGCGCCGTGCACGAGCGTGCTCGTGAGCGACGGAAGCGACGACGGCGCCGGCGCTCTCGACTCTTGCGTCGAGGGTGGTGGAGCTTCGCGAACCTTCGCGCCGGTCGCGCTCGCGTCGCTCGTCGACGGGGTCGACGCGGCGAGCGGCGAGGTGCCTACCAGCGTTTGCGACAGTGATTTCGTTGGTGGAGTCGACGCGGGTCGCGCCGCGGCGACCGGCGCGTGCCCCACGATCGTGCTCGAGATCCGGAGCTCGTCGCTCGCGTCGCGGCTCGTGGACGCGGCGCTCGCCGGAGCCTTCGCGGGCTCTGCGGCTGGTGTTGCGCTCGCGGCGGGCTTCGATTGCGCCGGTGATTGCGCGGACTGCGCGACGAGCGGCGCGGACATGATGAGCGTCCCGCGGATGTTGGGTCCGCTCGCGTCGGGCGCTGCGGGCTGCGCTCCGATGCGTCCGGCGGACGATGGAGTCGCGGCGGGCTTCGCGGGCTCGGGCGCGGGCTGTGCGGGCTTCGCGGGCGTCGCGAGCTTCGCGCTCTCGGCGAGCGCAAACGCGCTCACGCCGATGCCGATCGTGGAGGTGAGAGGGTCCGCGGGCTTGGATTTTCCCGTGGTTCCTGCGCTCGACGGGGCGCTCGTCGGCGCGGTCGCAGCGGACTTCGCGGCGGCCGCCGAGGCCATCTCGGACGCCGAGAACACCATGGTGCTTCGCGTGCTCGGCTCGCTGCCTGGGGGGCGCGAGCTCGTCCCTGCGGACGACGGCGCTTGTGCTTTGTTCGCGACGGGCTCGTCGTGGCCGATGGTCGTCGAACCGACGCGCGCGGGCTTCGCGTTGGTCGCGGCAGAGGGAATCACGCCTGCGGCCTGAGCCTTCGCGACGAGCATCGCGCGAAGGTCCTTCGACTCGAGCGCGAGCGTGGGCGTCGGTTGACCGTCACCGCGTTGAGCGCCCGAGGGCCCTGGCGCGCTCGGCGGCGGACGCACGGAGCCCGAGTCGGGGTCGTCGACATTTTTCGGCGTCGCAGGCGCGCTTGGGATCGAGAGCTCGCCGATTCCGAGCGTCGCGCGCAGGGGATCCGCGGGCCTCGTGCTCGCGGACACGGGCGTCGTCGGCGGCGCCGGCCGATTGCTCGGCGCGACCGGCGCACCGAGGGGAACGTCGGTCGCCGGCGGATACGGCGACGGCGCGGGATCGTCGGAGATGTCCCATCGGTCCTCCGCAGGAACAGGCGGCCGATCGCTGGGCGGACGCGGCTTCGGCGTCCCGAGCGGCGTGAGCGAGATCCTGCTCTTCGTCGCGGATGGCAGCCGCACGCCGCAGCTCGGGCAGCTCGCGCCCGCGTATTCGGGCGGAAGTGCGCTCTGACAGACGGGACATCGATCCATCTTCGATACACTCGCGCGGGCGATGGTCACCCGCAAGCTTCTGACTCAGGACGCAAACCAGAGAATTCGCGCTGGCGACAACGAGGGAGCCCTCCGCGGGCTCGTCGCGCTCGTTCGCTCAGCGCCGCACGACCTCGATGCGAGGCTACGCATCGGAGACGCGCTGTTGATCGCCGGGGACAACACCCAGGCGATTCAAGTGTACGCGTTCGTCGCTCGTGAAGCGTCCCTTTCTGGGTACCCGTTGAAGGCCATCGTCGCGCTGAAGATCCTCGCGCGCATCGACCCGGCGATCAACGAGCTCCTCGGGCAATTGGCGCAGCGCTACGCCGCGGGATCGCCCGCGCTCGGAAAAGCAGTGCGCCTCGCGCCGCCGCTGCCCGAGGCGGAGGTCCCGACGGAGGCGTTCGTTCCGAACGAGCTCGACTACGCGCAGGTGCGCGCGGTGGCGGCGCAAGCGGCGACGTTGCGCGAAGGATTGCCTGGATATCCAGCGTCCGTAGCGCCGATTCCGCTCTTGTCGGATCTGCCGCCGGACGCGTTCGTCAAGATGCTCTCTGCGGTCACGCTGCAGCGCTCGCCGCAAGGGACGGCGATCATTCGCGAGGGCGAGCCCGGCGACGCGTTCTACATGCTCGCGCGCGGGACGGCGCGCGTCACGCGCCGCGCAGGCGGCGGTGGAACGGTCGTCACCCCCGAGAACGACGTGCTGCTCGCGACGCTCGGCGAGGGCTCGATCGTCGGCGAAATGGCGCTCGTTTCGGGCGCGCCTCGCGGAGCGACCGTGTCCGTCGTCGACGACTCGGACGTGCTCGTGTTCGGGCGTGATTCGCTCGGCGCGGTCGCGCGCGAGATCGCGGTGGTAGGCCAGGCGCTCGAGCGGTTCACCCGCGATCGACTCGTGCAGAACCTCTTGGCGACGCACGCGATCTTCAAGCCCTTCGACCGCGCACAGCGCGTGCAGCTCGCGTCGCGGTTCAGCGCGCACGACGCGCCCGCGGGCGCGGTGATCATCCGCGAGGGAGACGTCGGACGCGGGTTGTTTCTCTTGCTCTCGGGGCAAGTCGAAGTAACCCGCGAGAGCAACGGTCAGCGCGTGGTGCTCGCGACCCTCGACTCGGGCGACGTGTTCGGCGAGATCGCCCTCATCGAACAGGGAACGACCACAGCCACGGTCACCGCCGTGCGAAACAGCACGGTGATGTTCCTCTCGCGCGAGCTGTTCGACCGACTCGTGCAGGGCGTCCCCGAGCTGCGCGCGTACTTCGAGAACCTCGCGCAGGATCGCTTGATGGACGCCAACCTCACGATGAGCGCCGCGGCCGAAGGCACCGCGAGCGAAGAAGAGATCGACGCCGTGCTCGACGAGGACGACCTCGTGCTCGTGTGAGCAAACGAGCGTCCGCGCGCTACCGCTGCGCGCCGCCGAGGATCCACGCGTCGAGCAACGCGATCTGCTCGGCGGTCATCGTCTGCCCGAACCCCGTGTGCCGCTGCCCGCGGCACGTATCCGGTCGGTGCATGAGCGTCGAGATGTAGCTCCGCGACAGATCGCACGGAGTCACGCGCACACCACACGCGCCCATCACGCCGAGGAGGCTCGCGTACGCAGCGCTCTCGGAGGACAGATCGAAGACCTCGCCCGGTCGTCCGTGGCAACGCGACGACGTCGTGCATCCGCCACCAAGGCTGCCTCCGTCGTTGATGGTGCGTCGGTAGACCTCGCCGAATCGCAGGCTCGCGTTGCCTCCGTCCGCGACGCACGCGTCGCTCGGAGGCACGATGGCCGCGTCCGCCGCAGCATCGCCCGCGTCCGTCGCGTCTGCGCGCGCGCTGTCCATCGACGCGTCGACAGCGCTCGGCGCATCGACCCCCGAGTCCATGGGAGCGACGGCGACGCCAGTGTCCGCTTCGATCGCGCGATCCGCGACCGCGTCGTTCGCGTTGGAGGGAGCGTCCGTCGGTGCGTCGATCGCGGCGCTGTCCTGCGTGGCTCCATCGGGCACGGCCGCAACCATGCTTCCACAACCGACGAGCAACCCAAGCGAGAGCGCGACGAGCGCTGATGTACGAAGCGTCATGCCCGTCGATTGGTCGACCGCGCGACGCGTTCTCACAGAATCGAACGAGACGTACGCGCCGACAAAATCCTCGACCATCGCGTGAGAATTCCTGACAAAAACCAGCATCCCAGAGACCAACAGCGCTGTTGGTCAAAATTTCGGCCTATTTTGGCGCCAAACCGCTGCGAGGGTCGACCACCGTGCTCGGAGCCTGCAAATCAATTGAGCAACTAAGTCGTCGCGCGACCCAACGCGCGGCGATGCGCAGCGAGTCGAAGACGCCCTCGCCTCGGTGCGCGATCGCGGTCGTGTGCGGCCAATGCGGATGCGCGAGCGCTCGATCGAGCACCTCGATCGGCGCGGCCGACGGCAAGTCGCGCTTGTTGAACTGACGCACGCCCGGGATGTGTTCGACGTCGATCCCGTGCGACGCGAGGTTGGCCGCGAGCGTCTCCCAACGCTCGACGTTGGCCTCGAGCCGTTCGATCTGCGAGTCCGCGACGAACACGACTGCGTCCGCGTCCGCGCACATCGCGCGTCGAGCCTCGTCGAAGTAGACCGACCCCGGGATGGTCACCAGCGTAAACCGCAGCGCGAGCCCGCGTACGGGCGCGATCGTCCTCGGCACGAGATCGAACGTCAGCCTGCGCTCGTCCGCGTTGGCGACGTGCACCATCGCGCTCCGCGACTCGGCTGGCGTGCGGTCGTAGAGGTACTGAAGATTGCTCGTCTTGCCGCCGAGCGCTGGGCCGTCGTAGACGATCGTGCAGCGAATCTGGCGGGCCTCGAGGTCGACGGAGCTCACGTCGCCGAGGTTGTCGCGCGCGGCGACGGGCCACAAGCGCCCGACACACACATTCAATCTCGGCAGCACAAGACGCCGCCCGCGCGGGGCCCTGGCTTCACGACGAACTCGCTCTCGCGAAAGCTCACGTCGCCCGCGCCGCTGTCGCAGCGCCACGGGGCGGGGAGCTCGCTGCAAAGGTTGTTTCCCGAGCGATCGAGCGGCGCGCACGACGCTTGCGGGACGCTGCCCACGGACCCGCACCCGAAGATGTCGTTCGTCGTTCGCGCGGTCGCCGCGCAGTCGCTGCGGCAATCCGCGTTTGTGCAGTCGGGCGCCGTCCCCGTCGCGCACTGCAGACAGCCGGGCCCCGTCTGGCGCGTGGCCCAAAACGACGATGGCTCTGCGTCTCTCGCGCCCGAGCAACCGTCGACCGAGCGCGCGCGCACCTCGCCAGCGGATCGGCACACATGAAATCCTGTGGCGCACAGGTCGCTCGCGCGGCAGCCGGTTCCGTTGGGGTTGGGTCCGTCGTCGCCGGCGATTCGATCGCATGTGGGGGCGGTCTCGAGGTTGAGCCCCGGAAGCGCGAAGCCCCCTGCGCACCCGGCGATGTTGGGGTACCGCGTTCGGTCGCGAAACGCGTCGCGAACGCCGTCCGCGCAGCCGCCGCACTCGATCGACGTGAACACGCACCCTCGCGACGCTTCGCAGCGATCGAGCGTGCACGGGTCCTCGTCGTCGCAGCGCACCGGGGCTCGAACGCAGCGTCCGTCCGCGCCGCACGTGTCCACGGTGCAGGCGTTGTTGTCGTCGCACAGGCGCCTCGGATCGACGCGGCAATCGAAGGAGACGCGGTCGTCGATCACGTCGAGCGAAGGCTGGTCGTCCACCACCGCGTCGACCGCGTCGATGGAATCTACGACGGTCGCATCGGCGATCACGTCGTCGTCCACCGTGGCGTCGATCGCTCCGGGACGAACGCGCAGCCCCGTTCGGGTCCCGCAGCCGAGCGACACGAACGCCACGAACGTCGAAGCCCAAGCGATCGAGCGAAGAAAGCGCACGCCGTGAGTGTCTCGGCAAGAACGCGCGCTTGTCCAATCGCGCGCGATTGAACCGCTACGCGTTCGATCGACGTACTTTTCGCGATCGATTCACGGCGGTTCGACTCGAGCTCAACCACGCCGACGCTTGTCTCGTTGCTACGACGTTCGATTGTGCCGTGGTTTATCTCGGTCTGGCGCGCAGGCCGTCGAAGACGAGCTCGAGCGCCCGCTGCGCGCGGGCGCGGCGTCGCTGCGCGGTGGCGGTCGGGATCATCACCGCGGAGATCATCGCGAGCACGCCGAGGACGTCCATCGTCTGCAGGTCGTCGCGCACCTCGCCCGCGCAACGCGCGCGCTCGAGCGGGCCCTCGAGCAGCGCGTTCATCCGCTGTCCGAGCGAGTCCATGTCCGTCGCGCCGCGCGCCGACAACAGCGCGGGAACGAGCGCGTGGCACTGCACCTGCTGCTCGATCACGGCCTCGAGCAACGCCATGAACGTCGGCCGCGGCTCGCGTCGCGCGAGCGCCTCGAGCGCGGTGATGTTGTCGTCGAAGATCGCCGCGCCGAGCGCGTATTTGTCAGCGAAATTGCGGTAGAGCGTCGCGCGCCCCACGCCGGCGCCCTGCGCGATCGCGTCGAACGACACGTCGAAGCCCTCTCTCGAGAAGAGCTCGCGCGCCGCCTCGATGATGCGCTCGCGGTTGCGCGCGGCGTCCTTGCGCTGCGGAGGGCTGTCGCTGCTCACAGAACTGCAGTGAGCATGGCGCGCTTACGAAGTGGACACCACTGTTCACTTTCGCTAGCGTCCGTTGTGCACCGCGCCATCGGCGCGCGAAGGAGCGGCTTCGATGAGCGAGAACGCGACGGCATTCCCTGTGGGGCAATCGATCTTTTCGCGGGTGAAGAAGGGGCTTCACGCGCTGCACGTGCTGAAGGACGACCCCGGCAACGAGCTGTACGGGCCGCTGTTCAACGCGCAGCTCGACGCCGAGGCGTACACCGCGCTCGTGAGGGAGTTTCGTCAGAACGCCGAGGGACGCGCGATGCTCGACACGCGCCCGACGTTGCAGGGGCCGGACCTCGACCTCGCGGCGCTCGGGGCGCTCCCCGAAGGGACGCTCGGCCGCGAGTTTGCGCGGTACTTCGAGGACAACAAGATCGCGCCGTTCGTCTCGTCGTTTGCGATCGACAGCGACGAGGCGTTTCTCTCGAAGCGCTACCGCGAGACGCACGACCTCTTTCATGTGCTCACGGGCTACAAGACGCACATGCTCGGCGAGATGGAGCTGCAGGCGTTTGTCTTCGGCAACCTGCGGCTGCCATCGACGGCCTTCATCGTGTTCTTCTCGACGGTGTACCGATTGAAGTCCTTTGGAGGCCGCGAGCTTCGCGCGTACGTCGCGCGGCTGCACGGCGCGTATTCGCGCGGGAGGCGCTCGCGCATGCTCATGACCGTGCCCTTCGAGACGATGTGGGAGCGCCCGCTGCGCGAAGTGTCCGAAGCGCTGCTCGCTCCGGCGATGGACACGCTCCCCGAAGTGACGGTGGGCGTGCATCAACACGAGCAGTTCGCGCCTGCGGCGTGAGCCCATCGTGCGCCCGATCAGCGCGCGCTACCTCCGCGGGACGTACCCGTTGCGAAGCAAGTTGCCGCGGCCCGTGGGCCAGAGCAGGCACCCTGCGTGCGAGCCCGCGACGGTGTACACGAGGGCGCTGCGCATGCGGTCCTCGCCGTCCTTGAGGTTCACGATGATCTCGATCGTTCCGTTGCCGTCGACGTCGGCGAGCGTGGGGACGCTCATCGCGCCGCGCCGCGGGAGCGCGATCCTGTGCTGCATCGCGCCGTTGGCGCTGAGGACATAGAGCGCGCTCGCGTCCATGCGCGGGGAGTACGTCGCGAACACGACCTCGGGGACGCCGTCGCCCGAGAGATCACCCACGGCCACGCCGGTCGTGAGCACGTCGTTGCTCGTCGTGTACTCGAAGCGCCAGCGCGGCGTCTTGCGCGCGTCGACCATGTGAATCCCGCCGTCGAAGCCCGCGAACACCATCTCGAGCCCCGCGCTCATCGGGTCCATGTCCGCGACGGTCACTTGATTCGTGAGGCCGACGATGTTCGTTCCATCGAAGTCCCAGAGCCCCGCGCGGTACATGGGAACGTGGTACGGCGTCGACCACAGCGCCGGTCGGCTCGCGTCGCTGTTGACCACCCACAGCGCGACGCCGCGCAATCGGTCGCTCTGCGCCGCGTTTTGGACGCTGCCCACGAACACGAGCTCGTTGCGCCCGTCGCCGTCGATGTCCGCGATCGCCGGGGCCGTGTTTGTGAAGTGCGCTTGATTTGCTGTGTTCTCGTCGTTGGCGTAGCCCTGCTGCGCGAGCGCGAGGTCGTGCAGAAACCGCACGCCGAGCACCTTGCGGCGGTTTCGAAACATGGTGTTCGCGTCGAACGCCACGCCGCTGCCGCGGTGCCAAGACAAGTACGCGTTGTCCTGCGCGCCGAACACGTCCCAGCTCGCGTCGTTGTCGATCGGGCCGACGGCGAGGTTCTGGTCGTAGCCGCCAGTGACGAAGCAGTTTGTGTCGCAGCCCGAGGTCATCGTCGTGTTGGGGGGCCAGCCGCGAACGACCGTTCCGTTGCCTTCGAGCGCGAGCATGATGTCGCGCGGAGACATCATCACGGACGGCAGCGGGTTGGTCGTGAGCACGACGAGCTCGTTGCGTCCGTCTCCATCGACGTCGCCCGCCGCGATCGACCGCAGCTCGTCGCGCCACATGTACGGAAATCCCGGGACCATCGCGCCGCGCGCGTCGAGCACGTAGACGCTCCCGCGCGCCGCGAAGGCCACTTCCAAATTGGCGTCTCCCGCCAGATCGACGATCACGGGCGACGCCCAGATGCGCCCGCTGCTCGGGACGTCGAAGGACCACGCGATCGAGCCGTCGGGGCGGTAGACGAGGAGCTTTCCCGCGCGGGCGATCACGATTTCGTTGCGCCCGTCGCGGTCGAGATCCGCCACCGCCGGAGACGCGAGCCACCCTTCGTGAAAGCGATCGGACAGCGTTCGCAACAGCGTCGGCGCCATCGACGTCGCCGCGCCGCCGCCCGTCGCGGCCATGCACGAGGGCGCGGGCAGCATCATCACGTCCGCGGGGGGCGTTCGCGCGTCGGTCGCGACCCCGGCGTCCGTCGGCGCTGTTGAATCCATGGGCGCGTTGGGGACGTCCACCACAGCGCTGTCGGGGCTCGCGCCGCTGTCCGTCGAGACGCCGCTGTCCATCGCCCCGTCTGTTGGAGGAGGCGGAGGCGTCGTGCACGAAGCGAGCGCGAGCTGTGCGCAGAGCAGACCGTACGAAGCGACCCTCTTCATACGAGCACGTTACCGCAGTCGCGCGCTCAAAACGCGTGCACGAAGAGGCCGCTTCGGAGCTTGGGCTCGAACCAGGTGCTCTTGGGAGGCATGAGCAGCCCCGCGTCGCTCACGGCGAGGAGCTCTTCGATCCGCGTGGGGTACATGTGGATCGCCAGCGCCCAGCGCTCTTCGGCGCAGCGCTTCTCGAGCTCTCTCGCGCCGCGGATGCCGCCCACGAAATCAACGTGCTTGTCTTTTCGCGGGTCCGTGACGGAGAAGAGCGGCGCGAGGATCTGCGCTTGCACGATCGAGCAGTCGAGGGAGGCGACCGGGTCGGAGGCGTTCCAACTGCCGGGGCGAAACGAGCCGCGGTACCAGCGGCCGCCGACGTAGAGCCCCACGGACTTGGGCTCGCTCGGCGCGGGCGCGTCGGTCTCGACGACGTCCATCACCGCGCGGAGCGCCGCGAGCGTGGCCTCGGCCGAGCGCTCTTCACCCAGCGATTTGACCAGCCGATTGTACGGGAGGATCTGCATCTGATCGTGCGGAAACAGCACCGCCAGATACACGTCGTGCTCTCCCTGCGTCTCTCCTCGCTCCTTGCGGAGCTTGTGAACGCGCGAGGCCGCGGCGCTTCGATGGTGCCCGTCCGCGATGTACATCACCGGGATGCGCTCGGCGAAGGCGCGCACGAGCGCCGCTCGTTCGTCGCGCGGCGCGATCCACAGCGTGTGCTCGACGCCGTCGGCCGTCGCGAAATCGTAGACGGGCTGTGTGCGCTCGACCTTCGCGATCGTCGCGTCGATGAGCGCGTCCGCGCGATACGTGAGAAACACCGGCTCGTCGTGGGCCGAGAGCTCGTCGATGTGCCGCGTGCGGTCGTCCTCTTTGTCCGCGCGCGTGTTCTCGTGGCGCTTGATCGTCGCGTCGTCGTACTCGGCGACGCTCGCGCACGCGACGAGCCCCACCTGCCGATGCGAGCCCATCTTCTGCGCGTACACATAGAGCTCGGGCTCGGCGTCGCGCACGAGGACGCCCCGCGCCACGAAGTCCTCGAGGGCCACGCGGCCCTGCGCGTAGACCTTGTCATCGTGCTCGTCCACCGACGGATCGAGCGCGATCTCGGGGCGCGAGACGTAGAGGTAGCTGTCGCGGTTGTCCCCTGCGAGCGCGCGCGCTTCGCGGGCGTTGATCACGTCGTACGGCGGGGCTGCGACGAGCGCGACCCGCGAAGCAGGCGGGCGCAGCGCAGCAAAGGGCTTGATCGTTGCCATCTCGATGAGTGAGGGTAGATACCATTGAATCGCCCCTCGAATCGCATCGCCGCGTCCTTCGCGCCAACGCCTTGGTCGCTCGCCGTCGAGGCGGCGCGAGAAGCGGGGGAGGTTCCCTTCGACCTCACGGTGACGAACCCGACGCGCGTGGGGTTCGCGCCGTCGCACGATGATGCGGCGGTGATCGCAGGGGCGCTCGGAGACCCGCGGTCGTTCGCGTACGAGCCGCACCCCAAAGGGATGCCGTCGGCGCGCGCCGCGGTCGCCGCGCACTACGCGCGCGCGCACGGGCTCGACGTGGACCCCGAGCGGCTGTGGCTCGCGTCGAGCACGAGCGAACTCTACGCACAGCTATTCATGTTGCACTGTCTTCCGGGGGACGAAGTGCTCGTGGCGACGCCGGGGTACCCGCTGGTCGAGTCCATCGCGGCCCTCACGGGAGCGCGCGCGGTGCGCTACCCGCTCTGCTTCGACGGAGCGTACTCGCACGACGTGACCGCGATCGAAGAGGCGATCACCGAGCGAACGCGCGTGCTCGTGTGCGTCTCGCCCAACAACCCGACGGGCAACGCCCTGTCCGAGGGCGAGCTCGAGGCCATCACGTCGCTCTGCGACGCACACGCGATCGCGCTCGTCGTCGACGAGGTCTTCGCCGAGTACGTGGTCGAAGGCGCCCTCGACCCCGAGCGAATTCGCACGACGGCGCTCGAGTCGCGCTGCTTGTGCTGGACGCTCGCGGGGCTCTCGAAGAGCGCGCTCTTGCCGCAGATGAAGCTCGCGTGGGCGGCGCTCTCGGGCCCCGAGATGCTCGTGGCGAGCACGGAGGCTCGGTTCGAGCACGTGGCCGACACGTTCTTGTCGGCGAGCGCTCCCGTGCAGTGCGCCGCGGACGCGCTGCTCGACTATGGTGCGCGGACGCGCGTCGGCGTGCTCGCGCGGCTCCGAGAGAACCTCACGCGCGCGCGATCGATGCTCGACGGGGATCCCGAGACGGGCGCGTCGGTGCTGTTCTGCGAGGGCGGCTGGAGCGCGGTGCTTCGACTGCCTGCGGTGCTCAGCGACGAGGCGTGGGCCGAGCGATTCTTGGGCGAAGGCGTGCTCGTGCAGCCGGGGTTCTTGTTCGATTTCGACCGCGACGCGCGCGTCGTCGTGAGCCTTCTGGCCGAACCCGAGACGTTCGCCGAGGGCCTCTCGCGCATCGCAGCCGCGTGTCGACGCGAGCTCCAGCGGTAGCGATGGCTCAGGATTGACCTCATCTCGAAGTCGGCGGACACCAGAGAGACCAGTCCATTTGCAATCCAGTGCGCTCGGCTGCCCCCCAACTGAAGTTGGGGGCAGCGAAAGCAAGGCTGTGCGCCGCAGGCGGCGCACACTGCAGCGAGGGACAACGACGCTGCGTCGCGCAGCATTCTCGCGGCGCGAACACGACGATCGCCGCTCCTCAGCCGCGGATCACGCAGTGCGCCGCATGCGGCGCACGAGCAACGGCTCGCTGCTCCCAACTTCAGTTGGGTGCAGCCAAGGTGCCAATTCAGCAAGCATTTTCCTTGCTATCTCTCTCGTGATCGCCGACTTCGAGATGAGGTCAATCCTGAGTAGTGATGGGGAGCGGGGGCTCGTCGGGGAGCGGGGACGGACCTCGCATTTGGAGCGTCGAGAAGACGACGCCCCAAATGCGAGATCCGTCCCCTTCTTCTGTGGCCCTTCCCCTTCTGCTTTGGCCCTGCTTCGACGACGGCTGTCTACCATGCACACAAAATCAAAGCCCCTCTCCCGCGATCTCGCGGGAGAGGGGCGCGCGGCAGCGGGGGTGAGGCCTCCCACGATGGTGGGGGAGCGGGGACGGACCTCGCATTTGGAGCGTCGAAAAGACAACGCTCCAAACGCGAGATCCGTCCGCTTCTTCTGTGGCCCTTCTTCCGTGCCCCTTCTTCTTTGCGACGATTCCGTGCCCTCGGGCGTTCGCAACAAGCTCCCAAGTGAGCGACCATTCGGACTCATGAGACTTCGCTTCGCGTGGATCTTGGCCTTTGCGATGGTGGCGGCGTGCGGGGCCCGAACCTCGCTACGAGTCGTCGGACGAGACAGCGGAGCGCCGACGCTCGACGTCCCTTCGAGCAGACCCGACGCGAATCCGATGACGGCCGATGTGCCGCCGAGCACGCCCGACGCGACGATCCCACCGCCGCCGGACGATGGAGGCATGCTCGGGCCCGGGACCAACAGCGTCGACATGTTGTTCGTCATCGACAACAGCGGGTCGATGATCGAAGTGCAGCGGTTGCTCCTGCTGAAGTTCGAGACGCTCTTGCAGGCGCTGCGTGTTCCATTGTGCGGGTCGCGCTCGAACCCCGACGCGCGGCCGCACGCGTGCGACGCGAACAACGTGGACGACGTCCCGCTCAATCGTCCGCTGCTCGACATGCACGTCGGCGTCGTCTCGACGGACTTGGGAACGCCCGGCTCGATGATCCCCGGCTGCGACGACGCTTCTCGAGGCGACCACGGGCTGCTCAACCCCATTCGCAACGGATTCGCGCTGCAGTCGCACATCCCCTGGGCGCCGCGCAGGCCGAACGCAGTGACCGCGCCCGCGGGCTTCAGGCCGCCGGTGTGCACCACGGACATCAACCAGTTTCCGAACTTCATCACGTTCTGCTCGAACACGGCGGACGCGAGCTGCGACCGACCCGAGCGCTTCGCATCGACGCGAGACGATTCGACCTTCTCCGACTGGTTCAAGTGCAACGCGGGGATCTTCATCAACGGGTGCGGCCTCGAGCAGCCGCTCGAAGCTGCGTGGCGAGCGCTCTTGGTTCACGACGCGCGCGCGCGGCCGGGCAACATGTCGCCCAACGCTGGGTTCATCCGCGACGACGCGCTGCTCGCGATCATCGTGATCTCGGACGAAGAGGACGGGTCGGTGCGCAACTGCGAGTACGACCAGGGATTTTCCTCGCAGTCTGGGCAGCCGTGCGACAGCGCGCTCGACGTGTACAACACCTCGTCCGCGGCGTGGGCACACCCGACCAACCCCGATTTGCGCTTCTACCTCTACACGCCCGGCGATCGTCGCGACCCGACGTGGAACCTCGATCGCTACGTCAACACCGCCCCGCGCACCGCGAGCAACCGCTGGAACAACGACTTCCTCTCGCTCAAGCCCGGCCGGCCCGATCGCGTGTTGTTCGGCGCGATCACGGGCGTTCCGTTGACGCTCCCGACGCGCGGCGGGGTGGTGGACTACGACGCGCTCCTCGGCCGTCCCGGGCCCGATCGCGACAACTTCTTGCAGCGCGACGCGAGCACCGCGATCTCGGGCACGCAAGGCGCCGCCGGGCCGTTCTCGATGCGACAAGCCAACATGGACCCCGCCTGCTCGCACGTCGTCCCGGCGTGTCGCCGCGCGGGGAGCACGTACAACCCGACGATGTCGTGCTCGAACAGCCAGTACATGGCGTTTCCGTCGCGACGCATCACCGAGGTCGCGCGGCGCTTCGAAGAGAGCCCGCTCTGCAACGGAGCGCCGTGCCGCAACGGGTACGTCACGTCCATCTGCACGACGAGCCTCGACGCGGCCCTCGTCGAGATCGGCGCGAAGCTCGCGAGGCGAATGACAGAGTGACCCGCGGTCAGGCGCCGCTTCGGCCTCGTGTGTCGCGCGAGGCTTCGACCTCGTGCGGCGCTGTCTGAGCCGCGCTCGGGTTGGCGACGCGGGTCTTCTCGTCGCGCGCTCGGAGGATCGCGCTCGACGCCGCGAGCGGGTCGATCAGCCCCTCGATGCGAATGCCCTGCGCTTGCCCTTGCAAAACGACCGTGAGCACGCCGTCCGCCGTCGAGAGGGACTGAATTCGCTCCAGCGGAAACATCGAGTTTCGCTCGCGCGTTCCGACGAAGAGCTGCCCCTCGGCGATCCGCACGGTGTAGCCCTTCACCGCGGCGGTCGCCCACGATTGAGCCATGAGGAACGCGACGAACAAGCCCGGAAGCCAAAGACCGACGGTGACGATCACCCCGATGAAGTGCATCGTCAGGATCTGCTTCCTGCGTTGCGTCGCGGCGAGCTCTTCGCTTACGGCCAATGGACTCAGCTCGGGCTCTCCAACGGCGACGCGATAGCCAGTCACGCGCAGGAGCTTACCGTCTTTTCGGCGCTCTCCGACGAACCACCGCCGCCGAGAACTTCTCGATGACCTCTTCGTCGAGGACCCACGCCCACTGCTCGCGCATTTTCGGGAGGTAGCTCGACCAGTCGCTCGGGTCGTTCGCGAACTGCTCCGTGAGAAGCTCGATCACCGCTGGCGTGTTGGCAAACGCAGCCAAGAGCGGCAACCGCATCGTGCTCTCTCGCGCGCACTCGAGCGCCAGGGCCTCGCGGCGCTCTGGAGGCAAGAGCCTCGCGTACGCGCCGAACGCGGCGATCACGTAGGTCCAGTTCTTCTGCGCCCACTGCACAGCGCGGTCGTACAGAGCGGGCGGCGCCTCGCCGGTCTGCGCGAAGATCTCGATCGCCAGCTGGCTCACGCGATAGGCGAGCCACTGCTCGATGGTTCCCTTGGACGTCCACGCGTCGAGCCGCGACGCCATCGCGCGATCGAACGCCTCTGCGTCGCGCGCTCGCGCCGCGCGGGCCACGAGCGGCGTGAGCCTGTGCGTCGCGCGCGGGGTTGCGCGAATCGAAGCGAGGTCCGGGTTGCCGCTGTTCCACTCGTGCCCGTAGTCGAGGACGAACTGGCGCCCGATGCGATCGAACAGCGTCGCCTGCACCTGCACGCCGTACCACCACAAGCCCGAGAGCAGCCACCCCTCGGCCTCGCGCGCGGCGAGCCACACACGAAATCGATCGGGCCATCCATCGGCAGGTCCAACGTACTTCCCATCGCGCAGCTCGAGCCCCTCGGGCAGCGGGACATCGAACGCGATCGCGTCCGTGCGCTCGCGCGGGAGGTCCGTTCCGTCGCAGTCTCGCGCGCCGCGAACGAGCAGCTCGACGAGCGCCTCCGTTGAAATCGTGTGCGCGATTGCCTCCGCGATCGCCTCGGCCTGCGCGGGCATCGGCGCGACGGCGAAGTCCGCGAGCCAGTGCTGCGCGTACCTGGGCGCGAGCTCGCTGTCCGGCAGCGCGACGAGCTCGAGCGGGCCGCTCTCGGGCGGCGGTCGCGGCAGCCCCACGCGGTCGCGAAACTCGTCGATCAACAAAGCGACCGGGACGTACTGCGGCCCCGACGTGAGCCCGACCTCGCGCATCGCGATCAGCGACTCGGGCGTGCGGAGCGTCGGGACCGACAGGTACTTCGACGCGATCACGCGCTGCGTTCGCGTCAGTGTTGTGCCGCGAACATACTGAGAAAACACTGCCCGAATCGCCGCACCCGAGAACAATGGGCCCGTCGGGCCCGAGAGCAGCGCGTCGAAGCGCTCGGCCGCGCGCTCGTCGAGCTGCGTGCTCAGCCTCCCGTAGCGCTGGATCGCCCACCCGCTCAGGTCCCCGTTGGCGAAGCTAAACGTCGCGAACGGCCCCAACGGGCGCACGAGCAACGCTTCGAGCGTCGAGAGGACCCGCTCGTCCATCGCGGCCTCGGGAACGAACGTCGCTGCGATCGCCGCTGCGACGCGGACGCCTTCGTCTTCGTCTGCGAAGAGCGCGTCGATCCGCGCGCGATCTCCGAGCAGCCCGAGCGCGACGATCGCGTTGCGGCGCACCGACGAGGCACGATCGCCCGCGAGCGCGCGGAGGAGCTCGATCGAGCGATCGCGCGCCAGAGGGCCGAGCCAAGGCAGGACGAACGCGAGCTGCGCCCGAATGTCGCTCGACGGGTCTCGCGCCAACGCGCTGAGCGTGTCGAACGAGGCGACGACGGCGGACTGATTGGCTCGGCACACGGAGTCCGCGACGATCGCCGCGTTGTCGAACGTCGCTCCGTTGAGCCATCGACGGTGGTCGCCCGCGATCATGCGCACGAGCAGCCCGAGGACCGCGAGCACGCGCGGCTCGTCGACGAGCGCGATCGTCTCGATCAAGGGCGGGACGAGCTCGGGTCCACGAACCGCCTGGGCGCACGTGACGGCCACGAGCGCGAACGTCGGGGCTTGTTGGCGCTCGGGCGCGCTCAACCAGCTTCGATACCGCGCGTCCATCGTTGCAACGCCGAGCGCTTCGACGCGCTCGACGAGCGCGAGCACCTGTGGGTCGTCCGTGGGGACGCGCTCCTTGGGCTTCTTCGAACCGGTCTTCGCCTTGGCCATCGAAGCCCTCCCTACACGCCGTACGCGCGCGATCGTGTCGTGTGCTCAGCGACGAGGCTCTCGTCTCCGACGGCCGCGGCGAGCGCGGGCCACGCCATCTTGCGCGGCCAGCTCGCGGTCTCGCGCTCGAGCAGCGCGGCCAGCGATCGATCGTCGACCGTCGCGGGCACAGCCAAGCGAACGTACACCGCGTCGATCTTCTTGCTCGGGTCGTCCGGGTCTCCGAGGACGTAGCCCGCGCCGCCGGTGCGCACTTCGATTCCGTGGATCGCGAGCGCGTCGATGAACTGATCGAACTGCGCATCGCTCGGCCGAGCGCCGTCGATCTCGACGGTCCGATAGTCCGCGCGTTCGAGGCAATGGACCGCGGAGTACATCCAGCGAAACCGCCGTCGCGTCTCGTCGTCCGCGGACTCGGGAGGCGCGCTGTTGAGCGGCCGCGCGTCGAACACCCAGCGATCCCCGAACGGCGATCGCACGCCCGGCTCGCTCACGTGAAGCACGCGCGCGGTGCTCGGGCCCGTGCGCCCTGCGATGAATTCGTGGGTCTGCTCTCCGTCCTCGATCACGAGCGTGCAGAGCTCCCAGCGCTCTTCGATGGGCCCTTCGCCGTCGGTCACGCCGAGCTCGAGGGCTGCGCTGCTCGCGCGGGCGACCGCCCAATCGCCGACGATCGTCGCGGCGGCCAGTCGATCCCAGTGATCTGCGCGCAAGAACGCTCCGCCCGCCTCGACCTCGCCGAGGAGCGCGAGCGCCTCTCGGGCGCCTTCTTCACCGTGGCGCAAGCGCGCGCGAGCCAGCATGCGGCGGGTGTTGAACGCGGTGGGATTGGCCTTCACCATCGTCCGAAGGCGCGCGGCGGCCTCGCTCCATCGCGCGTCTTCGATGGCGACGACGCCGCGGATGAAGTCGGGGATCGCGCGGGTCTCTTCGGACTCGCATACGGACAGAACGAGCTTCTCGAACGCGTCGAAGCGCGCGGCGTCCTCGCGGACGAGCATGTGCCCGAGCTGCTGAACGACGTCGCCCGAGGCAGATCCCTCGCGAACGCGGGCCTCGAGCACGGCGCACGACTCGTCGCGAGCGCCCGCGGCGTAGAGCGCGCCTGCGTACGACCGGAGCAGCGCGTCGTGCTCGGGCCATCGCGCGCGGGCGGCCTCGAGCAGCGGGAGGTCTCGCTCGACGTCCGCGTCGCGCTCCTCGGCGAACACGGACTCGAGCAGGGCGTCGGCGCTCTCGGGGAGCTCGAGCTTCGCGTCGGTCGCGTGCTTGGCGATCGCCTCGCGCGCCTTGCGCACGCGGTCGAGCGCGTCGAGCGGCGCGCGCAGACGCGGGATCGCGCGCTCCATCGTCGCGAGGGCGCGGCGCGCGGTCCACAGGGCGCCTCGCGCGAGCGCGAGCTCGACGTGTCGCTCTGCGACGTGGATGGTGCTGCGGACGGCGCCGTTCTTGTCGAGCCGCGCGACCATCGAGCCGATGGCGTGGCCGAGGTTCACGCCGTTTTCGAGGGCGCCGGCGCGGACGAGCAAGAGCGCCGCGTCGCTCCAGAGGTCGTAGCCGTCGATGGCGTCCATGTACTCGCGCCACGTCGGGAGCGCGGCGCGGGCCTCTTCGAAGCGCCCCATCCTCGCGAGGATCCTCGCGCGGTGCGCGCGGCGGAGCAGCGTGCGTCCGACGGCGTCGTCTTTCTTCGCGAGCTGCGCGTCGACGAGCGCGAGCGCCTCGTCGTTGCGGCCGAGGTCGGACAGGACGCTGACGCGGACCATTCCGCAGAAGCGAACGAGGTCGTCCTTGCCGTCCTTGGCGAGCTTGGCCGCGAGCTGCCTCTCGAGAAACTGCTGCGCGGCTTCGAGCTGGCCGCCGTCTCTCAGCGCGTCGGCGTGCTCGGACGAGATGCAGTCGAAGCAGCCCCACGTGGGGTCGATGCGCGCGAGGGTCTCGCGGGTGACCTCGACGCGCTCGCTCGCGTAGCCGGGGCCGTCGACGATCCCGTAGCACGCGGCCAGGTCTTGCACGGTGCACACGGCCTGCGGGCAGCCCTCGGTTTCTTTTGTGTGCGCAAAATCAACGAGCGCGACCGCGTCGCCGAGGGCGTGCTCTCCCTGCATCCTCGTGAGCACGCGCGACTGCAAATCCCAGTGGCGAAAGAAGAGCTCGAGCCACGGGTCGCCGAGCGCCTTGGCGCGCGCGACCGCTTCGGGAACGAGCGCGTCGACCTGCTGGTGGCGCAGGTCGACGACGTGGCCAGGGAGCGAATACAAGAGGTCGGCGAGGCGGCTGTCTCCGTCGCGAACGAGCTGCTTTCGGCGGTCGCGGACCCAGTTCCAGATGTCCATGGGGGGCGACGATGGTCGCGAGAACGAGCGGCGCTGTCGACCCTCGAGCGATCGAGCGCGACGATCAGAACGCGACGAGCAGCGAAGCGCCGCGAGATCCGGGCCCGAACGTCGGGAGCACCATCGCGCGCGGGGCCGGGCGCTCTGCGGAGGGAGCGCCGCGCGTGAGCCCGTACACGAGCAGACCCGCGCCCACGGCGGCGAGACCGACGCCCACGAAGCCGACGCCCGTGAGTCCGTCGGCGACCGGCTGACTGCTCGTTCGCTCGCGATCGCACTGCTCGAAGGTCGGGTCGTCGACGACTCCGCTGCACCGTCCGCGATAGCTCCCGAGCATCGACGCAGGAACGACGAAGCCAACGACCGCCATCACCGCGCCCGCGCCGAGCATTGCGCCGCCCGCGATGACCAACGGCCGCCCGCCCGAAGGCGCTTGCGGAGGCGCGACAATGGGCGTGACGGCGCCCGATGAACCACCGTTCGAGCCCGACGAGCCCGATTGTTGCGTCCCGCCGTTGCCGGTGTTCGGCGGTGTGACGGTGCCCGTGTTCGGCGGCGTGACGGTGTTCGTGGCGGCCGGCTCGAACTCGATCTGCACTTCGGCGGGCGCGTCCGAGCGCGCTTCGATCGTTCGTCGAAACGGAGCTTGTCCGCGCGCGGTGGCCTCGATGACGAGCGATCCGGTCGGCGCGACGGTGGCGATGTTCCACTCGACGCGCGGAAGCGAACGACCGCTGATGGTGATCTGCAGTCCTTCGGGCTCGGGGCGCGGCGTGCGCACCGTGAGCCGGGTCGTCCTCGCGCGCGCCTCGCGCGCCACGCGCTCGCATCCCGCCAAGTGCTGCTCGCGTCCCGGCGCCAGCGCGTCGCGCCGGAGCGCAGAGATGCACAGGTCCGCGTTGCCGATCGCTTCGAGCACGGAGCCCGATGCGAGCTGACACTCTGCTGCGAGCCGCCGAAGCGACCCGGTGTCCTGCATCGACAGCGCGCGGAGCGCGAGCTCCGAGCACTGCGTGTGCTGCCCCGCGGCCTGCGCGCGCTGCGCGTCTTCGATCATCGAGCGTCGAACCGCGGCCTGCGTCGCGTCGAGCGGCTGCGCAGACACGGCCGACGCCATCGTTGCAACACCGCCGAAGAGCGTCAGCCGAACCCATGCGAGCGATCTGAGAGCCATCGTCGGACCACGATGCCAAACCCTTCAGGGCGCGTCCGTAGAGATTTCTCCAGTGTCGACTTTGGCGCGGCGCGAGCGCGGATACTCGCATGATTTACTGCACTTCATCGTCCATGGAGATATCTCTATGTGGCGACCGCGACGAGTGAGCCACACTCCGAAACCATGACCGTTCCGTCGAAGCTCGCGCCGAACCTTTCAGCGCGCTCGCGAGCGAGCGCGGCCGCCGCGCTGGTGACTCTCGGGTGCGTCTCGGGTTGCTTTCGATTCGAGCGCCCCATGCGCGCCGACGCGCAGCCGTCGGACAGCGCAGACGGGGCGGACGCGGGCGATGTCGCGTCGGACATGGGCTCCGACGTCGCGGACAGCGACACCGACGGAGGGATCGACTCGGGCGTGGACTCGGGCGTGGATTCAGGCGTGGATTCGGGCGTGGATTCGGGCGTGGACGCTGGAGCGACCGATGTTTCGAGCGACCGCCCCGTGTGCCCGCCGGACGTCGCCACGGCGGATGCCGCGGCCGCCGACGGCTCTGCTGGCGCGTTCGCTGCGGGAACATGCGCGGACAACAACGGCGGGTGCAGCGCGTTCGCGACGTGCGAGCAGGTCGCGCCGTGCCTGCGTCGTTGCGTCTGTGCGCGTGGACTTCGGATCCAAGCTGATGGCGCCTCGTGCCAGGGCTTGTTGCTCGTGAGCAGAACAAGCACGACGATGCCGGGCACCAACGCAGGCGTCCGCAGCTATCAGCCATTTGTCCCAAACTCGGGACGCTACGTGGCGTTCGTCTCTCACGATCCCCCCGCTCCCCCGGTGGGAACGCCGCCCTCGTCGATCGCGACGCGCTGCTACGTGGCGGACGTGCTCGCCGGAACGGTGCGCGAGGTGTCTTCGTTCGGCGGGATGCGCGCGGCGAGCTGCCGCGACCCCCACGTGAGCAACGACGGAGGCCGTGCGATTTTCCTCACGCGCGGGCAGTTGCCGTCGGACGCCGTCGCGCCGGACTTCACGAACGCGGCGGGCGCAGACTGGGTCTACTTTCGAGACGGCGCCGCAGCGCCGCAGCGGCTCGACTTGCATCAGCGCCTCGCGATGCGCCCGGTCATGCAACAGATCGAGGGAGTCTCGAGCCTCGCGGCGTCCAACGACGGGCGTCGCATCGTCGTGGCGACGCGCTGGCACATCGATCCGTCCTCGGCGCCGGACCGAGAAGTGAACCTCTTCTCGGCGTCGGTGCCGCTGCAGGCGCTCGATCCTCTCAAAGAGTCGGTGAACAGCGACCGCACGAACGGGAGCGAAGGCCCCGTGGGCGGCAACATCTTCGGCGGACAATTTTCGGGCGACGGCACCGTCTTCGTGTTTCACACGCAGAAGAATTTCGAGGGTTCTTTGCTGGGCGGGACCGATATTTTCGCGCGCCTGCTCGGGCAGCGCCTATCGACGCCCGGGAGCACCGTCGCCGTCGCGCCGCTCACAGCGCCGCTGACTCCGCCCATCGAGCACGAGACCTCGTGGCAAGGCGCGCCGAGCGCGGACGGGAGCACCATCGCGTTCGCCTCCTACGCCCGCGCGCGCGGAATTCCTGCGGATCGTCAGCGGATCTACATCTGGCAGCGACGCGCGGGCATGACGCCAACGGTCACCGACACAGGCATCGAGAATCCATACACGCTCGCGACTGCGCGCGACTGGCCCGAGGTCAGCCTCTCGGGCGACGGACGCACCATGGTGGTCGCGTCGAGCAACGTGCTCACGTTCCCTGGCGAAATGCCGGCAGACGCGAACACGACCTCGGATCTCTATCTGTTCGACGTGAGCACTCCGTCCGCGCCGCGGAGGCTCGGACGCGTGAACGTTCCAGCCAACGGCGCCGACCCGCCGGCCAATACGTGGGACGCACGTCAGAGCTACTCGCCGCGCATCGCCGCGGACGGAGCGTCCGTGGTCTTCGCGACAAACCAAGCGCTCGTCTCGGACGACGTGAACAACGACGTCGACGTCTACCTTCGCGTGTATCGCTGAGCCCTGGTCACTCGAGCAGCGCGAGCGCGGTCGCCGTGTAGTCTTCGAGCGCGCCCGAAAGGTCCACGCGGCCCGAGCCCTCGCTCCATCCCGCCATGAGCGCGACGAGGGCCCGCAAGAGCCTCGCGGCGCGATCGGCAGCGTTTTCGCCGCGGGATCTCGCAGCGACGAGGGCCTCGATCGCGGGCGAGTCCAGGTTGACGTAGAGGTCCGCTTGGACGCTCCCGTCGAGCGTCTTCGTGTAGATCCTCGCGAGCTTGAGCGCCGCCGCGCCCATGCGCTTGTCCGCTTCGTCGCTCTCGATGCGCGCCTTCAGCTCCGCCTCGCGGTCCGGGACGAGCACCAAAGGAAGCTCCTTCGGCGCGAAGCGCGCGGGAACCATCCGCTGCCCCGGTCGCAAGAGCAGCGACTCGAGCCAGCGCTTGTCCTCGTCGCTCACCGCGGCGCGCTTGAAGACATGGCGGTTGCCCTCCTCCGTCCCGAGCTCGACGACCGCGCCGCCCTTCTGCTCGGCGTACGCGCGGAGAAACGGCAAGACACCGTAGCGATTGCCCGCGGCGATAGGGGTCTTGAGCGCCCGAAAGAGCATCTCTTCGAAGCCGCCGCGCGTGCCGAGAGACACGTACGCCCGAGAATCTCCGCGGCGAAACACGACGCGCGCCGTGAGGTCGCCCTCGGACGTCGGGACCGTGAGCTCGTTGGCGAGGAGGTTCATCAAGCGCTCGTCGCACAGGGCGCTGCCGAGGAGCGCTTCGTTGTGTCGAAGGAGCACCCTTCGCCACGCCTCGGGCTCGCTGCTCGCGACCTTCGCGAGGCCCTCGATGAGCGCTCGGACGATGTGGGCGTGCGCGCTCTTCCATCGCTCGTCGCGCTGGAGGTCCTCGCGGCTCGCGGTGGGCGTGAGCATCGAGGACTCGATCACGCCGCCGACGAAGCCCGCCCACGACGGGAGCAGCTCGCGCGCGTCGTCGTCGAGGAGCATCCCCCGCACGAAGACAGAGAGGTTGCGGTTGTCCGAGGTCCCGTAGGTGCGCGCGTCTTGAACCCACAGGAGACCGCGCAAATCGCTGCCTTCGATGGGCTCGATGGGCATCACGCACAGGGGCTCGAAGCGACGCTCGAAGCGCGCGGCGAAGGCCCTTCGCGCCGACGCGAGCCGCGGCCCCGCGAGCGACTCGTCTCGCCACGGCGGGGGAACCTCGTTCACCGCGCTGGGATCGCTCCCGAGATACACGGGCAGCGGCAAGAGCGCGCAGTAGCGCTCGAGCAGCGAGCGCAGCTCGTCCCCTTCGAGCAGCGGGCGAAAGCGCTCTTTCAAGTGCAGCTCGACCACGGAGCCGACGGGCCCCGGGTCCGTGAGCTCGAGCGAGTAGCGCTCGCCGTCGCGCGAGCGATAGAGCCACGATTCGCTCGGGTTTTGGTAGCTCGTCGTGCGCACTTCGATCTTGTCGCTGACGACGAACGCCGAGAGAAATCCCAGCCCGAAGTACCCGATGAGGTCGTCGCGCCCGGTCTTCTGGCGGAGCGTTCGCGTGTAGCCCGCGCCCACCGTCGCGAGAAACGCGATCACCTCGTCGCGCGTGAGCCCCGCGCCGTTGTCGAGCACCGAGAGCGTCCCTCGCTCGCGATCGGCGCGGACGACAATGCGGGCGTCGAAGGGAGCCTCGCTCTCGACGCGACGGCGCGTGATGGCGTCGTGGGCGTTCTGCACGAGCTCGCGCAGCGCCACGGTAGGGGTCGAGTACAAGTGATCGCCGAGGACCGTCATCAAGCCGGTCAGGTCGACCTGCGTGGTCCTAAACTCGATGTCGCTCACGGCTCAGGGCGGCGGAGGGTACACCGATCTGCGCTCTGCCACCGGGCGTCGCAGTTGGGTCCGTGCGCAGAACGACGAGCGCAGCGCGCGCGGTCACTACAGTCATTGATTGCGGTGTTTCGGGCGTGATACGCACTTGGGCGGATTTTCATGCCCGCGACGATTCGTTCCCACGCACGCACGGACGTTGGCCGTGTTCGAGAGCACAACGAAGACAACTTCCTCGTCGATCGTCGGCTGGGGCTCTACGTCGTGTGCGACGGGATGGGCGGTCACGCCTCGGGCGAGGTCGCCAGCGCCCTCGCCGTGCAGGGCCTCCGCGACGCGCTGAAGAAGGACGAGGACTTTCTCCTGGATTTCGCCAAGGGAGACGCGTCCGTGCGCCCCGAGGACGTCAAGAACCTCCTCGAGAGCGCCGCGCACGCCGCGAACGCCGCGGTGTTCTCCGAAGCGCAGCGGGACGCGAGCAAGCGAGGGATGGGCACGACGCTCACCGCCCTCGTCCTCGTGGGCGGATACGGCTTCATCGCGCACGTCGGCGATTCGCGCTGCTACCTGTACCGAGGGGGCGAGGTGCGAATGCTCACCGAGGACCACTCGGTGATCAACGAGCTCAAGCGCCGAGGGAAGCTCACGCCGCAGATCCTCGAGAAGATCGGCAACAAGAACGCCGTCACCCGCGCCGTGGGCGTCTACGAGACGGTCGAGGTCGACACGTTTCACTTTCTCACCGCGCCGGGCGATCGCTATTTGCTCTGCTCGGACGGGCTTCACGGCTACGTCGAAAAAGAAGAAGAGCTCAACGCGCTCGTCGCGGGGCTCGGCGAAGAGATCGCGACGCAGCGGCTCATCGACATCGCCAACGAGCGCGGCGGAAAAGACAACATCACCGCGGTGATCGCGACGATCGCGCAGGACGACGGCGACGCGTCGGACATGGTCCTCGCGTACGAGACCCTCGCGGGGATGCCGTTCTTCCGGCACCTCGAGCCGAGGGAGCTCTTGCGCGTGCAGGCGATGGCGCGGCCGCGCGCGTTCAAGGACACGGACACGGTCGTCACCGAAGGGACGCCGGGCGACTCGATCTTCGTGGTGCTCAAGGGCAACGCGAAGGTGCAGAAGGGCGACGCGGAGATCGCGCGCTTCGAAGCCGGGCATTTCTTCGGCGAAATGTCGCTCATCGAGAAGGCCCCGCGCAGCGCGACGGTGCTCTCGGACGGCGCGTCGCAGATGCTCGAGATCGCGCGCGCGGACTTCTTCAAGATCCTCCGAGAAGAGAAGGACATCGGCGTCAAGCTCCTCTGGAACTTCGTGACCGAGCTCAGCAAACGCCTCCGCGCGACCTCGCAGAACCTCGCGGCGGTCAAGGAGCAGATGAACTCGACGGTCGAGGATCTCTCGGACGCGGACGTTCTTTTGTTCGAGGACGAGGCCCCGCCCGCGCAGGCGCCGGTGCCGAGGGCGCCGAGGGTTCCGTCGTTGCGCGCGGTGACGCCCGAGGCGACGTCGGACACGATGGTCCCGCCCGGGCCGCAAGCGCGCCCGTCCGCGCCGCCCGGCGACGACGGAGAAACGCACACGAGCGCAGTGATTCAGCGGCGCCGCGTGGTGACCATCACGTCGGATCCCAACGAGCCGCTCCCTTCCGCTCCCGTGGCAGCGCCCGCTGCGGCGCCGCTTCCGACGCCCGCTGCGCAGCCAGCGCCCATCGAAGCCGCGCCCGCAGAGGACACGGCGGACGCGGACCGCAAGACCGATCCGCCCCCGGCCGGTGAGCCGCCGGACGAAATCGACGACCGCCCCACGGTGGTTCCGCCCGAACCAGACGATCATCAGTAAGCGTCGACCGGCTCGGTCACTCACTTCAACTTCGAGCTCGCGCAGCACCAGTCATGTTCAGCACACCAACCACGCTCTCTATGATTCGAAGCAGCCGTTGTGTGGGCTCGGTCCTGCTCGCGTGCGCGCTCGCCCCCGCCGCAGCGTTTGGCCAGAGCACGGACAACGCCAGCGCGACGAGCCCAGCGCCGACCACGGCGGCGAGCTCAGCCGGAAGCGCTTCGAACAGCGTCGCGCCGCACCCCGACGATCGAAGCATTCAACTGTCGCCGGACAACGCGTTCATCACGGACGTGGCGGACGCGTTCGAAGAGCACACGACGTGGGGGCCGCGCTTCACGCTGTCCTTCGTGCGCACGCAGCGCAACGGGACGCTCGTGCGCGAGCGCTCTCCTCTGTCGTCGGGCATGATGGCCGGCAACCCCGATCTCTCCCGCAGCGGAACGACGGAGACCGACGACGTCGCGCGCTATCTCCAGAGCGTCTACACGCTCAACCTCGGGGCCGAGCTGCCGATCTGGCACAACCTGTCGATCTCGTTCTTGGCGCCGATCATCCTCGCGGATCAGCGGTCGTTCGAAGCGACGGGGCGCGGCGTGGACGCGCTCGCGGACGGGTTCACGGTCGACGGGACGCCCGGGCGGCTGTTCAACCTTCCGTTTCGCTCGCCGGATCGCTCGGGCATCGATCAGCTGCGGTTGGGGCTCAATTTCAACATCTTGAATCAAGGGCGCGACGCGCACTTGCCCACGTGGCTCTTGCGCTTCGAGTGGCGCATCCCCGTCGGTCCCGTCATGTCCGCGTGCGAGGCCGCGACCGGTGGAACCAACCGCTGCCCGCGCCTCGACGCGCCGCGTCCGACGGATCCGCCCGACTCGACGAGCGTGATGTCCACGCCGGACGCGCCCGCGGAGCGCGCCAACGATCCGACGCGTTCGCCTGGAATTTCTCGGGGCGTTCACGGGCTCTTCGTGCAGACCGTGATCTCGCGACGCACGGGCTTCTTCGAGCCGTTTCTCGGACTCGAGGCGCTCGCAGAGATCCCCGGCGCGCAGCTCCCGCAGTTTTTGTACGGCGGCGACAAGCCGTTTGGTCAGCTCTCGACCGTCCCCCCGATCAAGGGCGCGCTCACGGTCGGAACCGAGATCATCCCCTGGGAGAACCGCGAGACCTGGCAGCGCTTCGCCATCGATGTGCGCCTGCGCGGCGAGTACCACTCGCAAGGCCGCGAGTACACTCCGCTCTTCGACGCGCTCGGCGCGAGCAACTCCGTGCCCCTCACCGCGCCGACGTGGTCGATCCGCAATCAAATGGCGCGCGACCCGATGAACGCGCTGTGGTTCACCGGAACGACGTCGGTCCAGTCGCACGCGAAGCTCGGCGCGTATCTCGGGCTCAATTTTCAAGCCTCGCGTCACTTTCGCTTCGTGCTCTCGGGGAGCCTGCTCTACACGACCTCGCACGCGATGACGGCGACGGACGCGTGCAACCCCAACGAGAGCTCGAACAACCCCGCGGACCGCGGCGGCTGCCAGGGCACGAGCGTCCCCGACCCGCAGCACCGCATCGTGATCGACTCGGCGGGCAGCCGCTTCCGCATGACCAACGACTTCACGTGGGACATCCACGCGCAGCTCACGTTTACGCCGCGAATTCCCTGGTGAGTGTGTCGTAGGGGGCGCGAAGGGGGGGCGCGGAGCACCGGGATGAATCCCGGTGCATGGGTGCTGCAGAGCACGGAGCACCGGGATGAATCCCGGTGCATGAACGCCGCTGCGCGTCGCGCGCAGGAGCGCGAGGAGTCTCCGTGCAAAGAGCCTCCTCGCGACCGGCTCTGCGGGCGCGCGCTGCGAAGCAGCGTTCATGCGCCGAGATTCATCTCGGCGCTCGCGAGACTCACGTCGCTGAGCTCCCTCGCGACCGGCTCTGCGGGCGCGCGCTGCGAAGCAGCGTTTATGCGCCGAGATTCATCTCGGCGCCCAAGTGATTCACCTCGCCGCGGCCGCGACGCCCGCTGCTCACTTCACAAACGGATTCGGGATCAGCCCTGGGACGCGCTTCATGTGCTCGGCGTACGCCGGCCTCCGCGCGACCGAGCGCTTGTCGATCATCGGGATCGAGATCGTCACGAACATCACCGTGATCCACAGCGCGCCAACGCCGGTCCACAGCGCGCCGCGATCCGACGCGAGCCCGAACAAGAACACGCCCCACCAGAACCCGATCTCGCCGAGGTAGTTCGGGTGGCGGCAGTACTTCCACAACCCGCGGTCCATGATCACGCCGCGCTCTCCGCGCGCCTCGCACTCGCGCCGAAACGCGCGGAGCTGCTCGTCGGCCAGCGCTTCGATCACCGTGAATCCAAGCGTCACGATCGCCGCGAGCGCGTCGAGCACCCCCAGCGGCGCGGTCCCCGTTCCCACTGCGTAGAGCAGCGGGAGCATCCCGAGGTACACCGTCACCGTGGGCATCGAGTGCAGCCCGAAGAAGCTCACGAGCCAATAGAAAGGCCCCGTCTTCGTGCGCAGATCGACGTAACGCCAGTCTTCGTGGTGCAGCCCCGGCCAGCCGCGCGCCCAGTTGTACGTCAGCCGCGCGCCCCACAGCGTCACCAGCGCGATCACGAGCCACACGCGCGCGCTCGGCGCGCTCGACGGCGTACACAGCGGAATCGCCAGCGCAACGACCGGCGGAACGACGCTCCAATACGGGTCGTACATGCTCGAGTTGTCGAGCGCCCGCGAGAACACGAACACCACCACCGTCGCCGCGATGTCCGCCGCGAGCACCGTCTGCCACGGAACGCTCCACCCCCAATAGCGCGCCACCGCGACGGCCACGCCGAGCGCGAGCGCGTACGCTGCGCTCACCCACACAAACGAAGCCCCGCGCGAGTGCTTGGGTTTCTGCCCTTCGATTCCTTCGCTCATCGCGCCGTAGCCTACGCGAGCCCCCGCCGTGTAAACCAACAGTTCATGTACCGAATGTTCGCGTTCGAAGGAGATGTCCACGCAACGCTTTCGCTCATCCCGCTCGCCACGCGGCGACGCCTCGACCTCGCGGGGCTCAAGATCTCTCGCGAAGGATGGGCCGCGCTCCCCTTCGTCGAACGCGCGGTCCTCTGCCACTTGCCCGTCGAGACCGACGACGAGATCACCGTGTTTCGCTCGGCGCTCGAGCACTTCGCGGCCCGCGCGAACGTCGCGCTCGAGCCCATCGACCCGCGCGAGAGCGACCGCGGTCGCTGGGCCATCGGCAGCCCGCCGAACGCGTTGATCGAGCGGCTTCGTAAGCACAGGCTCGCGCTCCCCGCGCCGTGGAGCGCGCTCGACGACGAAGCCCGCTACTGCCTCGTGAAGTACAGCGACCCCAAGAAGCGCGACGAGAACTTCGTCGCCCTCGTGCGCGAGCTCACCGATCCCCACCGCGCGCGCACCCTCGCCATCCTCGTCGGCGGAGACGGAACCCGCATGGGCGGCGCGGACAAAGGCATGCTCCGCGCCCGCGAGAGCGACGAGACGCTCGTCGAGCGCACCGTGCGAATCGCAAACGACGCGGGATTTACCAGGGTGATCCTCGTCGGACGCGCGGACGCATACGCGCGCCTCGCGCTCGAGACGCTCGATGACCGCGACGGCGCCGAGGGACCGATGGCAGGCCTCTACGCCCTGCTCGATCGCGAGAGCGCGCCCTTTGTGTTGGTGGGCTGCGACATGCCCTCGCTGCTCGCGCCGACGCTCGCGAGGCTCGCCGAAGGAAGCTCGACCCACGGCGTCCTCGCCCCGCGCGACGAGGCCAGCGGCAAGTGGCAACCGTTGTTCGCTTGGTACCACCCGTCGAGGCTCGCCAAGGCCCGCGGCGACGACCGCGGAGAGCGCTCGTTTCAACGGTGGCTCTCGCGCGAAGACGTCGAATGTGCTGTATTTTCGCTGACCGATCGCGAGTCCGCGTCCCTCGAAGACTGGGACACGCCCGACGACGTCAGCCGATCGCCGCGCGAGCTCCCCTGAGCCCGAGGTCGCCCGCGACCACGACACTCACGCTCATCGACGCCATCACCGCGCGGTGCGGAGCCTTGTCGCGAAACCGCGCTTCGAAGCGCCCGTCGCGCAGCGCCGAGAGGACCTTTGGCGCGATGCCCCCAGCGAGGTACACGCCGCCGTACGCGAGCGCGCGGAGCGCGATGTTTCCCGCCTCTTGCGCGTACGCTTCGATAAACACTTCGAGCGCCTCGCGGCAGTACGGGTCGCCCCCGGACAGCGCCTCGCGGGTGATCACGGCGCTCGGGTCCTCGCGGCTCATCGCGTCGAGCACGGCCTGCGACGGCACGGGCGAACGCTCGTCCCGCGACGCGACGAGCGCGCGAAAAATGTTGGCGAGCCCCGGGCCCGACACGACGTGCTCGTACGTCACGCGCGTCCCGAGCGCCGCGCGCATCGCGCGCAGCACGCGCTCTTGCCGCTCGTCGGTCGCCGCGAAATCCGCGTGCCCGCCCTCGCCCGGAACCACCACCCACGATCGATCCGCCGCGCGCGCCGCGATCGCTTCGCCGAGGCCCGTTCCCGCGCCGAGCACGGCGATGGGCGACTCGGGGTCGCGCTCGCCCGAGACCAGCGCCACGAGCGCCTCGCCGCTCGCGTCGCCGCCGTCGCACACGCTCGCGACGCCCATCGTTTGCGCTGCAAAATCATTGATGACCTTCACGGTCGCGCCGTCGAGCGCCCCCGCGAGCGC
Source organism: Myxococcales bacterium (assembly GCA_016793325.1). GTDB lineage: Bacteria > Myxococcota_A > Polyangia > Polyangiales. The sequence continues at coordinate 267,372 of JAEUKI010000031.1, read as the reverse complement.
CCGCTCGTCGACGATCCACGGGATGTTCGTCGCGCGACACACGCCCGCGCGCACAGGCCCCGCGACGGCGAAGCACGCGCGCGCGAAGGTCGCCCCCGTGTCCGCAACGAGCCTCGCGATCGCGTCGGTGAGCGACGCGAAATCGTGGCTCTTGTACGTGCGCTCGATCGAGGCGGTCGCGCCGTCTGTCTCGTAGAGGGCGAAGCGACAGTTCGTTCCTCCGATGTCGCCGACGAGGACGCGGTCGCTCACAGCCCGCTCCAAGACTGCTCGTTTTGCGGTCCCTTCGCAGGCTCGATCGTGACGACGAAGCCCGTCAGGTGCGCCATGCCCGAGACGCGCTCGATGCGATCGGGCCCGTCCGCCGCGAGGAGATTCACGTTGACGCCCTTCGTGTTGCTCGCCACGGACAGCCCCTTGGCGTGCTGGTGTCCCCACCCGTGCGGGAGCGCCACGGTGCCCGGCATCAAGTCGCTCAACAATCGCACCGGGAGGCGCACCGTCGCGACGTCGGTCGACACGTCCGCCAACGCGTCGGACTCGAGCCCCAAGCGCGCGGCGTCCTCGGGGTGCACGTAGAGAAAATTGCGCTCGAAATCCCCGCCGCGAACGAAGCCCTCGTGGTTGTGCGTCCACGAGTTGTGCGTCGTGACGAAGCGCTTGGTGATCAACTTGATTGCGTGCGCATTTTTCTTCTCTCGCTCGAAAGCCTGCCCGAGCTGCGCCCGCGCCTGCGCGAGCAGCGGCAGCGGCGCGAGCTGCACGAGCGTGTCCGGCGTGTAGACTCTCTTGCGCAAGAACGACCCAGGCGCGTGGTCTTCGCGAAGGACGCCGTTCGGCTCGGACAAGAGCGATTTGTACCCGCGCTGACCGCACGCGCGGAGCAAGAGGTCGAGCAGGGCTTGTTGCGGAAGGCCGCGCTGACGGCCGGGGTTCTTGCGGGAGTGGTTCCACGCGAGGGCCTCGAACGCGCGCTGCGCGACGGCGCTGCCGAACAGGTTGATGCCCGACGCCCTGCACAAATCCAGGTAGATCGTGGCCTCGTCGCGCACTTCTCCCTCGGGCTCGACCACCGGCTCGGTCGCCTGCAAGTACGGCTTCGCTTGCAGCCCCAACATGAGCGGAAAGATAAAAGGCAGGTCCGCCCGCTCGAGCGCCGACGTCGCGGGCAACACGTAGTGCGCGAGCTCGCCCGTCTCGTTGCGAAACAAGTCCACCGTCACGAGCAGCTCGAGCGACCCGAACGCGCGCTTCAATCGCCCCGCGTTGGGCATGGTGATCAGCGGATTTCCGCCGGTGACGAAGAGCGCGCGGACTTGTCCGTCGCCCGGCGTGAGGATCTCGTCCGCGAGGATTCCCCCAGGAAACGCGTCGTTGGTCGAGCCGAAGTCCCCGACGCGCGATCGATCGTTGCGCAGGAGCGTGCCCGTGCGGACGCCGAACTTCGCGAAGTCGATCACGCCTTGTCCGACCAGCGTTCCGCCTGGGCGATCGAGGTTGCCCGAGGCCGCGTTGATGACCTCTTGCAGCCAGAACGCGAGCGACCCGTTCGAGCCCATGTTGATGCCCGTCGAGCCGTAGAGCGCCGCGCCGTCCGCCGTCCGAAACGCGCTCACCATGCGCCGCAGGACCGCGGGGTCGATCTTGGTGACCTCCGCGCAGCGCTCGGGCGTCCACTCGCGAACGAGCTCTTCGATCGCGTCGAAGCCCGTCGCGTACTCGTCGAGCCGCCGTCGATCGACGCCCCCTTGCGCGATGAGCTCGTTGAGAAAGCCCAAGTAGAAGAACGGATCGGTGTCGGGCCGGATGAATACGTGTTCACCCGCCGCCTTCGCCGTCTCTGTGCGCCGCGGGTCGACGACGAACACGCGACCGCCGTTGCGCTCGATGTCCTTCAAGTGCTGCGTCGGGTTGGGAACCTGCAGAAAGCTCCACTTCGACACGACGGGGTTTGCGCCCACGATGATCAAGCACTTCGTCCGCCGCACGTCGGGAAACGGCTGCGTAAACGGAAACCCGTACATCTGCCGCGCGACCGCGAACTTGTTCGCGCAGTCCTGCGTCGCCGTCGCGTACATGCTCTTGGACCCCAGGCCCGTCATGAATCCCTGCGCGAACACAGGGTGGAGCACGCTGAAGCCCGCGGCGGTCCCCACGTACATCGCGATCGCGTTGGCCCCGCGCTCGCCGTGGATCTTCTTCACCTTCGCGCCGATCTCGCTCAGCGCCTCCTCCCACGAGACGCGCACGAACTTGTCCCCACGACGCGCGAGCGGATAGCGCACGCGGTCGGGGCTGTCGTACATGTGGTGCTGTTCGAGGCCTTTTTTGCAGGCGAATCCCTTGGTCGCGACGTGCTTCGGGTTGGGTCGAATCGCGACGACCTTGTTCTTCTCGACGTCCACCTCGAGCCCGCAGAGCGCCTCGCAGATCCGGCAGAACGTGCTGTGTGTGCTTTGTGTCTGAGCCATCGTGAGCGCGGACGAAGGTAGCGCGGATGGCACAGCGATCGCCCCACCGATCGCGCCCCCTTCGCCGACGCCGACGCGAGATCGAGCGATTTGTACGCAAATGGGCGCCGCGCAGCGAGTTGTGATACCGGAGCTCCGCTGTGCTCAGGCCTCCTCGCTCAACCACCGGCGCGCTCGTGATGTTGCTGTCGTTCGCGAGCATCGGCTCCTGCAAGCGCAAGCCCTCGGGCAACGACGCAGGACCCAACCCGAACCTCCAAGGCGTCACGGTCCGCGGCGGGACCGACTCGGTCGGCGCGACCGGAGGCAACAGCGAAGACGGCGGCGAGCGGCACGTCGCGTTTACGCCCACGGTCGTCGAACGCGCGGCGCGCGCCCGCGTCGCGGACCGCGCGGCCCGAGGCAGCGAAGTGGTCTCCGTCGCGGCCGGCCGCTACCACGTCGGGAGCACACCCGGCGAGCTCGGCCGAGATCCGTCGCTCGAAGCCGACGGAAACGCCGTGGACACGACGGCGTTCGACATCGACGCGCTCCCGTACCCCAACGACCCATCGCAGCCCGTTCGAACGGGCGCGACGCGCGAAGAAGCCTCGCAGCTCTGCGCGGCGCGCGGTCGACGACTGTGTCGCGAGATCGAGTGGGAGCGCGCGTGCAAGGGGCCCAACGAGCTCGTGTTTCCAAACGGCGACGAGTGGGACAGCGCGCGCTGCAACGGAGAAAACCCCGGCCAATGCGCGAGCGGCTACGGCGCGATGCTCATGGGAACGCGCTTCGCCGAGTGGACCGCGGACGACATCGCCGAGCGCGCCGTGATCCGCGGCGCCGCCAACAGCGCGCCCGCCGCGCAGCACCGATGCGCCGCGCGACGCACGGCCACCGCTGCGCAAGCGGGGCTCGAGGTCGCCTTTCGCTGCTGCGGCGGGGCGCGTTCGACCGTCGAATATCCCCGCGAAGTGTCGCGACCGCCGTTTCGCGAGCAGCCCATGACCACCGCGGAGCTGTCGCAAATCGTCGCGCAGATCCCCGAGCTCGCGCGGGTGCGCGACGGCTTCTCGATGCTCCCCGGCGCGGCCATCACCGAGGTGATGAACCACGGAGCGACGAGCGTCGCGCTCCACCCCGAGGCGACGTTTACGATTCAGCCCGTCCGCTGGAGCCCCACGTTCGGCGAAGAGCTCTTGGTGTTCACCGCGACGAGCACCGTGGGGAGCTTCGTCGCGGCGCTGTGGGTGCTCCCGACCGAGAGCGGTCAGGGCGAGCGCTACAAGCACGCGGCGAGCTTCATCCTCGCGGGCGATCGCGTCGCGATGACCCTCGCGCACACCCGCAACACCCGCGAAGAGATCCAGTGGAGCGCCTGCTGGAACTGCGGCGGAGAGCACGGCGTCATCACGTACGACCGCGAAAACGCCCGCGCCATCGCCGTGCAACGCTGAGCTGCTACGCTCCGGCTCCTTCGTCGACGGCGCGCGACTCTACGGCTCACGAAAGACACGCATGATCCTCTGGTATGTCAGCTCTCCGCTGTTCGTCGTCGTCGCGATCTTCGTGGTGCTTCGGCACCTTCGTCGCGAGTTCGCCACGATGTCGTGGAGCGACTATCGACTGCTGAAATCCCTGCCCGTCACGCCGGTCGAAGCGCTCAAGCCCGGCCTCGTGAAGCTCGTCGGCAACGCCAAGGCCGAGCAAGGCGTGATGAGCTACTACGACCGACAGCCGTGCATCCTGCTGCGCCGCGGCGTCACGACGGTGAGCGGCTACTCGACGGTGGGGCGCACGACGGTCACGCACACGTATTCGACCCACGAGTGGACCGCCGTTCCGTTTCAGCTCGACGACGGAACGGGCTTCCTCTGGGTCGACCCGCGGTTGCCCGGGACGCGCGTCGACTACGAGACCGGCAACAGCGACGAAAACAGCGACGTCCAAGAGCAGTTCATCCGCCTCGGCGACCGCGTCACCGTCATCGGCGAGATCGAAATGCTCCCCAACGCCGACACCTATCGCACGGGAGCCCGCACGAGAGACGCCTCGAACTACGCGCGCTTCCGGGGCCCCGTGTTCGTCTCGTGGCGCAGCGACGAGGACTTTCTTCCGAAGGTTCTCCCGCCGTGGCCCGCGCTCGCGCTCGGCGCGGTTGGGCTCGCAGGCATCGCCGCGGCCACCATCGACGGTCAGATCGCGATGGTCGGCCTCGTGTCGCTCGTCAGCATGGTCATGGGCGCCATCGCGACCGCCCACGTGAGCCGCTTCGCGTAGCGAGCGGGTCACCTCCGGCGTGTCCCCCCTTCGCCCAATCTACGTTGGCACTCTGCGCGTAAGTCCCCACTGACGAAGATCGTCGTCATCAACCTGCGTGCGCAGCGCGTCGTACGAGAGACCAACAAACGCCATGCCCGAGCGATACAGCTCGTTTTCGATGGCGATCCAGACCGCGCGCGCGGACTCCGGTGACGAGTGAGGATGCAGCGCATCGAACCTCGCCACACGCGGAGTCACCTCTTGCTCGACGTGCGCGTCGTACAGCTCGAGAAGATCGTCGCGATCGAGCACACAGACCTCGATCGTCCGCGCTCCGCGCGAGCTTCCGTCGCGCGCGATCGGCGTCCAACGGCCGCCGCGCTTGACGAACTGAATGTGTTCTACGCCGCTGTCGACACTCGGGTCGAGCAGCAGCGGCTGTTCGACGTGACGCTCGGCTCCGAATGGATCTTGTTCGGCAACGAGCACGCCGCTTCCGTCGGCGAGAGGAAACTTGTCGAGCTTTCCCTTGCCGCCTGCCGCCGCTTGGTTGCAGTTTCGGCACGAAAACAGAAGGTTCTCCCAACGCCACGCGAGCCACCAGTATCCGTGTGATTCGCTTCGCCCCGGCAACCGATCAGCGCGCGACTTCGGGCGAAAGTGCTCGACATCGTTGCGCCGGAGTTGTTCGACGTTCTCACAGAACGCGCACTTGTGACTCTGTCGTTGCCACAGCAACTCGGCGGCAACGCGATATCGCGAGCCGATGTCCTCGCCAGAGGGTTCGCGTCCGAGCGCTCGGACTCGCGCGAGTTCTACGCGCTGAATCGCATCGAGCTGTTCGGCGCCGCTCGTGTCCGGAGCGCCGCGATGGATCCGAATCACAACGCGGCTCCAGGACTGACGCGCTCGACCTCCTCGCTTCGCTCGACGCCGAGCTCGGTCAGATACCTCTTGAGCTCCTGAAGTTCACGCTCTTCTTCGTCGGTTCGTGCAGCGACAGCAGCGAGCTGCTCGTACCGGCGAAGTTTGCTGCCAACCGAATTGAGGTACAGACCTTCGACTCCGAAGTACTCACGCAGCAGCTGCGAAGCCGTCAGCAAACGTGGGTCGTCGTCTGGTTCGTCAACGGCAACACGCCCGTCCGCTTTCGCGCGAAAGACGATCGCCTCGCCGCGATGAAGTCCCGGCAGAATCAACGGAGAGTGCGTCGTCGCGACGAACTGCAACTTCGGAAAGATCCGCCGCAGGGAAGGAACAAGCTGCATCTGCCACCGAGGGTGGAGATGCAAGTCGAGTTCATCGATAAGAACGATCCCACGCATCTCGTTCGGAGCAACGACTCGCCCCATATCGAGCGCGTAGTGCCCGAGAAGATCCGCCACCCACGCGATCGTCGATTGATATCCCGAAGACAGCCACACGGCAGGCAACTTCAGTTCGCTGCCGCCGACGCGTAGCACGAAGCGCTCGGCATCGAGGAGCTCCGAGCTCGATCTCACGCCGCCTTGTCCGCGGAGCTCGAAGCCAACGACTTGCTGGACGAGGCTCGCCGGGAGCAGTCCGTCCGTGCCCTCACGACCGACCAGCACTTCAGCCAACGCCTTCGAGTACGCGCGCGACACATCGTCGCCGAGCTGCTGTCGCAGCACATCGGCGAACGCAGTGGCGATCAACGGCGCGTGCGTGAACAGGGACTGCAGTCGATCGATCGATCGAGCAGAAATGGCGGGAAACCACTGCGGCGGCGGAAGCGTCCGCGACGTTCCGTAGCCAACGACGAACCAGCCTCGCGCGTCGGTGTCGCGCGCACGCGCGAGAAGATCCACCTTGGACGTACTCAGCGGGCGCTTCGCAAAACTGCCGAAACCGTAAAACGTCTTCGACTCGAACGGCACCGACGCGATGCTCATCAAGTCGGACGTTCGCGCAGCAGCTTCATCGCCTTCGTCCACTGTCGGAAGGTCACGCTCTGTGTCCGTTGAATCGAAGCCAAACGTCGCCTGGATGTGCGCCACGAGATCGTCGCTCGTTGTCGGCGGTGCGACTCGTCGATCGACGTAGGACGACGCGTCTCGAACAAGCTTGTTCGCCGCAGTGGCGCCAACAGCCGCGATCGCGATCGCTTGGAGGACCGTCGTCTTTCCGCAGCCGTTCTCCGCGAGAATGACCGTGAACGGTCTGGGCTCGCCGCCCCTCTCGAACGAGAGCTCGAATCGATCGAACGTTCGGATATTCTCGAGCCGCAACGACCGCAAAAACATCGCTCAACCGTTGGTAGCACAGTCCACTCTGGCGGACGGCACGCCCAATCACCCCCGCTTCGGCTGCATCTCGCCCGACGAGAGCACGGTCACGCCCGCGGGTGGAGCCTTCGCCGCGGCGATCATCGCGCGCGCCACGTCGCTCGCTTCGATGGGCCTGCCCCCAAACGGCCTGAGCAGCGGCGCAAACGCGCGCGACAGGACGATCCCCACGCGCTCGCCCGGCCGGCTCTCGGCGCGATCGCCGAGCAACAGCGACGGCTGCGCGATCACGAGCGAGCGCCACCCCATCGCGCGGAGCGCGTCTTCGACCTCACCCTTCACGCGGTTGTAGAAGACCATCGAGCCTTTGTCCGCGCCGAGCGCCGTGACGATCACGAACGACTCCGCGCCGCGCTCCTTCGCGGCCTTCGCGAACGCGAGCACCGCGTCGTGGTCCACCGCGCGAAACGCCTCTTTCGAGCCAGCCTTCTTGATCGTCGTTCCGAGCGCGCACAGCGCGATCGAGGGCGCGGGCGCGTCGCCCGCGTCGAACGCCGCGAAGTCCACGGACTTCTCGAGGAGCTTGTCGTGCTTCTTTCCGCTCGGTCGACGGCCGAACGAGATGACCTTCTCGAACTGCGCGTCTTCGAGCGCGAGGTCCAACGCAAAGCCACCCACGAGCCCGCTCGCGCCCGAGATCCAGAGGACGTTGTTCGCTGCCATCGCGCGCGAAGGTACCGCACTCGAGACGCACGGTCACTGACCGTCGGTCACGCTGTAAATCGACTCACCGATGCGCTCACAGCCCGAGCGGTGGATCCTCGCGTTCGCCGAGCAAGACCGCCCGCGCGGCAGCCGCGACGAAGATCGACCCGCACACGACAACGACCCCATCGGGCCCCACGGCGCGCGTGGCCATCGCGAGCGCTTCGCGGACGGACGCGCACGCGACGCCGCCGCGGTGCTCGGCGAGCTCGCTCGGCGCGGTCGCGCGAGACAAGTTCGCCGCGCAGAAGAACCAGCGATCGGGCTCGGGGCAAAACGTCGCGAGCAGCTCGAGGCTCTCGCGCCAGCGCTTGTCCGACGACGCGCCGAACACGATCGCCCGCGCGTGCGAAGGCGCCTCGCGCGCGCGATGGACCAGCGCGAGGGCTTCGAGCAGGACGCGCGTTCCGTCGGCGTTGTGGGCGGCGTCGACGAGCACGGATGGAGCCCCTTCGACCCACTCGAGCCGCGCGGGCCAACGGACGCTCGCGAGACCTTCGGCGATCGCGGCCTCGGGCACCGAGAGCGCACGAAGGACGCCCACCGCCGTTCGCGCGTTGTCGAGCTGGTGCGCGCCGGCGAGGCCGAGCGTCGCGCGCCAGCCGCCTTCTTCCGAGCGCACGGTCGCCCGCGCCAGCGCGTCGAAGCCCTCGAGCGCGAGCGCTGGTGTGTCCGTGCGCACGGCTCCGACGCGCGAGGCCACCTCGTCGATCGCCTCTCGCGCGGGCCCCTCCGAGAGCTTCGGCCCGAGGACGAAGGGAACCCCTGTTTTCAAAATTCCTGCTTTTTCACGGGCGATCTGCGGCACGGTGTCGCCGAGCAGCGCCATGTGATCGAGCCCGATGCTGCTGATCGCGCACACGGCCGGGTCGCACACGTTCGTCGCGTCGAGCCGTCCGCCGAGCCCCACTTCGAGCACCACGTCCTCGACGTCCATCGCGTCGAAGACCAGCCACGCCGCGATCGTCGTCGCTTCGAACAGCGTGAGCCTCGGGATCGCGCCCGCTTCGGACGCGTCGAGCACGCGCGCGATCGAGCGCTCCAAGAGAGCCTCGTCGGCCTCGCGACCGTCGCAGCGAACGCGCTCGGCGAAGCGATGCAAATGCGGTGATGTGTAGAGCCCCACGCGGCGACCCGCGCGCGCGAGGGACTCTGCGACCATCGCGGACGTGCTGCCCTTGCCGTTGGTTCCGGCGATGTGCGCGACACGAAAGCGCGTCTGCGGATCGCCGAAGTGCGCGAGCGCATCGCGCACCGTGGCGAGCCCGAGCACGATCCCCGAGGGAACCAGCGCGTACAGCCGCTCGATCGCTCGCATCAATCCACGAGGTGACCGAGGATGCGCGAGATCGTCGCGCGCATCGCGTGTCGCTCGGCGATCACGTCGACCATCCCGTGCTCGAGAAGAAACTCGCTGCGCTGGAACCCCGCGGGCAACTTCGCGCGGATCGTGGTCTCGATCACGCGCGGCCCCGCGAAGCCGATCAGCGCCTTCGGCTCGGCGATGTTCACGTCTCCGAGCAGCGCGTAGGACGCCGCGACGCCGCCCGTCGTCGGGTTTGTCAGCACGCTCACAAATGGAACGCGCGCTTCTTTGAGCCGCCCGCGGGCCGCCACGCTCTTGGCCATCTGCATGAGCGACAAGATGCCCTCTTGCATGCGCGCGCCGCCGGACGCGCTGAGCACGAGCGCAGGCCGCCGCTCGGCCGCAGCGACCTCGAACAATCGCGCGAGCTTCTCGCCGACGACCGACCCCATCGAGCCGCCCATGAACGAGAACACGAAGAAGCCCGCGCACACCGGCCGGCCCTCGATGGCCGCGCGACCGACGATCATCGCCTCTTCGAGCCCCGTCTTCTTTTGCGTGGCCGCGACGCGCTCGGGATAGCGCTTTCCGTCAGTGAAGCTCAGCGGGTCGCCCGGCTCGAGGCCGCGCGCAAACTCGTCGAACGAGCCTGGATCGAGCAGCAGTTGCGCCCATCGCTCGGCGTCGAGCCGATAGTGATGACCGCATCGAGGGCACACCTCGTAGTTGCGCTCGAACTCTTCCGCGAGCAGCGTCTCGTCACAGCCATCGCAGCGACGAAACACGCCCGCGCCGACGCTGACCTTCTCCGAGCCCTCGACGGACGGCTTGACCTTGGCGAACCAGCCCATTGCGACGCACGAGCGGTCGCACGCGGTGAAAGCGCCGTCAACGTGCGTCGTCACTTACGCAGTGCAGCAACGCGCTCGCCGTCGTCGTCGCGCGTCGAGCGCGCGCCACGGTGGCGACGGAATCACGGCTCCGCCCCGCGCTACGACACCGGTCGAAAGCTCATCGAAGAGCGCCGACGAAAGAGCCCCGATCGAACGAGCTCGCCCTTGGTCTCCATCGAGTCGCGGGTCGGAGCGATCTGCATCCGCGCCGGATCGAGCGCGAGGGACGGGTCGTACGGCATCGTCGGCGCGAAGTGCCCCCCGTGCGGAAGCGGCCCGTGCACTTTGACGCACGCGTCGAACAGCCGCTTGTCGAGCGCGAAATCCGGGTCGAGGATCACGGTCTGCAGCCACTCGTCGAGCGACGCGGCCATCGCGTCAGTGCGTCCCTCGAGCGCTCGCAGGCGCACAATTTTGCCGCCCCGGTAGGCAAATTGGTCGCCGAACGCGGTCTGCGCGAAGAACACGCAGCCCTCGGTGAGCGGACCAAACGAGCGACGCCAGCCGCCTGCGTCGTTCCACGCGAGGATCGAGTGGTTGGGGGGCGTCCCGCACGAGCCGAGCACGTGCAAGAGCCCTCCGAACACGTAGAAGCCGTTGTGCCACCGCAGCACGCGGTCGTGCAGCATTTGGCTTCGTCCGGCGGAAGGAAGCACCGTCGCTGCGATCGTCGGATCGAACAACGGCGGGCGAAAATCTTTGTCGAGGTAGGGCTCGACGAATCGCAAGAGCGCTTCGAAATCCATGGTGGCGCGCGTCCGAGCGTCAGTGTGGTGCAACGCCCCGGCCAACTGCAAACTAGCTGCTCACCTTCGAAACGCCCAGCGCTTCGCCGCCCGCCGCCCCGTCGCGCCTGTGAAATCCTTGCGTCCCTGCGAAGCTGTTTGCGGGGCGATCGCTGCGCTCAATCCGCGCGATCGCGCATCTCCAAGAACTCGAGAAACTCTTGGAGCCTCGACGGATCGCGGATCACCCAGCCGCCCGTGTCTACGGGATGGAGGATTCGCAGCCGCGTCAATCGCGTCATCACCTCGATGACCTTCACTTCGTCGAGGCCGATCTGCGCCGCGAGCTCCTCGGTCGTCGTCGGAACGAACACCCCGCCCTCGGTCTGCGTCCCGAACTCTTCGGCGACGCGGGAGAGCCCCAGGATCACGCGAACGCGCGGGTCTTGTTCGAGCAAGATCTCGATCAGCGTGTTGGCGCTGTCGAGCCTGCGCGAGAGCTTCTTGATGAGCCGCACGGCGATCTCCGTGTTGCCCACGACCATCGCCTCGAACATCTTCGCGTCGAGCACGAGCGCGCGCACTTCGTCGAGCGCGTCCGCCGTCGCGGTCCGAGGCTTGTCGTTCAAGATCGCCATCTCGCCGAAGAACTCGCCAGCGCCCAACACGGCCAGCGTGCGCGCGCCCTGCGGGTGATCCTTGGTGATCCGCACGCGACCGCTCTGCAGCACGAACATGTGCTGCCCCGACTCGCCCTCGCGAAAGATCACAGACCCCGCGGGAAACACGCGCCCGAAGCGCGCAAACAAAGAGTCACCGCTGCTCGACATCGTCTCCGTGAGCCTATCGCCACGCGCCCCTCGTTAGCTAGGGAGAGTTCCCGCGGAGCGACGCTCAAACGACCCGGTTGACGAAGCCCAACATCACCCCGCCCGAGCCGTCCACTTCGACCCGCGTCACGCTCGCGTTGTCGAGCCGCACCCACATGCCCGCGCGGGGAGAATCCGGCTCGATCAGCAACCGCAGCAGCACGTTCAGCGTCACGAAGTGGGACACGAGCACCACCGTGTCCGCGCTTTCACCGAGGGCCCGATCCAGCGCGCCGCGCAGCCTGGCCACGAGCGCTGCGTGGGTCTCTGTGGGTGTTCGCGGCGGCCGCGCGCCCCCTGAGGTGACCGCGTCGAGCATCGCCTGGGCCTCCTCGGCGCTCGCGACCATCGTGGGCTCCTTCGCCGCGGGTTCACGGAGGTCTTCGTCCACTACGACCGCGGACCGCAGCCGTCGCGCGACGGTCTCGGCGGTCTCGAGGCACCTGCGCGACGGGCTCGAACGCAGCGAAATCGCTCGCGACTCGAATTGTTGTGTCATCCATCGCGCGAGCGCCGACGCCTGCCCCCTCCCCCGATCGGTCAACGGCGAGTCGCTGTCCGCCTCGCGCTCGATCCCGTCGGCGTTGCGCTCGCTCTCGCCGTGACGAACGAGAATGAGCGCGCGCGGTCGGCGCTGCGACGATGAGTCGTTCGGCGGTTGCATCGAAGGGAGTGTTGCACGCAGCGGCGCGGCGCAGCGCGGCGATCGAGCGCCACGCGAGCCGAGCCCCCCCTGTCGCCCCACAGCGGGGCTACACTCCGCGCGAGATGCACGTACGTCCCGCGAGCGCGAGGCTCGTCGCAGCGCTCTTCGCGCTCGCGTCCGCGCGCTGCGAACGCGCTGGGCCTCCGCCGGCACCGCGGCGCGACGCCTCGACGACGCGGCGCGCGATACCGGGGCTCGGAGCCGTTCCGCCAGCGCTGCAGCCGATCTTCGGCGTCCCCGCGGGTGACGACGGCGGCGAGCCCTCGCTCGAGCCCACACAATCAACGCTCTCGGGGCCGCTCGCGGCGTGCGTGCGGCGCGCGCGCGAGTCGCTCAGCCAAGAGCTCACCGCGGCGCTCGGCGTGATGAGCTACGGCGCGTTCGCCGAGGACAGCTGTCGGCTCTCGTTCGCGCTCTCGCTGCGTGATCCGTCGCTGTGCGAGCCCGTTCAACTGCGACAGCTCGCGACCGCGTGTCGCTTTCGTGTGGCCGTCGCGCGCGGCGATCGAGCCCTCTGCCCGTTCGCGGTCGACGAGCCCGGCCCCGACCCGATGTGCGCCGCGCTCGCGCGACGGAGGTACAGCGCGTGCCCCTCGTCGGGCGGCGCGTTCAACGAATGGTGTCGCGCGATCGCCGAGCGCGACCCTGCGCGTTGTCGCGCGATGCCCGGCCCCTTGCGCGCGCGATGCGTGGCCGACGTCGAAGCGCTCGCGGAGGCGATCCCGCACGAGGCCAAGCCGCAGCCCGCGCCCGGTCGCATGCGCATCGAGCTCACGTGGGTAGACGGCCGAGAGGGAGCCACGACGGTCGACGCAGACGGGTTCGGGCGCGGCGCGTACGTCACGGACTCGCGGGCGATCGTGCTCGTCGATCCGCGAAGGCGTTGGCCCTCGCCGACGGCGTTCGCGCTCGACGCCGTGAGCGCAGCGGCAGGCTTCGAGCTCACGCTCAGCGAAGCGCGCCGCGGGAGCGTCACGCGCATGCGCATCGTCCTGCCCGGCGGCCGCGTGATCGAGAGCCCAGAGGGCCAGGTCGCGGGCACCGTCGAGTACGGCCACGCGTCCCGCGAAATCGGCCACGAAATCTCTGGGGTGATCACCGCGCGCGGCGCGTGTTCGGGTCGCGCGGTGAACGTTCGCGCGACGTTCACGAGCTTCGTGCGAGACGTCGTCTCCGACCGCGAGGCGCGCGAAGGCGCGAGCCGACCGCGGGCCGCGGACGCGGGCGCCGACCTCGACGAGCCGTGAGGCCACCCGCTGATTCGTCTGCAAATTACCGAGGCAAGATGCTGTCGCGCGCGAGGCGGGTCCGCAGGATCGTCAGCTCGAACAAGGCCTCGCGCTCGCTCTCGACGATCGCCACAGGAAACCGTCGCTCACCGGCGAGCGTCCCGTCGATCGCTGTGAGCACGAGCTCGAAGGACGCGCGGACGCTCGCGCTCCCGCCGTACACCACGGTCGGACGATCGACGGCGAGCCCCGTCCCGCTCTGCACCCAGTGATGCCGCACGGGCGTGTCGACCACCGCGCCGTCGCCGAGTTCGATCAGCGTCGCGGTCGAGACAAACGCCTGCTCGAAGGCCGTAATCGCGAGCGCCTCGTCGTACGCGAGCACGCCGTGAAGAAAGATCCTCGTGAGGTCCGGGGGCGTAAAGAGCACGCGGTGCTTGCCGATCAAGCGCTGCGCGCCGATCCCGGCGGAAGAGCTGCTGGACATGCGTCGCGGCGGACCGCTCGGACCGTTCATCTTTGCGCTACCTTGTTCGAACACGCATGGCCTCCGCACAGCGCGGCAAACCACGATCGCTCGATTGTACCGCGTGCGGCGCGTGTTGCTTCAACGACGACCCTCGGTACATCGAGCTCTGGAGCGTCGACCGCGAGCGCCTCGGACCATCGCTGGAGCTCGTCGGCGTCGAGCGCGATTCCCAGTGGTTTCTCAGGATGACCGACGGTCATTGTTCGGCGCTGGCCGTCGGTGCGACCGTCGGTCCCGACGGCGTGACCGCCATGACGTTCCATTGCACGGTGTACGAATCACGCCCCGACGCGTGCCGCGCGTTCGAGCAAGGGAGCCGCGGCTGCGAGCAAGCGCGCGCGATCGACGTCCCCCGCGCGCGACTCGCTCAGCGCACAGAGCCGCGCTGATGCGCGCTACAAGATCCCGGTGGGGCACGAGACGCCCGTCCCGCCGAGGCCGCAGTACCCGTTGGGGTTCTTGAACAAGTACTGCTGGTGGTAGTCCTCGGCGTAGTAGAAGGGCCCGCGCTCGGCGATCTCCGTGACGATCGAGCGCTTTCCCGCTGCGGTGAGCGCGCGTTGGTACGCGTCGCGCGAGCGCTCCGCGATCGCCTTGTGCCCAGCGTCGCAGTAGATGCCCGAGCGGTACTGCGTCCCGATGTCATTGCCCTGACGATTGGGCGTCGTCGGATCGTGGCTCTCCCAAAACGTCTCGAGCAGCTTCGCGAACGAGGTCTTCGCGGGATCCCACACGACCAGCACGACCTCCGCGTGTCCCGTCTGCCCCGAGCACACCTCTTCGTAGTCCGCGTTGGGCGTGTAGCCCGCAGAGTAGCCCACCGCCGTCGTGAACACGCCCGGCAGCGACCAGAAGCGCTTCTCCGCGCCCCAGAAGCAGCCCATCCCGAAGTACGCCTGTTCGAAGCCCGGCGGAAACGGCGGCGTCATCGGCGTCCCGAGCACCACGTGCGCGGGCGCGACGGCCATGCGCTCGGCGCGTCCCGGAAGGGCATCTTGGGGAGAGGGCATACGCATCGCGCTCGGATTCGCGAAGAAGAACATCGATCACCTCCGTGGAGTACTGCCGCAGCGCGGCGGGTCAGGCGCTCGGCGCAAACGCATAGCGCCAACGCCGCCGAATGGCACCCGGTGTACTGCGCGCGGCGCTCGTCGGTTACGCAGCTTTCGCTTGCGGTCCGCCAGCACCTCCGCGCAACGTCGTTGGCGATGCACCCCCTGTCGCCCGGCGTGTCGTTCTTGCTCGCGACGCTCGCGTTGCTCGCGGCGACGGTCGCGTTCTTGTGGGCGTGGGTCGCGCTCAGCGCGCGGGTGTTTCGCGTGCGAGCGTTCTTCGACGAGAGCTACGACGTCGCGACGGAGGACGGCGCCACGATCGTTCTGTCTCGGATTCGCCCGCGAGGCGAGCCGCGAGGGCTCCCGCCGGTCGTGCTCTGCCACGGGCTCGCGATGAATCGACGCGCGTTCGCGCTGCACGAGAAGCGCTCGTTCGCCGTCGCGTTCGCCGAGCGCGGCCGAGACGTGTGGCTCTTGGAGCTCCGAGGCAGCGCGGACGCAGCGCCACCCACGGCGATCGCGAAGGCGAGCTTCGACGACTACGCGACGCACGACGTCCCTGCGGCGCTCGCGTTCGTCCGCGAAAAGACCGGCGCGAACGAGGTCGACTGGGTCGGCTTCTCGATGGGCGGAATGCTCGCGTACGCGTTTCTCGGCGCGCGTCGGGGCGCGGGCGTTCGGCGCCTCGCCACGATCGGCTCGCCGGTGCGCTTCTCCGAGCACCCGGCGGCGCGCGCGTTCGCGACGTTTCCGCTGCTGCTTTCGCCGTTCTTGTCGCTGGCGCGAACGCCGTTTCGATGGCTCGCGCTCGTCGCCGCGCCGCTCGTGTGGCCCGGCGTCCCGCGGGCGCTCTCGCGCGGACTGCGCGGCGAGCACTACAACGGCCGCTGGATTCGCCGCATGATGGCCAACACGCTCGCGGACGTCCCCTCGGGCGTCTCCAAGCAATTCGTCCGCTGGCTCCGCGCGGGGACCTTCGACAGCAACGACGGCCGCTTCGACTACCTCGACGGACTCGCGTCGATCACCGTTCCGACGTTCATCGTGGCCGGTTCGCACGATCGACTCGCGCCGCCGACCGCCGTGCTCGAAGCCGCCGAACGAATCACGGCCCCCGTCGAGACGCTCCAAGTCGGCGCCCGCTTCGGCACACGACACGACTACGACCACCTCGACCTCATCCTCGGCCGCGACGCCGTCTCGGACGTGTTCACCCCCGTCGCCCAGTGGCTCGATCGACGATCATTGTGACGCGCACTACGCGCGCTTGCTTGTACATTTGCAGAATGAACCTTCGACTGCTCTCCTTCGCCACG
Organism: Myxococcales bacterium; assembly: GCA_016793325.1. Taxonomy (GTDB): domain Bacteria; phylum Myxococcota_A; class Polyangia; order Polyangiales. The sequence goes on along the minus strand of JAEUKI010000031.1, from coordinate 251,021 downwards.
ACTGCGACGTTGCTCGTGGCTTGCACCACGATCCCGTCCCGCGACGGAGGCAGCGACGCCCCATCGGACAGCGCGTCGTCCGACGCCCCGACGACCGACGCCCCGACGATGGACAGCGCGCGCGAGGACGCGCCAAGCGACACAGGAATTCAAGACGACTCATCGCTGCCCGACTCGTCGATCGATTCGCCGTCGGACTCCGGGACGAGCTCGGGCGCCGACGCGAGCATGGACACCGGCGTCGACACGGGCCGCGACACGGGCGTCGATACGGGCGTCGATACGGGTCGCGACACCGGCGTCGACACCGGTCGAGACACGGGGGTCGACACAGGCATCCTCGACTCTGCGAGCTGCACCTCGCCGCTCGTGTTGTGCTCGGGCGCTTGCGTGGACACCCGCACGAACCGAAGCCACTGCGGCGGCTGCGGTCGCGTCTGCGCGCTTCCAAACGCGCTCGTCACGTGCACCGCGGGCGCGTGCGCGATCGCCGGTTGCAATCCTGGCTTCGCGGACTGCGATGGCGTCGCGTCCAACGGCTGCGAGGTCGACACCAACACCAACACGAACCACTGCGGCGCCTGCGGACGCGTGTGCGCGCTCGCCAACGCGAGCTCGACGTGCGTCGCCGGATCGTGCGCGATCGGCTTGTGCGCGACGGGCTTCAGCAACTGCGACGGCGCCGCCTCCAACGGCTGCGAGGTCAACACGCTGAGCAACACGAGCCACTGCGGCGGGTGCGGGCGCGTGTGCGCTCCGGCCAACGCGACGGCGAGCTGCTCGTCGGGCGCGTGCGGGATCTCGAGCTGCAACGCTGGCTTCGCAAACTGCGACCTCATCGCGAGCAACGGGTGCGAGGCCAACATCACCGCGGACCCCAGCAATTGTGGTCGCTGCGGGACGGTCTGCGGGAGCAACGCGGCGTGTCGGCTGGGCTCGTGCGTGTCTTGCGCTTCGCCCGCGGTCTCGTGCGGTAGCTACTGCGCGAACTTGTCGACCGACACGAACAATTGCCGCGCGTGCGGCTACGTGTGCCCGGCCTACCCGTCGGACACTCCGTACTGCGCGCCTCAGGGCTGCACCGTAGGCGCTGCGTGCGATGGCTCGGGTCGCGCGGACTGCGACCGCAATCCCACCAACGGCTACGAGACCGACATCTCGTCGAGCTCGGCGAACTGCGGCGCGTGCGGCTTCGCGTGCCCAGGGAGTAGGATTTGCTGCCGCGGCGCGTGCGTGCTCAGCCCGGCCTCGTGCCCGCCCATCTGCTGACACAGCCCCGAGAATCCTGACCGGGGAAACAGCGACCGCTCGGGGTAGTTTACTCTCTCCGTCCGGTCGCTGTAGTGTCACCGATCTGTCATGCGGCAACCGACGGAAGAAGAGCTGAGCCAGCTTCGCGGCTTCGAGAAGCTCGCGTTTCGCATCGCCGACAAGGCCAATCGCGACCCCAAGTGGAAGAAGCACGGTCATCGCTTCCTCGACTCGGTGGGTAAGATGTGGGTCTACCTGTCGACCAACAACCTCACGCGGGTCGACGGTCTCCAACACGTGCGCGACATCGATCGTTCGCGCGGCGTGGTGTTCGTGTGCAACCACCTGACGATGTTCGATTTCTACGTGATCTCGAGCGTCGTGTTGCGCAGCACGGACTGGGTCGATCGGATGTTCTTTCCGGTGCGGTCTGCGTACTTCTACGAGCGACCCGACGGCGTGCTCGTCAACGCGATCATGTCGGCGATGGCGATGTATCCGCCGGTTCTTCGCGAGAAAGAGCGCAAGGCCTTCAACCGCTACACCGTGGACTTCATCACCGAGGCCGCGGGCACGCCGGGGACGCTCATCGGCTACCACCCCGAAGGCACGCGAAACAAAGGCGCCGAGCCCTACACGCTCTTGCCGGCGAACGCGGGCATCGGCGAGATCATCTACCACGCGAAGCCCGTGGTGATTCCCTGCTTCATCATCGGGCTGCAGAGCGACCTCGCGACGCAGGTCCGCAGCAATTTCGACGGAACGGGCCAGCCCGTCACGATCACCTTCGGCGCGCCGATCGACCTCGCCGAGCGCTGCTCGATGCCGAAGGGCCCCGAGGCCTATCGCGCGATGGCCGACTATCTGCGCCTGTCGATCATGCGACTCGGCCAGCGCGACTACGATCGACGCGTGCGCGACGGGCTCCCGCTCCCGGGTCCCGCGCCGCGCTTCGAGACGGCGCCCAACGCCGCGGAGCTCGATCGGTTGTTCTCGCCCAACGCCGCGAGCGCTACGCTCTGAGCCCTTCGAGGCTCACTGCATGCGCGAGTTCAATTTCGACGGCCTCGTAGGCCCGACGCACAATTACGGGGGACTCGCGCCGGGAAACGTCGCGAGCACCATCAACGAAGGCCAAGTGAGCAACCCGCGCGAGGCCGCGCTCCAGGGCCTCGCGAAGATGCGCTTCGTCCACGGGCTCGGGATCGGTCAGGGCGTGCTCCCGCCGCACCCGCGCCCCTCTCTTCGCGCGCTGCGAACGCTGGGCTTCTCGGGGTCCGACGAGCACGTCCTCGCGCGCGCTTCGCGAGAGGCGTTTCACCTCGTCAGGCTCGCGTCGAGCGCGGCGGCCATGTGGACCGCCAACGCGGCCACGGTCGCGCCCGCGGCGGACACGCAGGACCACAAGCTGCACGTGACGCCTGCAAATTTGCAGGCCATGTTCCATCGCGCGATCGAGGCCGACACGACGACGAAGGTGTTGCGCGCGATCTTCGCGGACACGAGCCGCTTCGTCGTGCACGACGCGCTGCCGGGCGGCGGTCAGTTCGCCGACGAGGGCGCGGCCAACCACACGCGGCTCTCTGTCTCGGGCCGCCCCGCGGTGCACGTGTTCGCGTGGGGCCGGCGCGCGTGGGGTGATTTCGTGGGTCCGAAGAAGTACCCCGCGAGACAGACGCTCGAGGCGAGCCAAGCGGTCGCGAGGCTGCACCAGCTCGACCCCGAGCGAACGCTGTTCGTCCAGCAAACCGCCGAGGGAATCGACGCTGGCGCGTTTCACACCGACGTCCTCGCCGTCGGGACGGGCTGCTTCATGATGCTCCACGAGCGCGCCTTCAACGACCTCCGCGGCGTGATCGTGCGGCTGCGCGAGCTGCTCGGCGATCGGTTCTGCTACGAGCTCGCGACCGAGGACGAGCTCCCGAGCAAGGACGCCGTCGCCGCGTACCCGTTCAACTCGCAGCTCATCGAAAAAGACGACGGGACGATCGAGATCCTCGCGCCCAAGGACAGCGAAGAGACCCCGCGCGCGAAGGACTTTCTCGAGCGCGTGGTGGCCGGGCGCAACCCGGTCACCGCCGTGCGCTACCTCGATGTGCGCCAGAGCATGCACAACGGCGGAGGGCCCGCGTGCCTGCGCCTCCGCGTGCCGCTCGAACCCGAGGAAACGACCGCGATTTCAGCGAGGGTTTTCTATAGCGAATCGCTCGCCGCCGAGCTCGACGCGTGGGTGCACAAACACTACCGCGACCGGCTCACGCCCAACGACCTCTCGGACCCGCTGCTCGCGCGCGAGTCGATGACCGCGCTCGACGAGCTCACGCGCATCCTGCGTCTCGGGAGCGTGTACGACTTTCAAACGTAGGCGCTCGGCGCGAAGGAGGGGCTTGGCCCATGCGGTTCATTCTCGTCGATCGAGTGATCGAGCTGGTCCCGGGCGCGCGAGCGCGCGCGGTGAAGTGCGTGACGCTCAGCGAGGACTATCTCGCGGATCACTTTCCGGGCTACGCGGTGATGCCGGGCGTCTTGTTGATCGAGTCGCTCGCGCAAGTGGGAGGGCTGCTCGCAGAGGTGTCCGCGAAGAAGAGCGACCCTGCGGAGCGCGCGACCGACGGCCGCGAGTCCGTGCGAAGAGCCATCCTCGCGCAGGTCGATCGCGCGAAGTTCGAGCGCATGGTCGTGCCCGGCGATCGCGTCGAGCTCGCGGTCACGCTCGAGCAAGCGATGGAAGGCGCGGCGAGGATCGCCGGCGAAGCGACGGTCGACGGCGAAAGGGCCGCCCGGTGCACGCTCACGTTCGCGATGCGCGCGGTGCCCTTCGAGCGCGTCCACCGCGAGCGTCGCGCGCTCTACGAGCAGTGGACCCGTGGACTCGAAGGAGTCGAGCTCCCATGAGCGACAACGTCGTCGTCAGCGCCATCGCCGCGATCGTCGCGTCGCCCGACAGCCCGTCGATCACTCAGGTGGACCCGACGCCGTTTCTCGAAGTGCGAAAGAGCCGAAAGTACCTCTCGCCACAGGACGACCTCGCCGTGGTGGCCGCCGCACAATCGCTGGAAAAAGCCAGTCTGACCAAGGGTCATATCCGCGAGCGATCCGCCCGCGTCGGGCTCGCGATGTGCGTGGGCTACCTCTCGTTCGACAAGAAGGACACCGAGCCCGTCCTCGCCGTCAGCGTCGAAGACGAGCGCTTCTCGATGAAGCGCTTCTCCAGCGAGGGAATGCGCAAGACGCACCCGCTGCTCACGTTTCGGTGCCTGCCCAACATGCCCGCGTTTCACGTGAGCGTGAACTTCGGCGCGCAGGGTCCGTACTTCTGCACCTACCCAGGCCCCGCGCAGACGTACGCGGCCATCGAGCGCGCGCGCGACTGGATCTTGGACGGCGACGCAGACATCGCGCTCGTCGGCGCCGTCGCACACCAGCGAAATTTCCTCGTCGAACATCACCTCGGTCGCGTCGCGCACGCCGTCGCCGCGGCGCAGCTCCGCGACGCGGGCGCGATGATCGTCCTCGAGCGCGAGAGCACAGCGCGAGCGAGAGGCGTGCGCCCCGTCGCGACGTTGAAGGCCCTCGCGCGGTCGATGGTCCCGACGCTCGTGTACGACGGGTCCGCGGCGAAGCCCGAGAGCGCGTGGTATCGGCCCGAAGACCCCGATGTGTTCGACACCGAGCGCGTCGATCTGGGCTGCGCCGCGCCGCTCGTGACGCTCGCCGAGCGCGTCGAGCAACGACGCGCGGGCAACGTCGTGCACGACCTCCTGACGCGCGAGCGATTGCAGACCTCGGCCGTGTGGGAGGTGTTCGCATGACCCGAAGAGCGCATCGCGTGGTGGTCACAGCGACGGGCTTGGTCACGCCATTTGGCGACGACGTGAAGGCGTTTCGACAAGCCCTCTTCGAAGGACGCTCGGGCGTCGGGCCCGTCACGCGCTTCGACGCGAGCGGGTTCGTCACGCGGATCGCGGCGGAGGTTCCGTTGGCGACGTGCGCGCTCGAGCCTGTCGAGATCAAGACAGCATTCGCGATCCGCGCCGCAGAAACCACGATGACCGCGGGTCAATCGAATGGCACGCGCCCCGGCGGCGACACGCCCTGGGCCGGGATGGTCTCGCTCGGGGTAGGGCTCGAGCTCTTCTCGATGGACGACCTCGTGGCCTCGCGGCGCGAGGGCTTCGCGCTGCCCACGTCGGGCCTCGAGCGGTACTCGTTTATGCAGACGGCGGCGGATCTACCCGCGCAGCGCATCGCGCATCGGTACGACTGTCGACTGCCGTACGACGTTCACGTGAGCGCGTGCGCCGCGGGGACCGACGCGATCGGCGCGGCGTTTCGCGCGGTGCGCTCGGGCTGCGCGCGCTACGCGCTCTGCGGGGGGACGGACTCGATGATCAACCCCTTGGGCTTCGCGGGGTTTTGCACGCTCGACGCGATGAGCCGACGCAACGACGAACCCGCCAAAGCCTCGCGCCCGTTCGATCGACGACGGGACGGCTTCGTGCTCGGCGAAGGCGCGGGCGTGCTCTTGCTCGAGCGGCTCGAAGACGCCCTCGCGCGCGGAGCCACGGTTCTGGCCGAGGTCCTCGGCTACGGAAACTCGCTCGACGCGCACGCGATCACCGAGCCGCACCCGCAAGGCAAAGGCGCGCTCGCGGCGATGGAGCGCGCGCTGCGCGACGCCGAGCTCACGCCCGACGCCATCGACGCGGTCAACGCCCACGGAACCTCCACGCCGAAGAACGACCCTGCCGAGTCCGCCGCGCTCGAGACCCTCCTCGGCGAGCGCGCCTCGCGCGTCCCCGTCGTCTCGACCAAGTCGATGATCGGCCACTTGATCTCTGCCGCGGGCGCGGTCGAGGCCATCGCGGCGATCGAGTGCATGAACGCGGGCGTCCTTCACCCGACGATCAACCTCGACGATCCCGACCCTGCGTGCAGACTCGATTACGTGGCCAACCACAAGCGCGAGGTCGAGCAGCGCGTCGTCCTCTCGTGCTCCTACGGCTTCGGCGGAATGAACGCCGCGATCGTCCTCGGCCACCCCTCGCGCGTCGAGCGCCCGTCGTGAGCGCCCGCGTCCTCGTCACCGGCGCCACCGGGACCATCGGCTCGGCCATCGCCCGCGCGTTCGTGCAACACGGCGTCGCAGCCATCGGCGTGCACCACCAGGGCGCGGCGAGCGTCGAGCGCGCCGAGGCCCTGCGCGAGTCGCTTGGGCCGACGGCGGTGCGCGTGCCCTTCGACCTCCGAAATCCCAGCGAAATCTCAAATGGAATCGACACCTTCGTGCGCGTCGCGGGCGGGCTCGACGTGCTCGTGTGCAACGCGGCGACGTTCAAGCCGGGGCTCTTGGTGTCGACCGACGAGCCGACGCTGGCCGACATCGTCGCCGTTGATTTGATGGGTCCCATGCTCTGCGCGCGCGCGGCGCTGCCCGCGATGCTGCGGCAGCGCAAGGGCGTGATCTTGATGGTCTCGAGCGTCGCGTCGCAGCGCCCCAACCGAGGACAGAGCGCGTACGCCGCGGCCAAGGCTGGCGTCGAAGGGCTCGTTCGCGCGCTCGCGGTCGAGTACGCGCGCAAGGGCGTTCGGGTGGTGGGCGTGCGACCAGGCCCGGTGGACAGCCCCATGATGACCGGGGCGCTCGCGCTCGCGGGCGACGAGGTGAAGGCGAGGGTTCCGATGGCGCGGCTCGTGAGCGCGGACGAAGTGGCCCGCGTCGTTCGATCCCTCGCGAGCGACGACGCATCGGCCATCACCGGAGCGATCGTCGACGTAGACTGCGGCTACGTCCTCGGATGACCGACACCCCCGACGCCCCTGCGCTCAGCCCGAGCGCCCTCTCGATCGAAGCGCACTTCACCGCGCGAAGGTCCGTGCGAGCGTTCAAAGACCTGCCCGTGCCGCGCGCGTTGATCGAGCAGCTCGTCTCGCTCGCCATCACCGCGCCGTCCGCCTCGAACAAGCAGCCGTGGCGCTTCGTCGTCGTGCGCGATCCCGCGGTGATCGCGGCGATGGCGCGCGCGGTTCGCCGCGAGATCGACAGCATTCTCGAGAACATGGACCCGTCGGGGATCGACGCGTTTCGCGCGTACGGCGAGTACTTCACGCGCTTCGAGCGCGCTCCGTGCGTGATCGCGCCGACCTGCCGCGCGACGCCCATCTTGTCGCAGCTCGTGCTCCCTTCGTTGCCCGCAGACGCCCGCGCGCGCATCGAGCGCATGGAGCTCCGAAGCGCCCACGTGAGCACGGCCCTCGCGCTCGAAAACCTCTTGCTCGCGGCCCCGTCCCTCGGCCTCGGAGCCTCGGCCCTCACAGGCCCGCTCGTCGCGGCGCACGAGCTTTCGGCGCTGCTCGAGCTTCCCGGCTCGTGGGAGCTTCTCGCCCTCGTCGCAGTGGGGTATCCCGACGAAGAGCCACGAAAGACCGAGCGCAAGCCCGCCGCGCAGGTCCTTCGCTGGATCGGTGGAGATCGAGAGTGATGAGCACTGCAACTTCGACAACCCCCACGGTGCGCGACGACGTGTTCGAGGCCGTTCGCGTGTGCGTCGCCGAGAGCTTGATGGTCGAGCCCGCGCAGGTCGCGCTCGGGTCGCGGCTCGTCGACGACCTCGGCGCGGACTCGCTCGACTTCGTCGACATCGTGTTTCAGCTCGAGCGCGCGCTCGACGTGCAAGTGCGCGGCAGCGAGTTCGAGTGGCTGACGCGGCTCGATTTCAGCTCTCCCGAGGTGATGCAGGGCGGGTTTCTCACGGACGCCGTCGTCGCGCGGCTCGCCACCTGGCTGCCCGCGCTCTCGACGGTCGAGGACCGAAGCAAGATCACGCCGCGGATGCTCTTCTCGTTGATCACGGTCGAAGCGATGTGCCTCGTGGCGCAGCGGCGGCTCGACGAGAAGGCTACCGCGTGAGCGCATCGCCAGTAGACCTGGATTTTCGCAGCCTGACCGAGAAGCACGAGGCGCTGCTCTTCGACGCCTACGGCGTGCTCGTCGACGGGCACGGCGGCCTCGACGGGGCGGGCGCGGCGATCGCGATGCTCGAACAAGCGCGCAGGCCGTACCTCGTCGTGACCAACGACGCCTCGCGCTCGGCGGACACGGCCTCGAAGCGCTTTCGATCGTTTGGGATCGAGATCGCGCCGAGCCGCGTGCTCTCGTCGGGGATGCTCATCGGCCCCTATTTTCAAAAACACGGTCTTTCTGGCGGCCGTTGCGTGGTCCTCGGGACGGGCGACTCGTCGTTGTACGTCCGCGAGGCCGGCGGCGAGGTGATCGCAAACGAACCCGACGTGATCCTCGAGACGACGATCGACGCGTTGGTCTTGTGCGACGAGCGCGGGTTCGACTTTCTCGCGACGATGGACGCGGTGTTGACCAATCTGTTGCGCGCGTTCGAGGCGGGACGATCGGTGGCGATGGTCGTCGCAAACCCCGACCTCGTGTACCCGTCCAAGGATGGCCGCTTCGCGTTCACCGCGGGGACGCTCGCGACGATGCTCGAACACGCGCTCGCGCTTCGCCTCGGCCCAACGGCCCCTCGCTTCGATGTTCTGGGAAAACCCTCGCGATCCATCTTCGACGAGGCGTGCTCGCGCGTCGAGACGCGCGACTGCGTGATGCTCGGCGATCAACTGCACACGGACGTCGCAGGAGCCAACGACGCAGGGCTCGCGTCGGCGCTCGTGCTCACCGGCGTCACGAGCCGCGCGACGCTCGCGCGATCCACAGTGCAACCGACGTACGTGATCGAGCGCGTGGGCTAAGGCGACGAAGGAGCGGTCTGCGAATTGGCGGCGTTCATCGCGGCGGCGGCGTTCATGCCAGTCAGGCGATACCACCGCCCCCCAACGATCGCCGCCTCGCGCATGATCCACGCGACTCGTTGTGCATACCGCTGGGGATCCGGGCTCGCTTGTACCTTCTGCGCAAATACCTGCGCGAAGGTGATTCCACGGTTGAGCTCTTCGAGGCTCCGCCCCATGTGCGCGTAGAGCACCGCGAGATTGAAGAACACATCCGGTCGATCCGGCTCGATCCTGCGAGCGCGCTCGTACGCGCCCTCGGCGTCGCCACGGCGACCGAGATGCGCGAGCGCGACGCCCTGCGCAACGAGCGCGTCGTACGTCGGAAATCGCTGCACCACGATCGCCAGCTCATCGGCTGCGGACGCGAAATCGCGCGAGTTGATGAGCAAGCTCGCGAGGTTCATTCGGGGCTCGTAGGCGTCCGGCGCGAACTCGACGGCGCGTCGGTACTGGTCGATCGCCGGCGCGATTCGGCCGAGCGCCGCCAACACTTCTGCCCGCGCGTGCGCGATGTGCGCGTGCTCTTCGCGCGCCGCGGGCGAGTCCACGGGATACGTCCGCGCGTGGATCACGGCGTTTGCGCTGGCGCTCTCGGCGCTCGTCAACGCGAGCGGCGTCCCGTTGGCGCGCGCCTCGTCGAGGTACACCTGCGCGAGTCCCGCGAGCGCGCGAGGGTCCGTCGGCTGATCTCTGAGCGCCTGTCGAAACGCGGTGATCGCGCTCGCCCGCGTGAGGGCCGCGAGCCTCGGGGGCAGCTTCGTCGCGAGCGAGCGCGACAGGCGACCCAAGCGCACCGTGCCTTCGACGCAAAACGAGTTCGCGTACCTTCGCTGCGCGACTTCGAAGCGCCCTGCGCGCTCGTGGGCGAGGCCGATCGCCACGAGCACGCCGCACGAAAGCGGCTCGAGCGCCTCGGCCCGCGCGAGAACGGCCTGCGCTCGCTCGGGCCGATTGCATCGCTCGTGAACCAACAGCGCCGCCGCGTACGCGTCGCCCGCGGTGGCTCTCGGACCGAAGCGCGCGACGCGCTCGAGTCGCTCGGCGAGGGTCGCGCACGCGCTCGGCCCCCAATCGCCGCGCCCTTCGTTGGCGCGATCGTGCTCGGCGATCTCTCGCGCGAGCTCGGCGAAGGTCTCTTCGACGACCGGCGGAGCGACAAACGTCGGCCGCGCTGACGCGAGCGACGCGCTCACCAATCGCATCCGATCGTGATTCGCGCGATGCCCCGTCGTGCTCGCGCAGTGTGCGCTCGCGAGCACGAGAATCATCCCCGAGACGAGCCGTGTTCGAGTCGCCATGCGTCCGACGATAGCGCAGTCCCGGCTCGCTCACCCCGAATGCGCGATGCGAAACACCGGTCCGCCTCCGGGGACCTGCACGTACGGATGCGACGTCTGACCGTCGGTCACCCTGATAAATCCCTCTCGAACGAGCGAGTCCGCGATGGACTCTGGGTCCGCGACGAAGAACTCGAGCCACGCGCCTCCGTCGTGTTGCTGCGCGGCCGTGAGCACCGAGGACGCGTCGCGATAGGACACAGCGACCATCGCGTGATCATCGAAGTCGAAGAGGTCGAGCGCGTCGCTCGGCGATCGGCGCGCGCAGCCGAGCACGACCTCGAAGCCGCGACGAACGACCGCGCGCTGCGCGCGATCGACGGACCAGAGCATGTTCTTTCCGAAGGTGGTCATCGGTCACCTCCCGCTCATCGACGCGACGAGCGCGTACACAGCGGCGATCGCGATCGCGACCCAGGTGAAGAGCGCTCCGATGGCGCGCGCGCCCGAGGGTTTGTCGCCGATGCCCGCGACGTGCGCGAGCCGACCCACGGTGAAGACCGCGCCCGCGGCGTGGAGCACCGTGGCCGATCCGTGCGAGAGCTCGGCGAGCGCGAGCAGCACCAAGAAGAGCGCGGCGTACTCCGCGTGATTTCCGTGTCTGCGCGCGGCGAGCACGAGCTCGGGGCTGTCTCCCAGGCCGAGAAAAATGTTGGTCTTTCCGCGGACGCGCGAGACGTTGGCCGCGAGCGCGACGTTCATCAGGCCGTGAAATGCCCCGTACATCGCCGTGATCTGAACGATTGCCATGCGTGCTTCTCCTCTCGCGACGCACTCCGTCGGCGACGCGCAACGCACGATCACTTGGAATTTACCAAGCAAATTGATCTTCGCGCGGAGGCGTTCCAACGGGGCGTCGCGGTCGTGATTCGAGTGGTTTCGAAGGCGCTGACTCCCCGGGCGGAGCAAACTCATCGCACAATCGTCGCGACGAGCGTTTTTCATCGCCGCGTCCCCAGAGGCACCGATGCAACCCCTCGAAAACTCAACGCTCGACGCGGCGCGCGCCGGGTCGAACGAGGCCTTCACGACGCTCGTCCTCGCGCACGAGCCGCTGCTCCGAGCCCACTGCTATCGCATGTTGGGCTCGCGCGCGGACGCGGACGACGCGCTGCAAGAGACCCTCGTTCGCGCGTGGCGTCACTTGCCGTCGTTCGAAGCGCGCGCCTCGCTGCGGTCGTGGCTCCTCTCGATCGCGACGCGCGTGTGCTTGGACGCGCTCGCGTCACGAAAGGCCCGATCGATCCCGTCGTTTGCGCGCGCCGAACGCGGATCGAACCCGCACGAACCGCCAGCGCCGCCCGTGCTCGACCCCGTCTGGATCGAGCCCTGCGCGGACGCTGCTCTCTTCGACGGCCCAATCGACGAGCGAGAGAGCCCCGAGGCTTCGATGTCTCGACGCGAGAGCGTCGCGCTCGCGTTCGTCGCGGCGCTTCACTGGTTGCCCGCGACGCAGCGCGCAGCCCTCTTGCTCCACGACGTCGTGGGGTGGCAGGCGAGCGAGGTCGCCGAGGTGCTCGAGACCAGCGTCCCCGCGGTGAACAGCGCGCTCCAACGCGCTCGCGCCACGATCGACGAGCAGTCGCGACCGAAGCGAGCACGCAGCCGAGACGTCACGGACCCTCGCGCGATCGCGACGATCGAACGCTACGTACGCGCGTGGGAGTCGGGCGACGCCGACGCGCTCGCCGCCGCGCTCTGCGAAGACGCGACGCTCTCGATGCCGCCCGTGTCGACCTGGTTCGATGGCCGCGCGGACATCGTCGCGTTCTACGAGGGCTTCTTGCTCGCGCTGGGCATGCGCTTTCGACTCGTCCCCGCGCCCTCGTGCAACGGAGCGCTCACGTTGGCAGCCTATCGACTCCAAGACGGCGCGTGGATCGCGGACGCGCTCCACGTCATCGAGCTCGACCAGGACGGGACCATCGCAACCGTGGTCGTCTTCATGGGCGAACACGCGGTTCGTGCGACCGGCCTCGCGCGCGTCCTGAACGCGGTAGAGTGATCGCGAATGACGCTCCTCGGCGATTTCATCATCCTCGGCGGGTCGCTCACGTTCGTCTCGTACCTGTGCGTCCGCTCGAAGTTCTCGATTTCGGACTTCGCGCAGACGTTTCGGCTGCCGATCGACATCAACCGCGGGAGCGTTGATTTTCCGCAGGTCCTCGCGGAGGTGGCGTTTCTCGCGATCGCAGCGGACGGAGAGATCACCGACGACGAGTGGCGAGCGTTCGGCGAGGAGCTCGGCGCGCAGGGCTCGACCGTGCTCCGCGACGAAGTGCGCGCGCAGTTCGAGCAAGCGCGACTGCAGCTGCGAGATCGCGCGGTGCTCGAGCGAGAAGTCCGCGCGCGCGCCAAGAAGCTCGGCCCCGACGGGTGCCTCGTCGCGATGAACATCGTCCGCGTGCTGGCTCGCCGAGGCGCGGCGTTCGCGATCGAGGGCGGGACCGACTACCGACGCGGCGTGACGAACGACTCCGGGGCGCTCATCGAGTCGTTCGAGGCGTGGCTGGGCGTCCGTGACGCGGTCGCCCGCCCCGAGTAACGGTCACTTGAATTCGAGCACCGCGCGGATCGACGCTCGCTCGTCGTCGGCGACGCCGTAGATCCGACACACGTTTTCATCGATGGCGTCGATCGCCGCGCGCGCTTGCGTCCAGTGATCACGCGCTCGCTCGACAGCTTCTTCGAACGCCCGTCGCTGCTCGGGGTCCCGCCGCGAACGAGCGAACGAGGGGCTCCCCGCCACCGCGCCGTCGATCACGTCGAAGGCCCGCTCGGGCGCGCCCCACCGCGCGGCAAACGCCCGGCCGAGCTCGAGCCTCGCTCGTTGATGCTTCTCCGCGTCGCGCGCGAGCGCGCCGAGCGCGTCGAGCGAAGCTCCCTCGGGCGGCGCCGGAAGCGCGCGCAAGTGCGCGACCTTCATCTGCGGAAACACCGCTTGGCGTCCGTCGCGCTGCGTCGAGAGGTGCCACGCGCGGAGGAGCGAGCTGTTGAGCAGCGCGCAGAGCACGTCGGGATCCTGAGAAAATCCTGCCAAGAGCGAGTTGCGAAACGCAAACCGCGGATCGTGCCGACAGGCGATGGGATACCGCGCCGTCTGCCGCACGAGCACGGTCACGCGATCGTAGAAGCTCTGCGGACGCAGCGTGCACCGCGCGGCCGAGAGCGCCGTTGGGTCCGGGTCGAGCCCGATCGAGGGCGCGCGACACGCGAACGCGACGACGTCGGCGCCCTCGCGCAGCGGGACGACGAAGCGGTGTTCACCCAAGGAGCCGAGGTGAGATTTCGCGATCGTTCCTGCGGATTGAAAGCCGCCTTCGCCGAAGGTGTCCTTGGCGAAGCGCGGCAGCGCGTCGAGCCTCGCGATCAGCGACGGCGCGAGCAACGGACGCGGCTCCGAGGCGCGCGCGCTCGCGACGGACCACCGTCGGTGCGGCTCGGGCTCGTCGCTTCGCTCGGACCGCGCTGTCGCACACAAAATCATCGTCGGCTGCACGACCCCGTCGAACTGCTCGAACCCGAGCTCGACGATCGGCTCGTCGACGTTCGCCCGTTCGGCCAGCGCCGCGCGCGTCGCGCGATACCCATCGAGGTCCGCCACCGTCGTCGGAACGAGCAACGCGAGCCTCCCTCCGGGCGCGAGCAGCTGCGCCGCGCGCTCGATGAACATCCCGTGCGCCGTCGGAAACCCCGAAAAAGCCCTGTACTTCTGTCGATACGCGCGCTTGTGCGCCTCGTCGAGTCGCTCTGCCGCGCGCCCCGCAAACGAGACCCAGGGCGGGTTTCCCACGACCGCGTCGAAGGTGGTCTCGCGGTCGAACGGCGCGCCGAGCAGCGCGTCCCCGACGCGCACGCGATCGATCCACCGCGCAATGTCCTGATCGTCCGTGCTCTTCGACGCGAGCGAAAGCGCGACGCGCGCGAACCACACGGCCACGGGATCGAGGTCTACGGCGTAGATCGAAGACGCCTCGACGAACGCGAGCGCCTCTAGCAACACCGCGCCCGAGCCGCACGCCGGGTCGATCACCGAACGCACCGAGCGCCCTTCGAGCGCTCGACGACACAGCTCGCGCGCGAGCTTCGGAGGCGTGTAGAACGTCCCCGCGCGCTTCTTCGACCGGGCCCGCGTCATGGCGAGAAACGCCTCGTACCGCTGCCCGAGCGACGCGACGGACACCGGCTCCGCCGAGGGGGTCACGCGCGCGATCACCGCGCGTTCGCCGAGCTCTGCGGGCATCAACGCCGTGACCAACGCACGCGACCGACGCTCGTCGAGCCCCCCGTCGAGGCCCGCGGACTGAGCCCACGCGGCCAACGTTTGGAGCGCATCCGCCGTGATCCCGTGTTGCACCGCGCGATCGGTACTACGATTCTCCGTTGCGATGGCAGCCCCCTCAGCGACCGCGACCCCCTCGGGCCGAGACGACCGACCTCGTCCAGCGCCAAACTGGAGGACCCGCCTCACGCGCCCTCCCCGCCGGCTGCGGTTCACGCGCGAAGGAAAGTTCTTCACCTTCGTCACGTTCGGCGTCGGCGTGGCCGCGATCAACACGGGCAACAACCTCCTCTACCTCGTGCTCGGGTTGATGCTCTCTCTGATCGTGCTGTCGGGCGTGCTGTCCGAGGTGGCATTACGTGGGCTGACATTCAAGAGACGGCTCCCGCGCCGGGCGTTCGCGGGCACCTCGCTCTTGGTCGAGATCGAGGTCCACAACAACAAGAAGTGGGCGCCGAGCTACTCGGTCGAGGTCGAAGACCGCATCGAGCATCGCGTGACCGACAAGCGTTGCTACTTCTTGAAAGTGAGCGCTGGGGCGCGCCAGACCGCGGCGTATCGTCGCGTCGCGCCGCTTCGGGGCCGCGAGCGCTACGTGGGGCTGCGCGTTGCGACGCGGTTTCCGTTCGGGCTCTTCGAGAAGTGGCGAGAGGTCGACCTCGAGGACGAGCACGTCGTGTTTCCCTCGCCGCTGGCGCAGTCGGAGGTCCCGAGGGCGCGCGCGATGGACCGCGGCGGAGCCAGCTCCAAAAAAGAGCGCGGGCGCGGCGACGTCGACGGGCTTCGAGAGCTGCGCGACGGAGAGTCCGCCCGCGAAGTCGACTGGAAAAAGACTGCCCAGTCCGTGCACGCCGTGATCGTTCGCGAGCGCGCGAGCGAGGGCGCGAAGGTCGTCCAGATCGACCTGCGCAACGGGCCCGCAGAGCGCGAGCGCCCTGGATTTTCGGGGCTCTTCGAAGAGGAGCTCCGTCGCGTCGCGTGGCGATCGTCCCACGCGCTCGAGAACGGCGCGGTGCTCGAGCTGCGCGCGCAGGACGGCGGCAACGGGCGACAGGCGTTTCTGCGCGTGACGCCGAGCGGCGACGGCGTCGAGCGCGCGCTGCGATTTCTCGCGTTGCTCCCGCCAGCGCCCGCGTTGAGCGAGCCGGACGCCACCACCAAGGTCAAGGTGAAGTAGCCATGCGCTTCGCACGCGTTCACAAGGTCGCTGTGTATGCCGTCGCCGTGCTGGGCCTCTTGGCGCTGGCGAGCGGCGGAGCGCTCCAAGGGCCCATCGGCGCGGTCGTAGCCGCGGGCGTGATCGCGAGCTGGTGGGCCGAAGGCCCGCTGCTCGAGAAGCGCTCGTACGCGCGGCTCCAAACGACGCTGCTCGTGGTGGCGCTCGGCGTTCAGTTCGCGCGCACGACGCTGCTCGGACACGGGCTGCTCGACGCCGCCGTCGAGTTCGCGGCGCTCTTGCAGGTCTCGCGGCTCGCGTATCGAAAGACCGCCGCGGAGTTTCAGCAGAGCACCGCGCTCGCGCTCGCGCACCTGATCGCGGCGACGGTGCTCGGCGCGGGGCTCTCGTACGCCCTGTGCTTCCTCGGCTTCGTGATCACGCTGCCGTGGGCGCTCACGCTCGGCCACCTACGACGCGAAATCGAAGGGAATTACCTCGCCGATGCGCGCGCTGGTCGCGCGGGCGTCCCGATCGACGTCGCGAGGATCCTCCGTTCGCGCCGCGTCGTCGGCCCCGGATTGCTCGTGGGCAGCTCGCTCTTGAGCGTCCCCATCTTCGCGATCACGGCCGTTCTCTTCGTGCTGTTTCCTCGCATCGGACTCGGGGTGTTCTCGCTGCGACAGGCGCGCGGCGCGGCGACCGCGGGCCTCGGCGACGAGGTCGACCTCTCGGGCCACGGAACGATCCGCGACGACCCCACGATCGTCCTGCGCGTCGAGCCCTCGAACCTCGGCGACAACCCGCCCGCCGTTCGTCCCTTTCGCCTCCGCGGCGCGGCCTTCGACGTCTACAACGGCCACGCGTGGTCCCGTCGCTCGCTCTCGCGCTCGACGGTCCTGCGCGACGCCGGCGAGTACGACCTCCACATCGTCCGCGGCGAGCAGCTCCGTCGACAGGTGAGCTATCGCCTCACGCTCGACGGCATCGATCCGCCGGTCCTCTTGCTGCCTCCCGGGACGGTCCGCGTTCGCGTCGACCCGCGAATGGAGGCTGGATATCCACGGTATCCGGACCTCACGCGCGACTCTGCAAACGAGGTTCGATACGCGTCGCAGGACGACCTCGGGCTCGTCTATACCGCCTACGTCCCCGAGCTCATCGCGGACGACCTCGGGCAACAGAGCGCTGATCGCGCGCCGCTCGACGAGGCCAGCGCGCGTCGATACCTACAATTGCCCGACGTTTCGCCGGAGTTTCGCGCGCTCGCGTCGCGCCTGACGAGCGAGCACAGCACGGCCATCGACAAGGCCAACGCGGTCGCGCAGCACCTGCGTTCGTTTCGCTACACGCTCGACATCGAGAGCGGCGGCGCGGACCGTCCCGTCGAGCACTTCTTGTTTCGCTCGCGCGCGGGACACTGCGAGTACTTCTCGACGGCGATGGCGCTGCTCTTGCGCGCGAGCGGCGTCCCCACGCGCAACGTCACCGGTTTTCTCGGGGGAACGTTCAATCGCTACGGACGCTTCTACGCCATTCGACAGGGCGACGCGCACTCGTGGGTCGAGGTCTTCGATCCTCGCTACGGGTGGCTCACGTTCGACCCCACACCGCCGGCGCGCGAAGCCGCGGCGCCAACCACGGGGCTGCTCTCGGAGGTCGACGCGGTGATCGAGGCGATGCGCGCGCGTTGGCGTCGCTACGTCGTCGGCTTCGATTTGAGCACGCAGCTGCGGCTCTTTCAGGGCGCCGCGCGATGGCTCGAGTTCGGCGGTCGCAGCCGCGGAGCGCACCGTCGCACCGCGCAGAACGGGCTGCCCGACGCGCGAGACACGCGCGACGCGCGACCCGCGTCGCACTACGTGATCGGCGTCGGGGCCCTCGTCGCGGCCGCTGGGTTCGGCTGGTTCTTCTCGCGAAGGGCCCGCGCGCGAGGCCCCGGAGAGACGCGCTCGGTGCGAGACGCGATCGCCCTCGCGCGCGCGTTCGACGCGGCCGTCGCGGCGCGGGGCTTCGCTCGGCCGTCGTCGCGTTCGCTCGTCGCCCACGCCAAAGCCATGCGCGACGCGCGCGCCCCGATCGCGAACCTCGCCCTGGAAGTGGCCGATCGCTGGGCCGCCGCGCGCTACGGAGCACACCCGCTCACGGACGCCGAGCTCGATCACTACAAGAGAGCGCTCGCCAACTTCGACCCTGCTTCGAGCCCACAGAGCCCACAGAGCCCGTCCGCAGCATCGAAGACCGCGTCGAAGGAATTGTCCGGACCGTGACGCAACTCGGGCACGGCGGCGGAGATATCGCGCCCCATGTCCGACTCGCCCTCGCAACGCCGCCCGAATACTCTGCCCCGCAGCGCGCCGCTCGTCGCGTTGCAGCTGCTCCGCGCGACGATGGTCGACCTCGTCGAGCTCTTCGCCCCGCCTCGATGCGTCGCGTGCGACGAGCCAACCGCTGAGTCCCCTGCGTTTTGCCTCACGTGTCGATCACAACTCGAGCGCTGCGACGCGCTCGAAGAGCGAGGGGTGCTCGCGCCGTACGTGCAGCACGGCCCGCTCGTCGCCGCGGTGCACCGCGCGAAGTTCGGGCACCGCGTCGCGCCGGCGCGCGCGATGGGGCTCTTGCTCGCGGACGCGCTCGGGTCGCTGCTCGACGAGATCGACGTGGTGATTCCCGTTCCGTTGCACCCTTCGCGGCTGCGCGTGCGGACCTTCAACCAAGCCGCAGAGCTCTGTCGCGCGCTCGGAAAGCCCATCGCGTTCGGCTCGCTCGTCCGGCGTCGCGCGACGGCGCCGCAAGCGACGCTCGACCGCGAGGCCCGCGCGCTCAACGTCGAAAACGCCTTCGCGCTGCGCTCGTCCAAGGCCGTCCGCGGCCGTCGCGTGCTGCTCGTCGACGACGTCGTGACCACAGGCGCGACGCTCGAAGCCGCGCGAACCGCAGTCGAGCGAGGATCCCCCGCGACGCTTCGCTGCGCAGCCGTCGCGCGCGCAGTGCTCGTCGCGAATCGCTGACGAGTCGCCGCCGCGCCGATCGAACTCGAACAAATCCCTTGCGCTCCCGCGGCTCGTTGCCATCCTCCCGCGGTTGCCATGGCATCGAACACCCCGACCGACAGCGCGAACCGAACGCTCGCCGAGAACCGTCGAGCGCGCGCGAAGTTCACGATCGACGACACGTTCGAAGTCGGGATCGTCCTGCTCGGCAGCGAGGTGAAGAGCATTCGCGCAGGCAAGATCGAGCTCGGCGACGCCTGGGCCCACGTCTCGAGCAACGGGACGCTGCAGCTGCTCAACTCGTACGTCGCTCCCTACGCGTACGCGAAGGCGTTTGGCCACGAGCCGAAGCGCGTTCGCGCGCTGCTCGCACACCGCGAGGAGATCGACAAGATCGAGAAGAAGGTGAAGGCCAAGGGCTACACGATCGTCCCGCTGCGCGTGTACTTGAAGAACGGGCGCGTGAAGATCGAGCTCGGACTCGCGAAGGGCAAGGACGGCGCGGATCGACGCGAAGAGCTCAAGGAGCGCGAGGCCGAACGCGAAGCACGCGCGGCGCTGAGCAACCGCCGCGCAAAGGGCTGACCGTCCGACAACGGCCCAGAGTATTCTCGCGCCGCGATGACTGACGAGATCGTCACAGCCGAAGGACCCATCGTGTGGGAAGGCGGAGGCACCGCGCAGGTGCGCGACGCGAAGGACGTCGACGTTGTGCTCCGCTCGAGCGTCCCCTATCCGCCGGGAAAACCCGCGAAGGGCTCGCTGCGCGTCGGCGAAACTGAATCGCCGTTCATCGTGAAGGTCTCGCGCTCGCAGCGCGTGATCGAAGGCGTATGGGACGTGCGCGGTCGCCTCATCAGCGCGACGAGCGCGCTGCGCGAGGCCTTCGCGACGAGCGCGGTGAAGCGCTGATTCGCGACGCGATCGCGTCTCGCCACCCCCCTGTTTCGCGCGTCAGCTCACGGGCAGACTGGCGCAGAGGTCGCCTGCGACGCGGCCGGCGAGACCGTACCCATCGCGCTGATCATTGGGCTCACGAAGCGGATTCGTCCAGGAGCACCCGCAGGCCCCGCAGCGACGTTCGAGCCCGCAGCGCCGCCCGCGCCACCAGCGGCGCGCACAGTCCCTCGGATCGAAACGCTCGTGAGGCCTTCGAGCCAGATCATGCCGCCCGCGCCGCCACCGCCCGCACCAGAGCCGCAGCCGCCGTTGGTCTTGGTTCCACCGTTGCCTCCGTCCGCGAGGATCGAGCCCGTGGCCGAGACCGTGACGGTGTCGGCCGAGATGCGAAGCGCGCCGCCGCCGCCACCGCCGCCGCCGCCGTTGGCTCCGCCGCCCGCACCGCCGCCGCCGCCCGAGAAGATCGAGAGCATCGCGTCCGAGTACGCCGCGCCGCCAGTCGGAGCGGGCATCGACGTGCACCCACCAAACGGACTCGCCCCCGCGCCGCCCGCGACGCTGTTGCCACCGCTGCCGCCGCTCGCGCCGCAACCGAAGTCACCGCCGATCGCGACCGCGACCGTCGCGGGCACGCCCACCGCGCGACCGCCGTTTCCGCCCGCGGTGTTCGTGCCCGTCGGGCTTCCGCCGCCGGGCATTCCACCAACGCCGTTGGGGTTGCCACAGCTTCCGCCGCCGCCACCACCGCCGCCGCCAGGACCGGCGTTGCCGCCGTTCGGCGCGGTCGCCGTCGCAGAGTTCTCGCCGTTGCCGCCGCTCAGCTGGATCGTGCCGTCGATCGTCACAGCGTTCGCGCGAATGACGGTCACCGTCGTGCCCGTCAGCGTGAGCGTCGCGCCCGCCGCAACAGAGAACCTGCGGAAGTTGTAGTTGCCCGCAGCGAGCGTCCGGCTCGACGTCACGATCAAGTCGCCGTCCGAGCCCGTTCCGCAGCCTCGAACGACGTCGAAGCACGTCCCACCGAGGCACGCTTGGCCCGCGCCGCACGCACGCGCGCACGCGCCGCAGTTCGCAGGATCGTTGGCGGTCGCGACGCAGCGGCCCGAGCAGTTCGACTGTCCCATCGGACACACGACGCCGCACGCGCCCATCGTGCACACTTCGCCAGCTGCGCACGCTCGTCCGCACATCCCGCAGTTCGCGCGGTCGTCGGCAGTCGTGACGCAGCGGCCCGAGCACATCGTCTGTCCCATCGCGCACACGACGCCGCACGCGCCCATCGTGCACGACTGGCCAGCGGCGCACGCGTTGCCGCACATCCCGCAGTTGTTCGAATCCGTGTCGAGCGTGACGCAACGGCCGTTGCACGCGGTCTGTCCCATCGGACAGACGAGCTGGCACGAGCCCATCACGCACGACTGTCCTGCGGCGCACGCGTTGCCGCACATCCCGCAGTTGCTCGGGTCGTTCGTCGCGTTGACGCACGTGCGCGGCGCCCCTGCGTCGTCACCGCCGCACGTCATCAAGCCCGCTGCACACTCGACCGTGCAGCGGCCCATCGAACAGACTTGGCCCGCCGAGCACGCGGTCCCGCACGCGCCGCAGTTGGCGCGATCGGTGTCGGTGCTCGCGCATCGATCCGAGCAGACCACTTGCCCCATCGGACAGGTCGTCTCGCAGTTGCCCATGCGGCACATCTGACCGTTGCCGCACATCCGCCCGCACATCCCGCAGTTGGCGTTGTCGGTCTGCACCGCGGCGCAGCGGCCGTTGCACAACATTTCGCCCGCGACGCACGTCGGAGGGACGTCCGCGCCCGTGTCGACGCCCGTGTCGACGCCTGTGTCGACGCCCGTGTCGATCCCGCTGTCGACCGCGACGCCGGTATCGCGAACGACGCCCGAATCTTCAGGGCCGCTCGGCGTTCCACAGGCGGTCAACGCGACGCTCAACGCGACGACGGCGGCCTGTGCTCGAGACGAACACAACCAAGTTTGCTTCATAGACAACGCTCCTCTACCCACGCGTCGATACCACCATGAGCGAGCGGACGTCACTCGAAGTGCATCGACGCGGCTCACTCCGTTCGGGTTGTAAACGAACAGAAGAGCACGTCGCTCACCGCCGCCCCGGACGCGCGCTGAACGTTTCGCTGCCCCACGACCCAGTGCCGTGTCACGACGGACGGGGCCGAAGGAGCGACCCACTCGGTCAGCCCCGCGACCTCGAAAATCTCTGGAAATTGCCCGCCATCCGCGTAGTGCGCGCCGTCGAGGGTCGTCTCGATCGCGGGCGGCTCGATCGCGACGACGCTGCGCGAACCCACAGCGATCGCGAACGGCTCTCCGCCTTCGAGCGGAACACACTGCCCGCCTCGCGCCTCGAAGCGCTGGCCCGCGAAGCGAAACCGCAAGGTCGTCAGGGGCGTGTAGCGCAGCGGGGCGATGGCGAAGAGCGTTCGCTTGATGCCACGAACGATCGTTCCGTCGGGGGCCTGCGCTTCGACGTACACGAAGAGGTCGGCGCCGTTCGCGCGGAGCTGGTTGAGCGCCGTCGTGATGTTGGGGACGTTGCCGTTCGCGTCGACGAAGGCCGCGAAGAGCAGCATCGTGAGCTCGGCTTGATCCGTCGGGATCTGCCACCGAAGCGTGTCTCCGCCCTCTTGCGTAAACGCCACCGCGCCCTGCCCGTCCGCGCAGCGCTGCTCAGGAAAGGGATCGATCCGCGCGGGGACGCACACGCGCCAACGCCGCACCGTCAGCGAAGTAGCTCCGCCGAACGCCACCTGCGCTTCGAGCGTCTGCCCCGCCATGGCGACGAGCGGGCTCGTTCGAACCGCGATGATCCTCGGGCGATCGACGAAGTTCGGCGCAGCAAACGGAGGCGCGCAGCCCGCGACCGCGAGCGCCATCGTGAGGCAAGCGACGCGTCGCGCGCTCACAGCTCACCTCGGATGCCGATCGTCGGAAGGATCGGGATTCCCCCGCCCGGAACGCGCACCGCGTAGTCGTACCGGTACGTCCACCCGAGGTCGCCGTTCTGCGCGTTGTACGCGTTCATCACGTCCAAGAAGGCGTTCATCTTGAATCGCCACACACGAAATGAGTAGTCCACGCGCAGGTCGAGCTGGTTCGACAGCGGCGTTCGATCGACGCCCATCTCCGTAAACGGCGCGAACGCGCGCTCGTCGGTGTTGAAGATCGAGCCGACGATGTTGGACACGGGCGTTCCGGTCGCGAGCTGAAACCGCGCGCCGACCCGCCATCGATCGTTGATCTTCCACGAGAGGGCCAGGTTGAAAACGTGGGTCTGGTCGAAGTTGAACAGCTCCACGGGACCTCCTGGCGCAAACCGCTCGCTGCGCGAGAGCGTGTAGCTGATCCAGCCGTACAGCCCTCGCTCGAGCCGTCGCCGCAAGAAGAGCTCGAGGCCGTACGCCCTGCCCTGCCCTCGAAACAGCGTCCCGGCGTCGAGGCCGATGTCTCCGTCCCGCCCGGGGTCGTTGATGCTCGGCGTGATCCCCCCGGTGGGAGGCAGGTCGAACAGGTAGTTGAAATACCCCGTCACGCGCGCGTCGAACTGCGCGCCGAGGTCGAGCTCGACGCCGAGCGAGTTCTGCCACGCGCGCTGCGGAGGAAGCGAGAAGCCCGCCACCATGAGCAGCGCGTTGGGCAATTGGTGAAAGACGCCGGAGCCGGCGATCACCGTGACCATTCGATGCGCGCGCCAACGCGCGACGAGCCTCGGGTCGAGCAAGAGCCGGTTGTGCTCGGCGTAGCGCACGTAGTCCGCGCGAAGACCCGTGACGAGCTCGACCGGGTCGAGCTTGAGCGTGTGCTCGACGTACGCCGCGACGCTGGCTTGCGTGAGCTCTGTCGGCCTCACGGTGTTCGAGCGCTCGGTCGCGGTGACGTTGTAGATCTGCCCGAGCGCGTCGATTCCCGCGTGAATCGCGTGCATCGCGCTGACGTTGTATCGGACGCCCAAGCGCTGACCGATGACCGCGCCCGAGAGCACCGAGCTCTGGTTCGAGCGCGTCGTTCCTGTCCGTCGGTTCGAGAGCACCTCGACGCGATCGCCGCCGAGGAGCGCGGCGTATTCGATGCGAAGCGTTGGCGACACGCGGTGCTCGACCCGCGTGATTCCGCGCCAAAACGCGTAGTCGAGCCCGGAGGTAAACGGACTGGCCTGCCACGGCCCGTTGGGCCCGATGGTGAAGCGATCGGTCGAGCCGAACCAGAACACCGTGAGCCGCGTTCGCTCGGTGAGGTTGACCTCGAAGCGCGCCTGCGCGTCGCCGTAGCCCACGTAGACGCCGGGCGCGACCAGGGCCAGAAACGGGTCGAAATAGCTGCGGCGGATCCCGAACGAGAGCGACCCGGTGCGGCCGACGGGAACGGCGACGAAGCCCCCTGCGCGAAGCAGATCGACCTCGACGATCGCGCGCGGGGCCTGTGGTCTCGGGACGTCCGTTCGAACTTGAATCAGGCCTGCGCTGAACCTCCCGTACGCGAGGGGATAGTTGCCCGGGTTGAACTCGAGCTGCGAGACGAACGGCGAGGCGATCACCGAGGGTCCCGCGCCGAAGTGATACAAATTCAAGACGGGAAACCCGTCGACGATGAACCCCGTGTTCTCGAAGGACGCGCCTCGCACGAGGAAGAACCCGACCGCCAACGGCGAGCGCCCGACGCCCGGCATCGACGCGACCACGCGAAGCGGCTCGCCGAAGGTGCCCGGCACCGTGGTCATCTCTTCGGCGCGGAGGATCTCGCGCGTCGCAGCGCCGGGCTCTGGGCGAACGCCGCGCACGGTGACGCTCTGCTCGTCGCCCTCGGAGCCCCGCAGCGGTCCGCGCGAAACACGCGGCTGCGCCGTCGCTGCGCGGGCTGGCGCGGGACCGAAGGGATTGTCCGGGACCCTCGTCGGAGCGCGATGGACGGGCGCGCCGCTCGTGCCCGAAGCGCCAGGGGTTTCGCCGGTCGATTGAGCGCCGTTGGCGGACTCTTCGCGACGCACACGAAATCGAAATCGAACCCGCACGCGCACCGGTTCGCCGTCGCGCCGCGCGGGCTCGAAGCGCATCGCGCGCGACGCGTCGAGCACGCTCCCGTCCGTCTCCGCGTCGATCCCGCGAACGATCACCGGATCCGCCACGGAGCCCGACTCGGTCACGGTGATCTCGAGGAGCACCGCGGCGTCCGAAGGCAGCGTCGCGCTCGCGGGTACGCGCACATCGGGCGCGGTGAGCAATCGCGGCGGCGTGTCTGCGTGCGCGTCGCGAGCTACGGTCGCGCTCACGATCGCGGCCGCCATCGCGATGCAGTGTTCGTATCGACCGAGCGTCCGTCGCACGGGCGCAGAGGCTACACTCGAACGCGCTAAAACGTGACCCCGAACCGCGCCCCGCCCGAGTAGAGCGCGAGCACGCGATTGTTCGCTCCGGGGCTCGGCATCGTCGCGAGCTCGCCGATCGAGATCCCCCCTTGAACGAAGGGCTCGATGATCCCGTTTTGTCCGACGTGAATCGTCAGCGGAACATCGATCGTCACCGTGTGCAAAGCTTGCACTCCGCCCGCGACGAGCAACGACACGCGGTACCCGAGCACGGCGCCGAGCGCGAGGTTGTTGTTGAGCCCGAACTGATAGCCGCCGCCGACGCCGAAGACCGCGAGCATTCCGAGCGCTGCGCCCGTCGGCGCGTTGGGCAGCTGCACGCCCGTGACCTTGAGCCCGAGCGAGGGAGCGATGACGATCCCTCGAAACAGCACACGAAACTCTGCCGCCGCAGAGACGTCCGCGCCGACGGTCGTGTTGATCGCTGGTGAATACCCAGCGCCGATCGTCGCGCCCCCGAGCAGCGAGTACGACAAGTGCCGATAGCGCGCCGTCGGCGAGAGCATCGCCCCCTGGACGGCATAGATGACCTCGCGCGGAGTCGGCGGTGGCGCAGCGGTCGTCGTCGGGGGCTGCGCGACGGCCGTCGTCGCGGTGGCGGTCGTCGCCGACGCCGTGGCCGTCGGAGGCGCGCTCTGCGCGTGCGCGACGCTCGACCCACAGAGCACAAAGAGCCCGATCGCCAACGCACGACAACGGTGAATGCAGTCCACAATGACCTCGATCGCGCGGGGGAACATACAACTCTCTGGCCAGCGCGAACGCCGCTTATTTTGCAGACAATTCGCAGCCGCGCGACCTCGAGCGTTGCGTTGCTAACAGCCCGCGCGGCTCACTCGAGCGCCCCAGGTCGGCGCGCGCCGTGGCCATCGCGGCTCGTGCGCAGCTCGGACACTTCGGCGATGCGCCCGAGGTCGAGCGGCGCGTCTTCGACGAAGGCTCGTTGCGCGGCGGCCGCGCAGGCTTCGACCGCGACGCCGTGCTCGACGTGCAGAGACCACAGCGCGAAGGCGAGCGGCGCAGACTCGGCTCGGAGCGAGGCGTCCGCGAGACAACCGCGTCGAACGAGGGCCGCGAGCGTCGCGAGCGAATGCGTGGTGTCGGGGGGAGGACGCGCGTCGAGGCTGGTGCGGCGCAGCTTTCCCACGAGGCCGGTGGTGGCGATCGAGAGCGCGAGGCGCTGCGCGGTCGAGACGGTCGGACCGAACACCGCGAGCGCCCGCGCCGAGCGCGCCGCCGCGCCGACGTCGATGCAGCGAACGGGGCTCACCGTGCGCCGACGCGACCAGCGCAGATCGTAGCGGGCGAGCCGCTCGACCGAGGCGACGCCGAGCGCGCGTTCGATCGCCGCGAGCGTGGCGGGCGACGCGCCGAGCTCGACCGCGCTCCGCGTCGCGGCGAGGGCCTGCGCCTCCGAGCCCATGAATTCAACAGCGAGCGCGTCCGCTGCGATCGCGCGCGCCTCGTCGGTCGCGCGCATCGAGCGCGCGTCGAGCAGCGCTTGGCGCGTGGACCTCCACCCAGGGAGCTCGCTGTCGGCTACGGCGCTCGCGGCGCCGCGCAGCACCGCGGCGAGGACGTAGCGCCCGAGCTCTTCGCGTTCGAGCGCGGACTCGAGCGCTCCGTCGGCGCGCAACGCGAGGACGTCCGCGTCGATCCGTCGAAAGATCGCGAGCGCGTCCTCGACGCGCGCGAGGAGCAAGCCGCCGTCCCACAGCCGCGTCGAGAGCCACGGCGAGAGCCACGCGCGACACACGAATTCGAACGAGCGCTCGGGGCGCAAGCCGAGCGCCATCGCCACCGCGTCCTCGACGCGCTCCTCCGCGAGCGCCACGAGGACGTCCGCGCTCGCGTCTTCGTCGGACTCGACGGCGACCGGCTCGCGCATCGCGCGCGCACCGGCCACGAAATCAATCGCGCCCGCGCACGCGACGGCGCACGCCTCCGGCAGCGAGAGGACGTTCGCCTCGTAGAGGGCCCACGCCGCGCGGAGCCTCGAGAGCGCGTCGCCCGGCCCCATGTGCGCCCGGCGCGCGACGCGATCGAGCGCGACGAGCCACACGGCCCACGGACGATCGAGCCGCGAGAGCCTCAGCGCAGCGCGCACCGCGCCGTCGAGCGAGCATCGGTCGATCGCGCGACGGAGGTCCTCGCGGTGCCTCGCGCGCTCGTGCTCGGTCGCTTCGCGAGCGTTGTCTCCGTCGACCGCGACGAACACCTCGCCGTGAAGGACCTCGCACGGGTGACGACGCACCGACTCGTGCCCGACGAGGCACTCGCCGTCCTCCGCGCGAAAGCGCCAGTTGTGCCACTGGCACGTGAGCACTCCGTCGCGATACACGCCCATCGAGAGCGGATGGCCCTCGTGCGGGCACTCGTCATCGAGCACGTCCACCGAATCGCCGCGACGAATGCACACGAGCCGACGGCCGCCTTCGGCGCGCACGAGCGTGGGTCTGCCCTCGCCGAGCGACGAGAGCGAACACAACGAGCGAAACCGCGAGACAGGGTCGGTCATCGCGTCTTCTCGGACCGACGAGCGCGATCGTTCGCGCGCAGCGATTCGTACGCCAGGAGCTGAACCATCGCCCGACGAGAGCACGAGCGCTCTCGCGACGCGAGCCCATGGCACCGCAGTTGATTTCGATCACTCGCGAAAGGCGCGCCACGCGGCGACCGCGGCCTCTCGCTGTCGCGCGCGTTGCGCGTGGCTGAGCGGCTTTGGCGGCTCGATCTCGACGATGGACGTCACGGTGATCCCCGAGGCGCGGCAGTGCTCGATGGCTTCGCCGAGGACCGAGAGCCCGTCGCTCCCGTCGAAGACCTCGATCAAGTGATCTTGCCCGTCGCGGAGCTCGACGCACGTCACGGGGTCCGTTCCCGGCCACAGAGGCTCGCGACGAACGATGATCGTCGCGACGCGGTCCGGTCGCGTCGAAGCGTCATCGTTGGCGGTGGGCTGAGCGGCGAGCTCCGGCGCGCCGAGCGCGTGTGCGGCTGTCATGTACGAGACCATCGCTCATCGAACGAGACACCGGCAAACAACTGCAGTCAGAGTATGTCACATCGTTTCGGGCCCACGATTCGCACGCAGCCGTCACCGTTCGCGCGCTCGCGCGAAGGAGCGCGCGATGGCGGTCTCGATGCGTCTCGCGTGGGTGACAGCGGCGCTCTTCGCGATCGCGCTCGGGGCGACGCGACGCACGGCGCAGCCGACGAGCGCCCAGCGCTTACCGACGATCGCGCCACGACCGATCGAGCCGACACGCTGGCTCGCGAAGCCTACGGGGGACCTGCGGATCGTCGCGCGACGGGGCGGCGCGCTCTTCGCGCTCTCGGGCGCGCTTCGGATCGAGCTCACGGCGCGCAACGAGCTCGCTTTCGGCAACGACCCCGACGTCGCGTGGTCCGTCGCGCGATCGACGGGCGAAGGGTGGCTCTTCGTTGCGACGGACGGGGCGGTGTATCGAGCGAGGACGTTCACGGGAGCGCTGGCGCGTGCGCAACAGCTCTCGGGTCGGGTGGAGCGAGCGCGCTCGACGGACGCCTCGCTCGCGATCGTCGACGCGAACGGGAGCTTGTACGTCCTCGACGGAGATCGACTCGTACGCGAGCTCGGCCCGCCAGACGCGCGCGCGCTGCTCGGCGTTCGCTCGACGCGCGGTGTGCTCTTCGCGATGACGAGCGAGCGACGTTGGCTCGAGCGCAGCTCCACCCGAGCGCGCTGGGTGCGCACGGAGCGAGCGGGCGAGATCTTGCGCGAGTATCTCGGACTGCACGCAGGTGAGCGCGTGTGCATGCACGACTTCGACAATCCGTGCGTCCTCGATCCCTCGTGTTTGGACCGCGAACCAACAGCCCACCCCTTCGAGCACGGCGACCTCGCGCGCGTCGAACACGCGCTGCGATCGGCGACGCCGCCGCTCGAGCGAACCGCCGAGCCCCCCATCGAGGTCGTCTTCGCGCCGACGGACGCGCCCATCGCCGCGAAGGCTCGCGTCGTGTGCCACCGTGAATCGCTCTGCGTTCAGTGGCCTCGGGGCGTCGAGCGCTGCGAGCGCACGCCCGAACTCGAGGTCGCGAGCCATCGCCCCGAGCGAGGCGTCGTGTATCGCGATGGGTGCGCGATCGCGTCCTTCGTCGCGTCGAGCGAACCCACGGCGCTCGCGCGCACGCTCACCGTGTGCGCCGAAGGTCCGACGCGGTGGACGACGCTCCCCGAGGACACCGCGGGCCTCTGGTTCTTCGACACGCGGCGCGCGGTCGCGTGGAACCATGATCGCACACGAATTCATCGCTCGCGTGACGGCGGTGCGCGCTGGACGCTCGAGCGAGCGACGATCGAGACGCGCGGGAGCACGCGCGTCGCGCGCGTGGGCGTTGGCGCGAGCGGCCTCTTGTTCGACGATCGATTGTGGCTGAGCGCTACGCCTCGGTCGCAGGGAGACTCGTCGGAGCGACCGCTCGAACGAACAGCTCCACCAGCGCCGTCGCCCACGCGTCCGTAGGGGCGTGGCGTTCGACGATCACGCGCTGCGTGATGGCCCCGAGCAGCGCAGGAAGAACGACGATCGGGTCCGCGTCGCTCCGCCACTCGCCGCGCGCGATGGCCCTCTCGACCAGCGCCGCAGCGCCGGCAACACCATCGCCCTCTGTCGGAACCACCATGAGCGGTCGGTCCGAGCTCGCGCCGAGCGTCGCGCGCGCGAGCGCTCGTCCGCGCGGAGACTCCATGAAGCGCCCGACCGTCGTGACCATCGCGAGCAGGTCGCTTCGAAGCGAGCCCGTGTCCTCGAGCTGCAACGACAGCTCCGAGAGAACCCTCGCGAGCGCCGCCTCGATGAGCGCCTCGCGCGTCGGCCATCGACGGTAGATGCTCGTCTTGTTCACGTCCGCAGCGCGCGCGATCCGATCAACGCTCAACGACGCAACGCCGTGCTCGAGCAGCTCGTCGAGCGCGTGCTCGAGGATCGCGTCCGCGATCGGAGCGCCGCGCGCGCGTCCGACGTCGCGCCGCCGCGCCGGGAGTTCGCGGCGAACCGAGGGTTTCTTCTGCATCGAGGACGAGAGCTTACGACAGCGCCGGAGTGCCACAAATAAGCCACGGACCAACATTGCAACAATAGTTGCAATGTGCTTTGTTCGACCCGTGGGCTCGCTGACAGGTCGGCGAGCCGAACGCGCAACGATCGGAGGCCCCTGTGACGGTTCGACGCTTCGAGATTCCCCTCGGCTCATGGACGAGCACACTCTTTGTGGCATCGGTGCTCGCGCTCGACGCGTCGTGCGCGACGCCGCAGACGCGAGACCCCGACGCGACCGTCGATGGCGGCGCCGGCGATGGCGCGACCGTGGACGCGCAGAGCGAAGCGGGAGCGCCGTGCGTCCCCGACGAAGCGCAGTGGAACACGACGGTGCGGCCGCTCGTCGAGCGCTACTGCGGGCAGTGCCACGGGGCCGTTCCCAACTTCGGGGCGCCTTCGTCGCTGCGCGAGCTCGCGTCGATCGCCACGCGACGCGCCGATGGGCGCTCGGGCTTCGAGCACATCGCGGACCGAGTCGCGCGCAGATCGATGCCGCCCGCGAGCTTGCCGAGGCTCCCAGACGAGGACGCGCGAGCGATCGCGGCGTGGGCGAGCTGCGGACAGCGCGAGGTGCAACCGTCGAACGGCCTGGTTGCGAGCGCACCTCCTTTGCTCGCGCCCGAGCGCGCCCCCGCGGGACTGACGCCGATCGAGCTCCGCGCGGATCGCTTTCCGGTCGAGCCTACGGTGCGCGACGCCTACCAGTGCTTCGTGATCGAGCCGAGCATCCCCGAGCCGCGATTCGTCCGGCGCTTCGAGGCGATCATCGACGAGTCACGCGTGCTCCATCACATCGTGCTCTCGAAGGACGTGCTGCGGACGACGGCGCCGGGCAGCTTCGACTGCAACGGCGGAGGAGGCATGCCCAACGGCGCGCAGTACTTGTTTGTGTGGGCGCCGGGGCAGACCGCGCTCGAGTTTCCGTCGGGCGGGCTCAGGGTCGCGCCGGGCGATCGATTCATCCTGCAAATTCACTACAACAATGGCGCTGGGGTTCCGGGCGTCCGCGACTCGAGCGGCGTGCGCATGCTCGCCGGCCCCGCGGTCGGAACGGAGTACGGGATGTTCTCGACGGGCTCGATGAACTTCTCGTTGCCTCCGAGGCAGCGCTCCACGGTCGAAGGCCGATGCACGATCCGTCGCGCCACGACGCTCTACGCGGGCATGCCGCACATGCACCTGCTCGGCGCCGAGTTCGAGACATCGCTCTTGCGACAAGGGAGCCCCGCGCAGAGCATCCTGTCGCTGCGCGGGTGGAGCTTCGAGTCGCAGCTCTTCTATTCGCTCCCGATCGAGCTTCGACCCGGCGACGTCCTTCGCACGCGCTGCACCTTCGACAACCCCAACGCAGAGCCCGTTCGCGTGGGCGAACGCACAGCCGACGAGATGTGCAACAACTTCATCTTCGCGACGCCGCCGCCCGAGAGCCCGTTGTGCGACGAAGGCTCACCCGATCGCCCGACGGACGTCGCGTACCAGCCGGGCGCGTGCTTGCCAGCGAGCGCTCCGCGAGATCCTTCGCTCGTTCGTGGGTCGTGGACGCAAGCGTCGAGCGTCGCGACGCTGCGCGCAGGGACCGTGCCGGACGGACGCTGGGCGCTCGACGAGGCGGACGTCACCGCGACCGGCGGCGCCACGCCGATCGGAAACATCGATTTTTCTCAGTCGTACACGCTCGCGCGAGGGCAAGTGATCACCAGCACCAGGACGCTCACGCTCGACGTCACGACGGACAACGTGCTGCTCTTCGCGTCGGGCACGCGCTTCGGAATGCCGCTGCACCAGAGCTTCACGGTGCCGTTCGACGACACCGTCGCGACCGTCGACGCGACCGCGACGTGCCCATCCTCCGGGGGACGCACCCGCTTCGAGTGGGGCCTCGAGGGCGACGCGCTCACCGTGCGCTTCACCCGCAGCGAGATCCCAGGTCAGACGCTGTGGGCGCGCTATCGCTTTCGACGCGTTCCCTAAACCGCCACTCATTCGATCGACGTACTTTTCTCGATCCATTCGCGGCGGTTTGACTTGATTTCAACGGTCTCGTGGATGGCCGAACGTTCAATTGAGGCGTGGTTTCGTCATCAGCCAAACGGGCCGCGGCGTGCCACACTCCAGCGCGATTGCTACCGAAGAAGCGCCGCAACGATGACGAGCCGTTGGCGGGGTACGTCTGGCGGGACCGCGCGTTTCGCGCGTTCGAGACCGAGTCGGGGTACGACGCGCGACGGTTCGCCAGCAAGGTGCTCCGCGCGCTCTCCCTCCACGAGTACAGCGTCGCGCTCTTTCACGGGACGCGCGGCGTTCACGTCGAGTCGGGCCGCGATTGGAGCCGCGGCGTCGACCACCGTTGGGCCACCGTGAGCGTCGCCCCGTGGGCCACGCGCGAAGAGGTCGTGACCTCGCTCGTGGCGCTCGCGGGGCGCGAGGGCGAGCCGCTGCTCGTCGCGACGCTGCTCGCGCTCGACGATCTCGATTGAGTGTTCAGAAATCGCCGTCCTTCACGTACCCGTGGCTCCACAGCGTGACCTGGAGCAGACACGACTTGAGCCACGCGTTGTACATGCGCTCGACGGCCTCCGCGCTGTGCCCGCGCTTCGCCAGAAACGGCCGCAGCGTAAACGTCACAGGAAACACCAGCGCAAACAGGTCCCTGAAAGGGACGATCGCCGCCGCGCTCACCCCGTCCGTCTGGTTCTTCTTTGTGCGGTGATGCCTGAGCCCGATCTCGTGCTGGTAGTCGAGCCACCGCTGGTCGTACTCCGCGCGCGCCGTGTCGAGAATCCACTGCGAGAAGCGCCTTCGCACAGCGCCGAGGTACTCCATCGTGGGCGCTCCGTTGTGCGAGAAGCTCGCGACGAGGTGCGGCTGCGATCCGACGAACCCGTACCAGACGTCGAGGATCGCCTCGCGCTGGTCGTCGAGGATCGCGAGCGACTCGCGAAGCGCCGCGACGTCGTCGTCTCCGAACAAGACGCTCTTCTTCATGCGCTCGAAGTCCTCGAGCGAAACCGGCGAGCGCGCGAGCGTCGGCGCTCCGTAGGTGTATCCAGCGATGGCCTTGGTCATGGCGATGTCCTCGGGAATGGGGTTGTGATGACGTGACGAATCCGCGCGGCCGACGCGAAATCGACCGCGAAAATCCAAGATAAAGCTGCGCCATGCGCGCGATCGGCGCCGCGCGGACGCACGGGTCCGACCGCGCGAGGTTCACGCGCGTCGATCGATCGAGCGTGTCGTTGGCTCAGAGGTCCGAGCGCTTGGGCTTCGATCGAGCGCCGTCGCGGAGCTGCTCGAGCGCGCGCGACGCGTCTTCATCCGCGGCTCGCTCGTGCTCGGGGCACTCGACGCGGAGGTGCCTGTGCGCCATCGGCGCGTCGACGAGCCCGCAGTGGTGCGGCGACGCCGCCTCTGCGCCGTGCCTCCACGGTTGAAAATAAACACACGAAACACACATCGCGCTCTGCGGCACCTTGTCTTCGCGCTGCAGCGTCGCGATCAGCTCGATGAGCCCGGCGAGAAAGGCCTCTTGTTTGTCGGCGCTGAGCTTGTCGATCGCGCCCACCAAGAAGTCCGGCCACCCCATCGCGCTCTCGGCGCGCCGACGCCCCTTCGGCGTCAACGCCACGCGCTGGGCGCGCGCGTCGTCCGGGTCGCGGTCTCGCTCGGCGAGCCCCTTTTCGCAGAGGGACTTGATCGAGTCGCTCACGGTGGCGGCGGTGACGCCGAGGCGCTGCGCGATGGCCGAGGGTCGCTGCGCGCCGCGCGCCGCGAGGATCGCCAGGATCTGCTGCTGGGTCGCAGAGAGCCCTCCCTCCTGCGCTTGCGCGAGCTGCGCGTTCTTCATCGCGAGCCCCACCTTGGCCAACGCCACCGCGACGCGGTCGGCGACCGAGTCCGAGTGCGTGTCGAAGTAGTCGTCCCGTGGGTCCGAGCTCACACGAGTCATTTACTTAGGAGTCCTAACATTGTCAAGCACCCTGAGTTTTCGCTGCCGTACGAGAGCTTTCACTGCGCGAGCCAAGGCGCGGGGCGCGAGCGGCGTATCATCCGTTCGGCGCGGAGCCGCGGTAGGAGCGATCGATGACCCCACTCGTTGAATGTCCAGGGTGCGCGAGGCACATCCGCGCGCACGAGAGTCAGTGTCCCTTTTGCGCGACGGTGACGCGCGCACGTCCGCCGTCGCACGCGTCCGCGGCGGCCTCGGCGCTGCTCGTCGCGGCGATGGGCGTCGCGAGCGCGGGGTGCAGCGTGATGTGCGAGGCGGTGAGCGTTCCCGGCGTGTGCGCCGAGCGCAATCGGCCGAACATCAACGGGCCGATCAGCCGCAATCACGCGGCGCCCGAGCCCGTGTACGGCGGGCCGCCCGTCATGGTGGCGGCGGCCTACGGCGCAGCGCCCCCACCCGAACCCGTGGTGACCGCGGACGCTGGCGTCGCGCCCATACCCGAGCCCCCACCGCAGATCCACGCGTCGCCGTACCACCGAGAACGCACCCCGCGCTATGGCGGGCCGCGCTTTCGCAACGGCAACGGCAGCGGAGACCCCAGCCCCTTCTGACGAGACCTCGCGATCGGCCTTCGGGTGCGTCGACCTCTACGCGACCTGGGCAGCGAGAGCGACCTGCATCGACTGAGCGTCGCAGCGACAGCGCTGAGGCAGAGCCACCTGATTTCAAGAGGGCTTCGAGCAGCGTCAGCGAGGTGCGCGGCGACGCGCTGGGCGGGATCAGGCCACGCGATCCCAGTCGTCGACTTCGTACAAGAACTTCGTCCCGCCGATGAGCTTGCGGTTGTACGAGGTCGACTGGATGAACACGAGGTACTTGTCGAAGAACACCGGCTTGATCTTCGCGCGCTCGCCAACTTCGAGGCCGATCATGTGGCGCGCTTCGTCACCAGTGAAGAACTCGCCCGAGGTCCTCTCTTGCAAGACGACCTCTTTCTTCTCTTGGACGAGCTCGCTCTTGGTGAGCTGGTAGAAGCCGCGGCCCGGCTTGAACGTCGCGCCCTGCGACGTCACGAAGTCGCGGATCACCGAGTCCTTGTCCACATCGAGGATCTGGAAGCGACCCGCCGGCACAGGAACGAGCCCGTCCGTGCGCGCCTCGACCTTCACCGTGCGGCCGAGCATCGTGCTGAAGATGTTGTTCAGCGACTTGTTCATGCGCTTCTCGCGCACGACTTCTTCTTCGTACTTCGCGAGCTGCTCGTCGCCGGCCTGCTTGTACGCGACCGCGAGGACCATGTCCGTGATGTACTGAAACTGGTCGAGCGTGAGGTAGAAGCCGCCGGTCTCCTTGGCGATCGTCTCGTAGAACTTCTTGCTGTGCTTTCGAATGCCCGGCATCGCGTGCACGCCGTACACGTTGATGCCCGCCTCGAGCAGCAGCTTCAGCTCGTTGCGCCAGTCGATCTTCTTCTTGTTGTCCGGATAGTTCGGCTCGTGCGGAACGTCGTCGCCGATGAGCACGACCACCTTCGACTTGCCCGCCGTCCATCCCATCGAACGCGACTCGTTGAGCGCGACCTCGTACGCCTCGGGGAGGTCTCCGCCGCCCGTCGCTGGCGCCGAGTTGATGAAGTCCACGACCTTCTTCTCGTCGTCCGTCAGGTCGAGCTTCGAGATCATGTTCTTGCCGTCGCAGTAGTCGCCGTGAGAGATCACGCCGACCCGCAGGCCGGGGATCTCTTTGAACAACCTGCGCACGCACTTGTCCGCGCTGCGGCGGAGCTGCGTGAGGCATGGGTACATGCTGCCTGTGGTGTCGAAGCTGATCACGAGCTCGACTGCGTCGGTGGTCATCGCTGTTGCTCCCGTTGTGAGATGGCCGTCGATCGCGCGATCCTTCAACGCGACGACGGAGCCGAGGGATGAAAGCAAACCTCGCCGCCGTCGTCCAAGCGCAAAGTGACGTAATCTGTCCCCATTCGTTCGATCAGCGATTTGCGCGCGTTTTTGTGTACCCTCGGCCCTCTCGCATGCCCCTCGCGCTCGATCGGGTGCACAAACGCTACGGCGAAGCGAAGGTCCTCGACGACGTCACGCTCGCGCTGGTCCCCGGACGCATCCGCGCCCTCGTCGGCGAAAACGGCGCCGGAAAGAGCACGCTCGTCAAAGTGGCCTGCGGGCTCATCGCCCCCGATCAGGGCGAGGTCCGCTACGACCGCACAACGGTCACGGGCTGGAGCGCGAGCGAAGCCACCCAGCGCGGCGTGGGCGTCGTGCATCAACACTTCACGCTCGTCGACACGCTGTCGGTCGCGGACAACGTCGTGCTCGGGCGCGAGCCGCGGCGCGGGCCGCTCGGGCTCTTCGTCGATCGCGCGGCGGCGCGGGCGCGCGTCGCGAAGCTCGGCAAAGAGTTCGGACTCGAGATCGACCCCGATCGCGCAGCGGGCGACCTCGCGGTGGGCGAGCGGCAGCGGGTCGAGCTCCTTCGCGTGCTCGACGGAGGCGCGCGCTGCGTGCTGCTCGACGAGCCGACGGCGGTGCTCTCGCCGCAGGAGATTCGCTCGCTGCTCGACGTGCTGCGGTCGCTCGCGCGCGACGGCGCGGCGCTGATGTTCATCTCGCACAAGCTCGAAGAGGTCTTCGCGATCGCGGACGACATCACCGTGCTTCGACGAGGACGGATCGTGCTCGACGCGCCGACGAAGGAGCTCGACCGCGACGCGGTGGCGCGCGCGGTGGTGGGCGGAGACGTTCCCACGGTGTCGGCGACTCGAACGAGCGAGCGCGACGAGACCGTGGCCCTCGCGCTCACCGACGTCGTGTGCGAGGGCCTTCGCTCGGTGAGCCTCGAGCTCCGGCGCGGCGAGGTCCTCGGCATCGCCGGCGTCGAAGGCAACGGACAACGCGCGCTCTTCGAAGCCATCGCCGGGACGCGCCCCGTCGCGTCCGGGCGCATCGCCCTCGCGGGCTCGGACGCGACGCGACGATCGACGCTCGAACGACGGCGCGCAGGCCTCGGGTACGTCCCCGAAGACCGCGAACAGACGGGGCTCTGCGCGGCGCTTTCCATCGCAGAAAACCTCGCCCTCGGCGCGACCGACGTCGCCGAAGGAGACGCTGTTCTCTCGGACGAGGCGCTTCGCGCCAAGGCGCTCGCCGTGATCGAGCGCTACGACGTTCGACCCCAAGATCCAGCGGCGCTCGTGCTCACGCTCTCTGGCGGAAACGCGCAGAAGATCCTCGTCGCGCGCGAGCTCGAACGCTCGCTATCCGTGCTCCTCCTCGCGCAGCCCACGCGCGGCGTCGACCTCGGCGCGGCCGCAGCCATTCGTCGCCGCGTCCTCGAAGCGCGAGACAAAGGGCTCGCGGTGCTCCTGGTCTCGTCCGAGCTCGACGAGCTGCGCACGCTCTCGGACCGCGTCGCCGTGATGTTCAACGGGCGGATCGTCGCGACGATGCCCGTCGAGCGAGCCACGGACGAGGCCCTCGGGCCGCTCATGATCGGCGCTGAAACTTCACGCGATTCGAATACAAGCGCCGACAATCAAGAGGCTCGGTCATGAAGTGGCTCGATCGCCTCGCGCCCTGGCTCTTGGCCGCGAGCCTCTCGCTCGCCGCCGTCGACGTCGCGATCTGGCTCGCGGGAGCCTCTCCGTGGCACGTCGCGAAGCTCGCGGCCGCCGGCGCCGCAGGAAGCGCCTACGGAATCGCGCAGACCCTCGCCAAGGCCACCCCGCTCGCGCTCACGGGCGCGAGCGTCGCGTTCGCGCTGCGCGCAGGGCTCTTCAACGTCGGCGCCGAGGGGCAAGTCGCGATGGGCGTGCTCGCCGCGGCGCTGCTCGGACCGAAGATCCCCGCGGGATTTCCCTGGCCGATCGGAGTTCTCCTCGTCGCGTGCGGCTCGGCGGCGGCGGGCGCGTTGTTGGGGGCGTTCGCCGGTTGGCTCAAGGCCGCGCGCGGCGCGCACGAGGTCCTGACGACGCTCATGCTCAACGGCCTCGTCGCCGTGCTCGCGACGTGGCTCTACGGCGGGCCCCTGCGGTTCGGCGCGCAGGTGCACACGGCCCCCGTGTCGCGAGGCGCGAGGATCCCGTCGATCGAGCACGTGCTCCCGAGCCTCCGCGGGAGCGCGCTCTCGTACGCGGTGGTCCTCGCGGTGGTCGTTCCGTTTGCGGCGCGCTGGTACCTCGATCGAACGCGCGGAGGGCTGCGCATCCGCGCGCTCGGCGCGAGCCCCCAAGCGACCCGCGCGCTCGGCCACTCGGTCCTCCGGACCACCGTTCGAACGATGGCGCTCTCGGGCGCGCTCTCGGGGCTCGTCGGCGTGCACTATGTGCTCGGATTCAAGGGCTACGCCGAGGACGGGCTCGGCGCGGGCGTCGGCTTCGCGGGGATCGCCGTGGCGATGCTCGGCGCAGGACGCCCCATCGCGACGATCATGGCCGCGGTGCTCTTCGGCGCGCTCGCGCAGGGCGGCCTCGCGGTCAACGCCGTCGTCCCGTCAGACACCCTGTTGCTCGCGCAGTCGATCGTGCTCGTGTCCGTCGGCGCCGTCGTCGCGAGAGAGCTCCGAGCGCGCAGCCGGGAGTGCGCCCAATGAACAGCGTGCTCGTATTTCTCGCGCAGTGCCTCACCGCGAGCGCGCCCCTCGTCCTCGCGGCGCTCGGCGGAACGCTCAGCGAGCGCGCGGGCGTCGCCACAATCGCCCTCGAGGGCTACCTGCTCGTCGGCGCGTTCTCTGCGGCGTGGGGCGCCCTCGCGACGGGCTCGTCCCTCGCGGCGTGCGCGGTCGCCTTGATTTCTGGTGCCGCGATGGGCGCGCTCTTCGCGCTCTCGACCGTGACCCTTCGAGCCAACGCGATCGTCGCGGGCGTCGCGGTCAACCTCTTCGCGGGAGCCTCGACGCGCGTCGCGCTCAAGGTGCTCTACGACTCCGCGAGCAACTCACCGCCGCTGCTCGCGCGCGCGCCGCGGACCGGGTCGATCGGCGTCGTCTCGATGCTCGAAGCGCTGTCGCAGCCGGTCGTGTACCTCGCGCTCGTCGCCGTGCTGGTCGTGCTCGTGATCGTCCGACACACGCCGCTCGGAATGCGCATCGAAGCCGCGGGCGAGCACCCCGAAGCGCTCGCGGCGCGAGGCGTGTCCGTCGATCGCACGCGGTGGACGGCGCTCGTCCTCGGCGGCGCGCTCGCGGGCCTCGGCGGCGCGCACTTGTCCCTCGCGCAGCACGAGTTCGTCGCGTACATGAGCGCAGGACGCGGGTTTCTCGCGCTCGCCGCGGTCATCGTGGGCGGCTGGCGCCCCGCGCGCGTGGCGGTCGCTGCGCTCGCGATCGGCGCGCTGTACGCGCTCGAAGCGTCGCTCGCGGGACGGCCCGGCGTGCCCACGGTGCTCCTGCAGACGCTCCCGTTCGCCGCGACGCTGATCGCGGTCGTGGGCCTCGTGGGCCGCGTTCGCGCGCCCAAGGCCCTCGGGTGATCTCACCGCGCGCTGGTCGTTGATTTCGTGGGTCGAAGCGCGACGAACGCGAGCCGCGCGTACAGCCCGAACGACAGAAGGCTCGTGCACAGCGCGAACGGGATATTCGTGTGCAGGCCGTTCGTTCGCGACCAGCCCACCGAACACACGAGCGTCGTCGCGAGAGGCAACACGAGAAACAACGCGTGACGCCAGCGCGGCGCGCGAGGCCCGAGCTCGAGCGCGTCCGACGCGCTGTCGCGATCCCGAGGCGCGAGGCGCCGCATGATCCACAGCGTCAGCGCGACGAGCAGCGGAACAGACACGCGCGCAGGGCTCGGCGCCAACGCGAAGCGCACGCACCAGATCGCACCGAGCAAGCACGGCGCGATCGCCAACGTCCTGCCGCTCGGACGCGAGACACGACCGACGCGATCGAGCACGATCGAACACACAGGCACGAGCGCTCCGATGCCGACGAGATACCCGAGCACCGAGAGCGTCGAGGGCATTCGTCCGCGCTCGAGCGGCCAGTACAACCCGAACGCTCCGAGCGCGCTCCCCAGTCCGATCAATGAAGCCAGCTGGACAAGCAGCGACCCGTGAACCGCGTAGCGCGCGAGACCCACGACGCCGAGCGCTGTGATCAACGCGTGCCACGCAAGGGGCGTCCACACGAGCTGCAGCGGAAACGCGTCGTACGTCGTCGCGACGAGCACGCCTTCGACGAGCCACCCTTGGATCGCGCCGCCGAGAAACAGCGCGCGCCAACCGCCGAGCCGACTCCAGAGCACGCCCGACAGCGCGCCGGCCGCGCACAGCGAGTACGCGAGGATCGTGAGCGCCAACTCGCCAGGGTGGATCGCGGTCTTGGGCGCGGACCAGAACAAGTTCTCCGACGCGAAGACGGCGATGGAGCCTAGGCACAAGCTGGTCAGCGCGTACGCCAACGCTGGGGTCGCCCGCATCGAGAGCTGCACCCTCCAGAGGCTCTGCTCTCAGCGCGCGGCGCGCAACACGACGCGCCCTGGATCTTTGCCAAGAGAGGGCTCGTCGGCGGGGCTCGGCTCGCGCACGCACCGGCGCTGGGTCGACCCGACACGGTCGAGCAAGTCGAGGCTCGCAGAAAAAAATTCTCGTCCTCGCAACCTGCTCGAAGCCCTGTCGATACGACCCCCCGCGTCGCAACGCCGCGCAGCCCGATTGGCGGGTCGCAGAGCGAACACGCGACACGAGGAGAGAAGTCATGTCGATCGAAATGCAGTCGGTTCAGGGTCAGGGATTTCAGTCACCCGTCGTCGACGAGTACGAGTTCAGCGCGATGGAGAACACGGTGATCGAGAGCCTCGCGGCGCGAATGAAGTACGTCGGGTACGCGACGCTCGTGTTCATCGCCGCGCAAGCGCTGATCGGAGTGGCGGTCGCGCGAGAGAACCCCGCGGTGCTCGTGCGAGTGATGATCAGCGCGATGTTCACGGGGGCGTTCGCAGCGATGATGTTGTCGGCGTCCAAGTCGTTTTCGCAGATCACGAAGACCGAGGGCAGCGACGTCGCGCACTTGATGACGGCGCTCGGAAAGCTCGCCGCGCTCTACCTCGGTCAGGCGGCGTTGTTGACGTTGGCCGCGGTACTCACGGGCTTCGTGGCGATGCTCTCGCTCTCGGCGATGTGACTTTTGCCGCTCGAAGCGCTATCGACTCGCCCACTGTGGCGCTGTCGAAAGAGGTCGAGAGAGCACTTGCAGGCGTCGTTCAGTGGCTCGGTGAAGAGGGTGGGCGCGAGGGGTGCCGCCAGCTCGTGAGAGCGCTCGACGCGCGCGTCGCGACGCTGTCGCCCTCGCTGATCGCGAAGGCGTTTGTCACGGCAGACATCGACGCGTTCGCGAAGAGCGAAGGCGTGACCACCCGACGAGACAGCGACGGAGCGGGGCAGCTGTTGCGGCGCGTGCGCGACGCGATGAACCTCCCTTCGTGGCAGCGCCTCGTCGCGCTCGCCACCGAATGGAACGCCGGTGAATCCCCAGAGATCGACGTCGCCCGCGCGCTCCAAGGGCCCCTCTTTCAGTGCTGGTCGAACAGCGACGACCCCGCGCAGCTCGCCGCGCTCGTCGCGAACGACGCTCGCTGGCGCGGCGACCATCGTGACCACTACGCGAAGGCCCACGAAGCGACGCTGGTCGTCCTCGACCTCGTGCGCGATCGATCGGGCTACTGGGAGAGCTACATCGGGATCGACGCGACCGAGGCGATCGACGCCGCGAAGACGCTCGCGACCGATCGCGACGAAGACCAGCGCGAGCGCGAGCGCGAGCTCGTCGAGCGTTCGATCACGCTCCTCGAGCGCGTCGAGCGATCGCCGGACGATTGGCTTCCGACCGGCGAGCTCTCCCGCGCGCTTCGGCTCGCCCTCGAGCTCGCGCAGCAGCCGCAGCCCGAAGCCGAGCGCGTGATCGCCGCGATCGAGGCGCTCGAGTTCGCTGAAAAACGCCTGCGCGAATCGACCTCGTACGCGCGCACCAACCGCCGCGAAGACGCCAAGCGCCGCGCCGAGCTGCGCAAAGAGTGGAGCGACGCCCTCCGCGCCCGCGCGCGCTGCCCCGAGCTCGAGCGGTGGATCGCGAGCGACCGCGCGCGGCGGAGCTGAGCGGGCGCCGCTCGGCGCCGAGATTCATCTCGGCGCTCGTTGTCTCGCTACAGCGCCCACATCCCGTAGCGGATCATCACGACCTTCCAGTAGCCCGAGAGGCCTGCGACCGCCCACACATCGCGATCCATGAGCACGCGTTGAAACCACGCCGCGTGCGCCTCGTCGCTGTGGCCCGTGTACATCACGAACGTTCCGCCGCCGGGCGCCGCGCGAAAGTCCCATCGCTGACGGTCGCGCGCGAAGTCGCCAGAGCGCCCTTCGATCCACACGGTCTGTCGCGAGGCGTCGAGGCGCGCTTCGACCTCGCCCGAGCCCGGCGCGAGCGGCGTCCCGAGCGTCGTCGAGATGCGAACGCGATCCGCGTTTTGCTGCAGGATTCGCACGTTCTGGAGCCAGAGCCAGTACTGGTTCCAATACTGGGCCTCCATCAAGCGGCGACGAACGATGTCCTCGGGCGAGCCGACGAAGCGCGCGACCGAGAGCGACCGCATCGAGCCCTGCGCGTCGAGCTCGATCGAGACGACGTCGAGCCCGCCGCGAAGAACGCTCGTCCACGCGCCCATCGCGGGACCCACGAGCTGCGGCGCGGGGTTCGTCGCCGCCGCGGGGCGCACTGGCAGGCGCCTTCCACCGAGGATTTCTGCACGCCGTTTGACAGCGAGCGCGAGCACGGTCTCGGCCGTGATGTTCGCGCTCGAGGCCGAGTACGCGCTCGCGTTTGCAAACTGTCGAATGGCCCAAGTCGCTTGCGACGGGTCGCACCACACGGTGAGCGCGACGACCGTCGTCGTCGGGCTCTCAGCGAAGAACTCCCAGCGAGAGCCCGCGGGGCCGAAGTCCGAGCGCGTGACGTCCACGTCGACGCGGCGATCGTTGACCACGTTCACGCGAACGTCCGCGTGAACGTCGAAGATCGACGCGTGCGCGTGAAAGCGAAACGCCGTGCGCCGGCCCGTCTGCCCTTGCAGCTCGACGTTGCCCAGCGCGGGGACGAACTGCGCGTACTCGTTGGGCGAGCGGACAACGCGGTGCACGACCGCCAGCGGCGCGTAAACGCGAGCGTAGATCGTCGGTCGCGAGTTCGCGTGCTGGTCCACCGCGCGCGGAATGATCACCGGCCCCCGCTCGAGCAGCGGTCGGATCGCCTCGAGCTCCGCGGGGTCGATCGGCGCGATCGTCGGACGCGCCGCAGCGTTCGTCACTCCTGCGTCTTGCGCAGCCGCTCGCCCCGCGATCGCGAGCACCGCGAGCGCGGTCGACGCGAAGACAACCGATCGACGCGAGGACGCTCGAACACTGGGGGTGATGGCTTGCTGGGTCATGGACACCGATGCCACTTCGACGCAGCGCCGTCGCGTTGATTCTCTTCGCGCACTGCGAGCGAGACGCGCTTCATGTTAGCCGCTGGCGACTTCGGTTGCCGGTGCGACACGCTCGTCACGGCCCGATTGTCGTCGGAGCAC
Source organism: Myxococcales bacterium (assembly GCA_016793325.1). GTDB lineage: Bacteria > Myxococcota_A > Polyangia > Polyangiales. Next base: position 207,298 of record JAEUKI010000031.1, on the reverse strand, counting down.
CCTTCCGTGACGGATCTCGCGGTGCTGGTAGGTCGGCGCGAGCCACGGGGCGAACGCGACGGGCGTCGCCTCGCTCGACGAGAAAACCTGTGGAAATTCAGGGCGATCCGCGGCGCGATCGACCAGCGCGTCCTCGAGCGCCATCGACGTGTACTGCGTCGCTCCGAACTCGGGCGTGTTGGCGTTGAGCACGTAGTCGAGCCCGTACAGCGCCGCCGTCGACGCGAGCCCGGGAATCTTGCTCGCCCGCGGGTTGTAGTTGTCGACGCACACCCCGTTTTCGCTCGAGGCCCAGATGCCCGTGTCGGTCTTGAGCACGATCGATTGGTTTCCCGACGTGTGCCCTGGGGTTCGAACGAGGTAGACGCCGTCGCCGAGCTTCAGGTCGCCGTCGGTGAAGAGGACGCGATCGGCGCGGACGTCTTGCTTTCCGTCGGGGACGAACCACGCGCGCTGCATCGGGTGCAGGTCGTCCCAGTCGTCCCACTCGCAGCGCGGGACGAGGAGCTTCGCGTTGGGATACTTCGCGGCGATCGCCCCGTCCGAGGTCCCGAGGATCGGGCGGAGGTCTTGCGTGTGAAGGTGATCGAAGGCCACGAAATCAACGTCGTCGCACGAGAGCCCGAGCGCCTCGAGCTGCGCTTCGATCGGGTCGAACTCGCGCGCGACGAGCGCGCTCATCGGGCCGATCTGCGCGATCATCGACGCGAAATACGGGGTCCTGCGCGAGGCGCGAACGTCCGACGGGTTGAAGAGAATGTTCTTCGTCGCGCCCCCGATCGAGCACTGCACGAGCAGCGTTCGATGCGTCATCGAGACGAAGGGCGCCGGCGAGTGTTGCCACGACCAAAACGCGAACTTCGACGGGTACGCGAGCGTCGTCCGCGGCAGCGTCCGCACGCTCTTCGCTGTCGGTCCCGCGAGGATCTTCTCTCGAAGCCCGCGCGCCGCGCCGCGCACCGCGCGCAGCTTCGCCCCGTGCCCCGTCACGCGCCACGCGTCGTCGAGGTCCGTGACGCGCTCGAACCCCTGCGCCCTCAGCGCGCCTTCTGTCGCATCGCTCATACCGTCGAGCGTACAGCGAAACTCGCGCTCAGGCGCGGCGCGACGAGGCCTTGGCCTTCGAGCGCTTCGGCGGAGGTGGCTCGTCGATCCCCCGCTCGATCCGCGCTTTTCGACACTCTTCGTCGCCCGCCTTCACGCGGCGGCACACGCCGGGACGCACCTCGTAGATGTCGCAGGAAACGCTCTCGCCGAGGCGCCCCGAGAGCGCGCAGCACCGCTGGTTCACGCCGACGAGCCGCATGTGAACTTCACCCTTTTTGTTGGTGAACGTGAGCTTCTCCATGAGCTCGGGGCGCTTGCGGATCTTGTCGGTCTTCACGACCTCGACGTACTCGTCGTAGTCGATTTCGCGGTTCTGATCGCGGTTGCAGCAGCACGCGCCGCAGCTCACGCAGTCGAACACGGGCTCACTCGCGGCGGACTTCTTTCGACCCATCGGTGTTGTCGCTCGCAGCGTCGCACGAGGCGCGCTGTCCGCGCGAAATCGTGACAATGCGGGCCGCTGGCGCGGGAGCTTGTATGATCCCTCGGGTTGCCGACGGATGGCTGAGATCGCGTACATCACCGACGTCGAAGGGCGCTGGGACAAGATCGCTTCGTTCGCGAAGGACAACCCGCTCGTTTCGATCGACGACGAGGGGCGCATTCGCGTGCGCGAAGGGGCGGTCCTCGTGTTCGGCGGCGACGCGATCGACCGCGGGCCCGATGGCTTGCGCGTCGTGCGCGCGCTCGTCGAAGCGAAGCGCTCGCAGCCCGACCGCGTGGTGCTCCTCGCGGGAAACCGCGACATCAACAAGCTACGACTCTCGCGCGAGCTGCGCGGAAGGCCCCCTGCCCGCGCGCCCGAGCGAGAGCGGTCGGCGGGCGGCGCCGTTCTTCTCCGCTGGATCCTCGAGAACACGATGGGCGCGAAAGAAGCGTTCGAGCACCGTCGGAGCGAGCTCGAGAGGCTCTCGGGCGGATCGGTGAGCGACGCGGACGTGTGCGAGAGCCTTCGGAGCGACGTCGCGCGCGACGGAGTTCTGCGGGCGTTTTTGCTGCATTCTACGCTCGCGTACCGCGCGGGCGACGCGCTCTTCGTGCACGGGGCGGTGACGGACGAGAACTTCGGGGTCGTTCCCACCGGGGAGACGGACGCAGACGAGCGCGTCGCGCGGTGCGCGCTCGGCGAGCAGCACGTCGACGCGTGGGTCGCGGCGCTCGATCGCTTCTATCGACAGCAGATCGAAGCGTTCGACCGCGGCGCAGAGTCCGTCGCCGTCGATCACCCTGCGCCGTGGGCGGCCCTCGTCGCGTACCAAGCGCCCTTGCCCGGAACGCGCACCAACCAACAGAGCGTTGTCTACGGCCGCCCCGCAGACGCCCTCGGAAACCCGTCGCTCCCCTCGCGCGAGCTCATCGCGAAGCTCGCGCGCGACGGCGTTCGCCGCGTGTTCGTCGGGCACACGCCGTCCGGGGACAGCCCGAGCGTCCTGCGATTCGAGGGCTTTTCGCTGGTGCTCGCGGACAACTCGTACGCGCGCGTCGAGGGCGGCTCGCAGGTGAGCGTGCTCGGCGATCGCACGCTCGCGCGCGGGACCACCGCGCTCGACGACGGGACCATCGTGGCCACCACGGCCGACTGGACCGCGTCGAGCGAGGGCCCCCTCGGCGCGCGCGCGATCGCGTCGGGCTTGCTCGTGAAGGGCACCACCGAGCGAGCGACGGTCGTGGGCTTTCGCGCGCTCGAGGGCTATCGCATCACGCAGCGCGAGCTCAGCGAGGGAGAGCTCGGCGCGACCGAAGCGCCGTTCGCGTGAGGGATCAACGCCCCGAGAGAAACGAAAGCCGCTGAAAGAGCCACTCGGGCGTGCGCTTGACGACCGGCATGATCAGCGACCAGACGCGCGGGACGTAGGCCTCGGGCGTTCGAGCGTCCATCGCGAGGATGATTCCGTGTGCTGCCTCCGCGGGCGTGACGAAGAGCGCGTTCTTCTTGTGATCGACGGTCATCGGCGAGTCGACGGGGCCGAGCTTGATCGTGCTCACGCTCACGCCGCTCGCGTAGAGCCTCGAGCGAAGCCCCTGGAGGTACACGTTGAGGGCGCCCTTCGCTGCGCCGTACGTAAAATTGCGCGGCCGCCCGCGATCGCCCGCGACCGAGGTGATCACCGCGAGCCGCCCGCGCCCCGCGCGCTCCATCGCGTTCGCGAGGGGAACGAGCAGCGCCACCGCGCTCACCAGGTTGTCGTGCAAGATGGCCTCGGCCGCGCGCGGATCGCGTTCGGTCTCGAGCTGATCTCCGAGCACTCCGTGCGCGACGAGCGCGCGATCAACGGGCCCGCCGAGGGCGTCGAGCGCGGCTTCGATCGTGCGTTCGGCCTGCGAAGTGTCCGAGAAATCCGCGCGCTGCGAGGTCACCGCGCTCGCGTGCGCGCACGCCGCGACTACGGCCTCGAGCTTCGCGGGGTTTCTTCCGACGAGGTGCAGACGATCGCCGCGCGCTCCGTGAGCGATCGCGAATTCGCGGGCGACCGCGGAGGTCGCGCCGAGTACCAACACGCGTTGCATCGAACGAAGCGCGTTATCGCACACTCGCCATCCTGTGCGCGGGTTGGCGAGGGTTGGCGAGCGCTCGGCCAAAGTTGGCGAGGTGTCGGCCAACCCAACCTCGGGTTGGCGAGGTGCGATCGGGCGTCGGTCCGCGGCGCGCTTCCACTCGACGAATTGTCCAGCCTGGTGGACACCTCGGGCGCGGTCTTGCGCTGCCGCGCCCACCGTCGTCGCGATGCGACCAGTCGATCGCGCTGCGAAACGATCGCGGTTCGCGCTGTCGTCCGCGGTTCGGTTGGCGCATGCTCTCGCGCCGAGGAGCTACACCGCGCCCGTGATGGACATCGACGATGTCCGTCACGGATCCGCGCGGTCGGAATCGAGTAAACGCCGAGACTGCGCTGCGAGCGAAGCACGACGACCGTCGCAGTCTTGCGCGAGAACGACGCGGCCGAAGGGCGTCGTCGACGGTTGGCACGTGGGCTGCACCCGTTCGCGCGCAGCCCCGTGCGTGATTCGCGGGACGTCGCGCTACGCCGAAGGACACAGGTCGGCCATGCGCACAACAATTCATCTTTTTCGACGAGGGACGGAATGTACAGACCCAACACCACTCCACGGTTCGCGCTGCTGATCGGCGCGGGCGACTACACGACGTTCGACGCGTCCAAGCGCAGCAATCTGCCGGGCGCGACGCAGGACGTGGCCTCGATGTACGCGCTCTGCCACGTGCTCGGGATCGCGGACGAGAACATCCACGTGCTGCTCAGCTCCGAGGCCAGCAAGAATCCGGCGTCGGCGTTGCTCGAAGCGTACGGGCGCGCGCAGCCTGGATCGCTCGGAAGCGCGAAGCGCGAGGACATCCTCGCGGGCTTTCGCTGGTTGGCGAGCGAGCTCGACGCCGCGATGAGCGCGTCCGGTCCTGCGCCCGCGCTCGTGACGTGGTCGGGTCACGGAGACTTCTTGCGCGACGAGCTCGCGCTCTGCCCGGTCGACGTCGCGACCGCCGCGGATGGAGGCGACTTCGTCAACGCGATCGGCTTCGACGAGCTGCGCGCGTTCTTCGAGCGCCCGTCGTTCGCGAACGTGACGCTCGTGCTCGACTGCTGTCACGCGGGCGCATCGGCGGACCCCGACGGCGCGGCGCGTCCCTCGTCGCTCTCGGGCCGCGCTCCGTTGCCATCGACGAACACCACGCCGATCGCGGCGCGTTCGATCTGCGCGACGACGGCCGCGGGCGTCAGCGCGCAGAGCACGTTCGACGGCGTCTCTCACGGAGCGCTCACGTGGGCGCTGAAGGTCGTGACCGATCAATGGCGTCGTCGTCGTTGGAACAACGGCGAAGAGATCCGCGTGTCGTACGGCGAGCTGACGCTCCGCGTGAATCGCGTGCTCGAGGCGCTCTCGTTTTCGCAGCGAGCTCAGCTCGCGGGGTCGCACGTCGAAGCGCTGCCTTTCTTTCACGAGGGAGCGCTCGGCGCGGACAGCGCGCCGACGATGCCCGATCGCACGAGGCCCGGCGGGCAGATCGATCCGGGAATCGGCTGGCAAGAGTACACGCTGGCGATCACGTACGTCGGCGGCTCGCAGTTCACCGCCGGGCTCGTCGCGACGAAGATCGACGCCCCATCCTGCGGATGGACGAAGAACAACGAGTACATCGGGAGCATGTCGGGCACGGCTCCGCCCAACAATTTGACCGTCGAGTCGATCACGTTCACGCCGGTCAACGGGGGCAAGACGGAGCCGCAATCCAGTCCGCTGACGAATCAAGTCGCCATCGAGTACGTAAACTTCTCTTGGAAATCCAAGGGCCAAACCGACCCGCTTCCAGCCGGCGCGAAGGCGTACGAAGGCGCGAGCGGGGTCAGCGTCAACGCCAGCGCGTCGCCACCATCGATCGTCTTCGCGACGGTGGCGTCGTCGACTCCGGCGGCGTCCCCCAACGCGTGGATGGTGGGCGCGAGCACCTCGACGAGCTTCACGAGCACGACGCCGCCGACGCCCGGCGCCGGTGAGCAGTGGTACCTCACGTCGCCGAAGAATCCGTAACCGATCGCACGAGTCGACACCCGACGGTTTGCCAAGCGCCGTCCGGTCTGCCTCCGAACCTCGAGGCCGCGCGGCCTTGGTACGCGCTGCTCCCCCAGGCTCCTCCGCGCAGCACACGAAACTCGGGGTCGTCGTCGCGCGCGTGCTCTCTGCGCAAGCGTCCGCCGCGCACGTCCGGGCCTTCGTGCGTCCAGACGCCCGCGCACCAGTCGCGAACGTTGCCTGCGAGACCTCGCACTCCGTACGCGCTCTCGTCACCGGCGTGGTCGTCGACAGAGCACGGGCTCGGCGCGGCGGCTTGGCCTTCGACGACTCGCGCGAACGTCGCCTCCGCGAGATCACCCCATGGCCAGTGGCGACCATCGACGCCGCGCGCGGCCTTCTCGCGTTCGAACTCGTCGGGGAGGCGCCAGGCGCGATTCGTCCGCGCTGCGTACCAACGAGCGTACCGACGCGCTGCGCGCCAATCGATCAGCGTCACGGGCATCGAGTCGGTCCAACCCGACCCCGCCGTGGCCGAGAACCGTCCCGACTCGTACTGAACCACCGCGTCGACGTGCGTCGGGTGTCCCTTTCGCAAGCGAGGCATCGCCGCGAGCGCCTCGTCTTCCAATCCCGTCGCGACGAGGTCGTCGAGAAACGCGAGGTACTCGCGCACGGTCACCGGGTGGCGCTTCACGATGAAGCCGTCGATCCACGCGCGTGTTCGCGGCAAGCTGTCGGGCGCGCTCGGGTCGCCGCCGAGCCACGCCCACGAGCCGGGGACGTACACGTCGTCGAGCTCTCCTCGCGCGAGCAGCGGAATCGCCCACGGTTCGTCTTCGCCCGGCGGAGCGCTCTGCCATCGGCCCGCGCGCTCGATGGCGACGGGATACCGTGCTTCTGCGCGTCCCTCGGCGCGCAAGAGCAAGCGATAGCTCCCGCGCTCGAGCCTCACGTCTCGAAGCGGCGTCACGCCGAGAACGCCGACGTCCACCGCGACCAACCGACGCTCGTGCTGCTCGTAGCGCTGCAAGAGCACCGTCGCGCCCGGCGGATCCGTGGTGATCGAGAGGACGCCCTCGCCTCGCAAGAACGCAGCGTGCTGCCCGCGGTCGTGCGCGCGGAGCATCGCCTCGGCCCTCGCGGCGTCGAGGGGCTGACGATCGCGCTCGGCCGCCTCGAGCGCAGCGCGATAGTGATCCGCGAGCGCCTCGTGCGCCGCGGGGAGCTCGGGATCCAGGCTGAGCACGCCGTGCACGCGCTGCAGCCAATTTGCCTCGGCGAGCGCGGCCTCGCGGCCTGCGGCTTCGGCCTCGGCTTCGAGCGCCCACGCGGGCCGCTTCGCCTCGATCGCGTCGAACGGACGCAGCGTCGCCCATCGCGCGCGCGCCGCGCTCGTCGCTCGGTGGGCTATTTCTCGCAGCGCGTTCATCGCGTCGGCGGCCTCGCGCGCGGACGCGAGCGCAGCGAGGGCTTGCTCGCGACGACGAACGCCGTCGAGCCACGCGTAGAGGTCGTTGGCGAGCTCGGCGCTCGTTCCCCGCGCGCTCGGGTCGCGGGACATCGCGCGCTCGCAGGTGCTGCGAAGCTCTTCAGCGATCGCTGGGGCGCCCGCGTGATCGACGAGCGAGGGAGCTCTTCCCTCGCGGATGCTGCTCACCACCACGCGCGCGTCGCCTTCGTACGGAGCTCGTCCCGCGAGCACGTGAAACAAGATCGCGCCGAGCGCGTAGACGTCGCTGTGCGGGCCGTGCGCCGAACGATCGCCCAGCGCTTGTTCGGGCGGCATGTACGCGGGCGTTCCGAGCACGTCGCCGACGTGCGTGAGCGCCGAGCTGGCGCGCGCGGGTGCGTCTGCCGTGTGCGCATCGCCGTCGGAGTCGAGTCGCTCGCGCGCGAGCCCCCAATCCATCACGAGCACTTCGCCGAACTCTCCGACCATCAGATTCTCGGGCTTGAGATCGCGGTGGATCACGCCCCGCTTGTGGGCAAACGCGATCGTCTGCGCGACGCGCGCGAGCGCCTCGATCACGCGTCGAAAGGTCCAGCCCGACGCGGTCTGCTCGAAGCCGCTCGGCGAGGCGCCCGCGTGAAGATCACGGAGGATCGAGGCGAGCGTCTCGCCGCGGACCTCCTTCATCGCGTACCAGAGCCTCCCGTCCGCCAGCTCGCCGTGGTCGTACACGGGGACGATTCCCGGGTGCTGCAGCGCCGCCGTCACGCGCGCCTCGGCGCTGAACCGCCACCGCGCTTGCGCGTCCTCGATGTAGTCCTCGTGCAAGAGCTTGAGCACGAGCACGCGGTCGAGCGACACGTCGCGCACGCGCCGCGCTTCGCCGAACGAGCCGCTGCCGATCACGCCGAGGTCGACGTAGCGCGACGGGAGCGCGAGGCGCGACGGCGCTTGTTTGATTTCGTGTGACTCGCCCTCGCGCGGCTCGGTGACGATCGTGGCGACCGTTGGGTTGTCGGATCCCGCCCTCGGTCGTCGCTTCTGCATCGGCGCTCGCTTCGGTTCGAACAGAGACGGGCCGCACGATACGTCAGATGCCCGAGCGAGTTCGAGCACCGCGGGGCTCCACTCGGGGCCTGTCCTGCAATCCTCGTTCGCCACGCAGATGGCGAGCACCTCGCCACCGGATGGCGAACCCTTCGCCATCCAGCGGCGAACCCGCGCCTCCTTCGCGAGCAGCTCTGGTATGTTGTTCAACGTGCGCTGGACTCGTCACGCTGCTGCGCTGATCGCGATCGTGCTCGGCGGGTGTTCGCTTCCGCACGCTGCGCTGCGGGACGCGGGGCTCGCTTCTGACCTCGGCGTCGACACGATGGAGAGCGACGCCGACGGCGCGACCGACGCGGAAGACGTCCCGGTCGACGCAGACGTTCTCGCGGACGCCGACGCGAGCGACGACGCTTCGATGGACATCGTCGATGTGCCCACGGACGTGCGTGATTCTGGCGTCGACGTTCCGCCCGACCAGCCCTGCCCCACGGGCCAGACCCGCTGCGGAACGAGCTGCGTCGACACCAACGCCGATCTGTCGAACTGCGGCCGATGTGGCTCGCTCTGCCCGACGTCCACCGGCGGAATCGCCTCGTGCGCGGCTGGCCTCTGCTCGCTCGTGTGCAACCCCGGCTATCGCTTCGACTTCGATCCGAGCGGAACGCCCACGTGCACGACGGACGTCACTCCGGCCGCTTCGTCGTGCCCCGGCCAGGACATCGAGCTCGCGCGAGACGCGCCGCAGACGCTCATCGGCAGCACCGAAGGTCGCCCGGCTACGCGCATCGGCAGCGGCGATTGCGCGCTGCTCACGGGGCCCGAGGCGATCTTCAGGGTGACCGCGCGCGAAGCGGGCGTGGTGCGCGTGACGCTCACCTCGTTCGAGTCGATGGGCCTCTACGCGATCGGCGGGACGTGCGGCGGAGTGGTCAGCGGCGCCGCCCTCGACTGCGCGTACGATCCGCCCGCGAGCACTCAGCGCGCCAGGACGCAAGGGATCTCGCTCGAAGCCACTGCGGGACAGGTGTTCACGGTGGTCGTGGACTCTCCCGCGGGCGCACCGCAGCCGTTTGCGCTCACGGCCACGCTCTTCGGCGACTGCGGCGTCGTCACGGGTACGAGCTCGATGACCCGCACCTGCGGCGACGGAAACACCGCGGCGATGGACGGCTGCGGCCCGACGTGCACGACCGAGATGGGGCTCGTTCAGAGCTCGTGCGGGATGTCGATGTCGACCGCCACGCGCGTCGTGATCGGCAACGAGCCGTCGGTGTTCGAGAGCAATTTCATGGGCATGGGCGGAATGCTCTCGGCCTGCGGGATGGGCCACGACCGCGCAGAGCGCGTGGTGGCGGTGGACGTTCCCACGCCGACGTCCGTGCGGATCGATTTGAAGCCGTCGAGCCAAGTGCGCACCGCCCTCTTGGTGCGCCGCGGGATGTGCTCGAACACCACCGGCGAGCTGTGCGGAAACAACGTCGACGACACCTCCGTCGGCGAGCGCGTGGACGTGACCACCACGATGCCCAACGAGCGGCTCTACGTGATCGCGGACACCGACGGAGACTCGCCGTTTACGCTGCGATTTACCCCGCGAAATTGCGGCGATGGTCGCTTCGGACCCGACGAGCAGTGCGACGACGGCAACACGCGCAACGGCGACGGATGCGACGCGATGTGCCGCGTCGAAGCGCGCTGCGACCTTCGCGAAGGCGCGATGGACACCGCTCCGACGATGCCCTTCGCGCTGCCATCGGACTGCGAGTCGATGCGCTATCAGGCGCGCCTCGACCCGACGGGCCCCGATCGCGACGACGCCGTCCGCGTGTATTTGCGCGCGGGCACAGGGCTCGTGTTTCAGCTCTCGTCCGGCGGTCAGGGACGATGCCCGCGCGGGATCGACCCGATCATCGAGGTCTCGCGCGGGACGCGCGCGATCATGCCCACGACGCGCAACAACGAGTGCGTGAACAACTTCGCAGCGATCTGCGCGGACGACGCGATCACGTACTGCCCCGATTCGCAGTTCGTCGCCCCCGTGGACGACTGGTACACGCTGCGGATCTACCGCTATCGCGACGCCGGGGCGGCGTTCGACTACGAGCTGCTGCTCAGGCGCCGCTGACCAGGGGCGTAAAATCTCGAAAGGGGTTCTCGTCCGGGGGACCTTCGGCGAAGGCGTACTCGGCGACGGCTCCACGGCCGAGGGCGGCGATGGTGGCCGAGCGTGTCCCGTAGACTTCGGTGTGGATACAGAGCGCCTGGAGCGCCCGAGCCCACGCTGCCGGCACAGGACTCGTCGGGTCGATGGGAACATCTTCGGGCACCGTGGTGTCCGCCAGCGCATGTTCGAGCTCTGCTCGCAGCGTCGGCCACGGCGCGTCCGCCACCTTCGTGACCTTCGCCTGCAGCCGTTCTGCCTTTGGAAACCACGGAGATCCCAGCCGATCGTTGGCCAGGACCCACACGCCCGGCTCGAGCTCGCGCGACTCCCACCCGTCGCGCCGCGCGTACGCCACGAACAGCCGCTCGCCATCACCCAACACCAAGTTGAACGGCGGAAAATCCCCCGCGCGCATCGCCATCACCCGATCGAGCGCCCGCGCGCTTCGGTCTCCGTTGGCCCCTGCGCCCGCGCGAAGCGCCTCGAGCACGGCTTCTCCGCGCGAGCGCGCGTCGGCGGGGGGATCTTCGCTCGTCCGCTGGTTGGTGAGGCCCACGAAAAGCCCGTTTTTCGTGAGTCCGAGCCAGGTTCCACCCTTGTGGTCGCGGCCGCCGACGACGCCCAAGCGCGGGTCGAGCACCTGCGGTCCGGTCGCGGGACGCGCGTAGAATTCATCGCGATTCGCAGCGACAACGAGGGGTTGGTCGGGTCTGATCCGATGAATGAGCGCGATCGTGCACACGGCTCGCGCAGTTGTGGGGGACGCGACCGCGCTCGTAAAGCGCCCCGCACCCAAGGAGTCTCAGGGTGGCTGCGTTGCAGTCGATGGGCCGTCCGATTACAAACGCAGACGTTCACCGAGCCGGCCAAGGGCCTCGACGGAGCGAAATGGCCCGGTGAAACTCAGTCCAAGCCGAGACCAGGGATTCGAAGAAATACGACCAACGCGTTGGTCGAGCTTGCGTCGTCGCGCGATCGGTCGCGACGACGGTCGAACGGTCGGTACGAACGTGCGCGGGCGACGACGATGCGCCCGCTGATCGCAGGGAGTGCGGCGCCCGCAGCGCCGCGGAGGTTCGTGAAGTGATCCACCATTTGCTCGGGCTGCTCGCGCAGAGCACGCCCCATTCTGGGGGCGAGGCCAGCGTCGCGCTCCCGCGGTTCGATCAAGAGGGAGTGCGGTTCGCCGGCGGATTCACTGGCTCTGCCGTGCTCTCGGTCGGGCTCGTGGTGTGCGTCCTCGGCGTGCTGTTCGGGCTCGCGCTCGTGCGACAGCTGTCGGCGATGCCGGTGCACCCGAAGATGCGCTCGGTGTCCGAGCTCATCTACGAGACGTGCAAGTCGTACCTGCGGACGCAGGGCCGGTACATCCTCGTGCTCGAGGCCTTCATCGCCGTCGTCGTGCTCGCGTACTTCGGGCTGATCGAGGGGCTGGGGCCGCTCAAGCTCGTCGCGATCGTCGTCTTCTCGCTCTTGGGAATCGCCGGGAGCTTCGGCGTCTCGTGGCTCGGAATCCGCGTCAACAACTACGCCAACAGCCGCGCGGCGTTCGCGAGCCTCGAGGGAAAGCCCTTTCCCGTGTACGCGATTCCGCTGCGCGCGGGCATGAGCATCGGGACGCTGCTCATCTCGGTCGCGCTCTTGTGCAACCTGGTGATCCTGCTCTTCATGCCGCGCGACTACGCGGGGCCGTGCATGATCGGCTTCGCCATCGGCGAGTCGCTCGGCGCGAGCGCGCTGCGCATCGCGGGCGGGATCTTCACGAAGATCGCGGACATCGGCTCGGACCTGATGAAGATCGTCTTCAACATCAAGGAAGACGACGCGCGAAACCCCGGCGTGATCGCGGACTGTGCCGGAGACAACGCGGGAGACTCGGTCGGTCCGACGGCGGACGGCTTCGAGACCTACGGAGTGACCAGCGTCGCGCTGATCGTGTTCATCACGAAGGCGATCGACGACACGACGGTGCAAGTGCAGCTGCTCACGTGGATCTTCGCGGTCGCGATCGCGATGATCCCGGCGTCGATCGGCTCGTACCTCGCCAACGAGGTCTACCAGCGCGCGACGCACGGGCAGGCCAAGAAGATGAACTACGAGGCCCCGCTCACGACGCTCGTGCGGCTGACGGCGGTCGTCTCGATCGCGCTCACGTTCTTCTTGTCCTGGCTGCTGATCCCCAACGTGGGCGGCGACAAGCAGCTCTGGTGGCAGCTCGCGTCGATCATGTCCTTGGGAACGCTCGCCGGCGCGGTCATCCCCGAGGTCATCAAGGTCTTCACGTCGACCGAATCCGCGCACGTCGAAGAGATCGTCGAGGCGAGCGATCGCGGCGGCGCGTCGCTCAACGTCCTCGCGGGCCTCATCGCGGGAAACTTCAGCGCGTTCTGGATGGGGTTGGTCTTCATCGCGCTCATGGGCGCCGCTTGGCTCTTCAGCGGAATGGGCTTGAAAGAGCTCGTCCCCCTCGCGGACGGCTCGGCCGCGACGGTGTTCGCGTTCGGCCTCGTGGCGTTCGGCTTCTTGAGCATGGGCCCGGTGACGATCGCCGTGGACTCGTACGGACCGGTCACGGACAACGCGCAGTCGGTGTACGAGCTCTCGCTCATCGAGAGCGAGCCGGGCATCGAAGCGTCGATCGAAAAAGAGTTCGGCTTCACCCCGGACTTCGAGATGGCCAAGTACTTCCTCGAGGCCAACGACGGCGCGGGAAACACCTTCAAAGCGACGGCCAAGCCCGTCCTCATCGGCACGGCGGTCGTCGGCGCCACGACGATGGTCTTCTCGATCATCCTGGACCTGACCGACCGGCTCAACACCGAGAAGCTTCGCTACCTCGCGATCACGAACCCGCCCTTTTTGCTCGGCCTCGTGATGGGCGGCGCGGTGATGTTCTGGTTCGCCGGCGCCGCGACGCAGGCGGTCTCGACGGGCGCGTATCGCGCGGTAGAGTTTATCTCGAACAACATTCGCCTCGAGACGGACAAGCCCGCGAGCGTCGAGGACAGCAAGCGCGTCGTCGAGATCTGCACGCGCTACGCGCAGGCGGGCATGACGAACATCTTCTTCGCGGTGTTTCTCATGACGTTGGCCTTCGCCTTCGTCGACGCGTTCTTCTTCGTCGGATACCTCATCTCGATGGCGATCTTCGGGCTCTACCAGTCGCTCTTCATGGCCAACGCGGGCGGCGCCTGGGACAACGCGAAGAAGCTCGTCGAGGTCGAGCTCAAGATGAAGGGAACGCCCCTCCACGCCGCCTGCGTCGTCGGCGACACCGTGGGCGACCCGTACAAAGACACCTCGTCCGTGGCGATGAACCCGGTGATCAAGTTCACCACGCTGTTCGGGCTGCTCGCCGCGGGCCTCGGCCACTCGATGAGCCGCACGGACGGGGGCGCGCTCTTCGCGAAGGTCCTCGCGGCGATGTTCTTCGCGGGCGCGCTCGTGTTCGTCTGGCGATCGTTTTATCGCATGCGCATCCGCAGCGATCAGAAGGGCGCCGAGGCTTCTGCTGCGATGCCGACGCCGTATCGCAGCGAGGCCGCCGGAGCTCCTGTCGCGACGACGCCCCCTGCCGCCGTCGCGCCCATCGTGGCTGCGGCCGCCGCGGGTGCGGTCGCTGCAACCGCGGTCGTCGCTGCGGCCGAAGCGGCTCCGACCGCCGCGAGCGACGAGAAGCGCGGAGCGAGCGAGCCTTCGGGCGACGAAGACAGCGCCAGCAGCGAGCAGCCGAGCAGCGACGCGACCTGAGCGGCGCGCACGCGCGAGCGGGGATGCGCAGTGTGAACGCGCTGTCGCGGTCGCGAACAAACGTTCGCAGCGATGCGACGCGCGTTCACAGCGGCGCGGCGATGGAGGGCGTCGCTCTACTGGGTATAGCGACACACGATTTCATCGGGGGCGAGGCCGTAGAGTGCGCGGGTCGCGAGTCCTGTGCTGCGCGAGTGCGGTGGATCGTCGAGGCAGTGCGCAGGCGGCATCGCTGAGGCTGCGGGCGCACACCGCGCGTGGTCGGCGAGACACACGACCGACGGAGCGATGGAGACGAAACATTGGTTTCGCGCAGAAAAGTGTCTCGGGCACGGCCGTTGCTCCACCGTTCGAAACACGGTCATGACGACGCTCCGCTTCGACAGGGTCCTCGCCTCCGCGGTCGCGGTGAGCGCGCTCGCCCTCTCGAACACCGCCCACGCGCAAGCGACTCCCCTCGCCCGCGCGAACGCTCCGACGCCCTCGATCGCGCTTCCCCTCACGCAAGAAGGGACGTTCGCGTCCCCTGATGCGACGTTGATCGCAGGGGTTTCGATCGTCGACCGGCAGAGCGCGGACCTCGATGGCGATGGTGACGCGGACTTGTTGGCCTTCGTCGACGTGGACGACACGGGCACGGCGACAGCGGCGACGGCGGGACGCGGCGCGGTGGTGATCTATCGCGACGGAGAGCGCGCGTGGCGCGGGCGGACGGTGGCGTCGGTTCCAGCGATGCCGTTCGAGAGCGCGTACAACTGGGGCGAGGTGTCGAGTGCGGGAAGCGCTGGCGCGACGGTGCGATTGCTCTACTCGGCGGCGCACCGCGGTCGCTTCGCGCACTGCGAGTACCGACTGCGCTTCGACCGCGAAGGGATGCACGTGCTCCGCGGGCCGGGCGCGCACAACACGAGGTACTCGCGAAACGTCATCGGGCAGCGGCGGTTGGCGCGGCGTTGAAGCGGGCAGTGTGCGGGGCACGCGATCACGGGTGGCCGTGAACGTCGAGAGCATCCGCAATGGTGGAGAAGCCGAAGAAGACCGAGCAAACGATCGGCACTACGCCGCCCGCCAAGAATCGATCGAAGCTCTACGGTCTCCCGCCAGCGCTACGCGAAGCTGCCAAGGCCAAGGTCGCTGCGACGACTTCACGACTCGAACGCATCGCCAGCGCGCTCGCGAAGTGACGACCGCTCCGTGCTCAGTAGTGCACAGCCAGCACCGCACGCTCGAAGCGCGAGGCCTTCAGGTCCGCGGGAGTGATCCACCAGAAGAGCTTTCCCGCGTCGCCCCACATGATGTTGCCGTGCGAGTACGAGTCGACTTGGAGCAGCAACGTGGGCTCGGGCTCGTCCGACTCGTGTTCGACGTCGCCGTGACCGAAGCTGCGGTGGATCTCTCCGTCGGCGCGCGGCCACGCGTGGAGCAACTCCAAGTACCGCTCGAACTTCTTGCCCAAGGCGAGCGCGACACACGCGTGCGAATTGAACGCGGGAATGGTCATCTCGACGACGGGCGCGAGGCTCGATGGCTTGAATGTTTGTGTGCCCTTGGGAGCCTTCACGCGCGTGACCTCGGCGCCCGCGGAGACGTGCAGCACCGCGCTCGCTGGCCCCGCACCCTTGTCGTCGCCGAGGAGGTTCTTCGCGTCGATGAAGAAGAGCAATCGCCCCGATCGCTTGGGGACGCCCTCGATCGCAGGGAGGCTCGCGAGGTCGATCGTCGCGACGTGTTCCATCGCGCGGCCGTTTGCGTTCGGCCACGTCGCGGCGGTCGGCAGATCAGGGCGGCCTCCGAGCTTGCTCGCGCCGAGCGGCAGATCGTCCTTCTTTCGCGCTTCGGCGAGCCAGCGCACGGACGGCAACTGTGCCGCGAGGATCTTCTCTTTCTCACCCGTGAGCTTGGCGTCCGCGAACGCCCGCGTGACGGGATCGACCGGCGGGCCGCCGGACCGCTTCAGCGCGAGCTTGGCCTTCTGCAGGTGCTTCGCGAGCGGCTGTCCAGCCCAAGTGGTCTCCCCGGCGGCGATCGCCTTTTCGAAGTAAGCGATGCCTTTCGGAATGTCGACGCCAGCTCCGTAGGTCCCGTGCGTCCACGCGCTGCCGAGCGTCGAGATCGCCTGGCCCCAACCTGCAGCAGCGGCCTTCTCGATCCACGGAAGCGCCTTCGGACTGTCGTTGCCGAAGCTTGTTCCGTAGTGAAACATCGACTCGGGATCGCCCTTCTCGGCGCCCTTCTTCACTCTCGCGACGAACTCGTCTTGCCACGACATGCCGGCGACGCTACGTGCCGAGAAACACCTGTCAATAATCAGGCACAACGGTGGCTGCGATGACGAACGCGCCGACGAGACGATTCGCTGCGTTGGCGTTCGCGTGAGGACCGCTGCTGATCACACCGCGGGCTTGCCGTTCTTCGCCTTCTTGCCGCCCTTCGCGGGCTTGTCGCTCTTCGCAGTCTTGCCGCTCTTCGCGCTCTTCGCGCCCTTCGCCTCTTTGTCGCGCTCAGCGGTCTTGCCGTCTTTGCCGCGCTTGCCCTCTTTGTCGCTCTTCTTCGCCTTCTTCTTCGGCTTCTCGCCGGGCGCGACGGGAACGACGATCTTCTCCTCGGCGACGACCTCGGCGTCGAGCGCCGCGGGGTCTTCGCCTTCTTCGGGGCGGCCTGCGAGGACGCGCGCGGGCAACAGCTCGGACTCGGCCGAGAGCTTCTTCGCGAGGAAGATCGCTGCATCGAGTCGTTGAAAGTGCCGCGCGCGATAGAAGTGCAGCGCGCGCTTGTTGTTCTCGGCGACCTCGAGGACGAGGTGCGTGCAGCCGCGGACGCGCGCGAGGTGCTCGAGCTGCTCGAGGATGAAGCTGCCGATGCCGCGGCCTTGGTAGTCGGGGGACACCGCGAGCTCTTCGACGAACATCGGACGCATGTCGCGGCGCGTGAAGTACCGCTCGTTCATCCAGTTGTCGGCGCCCGAAATCTGAAACGCGCACTCGGCGTAGCCCACGATGTCGCTCTTGCCCTTCGGGCCTTCGACCTCGAAGAGCAGCTGTTCGATTCCAGGCTGCTCGTACACGTCGAGGAAGCGCTGCTTGGTGCGCGGCCGCTGGTACTCGACCGTCTCGCGGTTGACGTCGCGAAACACGCGCTTGAGAAACTCCCACACGCGATTGAGGTCGCGCCGGTGCAGTCGCCGCACTTTGACGACGAGGTCGTCGGCAGCGGTTGCTGCGCCGGTCGTGGTATCGAGCGAGTCGCTCTCGTCGGTCATGACGGCGCGAGTGTAGAGGTAGAACGCTTTGGATTGGACCCCGACTCGTGTCGCGCTGCTCGTGGCGTCGGCGTTTTGCGCGGGCGCGGTCAATTCGATCGCGGGGGGCGGGAGCCTCTTGACCTTTCCCGCGTTGCTCGGGGCGGGGCTCGATCCGCTGACGGCGAACGCGACGAGCACCGTCGCGCTCGTGCCGGGGTCGATGTCCGCGGCGTGGTCGTACCGAGCGCATCTGCGTGGACAATCACGGGCGATCGTGATCATGGCGATCCCGTCGTTCGTCGGGGGACTGCTCGGCGCGATGCTGCTTCTGCGCGCGGGGAGCTCGACGTTTACGAAGCTCGTTCCGTGGCTGCTGCTCGGCGCGACGGGGCTGTTTGCGTCCCAAGAGCTCCTCGCGCGGCGGCGCGCCGCGCGCGAAGGAGAAGCGATCGAACCCGAGCGCGAGCCCACGCTCGGCGCGGGCTCGGTCGCGGCGCTCGTGGTCGTTCAGTGCGTGGTCGCGCTGTACGGCGGGTACTTCGGCGCCGGGATCGGAATCGCGATGCTCGCGGCGCTCTCGCTCGTCGGGATGCGCGAGATCCACCGCATGAACGCGCTCAAGAACCTCGCCGCCGCGGTGATCAACGGCATCGGCGTCGTGCTCTTTCTGCGCGCGGGCGCCGCAGAGCTCCCTGTCGCGGGCGTGATGGCCCTCGCGGCGGTCGCGGGAGGTCGCAGCGGGGCGCGCCTCGCGCAGCGCGTCTCGCCCGTGACCGTGCGTCGCGGCGTCACCGCGGTGGGCCTCGCGATCACTGCATATCTGTTCGCGAAGAGCCTGCTACGCTAGGCGCAGATGACGTTTCGCCTCGTGCTGCCGCGGGGGCGACCTGCGCCGCTGGTGGTGGAGGTTCCGCACGCGGGGCTCAAGATCCCAGAGTCTTTGCAGGGCGAGCTCGACTGCGAGCCGCGCGATGTGCTGCGCGACGCCGACGCGTACGTCGACGAGCTCTTCTCGAACGCGCACGAAGTGGGCGCGACGCTCCTCGCCGCGGAGTGCTCGCGGTACGTCGTGGACCTCAACCGCGACGAGGACGACGTGGACGCGCTGACCGTTCCCGATCGAGTCACGTCGCCGTGTCGGCACGGGTCGACGGCGCTCTGCAATCACTCGCCGAGGGGCGTGATCTGGCGCGAGAGCACAGAGGGACGAAAGGTGCTTCGCGCGCCGCTGTCGCTCGCGGCGTTCGAGGCGCGGCTCGATCGATTCTACCGGCCGTATCACAGGGCGCTCGCGCAGCGGCTCGACGAGCTGCGCGGGATCTTCGGCTTCGTGATCTTGCTGAGCGCGCACTCGATGCCCGCGTACGGTCGAGGCCCGGACGGGACGCGCGTGCGGCGGGCAGACGTCGTTCCCGGAACGCGCGGACAGAGCACGGCGCACCCCTCGCTCATCGCGATGCTCGACGCCCACTTTCGAAACGCGGGGCTCTCGGTGCGCCACGACGACCCCTATCGCGGCGGCGCGACCACCGCGCGCTGGGGCCGCGTGCGCGACGGCTACCACGGGATGCAAATCGAGCTCAGCCGCGCGCTCTACATGGACGAAGGCTCGCTCCACCGAAAGCGCGACGGAATGCAGTGGCTCTCGCGCTTGTGCCACGAGCTCGTGCTCGAGCTCGCCGCCGTCGACGCGCGCGATCAGCTCGCGCCGTAGCGTCGGGCAGGGAGGGCTCTTTGTACATTGAGGGGACGGTGCTCTGATCCTCACATTTGGCAATCGAGCTGCTCATTACTGCGTCCAATCGTATCGGACCAAAGAGTACTTATTGCCAGCGTGACGAATTGCGCCGTCGTGGGTTGCGCGTGACCTGCGCGCGTGCTGGCAATAAGTACCTTTGAGTCCTTTTTGATCTACCGCATTCGTGCGCTGGCCGATTGCAAATGCGAGGATCAGAGCACCGTCCCCTCATTGTACAAAGAGCGCACCCTCGGCGATCTGGCGGCGCAGCGCTTCGACGCGATCGACCACCGCGGGCGACAGGTGCCGCGCGTGCGGGCCACGCGAGACCCAGTCGATCCCGCCGTCCCGCACCGAGAACACCCGCATCCCCCCCGGTCCGCGGGGAAAGCTCCCGCCCGCGACCGCGCGAATCGTGTCGAACACGGCCACGTCCACGCGCTTGATCATCGACGTGAGCACCGCGTCTGGCATCTCGTCGTACTGGTCCGCGTCGACGCCGATCGCGAACCGACGGAGCCTGTGCGCGGCGACGAAGACGCCGTGCCCGGTCGTTCCGGACGCGTGAAAGATCACGTCGACGCCCTGGGCGTACTGCGCGCTCGCGAGCGCCTCGCCGCGCGCTGGGTCGCGAAACGCGTTGGGCGTGCTCCCCGCGTACGCCGCCGTGACCGAACACGTGGGACACACCGCGCGCACGCCCGCGCGATACCCGCGCTCGAACTTGCGAATGAGCGGAATGTCCATCCCCCCGACGAACCCCACGCGCCCGCTCTGCGACGTGAGCGCGGCCGCGGCGCCAACGAGAAACGTCCCTTCTTCTTCGCGAAACCCAAGGCCGACGACGTTCGCCGGAGGCTCGCCCCGCTCGGGCGGCGCGTAGTCCACGCACGCGAACTTCACCGCCCCGTAGTCTCGCGCGACCTCGTCGATGTCCCGCGAGAACATGTACCCGACGCCGATCACGAGGTCGAAACCTCGCGCTCCAAACAATCTCAACGCGGACACGCGATCGTCCGCGTCCATGGGCTCGACGTACTCGACGATCGCCCCGAGCTCGGCGCGAGCCCGCGCGAGGCCCGCGTACGCCGCGTCGTTGAAGCTCTTGTCGCCGCGACCTCCCACGTCGAAGACGAGCCCCACCCTCGCGGCGCGCAATCCGCGCGGCGGAGCGCTCGTCGCCGCGGTCGGGTCCGGTCGTCGCGCCGGGAGCGCGCACGTCACTGCGCACAGCGCTGCCGCGGCGACGGCCTGCCGACGAAGAGATCGCATTGCCAGCGCGTAGGATAGCAACCAATGACCTCGATCCGCGAAGCGCCCACGCTGACAAACGCCGATACGATGCGCGCGCCTCGCTTTGATAGGATGGCGCGCATGAGCTCGAGGGTCCGTTCGCGCCCGGTGCGCGCGTGGCTTGTGTCGCTTTGCGCGCTCGGCGCGGTCGCCGCGAGCCGCGATGCGCGCGCGCAGCAGAGCGAAGAGCTCACGCGCGCAGAGCGCGACGAGCTTGCGCGGGCGCACTTTCGTGCGGGCGCGAGGTTCTTCGATCAACGACGGTTCGCCGAGGCCGCCGGCGAGTTCGAGCTCGTCTTCGAGATGAGCGGACAGGGCGCGCTGCTCTTCAACGCAGGGCGCGCGTGGGAGGCCGCGGGCAGACCGCGTGACGCGATCCGCGCGTACCGGCGCTTTCTCGAGACCCGCGAGGCCGGGGCGGCGAGAGCCGCGATCGAAGCGTCGATTCGCACGCTCGAGCAGCGCGTCGCCGACGAAGACCGCGCCGCTGCGCAGCGCACGAGCGCAGGCTGCCCCGAGCCCGCCACGAGCGCCACCCCGACAGTGACGAGCACGAGCGCCAGCACCACCGCAAACGCGAGCACCACCGCAAACGCGACCGCGACGACCCCCGCTCCGATGAGCTCGTCGCTCATGCAGCTGCAAACCAGGGTCACGTATCAACACCGGACCCTCGACGCCGTCGCGCCCTGGGTCACGCTCGGGATCGGCGGCGTGCTCGGCGGGCTCGCGTCGTGGCAGGCGATCTCGTACGCGATCGACTCGACGAAGGTGCGCGAGGCGACCCTGTGGAGCGCGGAGATGAGCATCGCCCAAGACAGCGCGCGCGAGTCGTCACGCAACGCGATCCTCGGCGCGTCCGTCGCAGGCGCGTTCGTCACGACATCGGTCCTGTGGTTCGCGCTACGGGGACGGGGCGAGCGGCGCGAAGAGCTCGTGCGCGCTGCGTGGGTCGCTCCGACACACAACGGACTCGCGATCGGCGGGAGGTTTTGATGCGCGCGTGGTTCGCGATCTCGCTGGGCGCGATCGTCGCGGCGCTGGGCGCGTGCGTTCCTCAACCGGACGCGACGGGGCGGGTGCGCTGTGGCGAGGGTGAGATTTGCCCGGCGTCGTTCGAGTGCCGCTTCGGCCGGTGCTGCCCGATCGGCGCGGGCGCGTCGGCGTGCCCCACGGAGGCGACCCTCCCGCGAATCGATGACGGATCGCTCGCGTGCGACGACAACGGCGCCTGCCCCAACGCGTACGGATACGAGTGTCGTCAGGGCCGCTACTGCTGCCCCCGCGACGGAAATCCCGCGACCGGCCCGTGCGCGCGTGGGGCGCTCGGAATGCCGTGCAACATGACCACGGCGTGCGTCGCCCCGACGGAGACCCCGAACGACGGCGGGGCTGCGGCCGGGATTTGTCGCGTCAACGTTCTGGGATTTCCGCTTCCCAACGGGTACTGCTCGTCGAGCTGCAACGCGGCGAACCTCGATAGCTGCGGAGCGCGCGGCGTGTGCATCAGCTTCGTGCTCGACTCGCTCTGCGTCGCGCGCTGTCGACTGCCCGAAGGCCAAGAGATCGGCCCGTGCCGCACGGAGCCCTTCGGACAAACGCCGTCCCCGTACGTGTGCCTTCCGCTCGCACCGGGCGACCCGACCAACCGCGAAGGGTATTGCTACCCCGACTGCACCATGGCTCCCGCGCTCTGCGGGAGCACAGGCGGAATGTGCAACCCGCAATCACGGCGCTGCGAAATGCGCTGCACCGCGACGTCGTGCGGCGTCGGTCGCACGTGCAACGCGAGCTCGGGGCTCTGCGAGGTCGCCGACTGCACAGCGTCTCCATGCGCGAGCAACAACGTGTGCAACCCGCTCACGCGACGGTGCGTCGCCGACTGCCGCGTGACGCCGTCGACCTGCACCGCGATCCAACGCTGCAACGCAACCACTGGCCTCTGCGGGCTCCGATGAAGCGCGCGCTCACCGCGCTCGGTCTCGCCACCGTCACTCTCGCCACGCCCGCGGCGCTCGCGCAGACGTCGGTCGCGCAGAGCCTGCCGCCCAACGTTCGCTCGGAGCTCGCGCGCGCGCATTTTCGAACGGGGATGCAGTACTACGCGCTCAACCGGTTCGGCGAAGCCGCGGTCGAGTTCGAGCGCGTGTACGAGTTCACCGGGCAGTCAGCGCTGCTCTACAACATCGCGCGGGCGCACGACCTCGCGGGTAATTTCGCGCGCGCGAGCGAGACGTACGATCGCTATCTCGTGAGCTCGAGCGCAGACCCGAGCTCGCACGTCGATCGCGCAGAGATCGAGCGGCTCCGTGATCGCGCGCGCGAACAGGCATCGACGAGCGCACCCGCGGACGACCCCCAACGCTGCGTCGCGACGCCAACCGCGACGAGCAACACACCGATCGACGGAGCGACGCCGAGCACCGAGCCCGCAACGACCACGACGAGCGCGTCGACGCCCTCGACGGACACCCGAGCGCGCGCACGGGCGCGCGGGGCTGCGAGGAGCGCCGCGGCGCCAGCGCTCTTGCAGCTTCGAACGCAGGTCCTCTACGAGCGCTCGGCGTTCAACGAGGTCGGACCCTGGATCGCGGCGAGCGTCGGCGCGATCGCCGCGGGGTTCGGCGTGTGGCAGACCACGGTCGCGCTCGGGCAACGGGCGGCGATCGAGCGGGCGGTGGCCGGGGATCCTGCGGGATGGACCTCGTCGGTCGACCGCGCGTACGGAGAGTTTTCGACGACGAGCGCGCTCGCGTGGGGGCTTACCGTCGGGGGAGGCGTCGCGTTGAGCGCGGGCGTCGTGTGGCTCCTGGCCCGCGGCCGCGGAGCGCGGCGCGAGGTCGTGGTCGCGGCAGCACCACTTTTCAACGGCGCGGTCATCACGGCAGGAGCGCGGTTTTGAGCGCGCGATCGGCGAGCTTGTTCACAGCGTTTGCGTTGGCGGTCGCGCTCGTCGGCTGCTCGGCGCCGACGCTCGATCGCACCGGCGCCATTCGCTGCGGAGCCGATCGTGGCCCCGGCTGCCCGACGGGGTTCTCTTGTCGCTTCGGCCGCTGCTGCCCCAACGACAGCGCCGATGCGGGGACGTGCCCGAGCGAGATCGACGGCGACGGGACCGTTCGCTGCGGCCCCGGAGCGTTTTGTCCCGGCGGGCTCACGTGCCGATTCGATCGCTGTTGCTCTTCGGGGCCACACACGACGGGACCGTGCTCGTCGCAAAGGATCGGCGCGGCGTGCGCCGGCTCGGGCTCGTGCGGCCCCGGGCTCGAGTGCGAGACGGGCGGCGCGAGCGAAGGGATCTTGCTGCCGGGCGGCTACTGCTTCAGCACCCGACCGTGCAACCCCATGCAAGAAGACGCGTGCGGCGAGCTCGGGGTGTGCCTGGGCGGAAACTGCTACGCGCGCTGCACGATCGCGAGCGGAGCCACGCTCGGGCCGTGTCGAAACGACGCGATGGGACAGTTCTACACGTGCCAGCCCATCTCTGCCGATCCGACGTCGACCGCAGGGATTTGCCTGCCCGACTGCCGCACGACGGGGGGCGAGGCAGCGGTGTGTCCGCCGTCGACGACGTGCAACGAAGACGATGGCTTCTGCGCGCCCACGATCCGGTGCACCACCATCAACAACTGCCCCAACGCGAGCTACGAGTGCGTCTCGGGCCGATGCGTCAACCGGTACATTCCGTGCGAAACGGACGCCGAGTGCAACCCGAACAACACGAGCCCGCCGAGGTCCGTGTGTCGACCGCACCCGAACTGGACCGGAATGAACGGCCGCGTGTGCGTGCTCAACACCGATGATCGACGATGCACAAGCGCGCTCTGCGCAGAGCCGCAGACGGTGTCGGGGTTGCGTGTGAGCTTTCCGTGCGTGTCGGGGACGTGCCTGATCGCGTTCGAGCGATTTTGATTTCGTGGGCTCGAACGCACCCCACGGTGCGACGCACACAAAAACAACGCCCCCCAGAGCCTCTTCGCTGAGCTCAGCGCGCGGCGCGCGCGAGGCGCTCTTCGGCCATGCGATCGGCGATGATGTGCGGCGAGACGTCGTCGCGGTCTGCGCGCTCGAGCACCGTGAGGATCGTGTCGTAGATGCCCATCACGCGCGCGCGCACCTTCGCCTCGTCGTAGCCCTTGATCTCTTCGGCCACGTTGCAGAGGCCGCCGGCGTTGATCGCGTAGTCGGGCGCGTAGGCGATGCCCTTCGCGCGGAGCGCGTCGCCGTGGCGGGGCTCGGCGAGGACGTTGTTCGCCGCGCCAGCGACGATCTTGACCGCGAGGCGAGGGATCGTCTGATCGTTGATTCCCGCGCCGAGCGCGCAGGGGGCGAAGACGTCCGCGGCGACGTCGAGGATCGCGTCGGTGCCGACGACCGTGGCCTTGAACTCGTCCGCCACCCGAGCGGTGCGCGCCGCGTCGACGTCGCACACCGTGAGCCTCGCGCCGAGCGCGAAGAGCTCTTTGCAGAGGTAGTAGCCGACGTGCCCGACGCCCTGCACCGTGACGTGAACGCCGTCGAGCGAGGCGCGGCCGAGCTTGTGCTTCACGGCCGCTTCGATTCCACGGCGAACGCCGAGCGCGGTGAACGGCGACGGGTCGCCCGAGCCGCCCTTGTCCTTGCTCACGCCCGTGACGGACTTGGTCTTGGTGCGGATCACGTCCATGTCGGCCGTCGCGGTGCCCGAGTCCTCTGCGGTGATGTAGCGACCGCCGAGGTTGTCGATGAAGCGACCGAAGTCCTCGAAGAGCTTCACGCGGTCGAACTCGCCCTTCGGGCGCATGATCACGCTCTTGCCGCCGCCGAGGTCGAGGCCGGTGATCGCGGCTTTGTACGTCATTCCCCGCGCGAGTCGCAGCGCGTCGGTGAAGGCCGAGCCCTCGTCTGCGTAGTGAATGAACCGACAACCGCCGAGCGACGGTCCGAGCCGCGTGTCGTGAATCGCAATGATCGCTGCGAGGCCCGAGCCCTCGTCTCGTCGCACGTGAACTTCGCCATAGCCGTAGCCGGTCATCTTCGAGAAAAGATCCATCGCAGTTGCTCCTTCGCGTCGCGGGACGGCGCGGTATGTACGGGGGCGGGTCCGATGCGGTCAAGCCCGCGTTTTCTGCGGATTTTCAACGCTCTGCGTCACGCGCGTTGACCCGCGTACAGGGCTGCGAGAAGGTTGCGGCCCTGCCGTGCTCCAACGCACTTTTCGCCATCGAACCGAGCGAACTTCGACGCGCGCGCTCGTGACGCTCTGCACGATCGCGGCGCTGAGCGCCTCGGTCTCGCTCGCGCCCTCGACGGGTCGGGCGCAGAGCGCGCACACCGACGGCGTGTACGGCAGGCTCCGCCGCGACACGGTCTTCGTCCTTGAGGCGGGGGGCGGCGTAGGCTTCGCAGGAGGCGAGGTCCGTCCTGCGTTCAGCACCGCGTTTCGCGTGCGCGCGCTCGACACGATCGGCCCGATGATCGCCTATCAAAACGCGCCCTCGCTCACCGCGGGCGGCGCGCGACAGGACGCGCTCGGCCTCGGGCTCGACCTGCGCGTGCTCACGTTGGGAAGGATCTTCACCGACAGCGAGCGCGGGCCGCAGACGTTCGACCTGTGGCTCGACTCGATCGGACTCGAGCTCGGCGCAGCGTGGCTCCGCCCCGGAGCTCCGTGGGGCCAGGGCTCGGGCATCGGGTTCTGGCTCGGCGGCGGGATGGAGGTCCCTCTGTTCTGGAGCGAGGGCAACGCGTTTTGCCTGCGCCTTCAGGCGCGCTGGACGCACTCGATCGCCTCCGACGCCCTTGCGTCGGGCCCCGCGCAGGACGATGCAGTCCTCCTCACCGCAAACCTCGTCGTACGTCTGATGGCCAACCTCGGACACATTCGGTCTCCGCGATGACACGCAAACGAATCCTCTCGGGCATGCAGCCCACGGGCGAGCTCCACCTCGGCAACTACCTGGGCGCGCTCAAAAATTGGGTGAATTTGCAGGCCGAGTACGACTGCTTCTTCTGCATCGTCGACCAGCACGCGATCACCGTCCCGTACGATCAGAAGGCGCTCCCGAAGCTCGTCGACGACATGGCGATCTCGTACCTCGCCGCGGGCATCGACCCTTCGCGCGCGACGGTCTTCGTTCAGAGCGCGGTGCCCGAGCACACCGAGCTCGCGTGGTACCTCGCGACCGTCACGCAGTACGGCGAGCTCGGGCGCATGACGCAGTTCAAGGACAAGACCGAGCAAGCAGGGTCCGAGTCCGGCGCGAGCGCGGCGCTGTTCACGTATCCCGTGCTCATGGCCGCGGACATCCTCGTCTACAAGGCCACGCACGTCCCGGTGGGCGACGATCAGACACAGCACCTCGAGCTCGCGCGCAACGCAGCGCAGCGGTTCAATAGTCGCTTCAAGAAGGGGTTCTTTCCCGAGCCCGCGGGGCTGTACTCGCCGACGCCGCGCATCATGGGGCTCGATGGGCTGAAGAAGATGTCCAAGAGCATCGGCAACCACATCGCGATGCTCGAAGAGCCAAAGCCCCTGTGGAAGAAGCTCTCGGGCGCGTACACCGACCCGCAGCGCACGACGCAAGACGAGCCAGGTCGTCCGGAGCTCTGCAATCTCTATCGCATGCACACAGCGCTCACGCCCGCGGAGCGACTCCCGGTGATCGCCGAACAATGTCGCAGCGCGAGCTTCGGCTGCGGTCACTGCAAACGAGAGCTCGAAACCTCGCTCAACGCAGAGCTCGAGCCGGTGCGCGCCCGCGCGAAAGAGCTCCGCGCGAACCCCGAGCGGCTGCGGCAGATCCTCGGTGACGGCGCGGCCACGGCGCGCGCGGTCGCGTTCGAGACGCTGCGCGAGGTGCGCGAGCTCATGGGCATTCGGGGCCCGACGCGGTGAGGATCGACGCGCGACCGATGCGCAGCGGAGGGCTGATCATCGCGCTCGCGTTGATGGTCCTCGTGAGCGTCGGCTGCGATCGGCCGCAAGACGAGACGCCCGAGGACGCGCTCTCGGCGTGGGTCGCTGCGATGAACGGCTCGCGCGGCGACCCGAGCACGCGGCGGCGCGCGTACGACCTGCTCTCGCAGCGCACGAGAGAGAACCTCGCGCGGCGCGCTGCAGTGGCCGCGCAGCTGAGCGGCCGCGAGGTCAAAGCGTGGGAGATGCTCGCGCCCGGGCGATTCGCGCTGCGGTTCTCGTTCGATCGACAAGCGCTTCGCGCGCGCGTCGAGGGCGACCGCGCAGTGGTGATCGCGCGTGGGCCGAGGACCGAGGTCGCGGAGGTTCCGATGGTGCGCGAAGAGGGGCGATGGCGCGTGGACCTCGCGCTGCCCGAGCCCGCGGGTCCGCTGCGATTGCAGGGATCGCCGACGGAGCCGCGAACGCTCGCGAGGTGACAGAAGCGCGCGCGAGCGACAAGATCTCGCGCCGCGATTTTGCGCTCGCGCTCGATGTGGTGGCATGAATGCGTTGCAGGGCGTCGGGCGGACGAGCGCTGGTGGAAGCGCGAGTTCACACGGAGTCGTCCTGCGTTCAGCAGCGTCGCGCGCTCGCGCGTCGCTGACAGACGGCGCGCGCTCGCGCGCCACGTGGAGGTGTCGCGGTGTTGGGAACGATCAGTGGAGCCAAAGTCTTCTCGGCCACTCGTGCGAAAGAGCGCGAGGAGCTCGGCGAAAACATCACGCGCTGGCTGCGCGCCAACCCGGGCCTCGAGGTCGTCGACAAGATCGTGACCCAGTCGTCCGATCAAGAGTTTCACTGCCTGACGATCACGCTCTTCTACCGCGACATCGCGGCGTAGCGAGCTCGCGGCGGGGGGGGTGACGATCGCGCAGGCGTACGGGGATGGTGTATACGCTCGCGCACGATGATCCCGCGCTATACGCCCGCTGAGTTTGCACAGCTCTGGAGCGCCGAGCGGCGCCTCGCAATCTGGCTCGACGTCGAGCTCGCCGCGTGTGAAGCGATGGAGGGCGCGGGGATCGTCCCTGCGGGGACGGCCGCGCAGATCCGCGACAAGAAGATCGTGCTCGACGCCGCGCGCGTGGACGAGATCGAGCTCACGACCAAGCACGACGTGATCGCGTTTCTGACGCACGTCGAAGAGCTCGCGGGGCCGCCTGCGCGGTGGCTGCACCGAGGCATGACCTCGAGCGACGTGCTCGACACATCGTTCGCGATCCAGCTGCGCGACGCTGTGGACTTGCTCGACGCGCGGCTGCGAGGGCTCATTTTTGCGCTTCGAAAGCGCGTCGAAGAGCACAGGCGCACCGTGATGATCGGGCGCTCGCACGGGATTCACGCAGAACCCGTGACGTTCGGCCTCGTGCTCGCGGGGCACTACAGCGAGCTCGTTCGCGGCCTCGATCGGCTCGCGGCCGCGCGACACGAGGTCGCCGTAGGAACGATCTCCGGCGCCGTTGGGACGATGGCCCACCTCGCCCCCGCGATCGAAGAGCACGCGCTCGCGAAGCTCGGGCTGCGCGCCGAGCCGGTTCCGACGCAGGTCGTTCCGCGCGATCGGCACGCGGCGTACTTCTCAGCGCTCGCGGTGGTGGCCGCGGGCATCGAGCGCTTCGCGACAAACGTGAGGCACTGGCAACGCACGGAGGTCCTCGAGGCCGAAGAGCCGTTCACGCCCGGACAAAAGGGATCGAGCGCGATGCCTCACAAGCGCAACCCGATCCTCAGCGAGAACCTCTGCGGCCTCTCGCGCATGGTCCGCGCGTACGCGGGAGCCGCGCTCGAAAACGTGGCCCTCTGGCACGAGCGAGACATCTCTCACTCGAGCGCAGAGCGCATGCTCGCGCCGGACGCCACGACGACGCTCGCGTTCATGCTCGAGCGCTGCCGAAAGCTCGTCGAAGGGCTCGTTGTGTACCCTGAAAATATGCGGACGAACCTCGAGAAGACCGGCGGGCTCTGGGCCAGCGAAGCGGTGCTGCTCGCGCTCGTCCACAGCGGGATGGCGCGGCAAGAGGCGTACGTGTTCGTTCAACGCAACGCGATGAAGGCCTGGAGGCACGAGGGCGACTTCAAGAGCAACCTCCTCGCGGACAGCGACGTGGTCTCTCGCATCGGCGAAGCGAAGGTGCGCGAAGCCTTTTCGCTCGAGCACGCGCTGCACAACGTCGACGCGTTGATCGACCGAGCGCTCGCGCTCAAGGTCTGATCGACTGGTAGGGCATTCTTCCGAGCGCTCGCCGTCGTGATAGCGTCGCGCCCCGCGATGGTCGACGAAGCGCTGCTACGCAAGGCACTCACGGTCCCACTCGAACAAACGGACTTTTCAGCGCTGGGGCGCAAGTACGAGGGCAAGGTCCGCGACTGCTACACGACTGCGGACGGCCGTCGCATCCTCGTGACGACGGACAGGATCTCGGCCTTCGATCGCGTGCTCGGGACGCTCCCGCTCAAGGGCCAGGTCCTCAACGCGATGGCCGCGTTTTGGTTCGACAAGACGCGCGACGTCTGCCCGAGTCACCTGCTGTCTGTGCCCGATCCCAACGTGATGATCGGCGTCGAGTGCGAGCCGTTGCCGCTCGAAGTCGTCGTGCGCGCGTACCTCACGGGGGTGACGTCGACGAGCATTTGGACAGCGTATTCTCGGGGCGATCGGACCTTCTGCGGGCACGCGTTGCCCGACGGTTTGAAGAAGAACGACCCGCTCCCGAAGCCCATCGTGACGCCGAGCACCAAGGCCGCGAAGGGCGGGCACGACGAGAGCGTCTCGGGCGCCGAGCTCATCGCGCGCGGGGTGATCTCCGAGCGCGATTTCGCCGAGCTCGAGCGGCTGGCGCTCGCGGTGTTCGCCCGCGGCCAAGAGATCTGCGCGAAGAACGGGCTGATCTTGGTGGACACCAAATACGAGTTCGGCCGCGCGCCCGACGGTCGCATCGTGCTCATGGACGAGATCCATACGCCCGACTCGTCGCGCTATTGGTTCGCCGCGTCGTACGAGGCCCGCCAGCGCGCGGGCGAAGAGCCCGAGTCGTTCGACAAGGAGTACGTTCGACGGTGGCTCGCGGCGCAGGGATTCACGGGCGACGGGCCCATTCCTGTGATCCCGGACGACGTGCGCGTCGAGGCGTCGCGCAGGTACATCGAAGCGTTCGAGCGAGTGACGGGAACGCAGTTCGTCCCCGACCTCGCCGAGCCACGCGCGCGCATCGCCGCCGCGCTTTCACGAGTGACCCACAGCGCCAGCGCGCTGGAGAAGAAAGGCAGCAAGACGACGATGCGAGCGCGAGTGTATGTGACGTTGAAGCGCGAGGTGCTCGACCCGCAGGGCGAGGCCGTTCGCAAGGGGCTCGGCGCGCTCGGCGTCGACGGCGTCAAAGACGTGCGCGTCGGCAAGGTGATCGACCTCGAGATCGACGGGGACGAAGCGACGGCGCGCGAGCGCATCGAGAAGGCCGCGCGTTCGCTGCTCGCCAACCCGGTGATCGAGGACTTCGAAGTCGTGATTCAGCAGTGATTTCTCAGCGAAACCGCCACTCATTCGATCGACGTACTTTTCTCGATCGATTCGTGGCGGTTTGACTTGATTTCAACCACGCCGATGCTCGGCTCACTTCTACGACGCTCAATGGTGGCGTGGTTTAGGATCAGCCGTCCACGCCGAGGATCACCAAGAGCTCGTCGAACTCTTCGAGCACGTAGTCAGGGCGCGCGGCGACGAGCGAGTCGCTGTTTCCCATGCCGAACGTGACGGCCGCGGTGCGCATGCCCGCGCGGCGACCCGCGAGGATGTCTCGCAGCGTGTCTCCCACCATGAGCGCGCGTGACGGCGCGACGTCGAGCGTGCGACAGATCTCGATCAACAAGTCGGGCGACGGCTTGTGGGGGATGCTCGTTCCGCCGGTGCCTTCGATGCGCTCGAAATAGTGCGCTGCGTCGAGCGCCTCGAGCACCTGTCGCGCGACGGCGCTGCGCTTGGTCGTGACCACGGCCAAGGGAACCTTCGGTCTGAGCGCCGACAGCGCCTCGAGCGTGTCCCTCACCCCTGGAAAGAGCGCGGTCCCCCGATGACCATGCGCGTCGTACGCCTCGCGATACGCCGCAGCGAACTGCGTGAACTGCGACGGCGTCGCGCCCGGAGCGATGGCCGCGAAGATTTCATCGAGCGGCGATCCGTCCACCGCGGCCAGCAGGCCGCTCGGCGGGGTCAAGCCCACGGACACGAGCGCGCGCTCGATGGCAAGCGCGATGTCACCAGCGCTGTCCGCGAGCGTCCCGTCCAGGTCGAAGAGGATCGCGTCGAAGGTGGGGGGCGCGTTCATGCGTGCGAAAGTCTTACAGCACCCTTGACAGTGATGGGTGCAAAGAGGCTCTGATATCGCGCACCGGAGAGAGCGCGCGATGTTCAAGCTCGTCGTAAGCGAGAAGGGTGGGCCCACGAAAGAGATCGAGTTCGACAAGGACGAGGTCACGATCGGGAGAGTTCCTGGCAACGATATCGTTTTGCCTGGAAATAATGTGTCGAAACGCCACTCGCGCGTCGTCCGGCAAGACGGGCGCTTCTTCGTGGTGGACTTGAAGAGCACCAACGGCACGTACCTCAACGGCCGTCGGATCATGACCCCTTCGCCGCTGCGCGCAGGGGACAAGATCTTCGTCGGGAGCTTCGTGCTCGTGCTCGAAGGCGCCGAGGCGGGCATCGGTGACGACGCTGACGCGGGAGACATTCCTGCAGAGGGCGCGTCGCTGGTCGAGCCGATCCCGCTCGATCAAGAGCCGCTCGAGTCGCAGCCGCCGCCCGCGCCAGAGCCCGTTGGTCGCCCGACGTTCGCCAATCCGCTCAACGCCGGCCCGCGCGCCGCGATGCAGACGCAGCCGCTCAGCACGGGCCCTGCGATCGCGGCGACGATGGCGATGCAGCAGCGCGAGCAGCAGAACCCTTCACCGCCGAGCGGAGTTCCGCGCGTCGGCGCGTCGCCCGCAGCGAGCTCGAGCCGCCCTGTGGCTCCCACGTCTGCGCAACCGGGACCCGGGACGCCGTCGTCACCGGGCGTTGCTCCGACGGGCCCGGCGCGCCCCGGCTCGATTCCCACGATGAACGCAGGCTCACCGCCGCCCGGCGCGCGTCCGTCGGTTCCCGGCATCGCGGCGCGTTCGCCTGCGAGCGGCGCCGGTCCTGCCCGGCCCCCGAGCGGCAACTGGCCGCCCGCGAAGCCC
The DNA here is from genome assembly GCA_016793325.1 of Myxococcales bacterium. Lineage (GTDB taxonomy): Bacteria > Myxococcota_A > Polyangia > Polyangiales. The sequence goes on along the minus strand of JAEUKI010000031.1, from coordinate 174,821 downwards.
GCTGCGGCGCCTGTTCCCGCGACGGCGCCCACGATGCCCGAGCCCGTCGACGAGCCCGCCGCCGAGCAGCCCTCGACGCCGCCTCCGTCCGCCGCGCCGATCGCGCCGCCCGCGGTCTCGCAAACAGCGCCACCGCCGCCGCCGACGCCCGCGCCCGCGCCAGCGCCCGTCGAACCTCCGGTCGCGCGACCGCACCCGTCTGCTCCGACGATCACCGTCGGATCGAAGGTCGTCGATCAAGTCATTCAAGCGCACCGCGCGAGCGTCGAGCCCACGCCGCCCGGCAACGAGTACGCAGCGTTGCTCGCGAGCGTGATCGCAGACGCGCTCGAAGCAGGCGTCAGCGCCAACCCGAATCAACTCGGAGACGCCGGCGCACGGTCGCGTGCCCGGGGCGTCGTCGAAAACCTCGCGCGCGGCCGAGACAGCCTCCCGACCGGCGTGACGTCCGAGCGCGTGACCCGCGACGCGGTCGCAGAGCTCGTCGGCGCAGGACCCATCGAGCTCGCGCTCGAAGAGCCCGATGTGACGTCGGTGCTCGTCGCGCCGTCGGGCCGCGTTCTGGTCGGGCGCGGTGGTGGCGAAGGCGCGAGCCCGTTTTGGTTCTCGTCGTCGGCCGCCGTGTCGACCGCGGTCGATCGGTTGCTGCACGCGTCGGGCGTTCAGCGCGTTGGCGAGCAGCCGTTCATCGAGTGCGTCCTGCCCGACGCGATCGGCCACGGAACCGCGCGCATGACCGTCGTGTACGCGCCCGGCGCCGCGGCGCCTTCGATCTCGATCGAGCGAGCCGCGCGCCGCGCGAGCGCCTTCGCCGAGCTCGTCGCCGCGGGCGTCCTCTCGGCCGCAGCGCAGCGCACGATCACGATGGCGCTCGACGCGCGACGCAACGTGTTCATCGTCGGCCCGCGCGGCAGCGCGCGAAGCACGCTCCTCGGGACGTTCGTCGCGCACCTCGCGACGAACGAGCGCGTGGTGGCCCTCGAAGCACGCCCGGAGCTCTCGACGATCCACCGCGAAGTGTCGGTCGTTCCGATCACGAAGGACCCCAAGCGCTCGCTCGAGTTCGCGCACGCTTTGCGCCCGCACCGATTGGTGTTCGCGCAGGTCGACGACAGCATCGCGGCCGCGCTCGTCGGGACCATGGTCACAGGCTCCGAGGGATCGATCGCGGTGCTCGACGGCGCGTCGGGCTCGACAGCGCTCGCGCACCTCGCGGCGGCGACGGGCGCGAAGGACGAAGGGCTCGCGCGCGTTCAGGCCACGCGGCCGTTCATCGTGCAGCTCGCGCGGCTCGGAGACGGCTCTGCGCGGGTGGCATCTCTCGGCGAGGCGCGAGTCGACGGCGGTCACGTCGTCATCGATGAGCTGTTCGTGCTTCGCGTGGCGCGTAGCACAGACCGCGGCACACTTTCGGCCGAGCTCGTCGCCACAGGAACCAACCCATCGTTCGGTGGGTGATTGCCGCGCCGCGCAGTGCGTGGCAGCGTTGAGGCGTCATGGTGAAGAGGCTGCTCCTCGGGCTGCTCAAGGGGCTCGTGATCGCAGGCGCGTTGGGCGCGTTGTTCTTCTACGCGTTCGGAATGCACGCAGTATCCGGCGTCGGCGCGTTTCTGCTCGCGGGTCTCGCGACGATGCTCGCGGGCGTCTTCGCTGGCCAACCGCCGTGGAAGAGCGGCGCGTGGATCGGATCGATCCTGAAGGGAATCTTCGGCTTCGGGCTCGGCGCGGGGCTCTATTGGGTGCTCCAGCGCTTCGCGCCCGCGACGGACATCAGCGGAATCCTGCGCGCGGCGGAGCCGACGACGGTGGCGACCGCGCCGGTGGCGTTCATGCCGATCATCGCGTCGATCTACACGATGCTCGTCGAGATGGACGACGGCGCCGAAGAGGGATCCACTGCGGATCCAGCGCTCGCGAAGAAGACCGGCATCCGCGTCGAGAACATCGACGTCGGCGAAGACGAAGGCCAAGAGGTCCCTGCCGCGAGCGAAAAGGGCAAAGGCACCGCGAGCCGCTAGCCTCGCGAGCTCGATGATGTTGAATTGTGGGGTGCCAATGGTCTCGGCGAGCGTCGCGGCGCTCCGTGACGCCCGCGACGCCTCGCGCTCGAGAGTGATTTCACCGCTGAATTCCCTGCCGACACCACGCGGGTGACCGGCGACGGTCGCGCGCTCATCCCCCCGTTGGCCCCGCTCGTTTGTCGTGTGCGCTATCGCGTGGTGCCGGGCGCTGGCGTCCCGAGCATGTCGCCAGGCATCCGTTCGCCGCGCTGCTGCGCCGCGCGCATCTCGTATTTGCTCGGGCATTTCGCGACGACTTCGCGCGCTTCGAACTGCCCCGACGCGAGCAATCGACCGCGCACGGTCACGCCGATCCCCTCGCGAAACGTGTCGGGAACGATCCCCACATAGTGCACCGGCATCGACCGCCCGTTGCGCTCGACGCGAAATCGAAACTCGCGCGACCCCGTGGTGTTTTGCACGGTTCCCGTCTGGACCATGCCCTCGACGCGCAGCTCGCCTTGCGACGTGTAGCGCGACGGCTCGGCCATCACCTCGTCGACGTACTTGCTGTACACGAGTGCGCCTTGTCCGGCTTTGAACGTCGAGCCCACGAGCCCGACGACCGCGAGGATCACCCCGACCATCACCCACTGACCCACGGGCGCGCGCTTCTTGCGGGCGGCGGGAGCGCGAGGCGCCGTCGAAACCGCCGGTGGATCCGCGGCGTCGTGCGGATCGGCGAGCTCGTTGTGGTCGGCGTTCGAAGGATTGTCGTTGCGCGAATTGGTCATGGTGAAGCTCGGAGAGACCGACGGACGATGGGTGCGGCCTGCGGACTCCGCCAGGGACGGTAGCGCAAATGGTAGCGTGTCGCCCATGAGACTCGTGTCCTCGGTGGCCATCGCCGCGCTCGTCGCGATGGGGGCGTGCCGACGAGAGCCGCCGCCATCGACGCGTCCTGGAGAGATCGTTCCGCTCGACCCCGCGGGGCTCGCGCGGCTGCGAGCAGAGGCCGCCGACGCCGGCCGCGCGCGAACGCCGGCGCTGCGCGTGTTGTCGCTCGAGGTGACCATCGCCGAAGAAGACCGGACCAGGGCCACGCCGCAGGCGCTCGACGCGTTTCGCACGGCGCTCGTCCGGCGGCTCGAAGAGCTCGGGACCTGGAGCCCGCGCGCGAGCGCCACGCCCACAGGCGCGCGACTCAACTTCGCGATCGGCCGAGGAACGCTCGCGTCCATCGTCCGCGAACAGCTCGAACGCACCGGCCGCGTCGAGCTCGTCGCGCAGGTCAACTGCCCGAAATTCACGGAGCCTCCCGCGATTCCGGGCGTCAATTGGCTGCCTGTCGAGGCCGAGCAGGTCTTGCCGACGGTGTCTCCGGACGCGGACGGCGTCGCGCGAATCGCGCCGTTGCTCGCGGCCTTTCGAGCGGCGGAGCTCCCGCCCACGCTGCGATGGCTGCACACGGCGCACCGCAGCGCCGACGGGACGATCTCGCGCCGAGGGACCTGCGCTCGCTCGGACCGATTGATCGCGCCAGCGACGAGCGAGCTGCGCGCGACGCTCGACCCGAGGACGCTCGCGCCGATGCTCGACGCGACGCTCGAGCTCAACGAGATCCCACGTTTTCAAGCGTGGCAGCAGAGCGTGTTGCGCGACGAGCAGAGCAACCCGCGCGTCGTCCTCGCGGTCGACGGCGAGGTGATGGGACCTGTGCGCGTCGAGCTCAGCGACAGCGGGCCCGCGCGATTGCAGGTGATCCCCGAGTCGCGCCTCGGCAGCGTGAGCCCCGAGCTCGTGGGCGCGCTCTGGCGAAGCGGCCCGATCGAGCTAGCGTTCACCGTGCGCGAGGCCGCGGCGCCCACCACGCCGATCGCGCCGTAGGAGCGCGACGGTGCTCGCTCGATCGACCGCGCAGAACGTTGCATCGATGGCTCGTCGTACGCTGATCGCGCTCACGCTGCTCGCGCTCGGATCGCTCTGCGGCGTCTGTCGGCCCACGCACGTCGCGCCGAGGACCGAGACGGGCGCGAGCGATGCGGGGACGTCCGAGGCATCGACGCTCGATCCGGCGACGCTGCGCGCGCTGCCTCGGGCGCGAGCGCCGTTCGAAGCGCCGCTCGCGGACCGAACGATGCACGCGCTCTCGCCGTCCAACGCGCAGACGATCGACCGACGACCGCTGCCCGCGGACACGTTTACGGCGCTCGATCAGTGCTCGGTGTGCCACGCCGCCGTGTTCGACCAGTGGTCGAAGAGCGCGCATCGATTTTCGTCGATGGACAACCCCTTGTATGCGCCCTCGTTCGAGGTCGCGCGCCGCGACCGCGCGATCCCTGGAACGCGCTTCTGCGGCGGCTGCCACGACCCTGCGCTCTTGTTCGGCGGCGACATCGACGGACGGCCCATCGCGCGCACGCACGAGCGCGCGTCGCTCGGCGTCGGGTGCGTGCTCTGCCACTCGGTCGAGCGGCTGCACGACCGCACGGGCAACGGCGGCTACCACCTCACGCGAAGCCCGATCACCGACACGATCCCCGAGCGATCGAGCGACGGAACGTTCGCTGGCGTCCCCGCCCACCGCGCTCGCGTGATGAACGACACGATCCGCTCGCCCGAGCTCTGCGGGACGTGCCACAAGGTCGCGCTCACCGAGCACGTGACGTTCGGCCCGTGGTTGCGCGGTCAAGACGAGCTCACGCCCTGGTCGCAGAGCGCGTACAACGGCAACGACCCTTCGCGCTACGACCCCGAGGTCGAGCGACGCACGTGCATCGACTGCCACATGCCACGCGAAGCCGCGACGCGTCCGGACGTGTCTGCGCGCAACGGGACCGTTCGTTCGCATCGATTTCTCGGCGGGCACACGACGCTCGCCGCGATCAACAACGACGCGGACACGCTCGCGCGTCAGCGCGCGATGCTCGAAGGGGCCGTGCGCATCGACGTGTTCTCAGCGCCGGACGCGCGGGGCGCAGCGGTCGATGTCCCCGACGCGAACGCCGCGCTCGACCGCGCCGCGCCGATCGAAGAGCGCTCGTTCGCCCCCGGCGACGCGGTGCGCCTCGACGTCGTGTTGGTCAACGAGCGCGTGGGGCACAACTTTCCCGCGGGGACCGCGGACGTCGCGGACGTCTGGATCGAGCTCACCGTCCACGATTCTCGCGGGCGCGCTGTGCTCGAATCCGGGAGCATTTCGGCCCGCGGCGACGTCTCGGAAGACGCCCATCGCTTGCGCGTCACGCCCGTCGACGAGCGCGGAGTCCCTGCGCTCATGCGCGACCCGCATCGTTATCGCGCGCAGGCGTTCGACACGACGTTGCCCGTGCGCGCGGCGAGGGTCGTCCGCTACGAAGGACAGCTCCCGCGCGAGGCGAGCGCTCCCTTTACGGTGCGCGCGAGGCTGCTGCATCGACGCACCGCCGAGCCGTACTGGTCCTTCGCGTGTCGCGAGCGCGTTCGCGCAGGGGGCCCCGCGTGCCCGCCGCGGCCTGTGACCGAGGTCGCGCGGTACGATTTCGCTGCGCCACCATCGACCCCGCGCTGGCGTCGCTTCTACGACCACGGCCGCGCGCTCGCGGAGGCGCAGGTGCAAGAGCGCGTCGGCGAAGCGACCGCGAGCCTCGAAATCGCCCGAAATCAGCACGGAAATCACGCGGGTCCTTGGGTCGAGCTCGCGCGCGTCGCGCTTCGCCAGAGCCGCACCGAGGACGCGTACGCGCTGCTCGCGCGGGCCGAGCAGATCGATCCGCAGAGCCCTGTCCCGGACTACCTGCGCGCGATGGCGAGCGCAGACGTGTGGCGCTTTGCAGACACGATCGAGCCGCTTCTGCGCGTGCGTCGCGCGATGCCGCGCTACCCGCGAGCGCTCGAGATGCTCGCCAACGCCGTGGGCCTCGGCGGTCACCACGAAGAGGCGCTGGGGCTCCTGTTCGAGTCGATGCGGCTCGACCCCGAGCGGCCTCTCGCGCTCAACCTGCTCGCGATCGAGCTCGAGGCGCTCGGAGCGCGCGAAGAGTCTCAGCGCGCGAGAGACGCGTACGAGCGGCATCGCTTTCACGACGGCGTTCCCCGGCTTCGAACGATGTGCAAGCGCGACATCCCCAACTGCCAACGCGAGAGCGAACCTGTGCACGTCCACCCGCTCCGCGCGCCGTGAGCGTCAGAGGATGGAGCGGGGCGTATTTTCGCACACGCCAAACGCTGGTAGATGCTCGGTCGGTCCGCGGCGCGACGAGCTGCGGCCTCGTAAGGGACGATGATCGACTACGACGCGCACCACTGGCGCAGACACCTCTTTGCGATCCGCGGCTCGATGATCCGCGAGATCATCTACCGCGTCGCAACAACGACGGTGTGGGCGATCGTCGTCGGGATCTTCGACGAGTACTTCATCCACAAGACGATCCCTTCGGTCGTCCACGGCCTAGTCGGAACGGCGCTCGGCCTGCTGCTCGTCTTTCGCACCAACGCCTCGTACGATCGCTTCTGGGAGGGCCGAAAGCTCTGGGGCGGAATCGTCAACGAGTCGCGCAACCTCGCGCGCTCGTCGCGGGTGCTGATCGCGCCGCACGACCCCAAGCTCCACGCGGACATCGTGCGGTGGGCGATCGCGTGGGTGTACGCCGCGATGCACTCGCTCCGCGGTCGCAAAGACATCGGGCCGATGGCCGACGTGCTGCCGAAGGGCTCGGTGCGGATGGCGCTCGACGCGCAGCACACGCCCTTGTGGATCGCGACGCGGATCACGCAGCTGCTCAACGAGGCGCGCAAGAAGGGCTACATCGACACGATCCAGACGCAGTCGATCGACCAGAACGTGCAGGCCTTTATTGATTATGTGGGCGCTTGCGAGCGCATCGTGAAGACGCCGCTGCCGTTCGCGTACGTCGTCCACCTTCGGCGCGCGCTGATCATGTACACGTTTACGCTGCCGTTCGCGCTGCTGAAAGACCTCGGCTGGGCCATGGTCCCCGCGGTCTTCATGGTCGCGTACATCTTCTATGGAATCGAAGAGATCGGCGTCCAGATCGAAGACCCCTTCGGCTACGACGACAACGATCTGCCGCTCGAGCGCATCTGCACGACGATCGAGAACAACCTCCTCGCGACGATCGACGGAGAGGTCTTTCACGCGCCGCCGAAGGCCGGCGACGAAGCCCCCCAGAGCATCGTGTGATGGCTGTCAGAGCCGATCGCTGACGCGCGCGATGAGCTTGTCCATCGAGGCGCGCGTCCCGAGCGAGCCGCCGACGTCGCGCGTGCACTCTTCGGCGACGACGCAGTCGCGCACAGAGTCTTCGATCGCGGACTCGATGCCTGCGTAGCCCAAGTAGTCGAGCATCATGCCGACGGTGAGCGCGCTGGCGAAGGGGTTGGCGAGGTCTTTTCCAGCGAGGGGAGGCGCGCTGCCGTGGACGGGCTCGAAGAGCGCGGGGCCGCGCCGGGCCCAGTTGATGTTGCCGCTCGGCGCCATGCCGAGGCCGCCCTGCAGCGCAGCGCCGAGGTCGGTGACGATGTCGCCGAACAGGTTGTTGGTGACGATCACCTGGAGATTTTCAGGTTCTTGAATCATGTAGAGGCACAGGGCATCGACGTACACGTGCCGCGCCTCGATGCCTGGATACTCTTTGGCCAGCTCGAAGAACGCGCGGTACCACAGCTCGTGCGCGTGCTTCATCGCGTTGGATTTGTCGGCCATGTGCACGCGGGTCTTGCCGTGCTCCTTGGCGAAATCGAAGGCGGCGCGGAGGATTCGCTCGACGCCTTTGCGTGTGTTGATGTCCTCGTTGATGGCGATCTCGTCGGGCGTTCCTTTGCGGACCTGGCCGCCGACGCCGACGTAGACGCCCTCGGTGTTTTCGCGAAACACCGTGAAATTCACGGCGCTCGCGGGCTTTGCCTTGAGCGGGCACAGCTTGTCGTGGAGGCACTTCACCGTGCGGACGTTGGCGTACAGCTCCAGACCGAAGCGAAACCCGAACAAGATGTCCCGCGCGTGCTCGAGTCCCGGAACTCTCGGATCGCCGAGCGCCCCGAGCAGAATCGCGCCGCACGTGTCTCGCACTTCTTCGAAGGTCTCTTTGGGCAGCGTCGTTTTGTCGCGCAGGTAGCGATCCGCGCCGAGATCGAGGTGCCAGAGGTCCAGCGAAAGTGGGCGTTTCTTGTCGATCGCCTCGAGGAGCCGGACGGCCTCGCGAAGAACGTCCACGCCGATTCCATCGCCCGGAAGCACCGCTACACGCTTGCTCTTCGTCATGACTCGCGCCGTGTACCACGAATCGGGCCAACGCTCGCGAGCGCAACGGTCCCGCGCGTCCGCCGTTGACAGCGCTCGTGTAGCGGTGAAACGCTCCCGACCGATGCGCGTCATCGCTGCCGGACGAACCGACGTCGGGCTCCAACGCGAGCACAACGAGGACAGCTTCGTCCTGCTCGACCAACACGGACTCTTCGTCGTCGCGGATGGCATGGGCGGCCACCGCTCGGGCGACGTCGCGTCGAAGCTCGCGACCGAGACGATCTCGTCGTTCTTCAACACGACGGCGCGCGAGGACGCGACGTGGCCGTTTCACTACGACCCGACGCTCTCTGCCGAAGAAAACAGGCTGATCACCGGCATCAAGATCGCCAACAAGAGCATCTACGAGCACGGCTTTCGCTCGCGCGATCATCAGGGCATGGGCACCACGGTCGTGGGAATGCTCTTTTCGCCCGAGGCGCGGAGGATCTACATCGGCCACGTCGGCGACTCGCGTTGCTATCGCGTGCGCGACGAGAAGATCACGCAGCTCACGCAGGATCACTCGCTGCTCAACGACTGGCTGCGCGCGATGCCCGAGCTGCCCGAGTCGCAGCGCAGCGAGGTTCCGCGCAACGTGATCACGCGCGCGCTGGGGATGAGCGACACGGTGCAGGTCGACGTGACGCTCGATGACCCGCAGCCGGGCGACGTCTACGTGCTCTGCAGCGATGGGCTGTCGTCGATGATGAAGGACGACGAGATCCTCAAGATCGTGCTCGAGTCAGCGTCGCCCGAAGAGGCCGCGCAGCGCCTGATCGACGGCGCCAATCAGCACGGCGGCGAGGACAACGTGACGACCATCGTCGCGCGCGTGGTCGAGGACTGATCCGCCAACGGGGACGGTGCTCTGATCCTCACGTTCGTGGGTTCGTCTGCGAATTTGCAGCGCCGATCGAATCGAGTGACCACCAAGAAATTGCCAAAACGGACCTCGCGGGCGCGTGGGCAGTGCGAGGGAGGGGACGGTGCTCTGATTCTCACATTTGCGGTTCTGCCAGCGAATTTTCAGGTGATTCTCACATGCGTGACCACCAAGAAATTGCCACGCCCCCCCGCGAAGGCGCGCCCGCTTATGTCAGATACCCATCGAGGCATCTGAACAACTTCCGCAAGCGCTGTCGCACGTTATCCCAAATGTGCGAATCAGAGCACCGTCCCCCATTTAGCCCGCGCTGCGCGCTAGCTCCCCGATCCCGAGCCCGATCCCGACCCGTCGCCTGAACCCGAGCCCTCGCCCGAGCCCTCGCCGCCGCTCGACTGCTGGCTCCTCATCTGCGGCTCGCGCCCTGGAACCTTCACTGCCGCCAGCTCTCCGTCCCCGCGGTCCGAGTCCCCGAGGCCGATCTGCCCGTACAAGTGCCCGCGCCGCACTTCGCCCTCTTGCGAGACGTCGTACAGCATGTAGCCCCGGCCCGTGATCGGCGTCTGAAAGCCGCACGCGCGCTTGTCCTCGCGCCACGCGAAGCGCAGGACGTTTCCAACGACCGTTCCCTCGAGGTGGCCGAGGACGTGGCACTGCGCGCGGTCGTACTCGTAGTCCGCTACCACGGCGTCGCCGGTCTGCTGCATGTTGATGTCGCCCATCAACTGCGAGCGATAGAAGCCGCTGAAGACCTCACCATCTGGCATCGGTCCCTGACGCACGGTCACCTGACGGCCCGTCATCGTGTCCTGTCCCACGAACTCGAACGTCGTCGAGTTCTGCTGGCGACACGCTGACGAGGCCAAGGCGAACACCGCGAGGGCGAGCAACGAATTCCAATGAGTCCTGCGCACGTCGATCTCCTTCGGACGGCGCACAGCCCGTCCACAATTCGAGCATCACCCGCCGCGAGGGGCGATGGCAACCACGCAGCGAGGGTATCGTCCGCCCGCTCTCGCTGCGTCGCCGCTCCGGCTCCGCCCGAAGACCCTCGAGACCCATGACCGGTCCCTCTCATCGATCGCCCGCACAATCGCCCCGCGAGCACGACAAGCCCCCTGCCCTCGTCTCGTGGCTCGCCGCCGCCCTGCCGGCGCTCTCCGCGGTGCTCCTCGCGGGAAGCTCCATGGGGCACCTCGATGCGCCCGAGCTCGCGAGCTCCGCCGCGGGCCTCGGCGTCACGCACCCGCCAGGGCACCCGCTGTGGGTGATCGTTCATGGGCTCGGGTGCGCGCTCGTTCCCATCGGGCCCGTGGCGTTTCGCGTGGCGATCGTCTCGGCCGCGTGGCTCGCGATCGTGGGACGCGCGGCGCTCGCTGTTGCGTGGCGCGCGACCGCGCCCATCGACGATCGACCCGAGCTCTCTCTGCGCTGGCGCAGCGCGCTCGCGCTCGGCGCGTCGCTCCTCGCGACCCTCGGCGTCGCCGCGCTCAGGCAGTCCACGCGAAGCGAAGTGTACGCCCTCGCCGCTGCGCTCGCCGTCACGCCGCTCGCGCTCTTCGCCACGCGCGCGATGGACGAGGGCGCCCGCGCCCGCGTGTCCGCGCTGTGCTTCGCGCTCGGGCTCGCGAATCATCACTTCATCGCGCTCACGACCGCGCCCGCGCTGGCCGTGGCGATCGCGCCGCGCGTCCGAAAATCGCCTCGCAGCTTGATTCCGTGGGCCGTTGCCCTCGCCTCGGCGCTGACGCTGTACGCGGTGCTGCCGCTGCGCGCCGGGGCGCCCGCGTCGCTCGCGAGGCCGCGCTCGATCGCCGAGATCGTCGAGGTGGCCTCGGCCAGGACGTTCGCGAAGAACACCGGCTCGGGCGTCCCCGACGCCGCGGGCGTCCGCGTCGCCGACGTGCTCGACGCGATCGCGCAGTCCCTCTCTTCCGCGGGAATTCTCGCGGGAATCATCGGCCTCGCCCTCGCCTCGCGCAGGGCGAGCCCCTTGCGCGAGAGCGCAGCGCCCCTCGCGCTCGTCGCGCTCGTCTCGATCGCAGCGCGCGTCTGGCTCGGCTTCACGAGGGACAACCCCGACGCCGCGGGGTACCTCTTGCCCGCGGTGTTCGTGCTCGCCGCGCTCTCGGCGCACGCCACGCGAAGCGCGCTCGACGCGATCGGCGCCGCGAGCGAACGCAGCGACGCGCCCTCCAAGCCCGTGCGCGGGCTGCTCGTGTTGGTGCTCGTCTTGGTTCCGTCGGCGCTCTTGCCGATCGTCGCGCTCGCGGGATCGATCATGGACACGCGCACGGATCGAACGCACACGAGCACGACCCTCGCGCTCGCGCCGCTCGTGACCGCGCCGCCGCGCGCGGTGCTCTTCGCGCACGGGCCCAATACGATTTTTCGCCTGCGATACGCGCAGCTCGTCGAAGGCGAGCGGCCCGATGTGACCGTCGTCCCCGTGCCGCTGCTCGCGTATCCGGGGATGGTGTCCGCGCTGATCGCGAAGGAGCCCGCGCTCGCGCCAGTGTTCGCGCGGTACTTGTTGCAGCCCGGTCGCGCAATCGTCGCCCGCGACGCCACGAGCCTCGCGACCGTGCGCCCGGTGCTCGCCGAGCTCGACCCAGACAACCAGAGCGAGTACGTGCGCTACGCGATTCCCTCGGGGCCGTTCGCGACGCTGCTCGAAGCGCCGACGACGCTCGCCGACGTGCGCGCCGCGGCAGCGAGGCACTTCGTTCGCTACGATCAGCTCGCCGCGCAGCTCAACAAAGAGCCCGAGTCCGCGCGCGAATCGAACGAGGTTCTCTTGTGGATGGCCTTCAACGACGCGGTGTTCTTCGCGGCGCGCGGGGCGCGACCCGAGGCGCGACGCGCGATCGAGCGCGCCCTCGAGAAGAGCCCCAACGAGACGCGGCTCCATATGCTCCGCGAGGCCCTCGACCGAACGCCGGGCGACGGTCCCATTGACGTGACGCCGGTCGTTCCGCGGTCGTGACGGGCGCCCGCGCTGCGCAGGGGACATCGGGCGACGCGCGGCTACACTGACGAGCATGGACGAACGCGGCGCTTCGCTGGCGCACTTGCCGATCTTCGAGCGACTATCAAACGCACAAAACGTCTTGATCGCCGGCGCCGGCGGGGGCTTCGACGTGTTCGCGGGGCTGCCGCTCGCGCTCGCGCTGCGATCGCAGGGAAAGCGCGTTCGCTTCGCGAACCTCTCGTTCACCTACCTTGGCGGAACGAACGCCACGCGGCTCGATCGTGTGCTGTACGAAGTGCGGCCCAACACGCGCGGCGAGGACAAGTACTTTCCCGAACGAGCGCTGGCGCAGTGGCTCGAGGCTCGCGGCGAAGACGCGTCTGTGTTCGCTCTTGAAAAGGTGGGCGTACGCCCCATGCGCGAGGCCTACGCGCGCCTCGCCGAGTGGTTCGCCCTCGACGCGGTCGTCCTCGTCGACGGAGGAACAGACATCCTCATGCGCGGCGACGAAGCGGGCCTCGGAACGCCCGCAGAAGACATGGTCTCGCTCTCGGCCGCCGCGGCGCTCTCGGTCCCGACCAAGCTCGTCGCGTGCCTCGGCTTCGGCATCGACGCGTTTCACGGCGTTTCGCATGGAAATTTCCTAGAGAACGTCGCAGAGCTCACGACCGAAGGGGGCTTCCTCGGCGCCTTCTCGCTCTTGCCGTCGATGGCCGAAGGGCGCGCGTTTCTCGACGCGGTGAGCTTCGCGCAGTCGCGCACGCCGGGCCGCCCGAGCATCGTCAACGGGAGCATCGCGGCCGCGCTCGAGGGGCGCTTCGGCGACGTTCAGTTCACCGAGCGCACGAGCGGGAGCGAGCTGTTCATCAACCCGCTCATGAGCATGTACTGGGCGTTCGAGCTCGACGCGATCGCGCGACGGTCGCTGTATCTTCCGCTGCTCGAAGACACCGAGGACATCTTCGACGTGTCCGCGAGGATCGAAGCGTTTCGACGGAGCGTGAAGCGCCGTCCGCGCGTCGCGATCCCCCACTGAGCGCGCCGCTTGCGCCCGTCCCCCCTTCAGCGCGCGACTACGGGTGGTTGCTGTCGAGCTCGGTGACGAAGAGCTGCGCGCGGTTGTTGCGCGAGGCATCGAAGGTCCCGACCCAGATGTCGTAGCGGCCCGCGCCGGGGTCCGAGAAATCAATCGCGGGCATCAGGTTGTTGCTCCACCCGTCGCGGCCGTGGTCGTCGTTGCAGCGCCACTGCGTGTTCGGCTGGTTGATCAGCAGCGTGGCGTCCGATTGGTTCTCGGTGACGACGTAGAAGCGCAGGAGGCGGAAGTGCGTTCCCGCTTCGAAGGTGAAGTGAAAGTCCGGGCGACGCGTGACGAACGCGCGCGAGCACGCCTGGCCGCTCACCGCGTCGACGATGTTGAGCGACGCGACGTCCACGGGGTTGCGTCCGCCGCCTGCCGTCAGGGGAAAGCCCCACGGATCCGGCGTGAATCCCGTGCGAAGCGCGCCTCCGCCGAAGTTCGCCTGCGCGTTGAAATCGAGCACCGTCGTCGCCGCACGCCACGCCGCGATGTGCTCGGCCGTCGGCGTAAACGCGGTCTGCGCGGGCTGCGCGGCCTCGGGCTGCGCTTGCGTCGTCTCGTTGGTCGCGGGCGCTTCGGGCTGCGCGGGCTGCGTCTGCTCCTGCCCGCCCGACGCGGGCTGCTGCGGCTGCGGCTGCGCCGGCTGCGGGCGCTGTCCGCCGTTGCACGCGGCGAGCGCGAGCGCCGCAGTAAGAATCGCGCTGTTCGATCGGAAGCTCATGCGATGTCGATCTCCAGATGGACGTGTTGAGTGCGAGCGTGGCCTCCGCGCAACGCGGCCGGGAACGCCCGTAGCCTCGATGCCCGCGCGCCACGTCGAGTCTGACAAACACGCGAGCGCCGCGCTTACAGCACGTTTCACGCGGGCACCGCAAGGGTGAGACGCACACACAACTCACGCTGCGCCACGCCTCGCCGGGGCAATTGGCGAACCGGACTCGTCGCGGCTCGGTTCAGTCGCTGCGACGGTTGGCCCGAAGCACGACGAACAAGAACGGCGCGCCCAACAGCGCAGTCAGCGCACCGACGGGGGCCTCGGTCGCGAGCACACGAAAGAGCCCTCGCGCGGCGGCGTCCGCGAGCACGAGCAGCGACGCGCCCGCGAGCGCACACGCGGGCAGGAGCCGTCGGTGCGCGCCTCCCACCCACGCCCGCGCATAATGCGGAACCACCAGCCCCACGAACGGAACGAGCCCGCACACGCTCACGACGGCGCCCACCACGAGCGAGCCCGCGGCGAACACCATGAGCTCGACGCGACGCACGGACACGCCGAGCGAGCCCGCGCTGTCCGCGCCGAGCGTGAGCAAATCCATGGATTTCGACAGGGCAAACAGTGCGAGCCACCCGAGCGCCGAGAGCGCGAGGATGGCCATCACGGTCGAGGGCGCCTCGTCGGACACGGCCCCGAGCAAGAGCGAGAGCGTGCGTTGCGCACGCGTTCCAGGGAGCGCGGATCGAAGCAGCGAGAGCACCGCGCTCGTGGCGGTGTTGAGCACGACGCCGGCGAGGAGGAGCGCGCGGGCGTCGATGGTTCCGCTGGCGCGCGCGAGCAGGACGACGAGCAGCGCCGCCACGAGCGCCCCTGCGAACGCGGCCCCCGAGATCCACAGCGCCCCTGCGGTCACCATCACCGCGAGCGCCGCGCCGAGCGCCGCCCCGCCCGAGACCCCGAGCGCAAACGGATCGCCCAACGGATTGCGCAAGAGCGCTTGAAACGCGCACCCCGCGCTCGCGAGCGCCGCGCCCGTCACCGCGCCGAGCAGCACCCTGAGCGCGCGCGACTCGACGATCGCCCGCGCCGGGCTCGATGGATCCGTGAGCGCGCGGGACCAGTCAACCGGGGTCGCGCCGACGCCGAGCCCAATGAGCGCACACACAATCAACGCGACGCTCAGCAGTCCGAGCGCGAGCGCGGGTCTTCGCGAGGACGACACCAGCTCGCCTCAGCCGCCCGCGGACGCCGAGCGGTTGCGCTCGAACAAGATTCGCAGCCCGTCGAGCGTGAGCCAATCGTCGACCTCTTCGATCGCCTTGGTCTCCGGCGCGATCAGCCCCGCGAGCCCCCCCGTCGCGATCACGCGCACCGGGTCGAAGCGCGTCTCTTCTTTGATGCGCGCGACGAGCCCGTCGACGAGCGCCGCTTGCCCGAGCACGATGCCCGCTTGCATCGCGTTGACTGTATTTTTGCCCACGATCCGCGGCGGACGCGCGAGCTCGACGCGGGGCAGCTTCGCGGCGCGAGTGAACAGCGCGTCCGCGGAGATCTGCACGCCCGGACAGATCACTCCGCCGAGGTACTCGCCCTTGGCGGACACGACGTCGAGCGTGGTGGCGGTCCCGAAATCGACGACGATGCACGCGCCCCGGACGCGCTCGAACGCCGCCACCGCGTTGACGATTCGGTCCGCGCCGACGTCCCGCGGGGGTTCGTACAAGATGGGCATGCCCGTCTTGATTCCGGGCCCCACGATCACCGGGTCGATCTCGAAATAGGTCCGCAGCATCCGCGCGAAGGTGTCCGCCAGCGAAGGAACGGTGCTCGCCAGCACGGCGGCCTGAACGTCGTCGCCGCCGAGCGACAGCCGAGACAAGAGCATCTCGACCAGGACGCCGTACTCGTCCGCGGTCTTGGACCGCGCGGACTCGATGCGAAAGTGCTTCACCAGCGTCGAGCCCCGGTAGATCCCGAAGACGGTGTTGGTGTTTCCCACATCGATCGCGAGGAGCATGCGCGCTGTCTCTCGCTGACGATATCACCCACCTATCCGAGCGCGACGGAGATATCCTCCGCGTGTTGTTCACCCTTCTGCACGGAGTCAGCGCGTCGTGAGCGAGCAGGTTCCCCGCCCAAAGTCTCGTCCGCCCGGAGCGCCGACGCCGAAGGGCGCGCGGTACTTCGACCCGTCGATGGAGTCGTTTTGCGTCGGCCAATTCGGCGCCGAAGACGCCCACCTCGTGAACATCCGCGAGGGCTCTTTGGCCCTGGGATTTCCGCCGATCGCCATCACGCCGATGGACGGGCAGATCCTCGCGATGCTCGTCGCGAGCGCCGGCGCCAAGCGCGCGGTCGAGATCGGGACCCTCGGCGGCTACTCGGCCCTGTGGATCGCGCGATCGCTGCAACCCGGGGGGATCCTCGACTGCTTCGAGATCGACGTCGACCGCGCCCAGTTCGCGCTCGAGCACCTGACGAAGGCCGTCCCGCCGATCACCGTGGCCGTGCACATCGGCCCCGCGCTCGATCACCTGCGGCACGTGCTCACGCCCGTTGATTTCGTGTTCATCGACGCGGACAAAGAGAACTACCCGGCCTACCTCGAGTGGGCCGCGAAGAACCTCCGCTCGGGCGGGATCGTCGCGCTCGACAACGCCTTCGCGTGGGGGCACCTGCGCGAGCCCGACAAGGCCCCCCGCCCCGCCGAAGCGCAGGCGATCCGCCGCGCGGTCGAGCTGCTCGCCACGGACCGGCGCTTTCGCGCCTCGATGATCCCCACCAACGAGGGGCTCGCGGTCGGCGTGCGGGTGTAGTCTCTTCGCGGGTCAATCACTCCCGTGCAGCTCCCCTCGATCGACAACCTCCGCTGCTTCGTGTCCGCAGCGCAGTCGCTCAACTTTCGCGCCGCGGCCCGCCAGGTGAACCTCACGCCCGCGGCGCTCGGGCAGCGGATCAAGCAGCTCGAGGACCAGCTCGGGTCACCACTATTCAACCGCACGACGCGATCGGTGGCGCTCACCGCCGCGGGCATGGCGCTCTTGCCCATCGCGCGGCGCACGATCGAGTCCGCCGCCGAGTGCGAGCGCGCCGTCCGCGGGGACATCGAGCGCTTGCCCACGGAGCTCATCGTCGGCTCGAGGCACGAGCTCGGCTTGTCGTGGATCGTCCCGCAGCTCGACACGCTGGCCGAAGCGCTGCCGCACCTGACGATTCACATGTATTTCGGCTCGGGCGAGGACCTGCTGCTCCGGCTTCGCACCCGCGAGATCGACTGCGCCGTCACCTCGACGCGGCTCAACGACCCGAAGCTCGACGCCATCAAGATGCACCGCGAGGACTACGTGTTCGTCGGGTCCAAGCACTTGCTCAAGCGCGTCCCGTTCACGCGCGCAGAGCACGCCGAGAAGCACACGCTGATCGACATTCGCAACGACTTGCCGCTGTATCGCTACTGGCGCGACGCGCCGGGCGCTGGCGACAAGCTCCGCTTCCAGCGCGTGCTCTATTTCGGAACGATCGGCGC
Source organism: Myxococcales bacterium (assembly GCA_016793325.1). GTDB lineage: Bacteria > Myxococcota_A > Polyangia > Polyangiales. The sequence continues at coordinate 157,359 of JAEUKI010000031.1, read as the reverse complement.
CATCGAGCACCTCGTCACCGAGCAAAAAGGCGTGGCGGTGCTCCCGAAGTACCTCGTGCGCGACGCGATCGCGTCCGGGGCGCTGCGGGTGCTCTTTCCGTCGGTCGAGCCGCTGAGCGACCACTTTCGACTGGTGTTTCGCGGGGACGACGCGCGCAGACCGTTGTACGAAGCGATCGCCGCGAAGATGATGCAGGTCCCTTTGCGCTGAGCGCTTCTCTTTCAACGGTAACGCGAGCATGAGCGACACACAGAACACCGAGCCCGCCAGCGACGACGCGGCGAGCGAGGACAAAGACAGCAGCGCGAAGGGCGCGCCCGCGGCGAAGCCCGCGCGCAAAGGCCCCAAGCGCAACGTCCCGACGGGCAGCAGCAACGTGCAGATCCAGACGGGACCCAACTTGAAAAAGTGGGCTCCCTGGATCGGCGCCGCGCTCACGGTCGCCGTCGTCGCGCTGCTCGTGCAGACGCCGCGCTTCGCCCTGCCGGGAACGCTCGCGGGCGCGCTCATCGTGTGCGGGCTCATCGCGTACAGCTGCGCGGGCTACCGCATCATGCTCCCGCCGGACGACCCGCTTCGTCCGGTGATCGCGCCTGCGTCCGTCGGCATCGTGATCGCCGCCGCGATCCCGCTCGCTTGGACGATCTCGCCCCCTGCCCCGCGCGGGACGGCCGAGCTACGCGAGGTGGGTCAGGTCGTCTCGATCGACCTCGGCTCGGGCGTCGATTTGTGGGCGCAGATCGCCGCGCAGCAAGCGCCCAACGTCCCGGGCAACGCGGACTTCACGGTGCAAGCGAGCGCGGGCGCGCAGCGCGAGCGCATCGCGGGTCGACTGCACGCGCAGAGCGGTCAGCTCGTCGAGCGCCGCAACCTCACGATCCAAGGGCCGGGCGCGGTTCGCTTCGAGCTCGTGGGGATGTCGAGCTCGATCGCCGCGCCGCTCAGGATCATCGTCAACGCGCGGCCCGTTCCGCGGGTGTGGCTGGTGGCGCTCTTCTCGCTGCTGGCGCTCGCGGTGGTGGCCATCGACGTGGCGCTGTTTCGACGCGGGATCGAGCCGTCGTTCGCCGCGGCGATGTGCATCCCGCTCGTCGCGACGATCTACCTGCAATTTCGCCCGGTGGGCGGCGACGAGCTGCCCACGGACGTCCTCGCGGCCGGGGCGATCGGCGCCATCGCAGGCGGCCTCGGCGGCGAGCTGCTCGCGCGCATCGGCCGCTCGATCGCCAAGAAGTAAGCCCACGAATTCAACGCCGGCGACGCGATCGCGCGAGGGGCGCGCGAGGTCGTCAGCGGTTCGGCTGCAAGATCACCGACGTCGAGAAGCCCGCGGACAGTCGGTAGCCCGGGTTGCTTCCCATCGCGGTCGTGACGCGGTCGGCGTAGGTCGCGACGGTCAGGCGCGCCTCGCGCGTACGGAGGTTGGACTGCGCGAGCAGCGCGGTGGGGATGAACACCTGCCCGTTGGTTCCTGGGAGGCACACGATGCTCGCCGAAGCGCCGCCGCTGCCGGAGGTGTCGCGCGCTTCGAGGACGACGATGGCCGACGTCGAGCCCGCGCTCGTCCAGCGAACGTTGAGGTCACCGCTCACAGGCCACGCGCCGAGGGGCATGCTCACCGGCGACGTGATCACGACGGGCGCGGGCATCGCGACCGCGAGATCGAGATCGGCGACTTGATCCTCCGAGAACTCCATCGCGGACGACGCGCGCACCATCGCGCCCATCTGCAGCGCGGCGCAGCCGGGGACCGGCGCGACGAGCCCTTGGGCGCCGACGTTTCCGATCATTTGCGCGGGGCAAAACGCGATCGTCTCGGTGTTGGGACCGACGGTGATCGACGCGCCGCCGACGCAGAGCCAGTTCTGGTTCTGCAGCTGGAGGTCCACCGGCGGCGGGTAGAGAACACACTCGGCTTCGCGGGCGAGTTGATTGCGGCTCCGCTGGTTGGTCGGGTGCGGATCGAAGAAGTACGCCGTCGCGTTGCAGGACGTGGGCTCCATCAACGTCGCGGGCGGACGATGATTCGTGATCACGATCATGCGCTGCGCCGTCATCGTGTCCGGCAAGAAGGGCCCCGGTCGCTCGAGCGGGCCGCCGGGCATCCCCGGGGGCGGACCGCACGAGAGCGCAGCGAACGAGAGCGCGGACGCGAAGAGTGCTGTGCGTAGTGCCATGAAGGCGAAGCGTACATCATGCGCGCTGTCGCTCGAACTCCCGCGGACCGCGCGCGACGCGCTCAGGGGCTCTTCGCGGTCGCTTCGAGCCTCGCGCGCACCCAGCGCTGAAACGCCACCGCTTGCCCAGCGATCGTCCACCGACGACGGTCGTACTGCTCTTCTGCGAGGTCGCTCACCTCGCGGTTGCTCGCGTAGCGCTCGCCGCGCGCGCCGACGAGCGGACGCCAGTTGCGAAAGCCTCCGCCGTCCGTGCGCGATCCGTGCGGGTATCGCTCGGTCAACGTGCGGTACGTGATGCTGTTGTCCGGGTGGCCGTCGATCATGTGCACGGTCCCGTCGGGATCGACGCGCCACACGATGAGCACGTGCCCGTTTGGGTTGTAGTAGACCGTCCCCGGGTGAACGGCGCGTCGATCGACGCGCGTCGGATAAGTGTCCGTGTTCTCGACCGCGGCGGCCATGCGGTAGAAGCCCGAGTCCACCGAGCTCGCGATCTCGTTGAAGAGCGCGCGCGGCGTACGAAAATCCGTCCAGCGCCGAAGCCCCACGGGGCGAACGCGCGATCGATACCGTCGATCACGACCGTTGCCCACGGTGTCGCGCGCCCACGTAAACGGCAGCCCTCGTCGAAACGCGAAGAACGCCCGCAGCGTGTACGGCACGTCGCCGCAGTCCGCGTGGATCCGAAGCGGCCTCCGTGACGGGACGTACAGCGGGTTGATCCTCGGGTTGTTGAGGCAGCGCGCGAGGGTCCCGCAGCGATGCTCGGACACCCCGCGGCCGATCGCCGCGACGAACTCGCCGAACTCGCGCTCGGCTTGCGCGTCCCACGCGCGCCTTGCAGGCCACGCTTGCGCCATCGGTTGATCGAACAGGTCCGGGACCGTCGCGCGCGCAACCGGCGCGAAGAGCGCCACTGCGACCGCGACCGCGAGGAGTGCCATTCCACGCGCCCGAAGGCGTGTGGAGCCCGTCCATCGTCCGGCGTCCATCCGGGCGACCCTAACCAACGTCAGCGACCAATGCACGTCTGGGATAAGCGATTGATATCGCTAAATTAGGGAATTTATCTCCCCCTCACACAGACTCACTCGTCGTCGGCCTCTTCGCTGCCGTCCGCGCCGGGTCGGCGGATGCTCAGCGATCGCATCTTTTTGTAGAAGTGCGAGCGCTCGAGACCGAGGTCGCGCGCGGCGTGCGTGGCGTTGCCCTTGTGATGCTCGAGCGATCGAAGGATCACGTCGCGCTCGGCGGTCTCGAGCATTTCACGCAGCGAAACGCCTGGCCGATAGTAGCCGTCGCTGCCGGCGTTGGTGGGCGTCCCGAGCACCATGCGGACGTCTTGCTCGTCGATGACCTCGTCGGGCGTGAGGATCACGAGGCGCTCGACGAGGTTCTTCAGCTCGCGCACGTTGCCGGGAAACGGGTGCTTCTGCAGCAGCGCCACCGCGGCCGCCGTGACGGTCTTCGGCGCGCGGTCGTTGGCCTCGCACGAGGCAGGCAGAAACACCGCGAGCAGCTGCGGGACGTCGTCGCGTCGCTGCCGCAACGGCGGGACGTGAATGGGCACGACGTTCAATCGATCGTAGAGGTCCGCGCGAAACTTCGCCGCGGCGACGTCCTCGGGCAAATCGCGGTTGGTCGCAGCCACGATACGGACGTTGATTTTGTGGACCTCGTGTCCGCCGACGCGCTCGAGCTCTCCCTCTTGCAGCACGCGGAGGAGCTTCGCTTGCATCGCCGAGGGCATGTCGCCCACCTCGTCGAGGAAGAGCGTTCCGCCGTGGGCGCGCTCGAACTTGCCGCGACGCATGCGCGACGCGCCGGTGAACGCGCCCGCTTCGTGGCCGAACAGCTCGCTCTCGATGAGGTCCGCGGGCACCGCCGCGCAGTTGAGCTTCTCGAGCGGACCCTGCGACCGCCGCGAGCCCTCGTGCACCGCGCGCGCGACGAGCTCTTTGCCCGTGCCTCGCTCGCCCGTCACGAGCACGGGCGCGTTGGCGCTCGCCGCGAGACGAACGCGCTCGCGGAGCTCTCTCATCACGGCGCTGTCGCCGAGCAGCCCCGTCTCGTACGAGAGGCGACGGAGCTTCTTGTTCTCCGTCGTCAGCCGCGAGAGCAACAGCGTGTTCTGCACGGTGAGCAAGAGCTTCTCGGTCGACAGGGGCTTCTCGAGAAAATCCTGGGCCCCGAGGCGCGTGGCTTGGACGGCGGTCTCGATCGTTCCGTGGCCGGACATCACGATGACGGGCGTGTCGACGCCTTGGGCGCGCGCTCGCTCGAGCACCTGGAGCCCGTCGAGCCCCGGGAGCTGCACGTCCATGAGCGCGAGGTCGAACGCGCGCGACGCGAGCTTCTCGAGCGCGCTCGGCCCGTCCGCAGCGGAGTCGACGTCGTACCCCTCGACCTTCAGCGCGCCGCGGACGGTGCGAATGATGTTGGGCTCGTCGTCGACAACAAGGATGGATGCGCGTCCCACGGTGGTTCGCGCGTACAGTAGCGCGCTCGTCGCGAACCGCGCGTCACAAGCCTCTCGCCTTGTTGCGCACATCGATCAGGGGATCGGAGCGCAGACACGGGAGGGAGAAAGTAAAACGGCGGCCAGGATGGCGTGGGGGGGGGACCGCCTCGGCTGACCGCCGCAAAGGCAATTCACCACGACGGAGCCCCTGCCGCAAGCGAATTTTGTCTACCAGACTATTTTTTCATTTTGCCAGTGTTTTTGCTGGCGAATCAACGATGCGAGCGCGTCACCCCTCGGCTTTGAAGCACGCCACGGACTGCGACGGGCGATTCTTCAGCGGGACGAGCGGCGGAGCTTCGCGATCACAGAGCCCCTTCTCTGCGATCGAGCAACGCGGATGAAACGCGCACCCCGGCGGCGGGTCGATCGGCGACGGAACGTCTCCCTGCAACACGATCCGTGATCGCTTCGTCTCGGGATCGGGCACGGGAACGGCGCTCAAGAGCGCGCGCGTGTACGGGTGTCTCGGGTCGTCGTAGAGCTCGCGCGACGGCGCGGTCTCGACGACGCGACCGAGGTACATCACCGCCACGCGGTGCGAGAGGTACTCGACCACCTTCAAGTCGTGCGCGATGAACAGGTACGCGAGGCCGAGCTCTTCTTGCAGGTCCTTGAGCAGGTTGACGATCTGCGCCTGAATCGACACGTCGAGCGCGCTGATCGGCTCGTCGGCCACGATGAACTTCGGCTCGACCGCGAGCGCGCGCGCGATGCCCACGCGCTGCCTCTGTCCCCCCGAGAACTCGTGCGGGTATCGGTCCATCTGATCGGGGCGCAGCCCCACTTTTTCGAGCAGCGACGCGACGCGCTCGTCCGCTTGCTTCTTCGTCTTGGCGAGCCCGTGGATCTCGAGCGCTTCGGCCACGGTGTCGCGCACGGACATGCGCGGGTCCAGGCTCGCGTACGGGTCTTGAAAAATGATCTGCATGCGCCGTCGAAGCGGGCGCATCTCGGACATCGAGAGCTTGGTGATGTCTCGATTCTCGAAGTAGATGCTCCCCGCGGTCGGCTCGATGAGCCGGAGGATCGTGCGGCCGAGGGTGCTCTTTCCGCAGCCGGATTCGCCGACGAGGCCGACGGTCTCGCCGGGGCGCACCTCGAGCGAGACGCGGTCGACCGCGCGCACGACGCCGCCCTTGCGAAACGGCCCGCGGTTGACGGGAAAGTGCGTCGACAGTGAATCGATGCGGCACAGCGCTTCGCCCTCTGCGGGCGCGCGCTTCGCGGGGGCTTCGGAGGTCGCTACTTCGGTCATGACTTCGCTGCTGCGGTGCGCGAGGGTACTACGGCGTACACTCTCGGCTCGTGAGCACTTCGCGCGAAAGTGACGCGCCCCTTCGAATCGAGAAGATCCCGCTCGACCGTATTTCTCCCAACGCCGCGCCGCGCGAGCTCGCGCTCGACGCGACGGGCGCTGTGTGGGTGAGCTTCGAGCGCGCGTGGATGAGCAAGATCGAGCGCGACGGGCGCGAGTCTGCGCGCGCAATCATCCCGCGAAACTCCGCGGGCCTCGTCTGCGACAGCGCGGACAACGTGTTGATCGCGGGCGCGCGTTGGGAGCCTTGGCGCGGCGCGGTCGAAGGGCCGACCTACTTCGCCTTCGACGCCAACGGAGAGCCGCTGTGGGAGACGCGGGCCGAAACCGGCTTCGCGAGCGCGATCACCGTCGACGCAAACGACCGCTTGATCGGCGCGGGTAACACGGTGTTCGCCGTGACGGCGCAGGGGATGACCGTGGAGCTTCCGTACTGGAGTACGTCCGTCGCAGTCGACCCAATCACGGGGCTCCTCTGGCGATCGAGCGGCGTGTCGGTCGAGCGGGTCGACGAGCTCTCGGCGGTCGTCCGCGGAGAACGAAAGACGCCCGCGCCCAGCGTCACGCTGTGGGACGCGAGCGCGCGCGCGACGGCGTTCGCGCCGTCCGGCGGAGCCGTGTGGATGATCAGCAGACGGACTGCAAAAAAGCTCGCGATGACGGTGTTGCGCCGCGTGAGGCCCACGGAGCCGAAGGGCTCGGTCGCGGGGGGAGCCGAGGAGCTCGTGGTTCCCTTCGACAACGACGCGCGGGCGATGGTGGCGACGCGCGACGGAGGGTTTTGGGTCGCGCTCAACAACGGCGATCTGGTCAAGTGCGACGCCGCGGGCGCCGTCACGCACCGCGCGCGCGCCGGGGCCGATCCCGGGTGGAACAACGACGCGCTCCGCTCGCTCACGGTCACCCGCGACGGACGCACCGCCGCCGCGCTGTCGACGAAAGACAACGCGCTCATCCGCGTGACGGTGTGACACGCTCGGGCCCTCGCATGAAGGCACGCACGCTCCGCACCCGCGAACGCTACGGCCGCTGGGCGCTCGTCGCGGGAGGCTCCGAGGGGCTCGGGGCTTCGTTCGCGCGGGCCCTCGCGGGCGAGGGCCACGACCTGTTGCTCGTGGCCGAACGCGCCGAGCCGCTCGAGTCGTTTGCACAGGAAATCTCCCGAGAGTTCTCGGTTCGCGCCGAGGCGATCGTCTGCGACCTGTCGGACCGCGGCGCGCTCGACGACTTGATTGTACGCACACAATCGCTCGAGCTCGGCGTGCTCGTGTGCAACGCGGCGTACGTCCCGTTCGGGCCCTTCGTCGAGACGTCGCGCGAGGACAAGCTTCGGGCGCTCGCGGTCAACTGCGAGGCTCCGCTGCTGCTCGTCGACGCGATCGCGCCGAAGATGGCCTCGCGAAACAAGGGCGCGATCGTGATCGTCTCGTCCATGGCGGGCCGTCAGGGCTCGGCGCTCTTCGCGACGTACGCCGCGACCAAGGCGTTCGACCTCGTGCTCGCGGAGTCGCTGTGGGACGAATTACGCGCACACGGAATCGACGTCGTTGGCGTCTGCGCGGGCGCGACGCGCACGCCGGGCTGGGAGCGCTCGGGCGCGGAGCCCCCGTGGTACGCGCCTCCCGTGACCGAGCCGGACCTCGTCGCGCGCGAGGCGCTCGGCGCGCTCGGAGAGCGCCCCTCGCTCGTCGCGGGGGTGATCAACCGCGCGGCGACGTTCGCGATGGAGCGATTGCTGCCGCGCAAGCTCGCGATCGAGGTGCTCGGCAACTCGACCCGACGCGTGTTTCGCAAGCGGATCGCGTGACGGGCTCAGGCCTCGACGTAGCAGCGAACGAGGCGTCCGTCCGAGCGCGTCTCGAGGCCTGGCTCTTCTTTGCCGCAGCGCTCGATCGCGACGTCGCAGCGGTCCTTGAATCGGCACCCCGTCGGTAGCCGTCGCAAATCGGGAACGACCCCTGGGATCGTCGGGAGCCGCGCCTTTCGCGCGTTGTCCGCGTACGACGGGACCGAGCGCAAGAGCCCTCGCGTGTACGGGTGCTGGGGCTTTCGAAACAGGTCCTTCACGGGCGCGCTCTCGACGACGCGGCCTGCGTACATCACGACGACGTGCTCGGCGAACTCGGCGACGAGCCCGAGGTCGTGCGTGATGAGCATCACGGCCATGCCTGTCTTCTTTCGAAGGTCCGCGAGCAGCTCGAGGATCTGCGCTTGAATCGTGACGTCGAGCGCGGTCGTCGGCTCGTCGGCGATCAAGAGCTTGGGGTCGCACGCGAGGGCCATCGCGATCATCACGCGCTGACGCATGCCGCCCGAGAGCTGATGCGGGTACGCGTGAACGCGCTCTTCGGGCGAAGGAATGCCCACGAGCGCGAGCAGCTCGACCGCGCGCGCGAGCGCGTCTCGCTTGGATTTTTGCTGATGAAGTATGAGGCTCTCGGCGATCTGGTCGCCCACCGTGTACACGGGGTTGAGCGAGCTCATCGGGTCTTGAAAGACCATCGCGATCTTCTGGCCGCGGATCGCGCGCATCTCCTTCTCGCTGAGCGCGAGGAGGTCTCTGCCGTCGAAGACGATCTTGCCCGAGGCGATGCGGCCGGGGCGCTGGATCAAGCGCAGGATCGAGAGCGACGTGACGCTCTTTCCGCAGCCGGATTCGCCGACGATCCCGACGGTGCCGCCGGCGGGGATCTCGAACGAGACGTCGTCGACGGCGCGGAGCGTTCCTCCGTCGGTCGCGAATTCGGTTACGAGGTGCTCGACACGCAAGAGTGCTTCGGCCACGGCGTTGCTGCGCGCAGACTACTACTAAACCAACACCGCGACGGCGGCCGAAATCCCGGTCACAACCCGAAGCGAAACCCCACGCACCACTCGAAGCTCGCCGTCGGAACGCGGTCGCTCCCGAACGCGCGAATCCGCGTGACGAGCATGGTTGTGACGCCGAACTTTCCCCGGCTCCACACGTCTGCGCCCGCGCCCACAGTGAAGAGCCCCGTGAACAGCTCGTCTCGCCCGCCGACGGGCGCCTCGATCCGCTGCGCGAAGCGCGTCCACTGAAAGCCGCCGCCAACGAGCGCAAACGGTCGAAACAGTCCCCCCGACGCGTTGAGGCCGATCTTCGCCCGGACCGCGTCGAGCGCCACAGATACCTCCGGCGTCCTCGGGCTCGGAGGGTCCGACGAGAGCACCATCACCGCGAGCCCCGGCCCGAGCGAGACCGCGCGATCCGACGTCGGATAGACGTCGAGGTCCCACCCGAGCGAGAGCGCCCAGCCGGGCTCTGCGCGCGCGCCCACGTAGAACGCGTCGCTCACGATCGTGGGCCGGTCGTCGATGGCGTGCGCGCTGCGAGGCGCGGCCGCGACGCAAGCACACACAATCAACATCGTCGCGCGCGCAGCGAGCCGGCTCATCACGGGGTCGCGATCGTAGCGCGCGGCCCGCGAGCGCACTATCTGCACGCGCCAGCGACGCACGATTGCCCTGCGGCGCAGCGGCGATAACAGCCGCCGCAGTGCCGCGCGTCGGTCTGCGTGTCTGCGCAAGTTCGTGTGCGCGAACACGAATCCGAGCAGCAAATGAGCGGCGGCGTACACGAGCAGAAGCAGAGCCCGATGTAGCAAAACGACCCAGCAGCGCAGCGGTTTCCGCACGCGCCGCAGTTGTTGTCGTCCGACAGTCGGTCGACGCACGTTCCGCCGCAGAGAAGCCAGTTCGTCCTGCACGCGCCGCCGACGGGCGCCTCGGGGGTCGGAGGGCTCGCGCACGCGCCGTCGCTGCTGACGTCGGCAGCGCGGTCGCCGCTGACGTCTGCAGCGCCGTCGCTCGTCACATCCGCGATCGTCCCGTCGCTCGAGGCGGCGTCCATCGTGTCTGCGCTCGCGTCGGGGAGCGATACGACGGCGTCCATCTCGACGCCGCTGTCGGCGCTGGTCGAGGTGTCGGGCGCGCTCGTTCTGTCGTCGCTCACGCTGTCCGAGACGACGGTGTCTGCGCTCGCGTCTCCGCCGTCTCGCGCGGGTGTCGGCGGTTCGCACGCGCTGGTCGCGGCGCACAGCGCGACGAGCGCGCACGCGCGCGAGGCTTCGACGGACAATCGCGATACCATCGCGACGATCGTACTTCGACTGGACGACGCGAAACGAGGCGAGAGCGATTTGGCAGAGCGATGTGAGGGCGCCGTGAGATGTGTCAATTCGAGGTCGCGCTCGGCGTGGGCGCTCACCGTCGCGGCGGTCGCGAGCGCTTGCACGCGCGTCGCGGGCCCTGCAGAGACGTCCCCGCGTCCCCCAGCGAACAGCGGGCGCGCTGCGACGGCGACGACCGTGATCGCCGAGCCAACGGCAGACGCCGGAGCATCGAGGCTCGCGATCGGTGAGCGCGCTGCGTCGTCGTGCCCCGCGCCGGTCGAGTTTTCGCGGCTCGATGCGCCCCGTGCGATCGATCCCGACTGGGCTCGACCTGCCCGCGGCGCGATCGTGCAGTGCGCGCGAGGGAGCGCTGAGTTTCGCGCGGCGACGAGGGCGTACGAGGCGCTCGACACGCGCATCGACGCGCTGCAGCCGGGGGCCGACGTGGCTCCTGTTCGTAGCGAGCTGCAGCAGCTCCTCGGCCACCCCTGCTTCGCGCTCGGGGTCATCGACGACGATCTGCCCGCCGCGATGAGCGCGCACTCGCTGCGAACTTGGTGGAGCACCGGCGGGGACACCTGGGTTCAATCGCTGCTCGACGCGCAGCCGAACGGGCTCTCGCAGCACGTCACGAGCTGGTTTGCGCCGACCGAGCGACGGAGTCTCGCGCTCGAAGAGAACCGCGACTCGCCGATCGCGAGCGTCTTGTGCCCCGAAGCCGACGAGCGCTGCGGAGTCGAGACCGCGCCGTTCGTGCTTCGAATCGAACGACTGCTCGCGGGCCAAGCGGCGATCGCCGTCGCCGCGCGCAGCGAGCACGCAGACCCACCGCGACGAACCGCGGAGGATTGGAACACCTACTGCGAGCGGCTGACGGCTGCGGTGCGACCCGCGATCCGGTACGCGACGTGGCGAACGTGCGTCACCGAGCACGTGCGCGAACGCGCGCTCGCGCTGCCGCTCGGGCGATTTCGCCTTCCGACTGGGTGGCTCGTCATCGAGGGTCGGCGCGGTCACCACCAGTACTGCAACGAGCTCGAGGCCGTGCACTTGGAGACCGGGGCGCTCTACCGCGTGAAGGAGTGCAACGCGATGCGCTTCGTCCGCTCGTTCTTGGCGCGCGACGCGGGCCCGGACACGGGCGTATCTCCGTTCGTATTCGAGACAGGCAGGGTCGATCCGAGCGCGATTCGAGAGGCGACGCTCGCGCTCTTGCTCGCGCGATACGTCACCAGGGACGCGATGGAGAGCGTCGGACACACGCTCCCAGCGCGCGTTCGCATCGAGCATCCAGCGGGCGAAGCCGCGCAGTTTCACGGCTTCGGGATGGGCGGATCGTCGAGCGGCAACACGCTGCTTCGATGGAGCTGGTTCGCCCGAGGCTGCGAGCGCGTTCACGGAACGTTCGTGTGGCCCGACAGCTTCGACCCTGTCGAAAACGTGGCCGCGCACTTCGTCGCGGTGAGCGAGGCCACGCTCGACCCCGGCGGGCCGCTCGAAGCGCCGCTCCCCCAATGGATCGTCTCGGACGCGCCCGACGAACCAGCGCCCAGCGAAGGCCCCGACGAGACCCGCGTCCGACTGCGCCGCGCGCTGCGCGAGCGGCTCGGCGTCGAGTGACCCGGTCTCGTGGTACACACAGCCGTCATGACTCAACAGCTCGAAATCCAGGATATTCGCGTCGGCACAGGCGCGGTCGCCGTCGCGGGACGCCACGTCTTCGTGCACTACGTCGGGACGCTCACGACCGGCTCGAAGTTCGACTCGTCTCGTGACCGCAACGAGCCCTTCGACTTCACGCTCGGCGAAGGCGAAGTGATCCAAGGCTGGGACGAAGGCGTCGCGGGGATGAAGGTGGGAGGGCTGCGAAAGCTCGTCGTTCCCGCGAGCAAGGGCTACGGAGCGCGGGGGTTTCCGCCGGTGATTCCGCCGAACGCGACGCTGGTGTTCGAGGTCGAGCTGCTCGACGTTCGATGACCGCTTCGCGCGGGTCCTCGCGTCGCGCGCTGTGTTCGTTCGCGCTGATCGCCGCTGCGCTCGCGAGCGGCTGCACGCCCATCGTGTACGGGATCGTCGCTCTCCGGCGCGCGACGGTGTCTCGCGACGTCGTGATCGATCACCCCGTGACGGGAGACACTCGGCAACCGGACGCGAGGCGCGCCCCCACGTGCGCCCGACGCGAGGCGCGCGCGCACGCGGACCAAGCGTGGCGCTTCGTCGCGACGCGAGACGCGACGTTTACCGCGCACGTTCGCGCGACGCACGACGCGATCGTGGCCGTGTACGACGGCGACCGCGAGCTGCTCTGCGAGGACGACAGCGCCGCCGTCGGCGAAGGGCGGCTGCGGTTCATCGCGCGCAGGGGACAATCCGTGTGGATCGTGGTCGACGGCTACCGCGGCGAGCGAGGCCCCTACGAGCTCACGGTCTCGCGCAGCGAGTAAACGGGGACGGGACGGGAGGGTTGATGTCGAGCATCATGAGTCGTCCCAAACTTGGGATGACTGGGGTCGTCGACGGCCGCTCGCAGCGCTGTCCCCCTCGTCGCTCCTCAGGGTTGAGCGCGGCTCGAAGTCGGAGGTCGCGGTCGAAGCGGCCTGTGAACCGCCTTGCGACTTCGCTCGATGGCTGAGCCCATTGGGTTCGACACTGACCGGACCTTCCGACGCGCACACCGACTTCGAGAGGAGGTCGACCCTCGGTCGTCGCTCAGAGGCAGGTGCCCTCAACGCAGAGCCACTCGCATTGCGCGTCGTTCTGGCACGCGGCTCCGGACGCGAGGCGCGAGTCGCCGTCGCACGTGCCTTCGTCGCACAGGCCAGGGCCGCAGCAATCGAAGCTGTCGACGCACGCTTCGCCGGCGCCTCGGCACGCGCACGCGCCGCCTTCGCACAGCATCGCGCCCGCGCACATGTCGCTGCTCGTGCAAGCAGAGCCGGCGGGCCCTGGAGGCGGCGCGACGCACGCGCCGGCGACGCAGGACTCACCCGCGGCGCACGCGTTTCCGCAGGCGCCGCAATTGGCGTCGTCGCCGGCGGTGTTCGTGCAGCTCGATCCGCAGAGCTGAACGGATCCCGAGACGAAGCAGCCGCACGTTCCCGCGACGCACACTTGCGCGCCGGCGCAGCGCGTCCCGCACGCGCCACAGTTGTTGCGATCGTTCTGGAGGTCCGCGCAGGCGCTTCCGCACATCATGCGCGGCGCGGCGCACGCCGCAGGAGGAGCAGCGCACACGCCGGCCTGGCACGTCTGACCCGCGGCGCAACGCGTCCCGCACGCGCCGCAGTTGCTCGCGTCGCTCTGCAGGTTCTTGCAGAGCCCGTTGCACGCGGTCGTGCCCATCGCGCACGACATCATGGGCGTTGTGCACATTCCGCCCGTGCACACCTGCGAGCCCGCGCAACGGCGGCCGCACATCCCACAGTTGTTCTGGCTGTTCATCACGTTGACGCAGCCGGCGGAGCCGCAGCGCATCTGCCCTGCGCCGCAGGTCGGCGTTGCGCCAGCGTCGGTCCGAGGCGTCGGGCTGGGTCGATCCGTCGGAACGTCGCGGGTGTTGGGCCCCCCGTCGCGTCCGCCGTCGGCCGGCGAACACGCGCTGAGCGCGAGCGACGTCGCGACGCAAACGAGCGCGCGGACCGTGGAAGTTCTGTTCATCGAGAGTTCTCCTTTGGCGATAAGTGATGGTGGAAACGATGGTGAGAAGCGGTGGTGGCGCGCGCTCGCCCCGCGCCGAACGGCCGCTCGCAGCGCGGGCGTCGGTTCGGCACAACGAGCCCACGATCGAAGGGCACGCGCTCGTCGCTGCGGTCACCGTTCGATCGGCCTCAATCGATCGATCGACGCGCCGCGTTCGATCCGAATCCCGTGTCGCTTAAGCATGCGAAACAACGTGACGCGATCGACCTGGGCGATCCGCGCAGCGGCCGCGACGTTGCCGCCGACGCGATCGAGCAAGCGCTGCACGTACGCTCGTTCGAACGCAGCCAACAACCGCTTGCGCGCGCTGTGGAGATCCAGCGAGTACAGCGAGCGAAACGCTCGCTCGCTCGACCGCTCGCGATCTTGATCCGTCATGGTTGAACGTCTCGTAGGTCTCGCTTCGGTGGCTCCCGAGCGAACGTGCTGAATGGTCAACGGGCGCGTTCGGAGCGCCGATCGCAGCAAAGTCCAACATCCGTGCCAGCGCGCAGTGACGTCGCGCGAGCACGCGACGGTCGCGCGCGAGTCGCCCTCGATCCGCGCGTGGATCGCGAGACCTGCGTGTGATCGAGCGCACCACAACGGAGGCAAGATCGACTCAACACGCGGCGGCGCCGGACGGCGCGCGGGTCCTCGAGAGGCGCTCGTGCAACGGTGTCTCGGCGCGCTCCGTCGAGGCTCGCGCGCCCCGCAGAGGCGTCGTCGCCCCTCCCTCCGCGCGCTGACAACGGGACAGATCTCGATCGGGGGCATCGCCGCTGCGGAAAGCGAAGACTTCGGAGCCCCCACCCGCGCTGCCGCGCGCCCCGCCCCCACGTAGTGAGGGCGGGGCTTTGCATTGAGCAAGCGCAGTCATTGGACTCACATGTTGATTGTGTGTGCTGCTGGCTCGCTCGGTCGCGCTCGCCGTCGAACATAGACCGCAGTCGAGCGACACGCGGCACTTAGATGGCTTCGGCCCATACAATCAACCCGCCAGTCCAATCACAGCATTTTCACATTGCAAAGCCCCGCCCTCACTACGTGGGGGCGGGGCGCGCGGCAGCGCGGGTGGGGGCTCCGAATTCTTCGCTTTCCGCAGCGGCGATGCCCCCGATCGAGATCTGCCCCGTTGTCAGCCGCGCGCGGGGATCACGCAGCGCGTTCAGTTGCTCGCATCGTACGCGGGTGCACTCGTTGCATGCGTCCCCGTGCGCTCGGGTTACATGCGCCCCTGTGCATGCATCGCTGCCCGTGCGCTCGCTGCCTGCGCCCGATCGCTCGTCCCAAGTTTGGGACGCTTCATGATGCTCGACGTCAGCGCCCCGCCCTCCCCCTGCCCCGCTCACTCCGCCGCGGTGGCCGCGGCGCTCGGCGCGGCGCCCGTCGCGCGCTCGACCGTGGCCTCGGTGATCTTCGCCACGGGAAACACCATCACCACGCGCGCGCCGCCGGCGGCGCGGTTCTCTGCCCACGCCTTGCCGCCGTGCGCTTCGGCGATGCGACGCACGAGCGCGAGGCCCAAGCCGACGCCGCGCGCTTCTTGCTCTCCGTCGCGGTTGCCTCGGAAGAACGGCTCGAACACGCGCTCTTCTTCGCCCGGCGCGAAGCCGTCACCGTCGTCCTCGACGCTGATCTCGACGCGTCCGTCGTCGCTCGGTCGCGCGACGATCGAGACCGTGGGGCCGCCGTACTTTCGCGCGTTGTCGAGCAGGGCTCCGATGGCGCGCGCGAGCAGCGTGGGATCCGCGTCGACCATGGGCGTCCCGGGCTCGACCTTGGTGCGGCCCGACGGCAGGCTCGCGCGGTCCGCGGCGCGCTCGATCACCGCGCGAGCGCTGAGCGGCCGTCGCGAGAGCGCCGAGAACTCGAGCCTCGCGCTCGCGAGGAGCTCTCCGACGAGCGAGTCCATCTCGACGACCTCGGCTTCGATCTCGTCGAGCGGGTCGCGCCCCTCGCCAGCGCTCGCGCCGTCGCGGGCGAGCTCGGTCAGGATGCGGATGCGCGCGAGCGGCGTGCGCAGCTCGTGCGAGACCGCCGCGAGCAATTGACGCTGCTCCTTGAGCTGTCGATCGATGCGCACGGCCATCTCGTTGATGGCGCGCGTGAGCTCGCCCACTTCGCCTGGGTGTGTGTGGCAGAGCGACGCGCGGCACGAGAGGTCCCCGTTGCCGAGGGACTGCGCGACGTTGGTGAGCTCTTCGAGTGGCTTGACGAGGCGGCGCGCGACCTTGTTCGAGATGGCCCACAGCACGAGCCCCGCGGCGAAGAGCGTCACGAGCGTGCGCCACGGAGCGGCGTGCCACGCGAAGCCCGAGACGCACATGCGGAGCGTTCCGAGCGGCGTTCCGTCGGGGCGGGTGATGCGCGTGGTCCAGGTGGGGCCGCACGACTCGCCTTGCCAGTTGGGGCTCTGGGCGACGAGCATCCCGTTGACGTCGGTGACCGAGACCGCGACGTTGAGGTCCTCGCGGTACGAGCGCGCGAGGGCGCTTCGCTGCGCGGGGTCGTCCCACACGCGCGCAAATCCATGGGCGGCGAAGCGCTGGATGCGATCGCGCTGCGCGCCGAGCGAGTGCTCGGGGCCCGAGAGCATGCGCATCGAGAGCGAGACAGTGAGCATCGTCATCATGATGGCGATGCCGAACCACGCGAACAGCTTTCGATGGAGCCGCGCGCCCATGTAGCAGCGGATGTCGGCGATCGGATCTTGCCCGCGCGCGCGGTGAAACCGTTCGTGGTGCTTTCGAAGGTGCTCTCTCACGACACGCGCTCCGAGTTGGGGGCTTCTTTGGCGAAGACGTAGCCTACGCCGCGGACGGTCTTGATCAATTTTGGCGAGCGAGAATCGTCGCCGAGCTTCGCGCGAAGGTGCGAGACATGGACGTCGACCGTGCGCTCGCCCACGACGACGTCGTCTCGTCCCGCGAGGGACAAGAGCGCCTCACGAGGAACGACCCTCCCCGCGCGCCGCGCGAGCGCGAGGAGCAGGTCGAACTCGAGCCCCGTCAGGTCGATCACGCGCGCTTCGATGCGCACTTCGCGGGCGCCCACGTCGATCGAGACGCCGCCCACGTGCAGGTGCTCCTTGGCGCTGTCGGGCATCGCGCGACGGAGCACTGCGCGGATGCGCGCGAGCAATTCGCGCGGAGAAAACGGCTTGGCGAGGTAGTCGTCTGCGCCGAGCTCGAGGCCGACGACGCGGTCGGTCTCGTCGCCGCGCGCGGTCAACATCACGATCGGGACGCTGCTCTTCGCGCGGATGCGTCGACAGACCTCGAGCCCGTCGATCCCGGGCATCATCACGTCGAGCAGCACGATGTCGAACGAGCCCCGCTCGAACGCCTCGACGCCCTTCAAGCCGTCGCCTGCGCGAGTGACGTGCACGCCGTTTTGCGTGAGGTAACTCGCGAGCAGGTCCGCGAAGCGAACGTCGTCATCGATGAGCAGGGCGCGCACGGTCATGAGCTCGGACGGAGATTACCTCGAAGCGGCCTCGGACACCTTCGCGGACTGCGCGCGGTGCGCGTCGACCGCGGCTTCGGCGCAGGCGCGAGAGAACTGTTCGACCGCGGCTCGGCGGTGCATCTCGCGCCGGTGAGCCATCGAGCGAAAGCCGCTCGCGTATCCAGAGACAGCTCCGACGAGGAGCAAGGCCATCGCGATTTTGCGTGGAAACATGGCTGGGAGTTCCTTTCGAATGAGCGGTTCAGCGACGGTCGTGCGTCACGCCGAGCGATAGGGGCCTTGCGGGTGAAAACCTCCGCGCCACGAGGCGCGAGGGGCCCAGGGGCCCGCTTCGAGCAGGTCCGCGAGGATCCCGCGCTGCTTCGAATCGAGCGCCTCGTGCACCTTGCGAAGCGAGGCCGCCATCACGTCTTCGGCCTTGCGGAGGGCCTCTTCGTGCCGCGAGCGAGCGGCGCGAACGGCGTCCTCGTCGAACACGTCGGCGCGCAGGGCTCGGGCGAGGTCTTCGCGCGATTCGCGGACGGACTTCCACGCCTCGCGACCGGCGTCTCGGCTCTCTTCGAAGGCCGCGACGATCACCTTCTCTTGGCCGGGCGTCGTGTCCAACCGCTCGAAGAGCGCGCGGAGCATCCAGCGACGTCCGCCGCCAAATGGCCCGCCAAACGGCCCGCCGAAGGGGCCTCGGCCCCAGGGTCCGTGCCCTCCGTGACCGTCGTCACTGTAGTGACCGCAGCCGTGTCGGTGATGGCCGTAACCGCGATGGCAGCCTCCGCCGTAGCCGCGACGCGCGAGCTTGAAGAACGCGAGGAGGCAGAGAGTTCCAAAGATGAATCCGCACATGAGGTCGAGTGCATCCCTTCTCGGCGTGTGAGCCCGACCGATTGGGTCTCGAGCTCAGCGCCGCGGACGAACAAGTCGTGCTGGACCTGTGAAGTCACGAGCGGTCTCTGCGTGAACAAGTGTGAAGACGATGAAGGGCTGGCACGCGTTCGCGCGGGGTGCGACAAAATGACAAACGCGTTCGAGCTGCAAATTCGCTGACAAACTACAAATTACGCTCCCTCGAAACAGCGCGTGGAACAGCCCCCCCCAGTCCCCGCGTTGGCTCACACAGAAAGACACTCCGGCCCGGCGACGGGACTTGTCAGGCTGAAGAGTTCTACTATACTGACCGAAGATTCGGTTTGCTGAACGCGGTTCCACGGCACTGTCCCGCCGTGCGCTGCGAAGTGAGGCTCGTCATGCGTGCACTGATCGTTGGTGGTGACTACGTCGAACAAATCTCCGAGGCGCTCGCGTCCCACGGATACACGCGGGTCGAACACTGGAACGGGCGCAAGCAAGGCGACACGCGCCGCTCGATTCCGAGCGACGTCTCGCTCGTCGTCGTGCTCACGGACTACACGAGCCACCCGCTGCTCAAGCACTTGAAGAGCGAGGCGCAGCGGCTCGGCGTGTCCGTGCTCTACTCGCGACGATCGCTCGTCGAAGTGCGCCAGCGCCTCGACGCGCTCGAGCGTCGCGCGGCGTGAGCGAGAGGCGCGATCGCGCGGCGCGTGGCGGCTGGGTAAGCCCACCAGTTTGCCAGATGTTCGCCGCGCAATCTTCATCCCGTAGCGGTTGACCTTCGAACCTTCGTCCGTCTAGCTTGCCCCCTCGCGTCGAGGCGAACGCTGTGTTCGAGACGACGCATCACTCGAGGAGAGAGCACCATGGCTGACGTGTTGAAGAAGGGCTCGAAGGGCGAAGCAGTGAAGACGCTCCAGCAAGATCTGGTGGCGCTCGGCTACGCCGTGACCGTCGATGGGGACTTCGGAAACGGCACCGAAGACGCAGTTCGTCAGCTCCAGAAGGCGTTCGGCTACGACGTCGACGGCATCGTCGGCGACGGGACCAACTTCCTGATCAACCAGCAGAAGGGCCTCGGCTGGAAGGCCGGCAGCAAGTGATCGCGCGCCGTCGAGCGCGCACGCGGTGACGCGGCGCTCGACGCGCTCGTCGGGGGACACTGGGGAGTCGACGCAACTTCGTAACGACGTTGTGGTCGTACTCTGTCACTCGAAATCCCTGCGTTTCACAGGGGCTTCGAGCGTGACAGAGTATGACTGCAGTTAGTGAGTTCCCGGCGAAAACAGCGGTAGTTGTTTGGGCATGAACTCCCGCACCACCGCCGCCCCGATCGCGCTCTCGACCTCTGCTGTGCTCGTCGCGTTCGTCGCGGGTGTGATCGTCGCCGCGCTCGTGTTCGTGATGCGCGCGTCGATCGCGGCGCTCGTCGACTCGAGCGCGTTCATCCCCGTCGCGTGCGTGCTCGGCGCGCTCTCGGTCCGCGCGATCGAGTCGCTCGTCGGGACCCTCGTGCGCGGCCACAAGCTCGCTCAGCGCAGCGGAACGGCGTAGTCCGTGTCCCAGTGACGATCGGTGAACGTGGGCAGGGCCACCGATCGCATCGCGCGCTCGATACAATCTCCGAGCGGCGTCCCCCGCCAGCGCGGGTTGAACAAGTTGAACTGGATCACGCGGCCCGTCGCGCCGTCGAAGCGCACTTCGAAGCGCGCGGTCCCGCGATTGGCGCCGTTTTCGCCGCACGCTTCGACGCGCTCTCGCACGATGCGCCGCGCTCCGCCGCGCGTTCGCCAGTCCGGCGAGCTCTGCCCCGGCTCGCCTGGAACCACCACCACGCCGTCCGCGTTGGGCGCAGCCACGGCGCTCGAGGCCACGCCGGAGTCTTGTTGCACGACGGCGTTGGCCACGCGAACGCCCGAGTCCTCGGGCTCGTTCTGCGCGACGGCGACGTCCTCTGCGGCGGCCGACGCGTCCTCGGCCATCGCGACCGTGGCCGCTGCGTCGTCCGAAGATCCGTTGCCGACCGCCGTGGATGCGTCGTTGTCGACCGCGTTTGCGCTGCCGTTGTTCGGCTCGACGGCGCTCGCGACGTCTGGCGCGAGGACCGCCATCACGCCTGCGTCGCTCTGCGCTGTTGAATTCGTGGGCTGACCAGGGGTCCCGACTCCCCGCGATCCGCTGGCGTTTTCGCCGCGCATCATGCGTTCGAAGCCGATGACGCCGCCGGCGATTCCTCCGCCGAGACCGAGGACGACCGCGACGGCGATGGCCGCGGTCTTCGCGGCCGAGCGAGGCTTCTCGAGGCTGACGGGCGGCATTCCCGACGTCGCGTCCGGCGAGATCGGCGCGGGAACGGGCGGGCCCATCTCGAACAGCGGCGGGACCTCGACCGCAGCCGCCGCGGGACGATTTTGCTTCTCGCTCTCGGACAGCGGCGGAATCGCGGGAAACGGATCGTCGTCGAACGCCGAGCTCGGCGCCGGAGCGCTCTTCGGCATCGGCGGAAACGCCGGCGCGGCGCCCACCATCGTCTGCGCGAGGCCGATGTCCGCCGCGGGTTGCTTCGCTTCGCGCGGCGGCTCGACGACGGTCGGCGCGGGTTCGACGCGGTCGATCGAGGCAGGCAACGGATCGATCTCGACTTCGCTGATCGTCGGCCCCGCGTCCGCGGCGCTGTCTGCCGCCGGAAGCAGCGAGAGCGACTCGATGATCGAGTTGTCGCCCACGACGATCTCTTCATCGAGCGAGGCGTCGCGCATCGCGGGGTCGATCTCGACGCGCTCGGTCTTCGTCGGCTCGAGTACGAACGGGTTGCCCTCGCTCGACGCAGCGCTCGGCACCGCCGCTGGGGACGCTGGCTTGTCCGCGGACGCAGCGATCACCGGCGGAGCCGCGGGCGGCAACGGCGGGATCGCCGCAGGCAACGGAGCGGCGGGCGCAGCCGCGCTCGGGTCGAGCGGCTCGGGCGTGACGATCGGCGCGGCCATTCCCAGCAGCGTCGAGGTGAGCGCCTTCTTCGGCGGACCGGACGGCGGCGCGACGCCCACCAGCGTGGACTTTGTCGCGCGAGGCGCGGGCTTCGCGGTGGTGGGCAGCGGAGGCGCGACGCCCGCGGGCTTGGTGCTCTGCGCGATCGCTGTCGCGCCGGGAGACGCGGTCGCGGGCCTCGGCAGCGCGGGAGGCGCGACCTTCGGCCCCGTGACAGGCGGCATCGCGCCGAGCAGCGGCGGCGGATCGGCGACGGGCGTCGGCGGCGCGATGGCCGCGGGCGGCGCGGGCGGCGCGGGCGGCTCGGACGTCCCGCCGAAGATCGACGGCGGAGGCTCTTGGGGCTTGGCGGCCTTGTCGATCGCCGCGGCGCCGGGCGAGCTCGTCGCGCTTGGCGCAGGCGCGGGAACCGCACTCTTCGCAGGCGTATTGATTTGTGGTGCCGGAAATGGCTTCGAGTCCTTGAGCGCCTGCGTGAGCGCTTGCACGAACGCGGCGCACGTCGGAAAGCGCGACGCCGCGAGGTCCGACGCCCCGCGCTGGATCGCGCGCGCGAGCTGCGTGTTCGGCGCGACCGGCGAGAGCAGCGCCTCGGCGAGCTTGG
Source organism: Myxococcales bacterium (assembly GCA_016793325.1). Lineage (GTDB taxonomy): Bacteria > Myxococcota_A > Polyangia > Polyangiales. The sequence goes on along the minus strand of JAEUKI010000031.1, from coordinate 135,619 downwards.
CGAGCGCGTAGCGATCGACGGAGGCCGTGGGCGTTCGGCCGACGGTGTCTTCTGGGGCGCGAAAGACGTTGGGGACCTTCGCGGCGGCGTGGATGTCCTCGACGCGCGCGGCCCGGAGCGCGTGCGCGGCGCCCGCGTCCATCACGCGCGCGGCGCGCGTGATCCCGTCGATGCGAATGTTGTCGAGCGAGAGCAGCTGGTGGACGACCGAGGGCCTCCGCGCGTGCATCGCGTCGAGCGTCTCGCCGACGGACTTGATGATCCGCAGGGCTTCTTCGCGGGCGAGGCTGCCCTCTTCTGCGAGCAGCTCGCGCAGCGTGAGCCCATCGACCCACGGCGTGACGATGACGGGCAACCCCATCTCGACGCCCGACGCGAGCAGCGGCGGAACGTTCGGGATCGACGCCTCTGCGAGCCACTGCGATCGCCTCGCGAACGCCTCGATGTAGCCTGCGCTCGGCGCGTCAGCCCGAAGCGACGTGATCGAAACCAGCTCGTCCGCGCGCTCGACGTGGTGTCCTTTGTAAGAGATCCAACCGGCTCCCTCGTGAGACACCGCGTCTACGACGTACTCGCCAGCGACCAGGTAGCCTGGGGCGAGCGTCGAGCCCTCGTCGCGCTCGTGCGCACTCATCCGATCGCGGAGCCTACCGCGGAAAAGCACGACGCGAGAAGTGATCTCATGATGTCTGCGACGATCCTGCGCGGACGGCGGCGAGAAACAGCGCAGAGAAGCTACGAGGCGTTCGCGCTCGACGGACGCTCGGAGGGCTTGGCTACGCGTGGTCCGAGGTAGCGAACGCGCACACCCCCGGCGGGGCCGAGGGTGATTCCTCGGCGGGCGACGCGCTCGGAGCCGACGACCTCGAACGTGTGATCGCGGAGGAGCTCAGCGAGCACGAGCTTCATTTCGTACATCGCGAAGGCGGCGCCGAGGCACCGACGGTGGCCGCCGCCAAAGGGCATGTGCTCGAACGGCGAGAATTTCTTTCGCAAAAATCGCTTGGGGGCGAACTCTGCAGCGCGCTCGAACACGTCGTCGCGCTCGTGGATCGTCGCGATGGACACCGCGACGTTGGAGCCCGCGGGGAGCTTGTAGCCGCCGATTTCGATGGGCGCGCGCACGTGACGAATCACGTCGACCACGATGGGATGCAACCGCAGCGTCTCGTTGCAGACCGCCTCGAGGAGCGGGAGCTGCGCGATGTGCTCGGCCTCGAAGCGCCCGTCGTCCGTGAGCTGATCGAGCTCGCGACGCAGGTCCGCGAGCTCCGAGGGGTGTCGGTGCAGCCAATAGAGCGCCCACGAGAGCGAGATCGCCGTGGTCTCGTGGCCCGCGAGCAAGAGGGTCATGAGCTCGTCGCGGAGGTCCGCGTCGCTCATCACGCCGCCGTCTTCGTAGCGCGCTTGGAGCATGAGCGAGAGGATGTCTTCGCCGTAGCGCTCGCTCGTGCGTCGGTCGTGGATCTCGTTGTAGATCATCTTGTCGACCGCGGCGCGCGCGGCGAGGAATTTCGCCCACGGACCGAGGCCGAACGGCGCGATGCGCGCGGCGCGAAAGAAGAGCCCTGCGGGGTGCGCGCTCTCCATGAGCGCGGTCACCGCGCGGCTCCACGCCTCGACGTCGCTCGAGGTCTGCACGCCGAACACGGCGCGGAGGATCACCTCGAGCGAGATGGCCTGCGCCGAGGGGAGAAAGCTCTTCTCTTCGCCGACGCGAAAGCGCGCGACCTCGCGGCGGGCGGCCTCGCGCATGACCGCTCCGTACGCCTTCATGCGCGCGCCATGAAAGGGCGGCGTGAGGAGCTTGCGGTCGCGCTTGTGTCGATTGCCCGCGACGAGCAGCAAGGACGTCGGTCCGACGATCGGGTCGAGCGCGTCGGCCCCCCAAACATCCAGCTCGTCTGGGTTTTGCGTGAAGACCTGCTTCGCCTGCTCGGGGTCGGTCACGATGACCAGCGGTCCGCGAAGGGTCCTCACGGTGAAGGGCGATCCGAACTTTTGATATTGTGTTCGGTAATACTTGTACGCGTCCTTCATGTAGCCGAGCGTCACGAAGAGCGCCGGCGTGTTCGGCCCCGGCGGGAGCCCTTCCCTCGATGCGTGCGCCATGGACCGCGATCGTTGGGGCAACCGCTCGATCGGGTCAATCGGTCGCCGCGGAGAAACGCACGGTGCCCGAGCGCGCGTTGGACGGTAGGGTCATCGTGATGTGCCCCGCGATCGCCGAGCGGCTGCCCTTCACGGTCGAGCACGGGCTCGGCGAAACCCGTTCGGGCGACGCGCTTCGGCGGAGCGACGCTGTGTTCGCGGCGGAGGGTCGCGACAAGCCGCTGTCGCAAGTCATGTGGCGATCGATCGCAAACAGCCGGCTCGTCGAAGCGCGTGAGGTCCGCCGGTTGCTCGTGTCGGACGTGGCCCACCCCGCCTTCGACGTGTCGGCCCGCGAGCTCATCGAGCTCGCAGAGAAGTTTCCCGAGGCGATGCCGAGTTTTTCGACGAGCGAGGGTGAGCAGCTCGTCGCGCGCAGCATCGAGGCTTCGATCGAGGCGACGGACACCGGCGCGATCGCGCTCGCGTGCAAGCGCTTCGGACGCGATGCTCGTGAGCCGCCGTTCGTCGAGCGCGCGATCGATCGATCCCTGCGCTTGTTGCGGTCCGCGAGCGCCTCGCGCTTCGACCGGCTGCGCCGTGTGTATCGGTTCGACGTCCGCGCCCCTCGCTTCGCGCGCGCTGCGGTCGAGGGCGCCGTGCGCGCGATCGCACAAGATCGACGCGCGGACGCGACGCGCGTGCTCGCGGTGTGTGGGATCGCCGAGGACCCAGCGCAGCTCGCAGCGGTCGCGCGAGAGCTCTGCGAGCCGTTCGAGCGCGAGCCCGACGGGCGCGAGCGAGCCCAGATCGCGCGGGCGTTTTCGATCGAGCTCCGCGACGATCCGCTCGACGATTTGCTGCTTCGGCTGAGCTCCGGCGAGCTCTCGCGCGTGATGCGAGAGCCGCCGTGGCGCGAGCTCGCGCGCGACGACGATCGTGTGCGGGCTGCGGCCGAGCGCGGGATCGCAGCCGCTGCGGCCCTCGGGGCGACGGACGAGATCGAGCTGTACGAGAGAGAGTTCTCGCTCCATCGAGCCTCGGACGCCGTTCGTGAAGCCGCGCGGAAATTCTTGATCTACGCCCTCGCGGACGAGCTCGTCGACGCGACGCGACTCGACGGGCTGCGCTCGTTCGCCGAGCGTGTCTCGATCGCCGACGAGCTTCCGAAGCTCGCGCTCGACGCGGCCATCTTCTCTTACGAGTCGCGCGCCGGCGAAGATCCGTGGCTCTGGATCGAAGAGAACCCCGTCTTCGCGGCGCTCGGAGCGACGCGCGATCGCGTGCGAGAGCACCTGACGGTCGAGCAGTGGTGCGAGCGCTTCAGGCGGGCGCCGCAGTACACGATCACGATGATGCGCGCGTTCGAGCTACCCGAAGAGCGCTTCGACGAGGTCGAATACGCCCTCGTGTTGCGAGCCTCGCGCGAGGACCGCTGGTTCTCGGCGGCCTTCGTGATCGATTCGTTTGCCTTCGATGAAGAGCGCGAACGCGCACGCGCGCGAGACTTCGTCGACCCACCGACGGACCTCTCGAAGCGCGAGCGGCACGCGTGGGCGCGAGAGCTGCTCGCCTTGCTCGGTCCCGACGCCGTGTGGGACGCGCTGCTCCGAGAGGCCCGAGCGTGCCCGCAGCTCGGCGCAGAGCTCGTCGTTTGGTTCGTCGAAAACCAGGATTTCTCGATCGAGGACGGCGTGTATCGCTTCGAGCACGCCTCGACGCGATCGGCGGTCACGATCCGCGCGGTGCTGGCGCTGCTGGCCGAGCGCGAACCAGCGCTATACGGCGCAGTGGTCGAGCGCTGGAGCGGGCGCGCGAGCGAGCTCTTTCAGTCATTTGTGCGGTAAAGCGACGCCCCCTCCGAGCGCGGGAATACCGCCCTCCACTTGCAGCGCTTACGCTCGATGGCCTCTCGGATCGAGATCGACGGTCGAACGCAGACGCACGAGGCGCGCACACGATCGGGGGAAGCTCTCTCGATTCGTGTGCGCAACGACGACGTCCGTTCGGTGTTTCGCGTTCGAAGCGCACGAAGCGACACCCGCGAGCTCGCGCGCGCGACCGTCGACCACGGGGCGTCGGCGACGCTGGAGGTCGCGACGGACGCGATCGACTGGCGCATCGGAGCCGCGACGCTCTTGGTCGAGCGCGCGTCGGGCGACCCGTATCGCGATCAGACCGCGAGCGACGCCGTGTGGACGCGCGTCGCGACGATCCACTGTTCGACCCGCGCGAGGCGCGTGGTTCAACGCGCGCTCGCGGCGGCGGCGCTCGCTCCTGTCGGGTGGTCCATCGTCGCGATCGTCGCCTCGCGCGGCGCGATGTCGACCGGCGTGCTCGCGGCGCACGTCGCTTGCGCGCTGCTCGCGGCCGCGGCGGCGGTGTTCACAATTCGAGTTCGCACCGAGCGCGGCGCGTCGCTGGCGGCGGTGTTCGCGCTGGCGGCGCTGGCGCTCGTCGCCTTCGAGCGACGCGCGAGCGTGCGCATCGACAACCAGACCGGGCGCGCGATTCGACTCGGGCCGAGCTTGCTGCCGACGGGGTCGAGCCGCGCGCTCGCGATCGAGCTCCGTGTCTTTCGCGCGGCGATCGCGGCGCAGAGGGTCGAGCAGCGCGAGAGCGACCCGTGTACCTCGGGGCGATCGCGTCCTCGGTGGATCGAACGGTCGCTTCCGCGACACACCCTGAGGCCGATCGATCGGCCGATGTTGGTCGATCGCGAGGTCGAGCAGTGGCTGTTCGCGCGGGATCGTCCCCGCGCGCTGTGCAACCGTGGCGGATGCTGCGTCGATGTCTCGAGTCTGACGGCGGTGCGCGGCCGCGACGGGGCCGAGCTCTTCGAGTTCGTTCACCGCCGCGATCCTCGTGAAGGGCCGTCGCGCGTGGTGATCCGAGCGAGTCGCGCGCAGATCGAGTCCGCGCAGCGCATCTCGAACGTCTCGACCGCGAGCCTCGAGGTCCATCCTTGGCAGGCGATCGACGTTCGAAGCGCGACGGTGCGATTCGACGGATGGGAGCTCGAGCAAACCCGCGGGAGCGAGGGCGAGATCGTCTTCGATCGCTATCCGCAGCCTTCGACTACGCCGTTTTCCGTCGAGTTCGAGCTCGAGATCGCGGCCGAGCGCCGGCCGCTCGTCGTTCGCTGCGACGCTGGCGAGACGCTGATCGAGCTGTTTCGCGAGGCTCCGCGGTTCGTCGCGACACGACCGCTCGGGGCGTATTTCGTCCGCTGCGGTCGTTCGCTGGCGCGGATCGAGGCAGACGCCTCGGCGTTCGAAGCGCTGGCCTCCGCGAGCGCGCCGACGCTCTCGATCCCAGCGCCGAGCCGGTCGCTCGCGTTCGTGAGCGACGACGTCGGACGCAACGTCGTGAGCGACGCGCAACGTCGGGCGGCCGACCCGAACAGCGCAGACGAGAGCGAGCAAGCGATCCGCTGCCCGCAAGGCGAGCCCACGTTTTCATCTTCCGCGACGCTCGAGTGCTTCAACGCCACGGGGAGGGCGTACTCAGTGCGGCCGCCGTCGCGCGCGTGGGAGATCCAGAGCGCGTACGTCCTCGCGCCGAGCGACCCGTCGCACGCGTCGCCGTCGAGCTGGTATTCGCACTATTGCGCGACGCTCGACGAAGAGTGCGACGCGCGCGTGGTCGCGTGGCCGACGGCGATGGTGTGCTTCGATCCCCAGCGGCCGCCGCTCGTTCGCGTGACGATGGCGCTTCGAGGCGAGTACTTTCTTCCGCAGCCTTCGACGAGGGAGCCCGTGGGCGCCCGAGAGCTCTTCGCGCGGCCTCGGATGCGAGACGGGCGGTGGACGTTCGTTCCCACGTCGTTCGATCGAGCGCGCGACGCGGTGTGCTGCCAGTCGCGCGCGGGTCGGTGGAGCGCGTGTTCGGCGCGCTACTACGAGGACCCCGTGTTTGCCGCGACCGAGTACCTCGACCCGATCGCGCTCGTCGACGCGAGCGCGCGGGACCCCGACCGCCCGGCGAGCACCCGAGGCTGCGTCCTCTTTGCGCAGCGGCGATACCAAGCGTCCGGGGATTTCGCAGAGGGCCGTTACGACAGCACGCGGCTCTGGCTTCACGAGGCCGCCGCCACCGAATGACGCAAACGCGGGGTACACTGTCCCTCGTGACGTCCAAGAGCTCTCGCGCCGTTCTTCGCGCCGTGGTCCTGCCTGCGTTGGGGCTCACGAGCGCAGAGCTGTTGTTGCCTGCGTGCGATCGAAGCGCATCGCAGGCGACGGTCGAGCAAGGGACGAGGCAGATCGCCGTGCCTGGAATGCCTTCGGAACCGGTCATCGCGCGGGACTCAGGTCTGGTCGTCGCAGACACAGGCGTCGCACAGGATCCGGTTCGAGACATTCCACCGCCGGGAACGATCGCTCCGCCGCCCCGCGAGCCGCCGCCGGACAGCGGCTTGGTGCGTCGTCCGCCGCCGGGCCCGCCAGCGCGCAGACTTCCGGGCGTGCGCGAACCGATGCCCCGACCGGGGCCGCCGTCGCGCGAGCTCGCGGGCCTCACAGAGAAACGCAATCTGACTGAAGAAAAGCCCGCCGAACGCACCGAGCGTCGGGGTCGAACGCCGCCGAGCTCGGGCTCGTTGCCGGGCATCGCAGGCTCGCGACGAGCGTCTTCGCGATGACCGACGCGGAGACACTCGAGAGCGCACCGCTGCTCGATTTTCGCGCGGTGACCACGCTCGAGCACGAGCACCGACGGCTCATGGACGAGCACCACTCACGGGTGGACTTCTCGACGAGCACGGCGTCATCACTACCCGAGGACCTGAGACGCGAGCTCGCTGATCTCTGGCGCGGACGAACGCGCTCGGAGCATCGTTCGGTCAGCATTTTTGCTACATATACGCTCGATCTACTCGCCGCGGGTGCGCCCGCCTCGGCGCTCTCGGTCGCGTGTCGCGCGCAGCTCGACGAGGTCCGTCACGCAGAGCTCTTCGCGTCGCTCACGAGGTGCTACTCGGATCGCGACGAGACGCCTCCTGCGGGGATTTCTCCGATTCCCGACGACGCGAGCTTGTCGCTCGTCGAGCTCGCGGCGGTCGAGGCGCTGCACTTGTGCGTCGGCGCCGAGACGTTTTCGTGTGCGCTCTTGCACGCGCTCTACGGTCGCGCGCGAGACCCCGCGGTGCGATCGTGCGTCGGCGTCGTGCTGTCCGACGAGATCCACCACGCGCGGATGGGCTGGAGCTATTTGCGAGCGACGCTCGACGACGCTTCGCTGCGCGCGACGGTGCAGCGCGAGCTCGTCCCCGTGTTCGACGGCTTGCACCGAGGGCTCTTCGGAACGACGCGCGACGAAGTCGACCCGCTCGATGCGTACGGCGACGTGGCGCGGGACCACGGGTACATGCCGACGCGCGAGCAACGAGCGCTGTTCGCGGCGCTTGTGCGCGACGTGTGGACGCCGGCGCTCCCGACGCTGGGGCTCGATCCGAGCGCGCTCGACGGGCGCTACGAGCTCGGCGCGACAGCGGTCACTTGAATTGTGATCACTGCGCCGGCGCTGCGTTCGCGCGGCAGATCCCTGCGCGCGAGGCCCCTTCGAACTGGCACGTAGCGCCCGCGACGCAGTCTCGGTTGACGAAGGTGCACCCCTGGCCGACCGCAGGCAGACGCACGCAGCGACCGACGGGCACTTGCAGGCCCAACCCGAACAAGCCGCCGTTCGAGAAACGTTGTTGGCCTGCCTGATCGGTCTCGGGGCGCGCGCAGAAATGCCCAGCGACACATGCGTTGGTGGAGAGGCCTGCGTTGCAGTCCGCGCCTGCGGGTTGGTTCGGCTTCGGAGCGTTGTCGCAGGCGGCGAGCGCGGCGATTGCAGTGACGAGCACGAGACGGAGCGAGAGCTTCATTGGGCGCATCGTACGACAGACCGTCCACGCCGAAGCTTGGCGGATTCTCGAATGGACGCGCGCTACAGCCACGCCTTCATTCGCGACTCGACGGCGTCCCACAGCGCACGACCGTGCGCGGGGTCGAGCGCCCATGGTGAGGGGTCGCGCTTTCGAAGCATGTGCAGGTACCAGCCCGTCTCGCCTTCGACCTCGGGGCCCGCGGCGAGCAGCGACACGGGCGCCGCTGCGACTTCGGGCGGCGCGAACGTCATGCGCATCACGGGCTCGAGGATGGGCTCGATGAACGCAGGCGCGTTTCGCGCGATCTTGGTGTGGACGGGGCCCGGGCAGAGCGAGTGGACTCCGACGGAGACGCCGACGGCATCGGTCATGCGACGCGCGAGCTCGGTGGCGTACGTGATCAGCGCGAGCTTGCTGTCGCCGTAGTGCTTCGTTCCGTCGGTGACGCCGTAGGGAACGACGTCGCCGAGGCGCTCGAGGTCGAGCCCCTTGGACGATCGGTGCGACTCGGACGCGACGTACACGATGCGCGCGACGTCTCGTCCGCGCCGCCCGTTGCTCGCGTACACGTCGTTGGGGAGCACGCCGCTCGCGAGCATCCTGCGCGCGAGAAGCGCGTTTGCGAACAGATGCACTGCGTACAAGAGCTCGAAGCCCTGCGCGCTCGGCGTGGCCTTGGCGGGCATCACGCCAGCGTTGCCGATGAAGACGTCGATTCGCTCGCCGCGCGCCGCGAGGGTGTTCGTGAGCTCGACGATCGAGCTCGCGTCAGAGAGGTCCACGCGGAGCATCTCGACGCTGTTCGAGCCGGAGGCCTCGATGATTTCGTGGCCAGCCTCGGGGATCCCGCTGCGGCACGCGAGGATCATCCGCGCGCCGCGCCGCGCGAGGTCGACGGCGACGGCCTTGCCGAGCCCTACGTTGGCACCGGTAATCAAGACGGTCTTGCCGTCCATCCGGTACTCGGGACCGAGCGGCACGAACGAGTCGTGCTTGCTCGCGAGCGAGACGATCCCGGTGAGCACGGCGAGCGCAGGATTCTCGGTGCGAACGGCGGTGTCTGCGGCGGTGGCGCTCGGCGCTGCGACGGGCTTCTTCTCGCGCTCGTGCGCGATGGCGTAGCGCGCGCGGTAGTCCGCGAAGGTCTCTTCGATGAGCGCGGGGCTCAGGCCGAAGTCCATCGGGCGATAGACGTGCTTTCCGTACTTGTGCTGCGTGTCGCGGGAGCGCGCGAACTCCATCGCGCTGCGCGCGCGGTCATCGAGCGGGCGGCCCGCGGCGGCGTAGATGCGCTCGACCTCGGCGATGGGATCCTTCACGAGGGACTTGTAGTGAACGTCGACGAAGCGGCACTTCGCGCCCGCTCCCTCGGCGGCGACCGCGTCGCGAACGGACTGCGTTCGATCGAGCATTCGGCGCACCTTGCGGAGCCAGTGTCGGCCCACCTCGCGCGGGTCGACGTGGTCCGAGAAGATCCCGCGCCCGTGCGCGACCATGCTGCAAAACGAGGCCATCGTGGACTGCGGATCCCTGTGCGTCTGCACGATCACCGCGTCGGGAAACACCGCGAGCAGCTCGCGGAGATACTCCATGTGGTGGGGCGTCTTGAGCACCCACCAGTCGCCCGATCGCTGGTGATCGAGCGCTCGGAGCGTGTTTCGCAAGAACGTGTACGCAGGGTCGAGCGACTGCGTCTCGAGCCAGTGCGCGTACGACGGGACGTGCAGCGTCGCCTCGGGCGCTTGGCTCGTAAACGACAGGTCGACGAGCAGGACGTCCTCTTCGGGCGCCTCGGCTTCGACCGGGTGAATCGCGAAGAACTCTGGAGACAACACGCGGAGGCCCTGCTCGGCGATGCGCGCGTTGCGGACGCGCTTTCCTGCGTGGCCGGGGCGTTCGCCGGGCAGCGGAACGGGCGCGAGCGCCTCCCACGACATGAGCGCCCTCGCGCGATAGTCCGCCGCCAACAGACGATGGAGCATGGTCGTCCCGGTGCGCTGAAGCCCCGCGATCACGATCGGGCGAAGGAGCTCTTTGCGCTCGGCCTCCGGGTGATCCTTCAGGTACTGGATCACGCGGAGTCGATTGGCGAGCAGCGCGACGAGGCGGCCCTTCATGATCGAGCGGCCGAGCGCGTGGAGCTTCGCCTCGGCTTCGATCGACTCGACGAGCCTCGCGAGCGGCTCGCGAAACGCGGGATCGCCGTAGTCATCGAGGCTCGTCTGCCGACGGGCGTCGTCGAGGAGCATCGCGACGTCGAGCGGCTCGTGGGGGACGTACGCGCCGACGCGGTTGAATAGTTGTGCGAGCATCGGGCGCGAGGGTCGCGCGTAGTGCGTGGTGGTGACGAGCGGCTTCGATCGCTGAAAAATCATGGGTTGGCGCCGTTGCGAGTGCTGTTCGAGACGAGAGAAGACACGGGGACCACGCGCGTCTGGGGGACGGGGTGATCGTCCGCGCGCACCCAGCGAAAGCACATCGTCCCCTCGGAGTGACCGACGGTCGAGAGCCAATTGACCATCCCTGGGTCGCGGTGCGTGACGACGATGCGGATCGAGCCGTCGGGCTCATACGTCGCGGTGTCACTATTCAAGTGGATGCGGTGGTAGCGGTAGTCGAGCGACTCCATCCAGTAGTTGTTGAGCTGAAAGTTCCAGTACTGGCAGCGGGGAGGCTTCACTTCGATGACGAGGGCCTCTTCGGGGCCGAGGCGCCAGTGCGAGTGGTAGTAGGCGATGTTGGGGTCGCCGCCGGCTTTGTTCGAGACGTCCTGGTCGAAGCGCGGGAGAAGGTTCGAGTGCGATTGAAAATCGCGCGCCCATTTCGCGAACAAGAGCGACGCGCCGGCGACGAGGGTTCCGGCGTTTTCGAGGCCATCGACGAGCTGCTCGGGAGTGAGGGGCCGCGGCGCGTGGGGCCCGTCGATGCGCTCGATCGAGAGCTTCGCGAGGGTCTCTTTGGTCTTGTCGCCGAAGGTCTGGCGGACGATCAAGAGCCCAGTGTCCGGGCTCATCGCGAGCCAGTTCTTCTCGTGCTTCGTCGCGCTCACGATGATCTCGAAGGTCCCGTCGTCGTTGATCTCGAGCTGCGACGCTTCGATTTGACCGGTGGGGGGCATGCCTCCGCCGCGACCGTAGTGGCCCGCTTGCGTGGCGAACGCGAGGTACTTCACCGTCCCGCGATGACCGCGGATCTTGTACTCGTAGGCGCCCGAGACCGAGGCGTTCATGTAGTGGTTGTCGGGGTTGTCCGCGCCCATCTTGATCGTCTCGTGGACGACGCGCTTGAATACTGGCGCCTGGGGATCAGCGTCCTCGAGAAAGCCCTCGAGCCCCGCGCGAACGAGCCGCGCGAGGTAGCGATACCCCTCGGCCTGATCGAACGCGCCGCGGGGCGTCCCGGGAAACTGCAGCGACGCGCCGGCGGCTTCGAGGGTCTTGCAGTACTGCGACCACGCTTCGCCGGTGAGCACCTTGCGTTCGGCTTCGGACGCGGGCGTTTCGCCACGCAATTTCAAGTACGCGAGTCGCGCGCGACGAACAGCGTCCAGCGACTGGACCAGGACCTTTCGCATCATCGGGCGGGATGATGCAGCGACTCGGCCCTCTCTGCGAGAGCCGTCGCGTGTCGCTCGAAGCCGTCTTGCACTTCTGCGAGCGGAACGGCGAGGGCGAGCAGCCCGCCGAAGCGCTCTTCGGTGCGGTAGATCGTGCGCTCGTCACCGTCCGATTCGAGGGTCTGCGCGCGCTTGCCGCGCACGAGGTTGAAGCGGTCGAGCGGGCCGCGAAAGACGTACTCGAGCTTCGCGCGCGCGACGCCGTCGGCGCCCTTGGCAGGCGCGTCGAGCATCGAGATCTCTTCGGGTGACGTGACGGTGCGGCCGTTCTTGAAGCGAACGGTGAGCGCCATGGATTGCCCCACGCGAGCGTCGCCTGCGGCGGCGATGTCGACGATGAACGGGTTCCACTCGCGGTAGGCGCGGAGGTCGATCATGACGCTCCAGACGACTTCGATCGGGGCGCGGATCAACTGCCGGGTCGCGGCGACGAATTGCATGGCACGCGCTACCGCGGAAGCCGACGAACTACCTAGCGAGAACCGCCACCGTCGCGACGTTTGCTCACTTTGCTCTTCGTGCGTGGCTTGCTCGCAGGCTTCGTCTCCTCGGTGCGCGGGGGCTCGCTCGCCACGGCGAACACCTGCAGCAGCACGCTCACGGCGCGCACCGAGTCGTCCGAGGCTTGGGCGCGGGAGCTCGTTCCGTCGAGCCAGCCGTCGAGCGCGGCGCGTCCTGCGGCCACAACGATGCGCAGGACCGACGCAGCTCGCCGCGACGAAAGACCGCCGAGCTCGGCGAGGCGCTTCTGCCACGGTTCGAGCAGCGCATCGAGCGTCGCTCGACCGAGCCTCGCGAGCTCGGGGTCCGCGCCGTGCGCGTCGAGCAAGAGCCACGGTCCCGCGCCGCGCGCTTCGATCGCGTCGCAGCACGCGTCGATGAAGGCGCGCGTCGCCGAGTCCAAGGTCCCTGGCCACCCGCGGAGCAGCGCTTGTTGAAAGCGCTCGCTGAGGTCGTGCGCAAAGTCCTCGAGCACCGCGCGCACGAGCGCCTTTCGCGTGGGAAAAAGCCGGTACACGAGCGGCCGCGAGACGTTCGCACGCTCGGCCACCTCGGTGATCTGCACGTGCTCGAGCCCGTGCTCGGTCAAGAGCTTCGACGCCACGGACACGAGTTGCTTGCGCCGTGTTTCGGGCGGAACCCTCGTTGCTGATCGCGCTTTGGCGCGCGCCGCGCGCTTGGTCGTCATGCGTTCGAGTGACTGTACCAAGCGAGCGCGCCGCTGTGCGATCGCCCGCGTATGGACACCGTGTATCGATTTACGTTACACACAGTAACGAAACGAACTTCTTCGAAGGAGGCGCAGCAGTGTCCAGCTCGGCGACGATGGGGATGTCCAAACAAAAGGCGCAGCTCGTGGAGTGGGCGGTGGTCATCGGGCTGCCGCTGACGGGGCTGCTCGCACCGGACCACCGCGGGACGTTCTTTCTCGCGTTGCTCGTGGGGTTTGCGGGCTTGAGCCTCACCGTCACCGGCGGCGGAGCGCTCGTGACGTGGTGGGGCGAGCGGCGCGTCGGTCGATTGCAGGGCGTTCGACGCGGCAGCCCCAACGTCGCCGAGGGCCTGTGGGACACGAGCGTGTCGATGTGGGTCGCCGCGAGCCTGCTCGCGTGGCCGCTCTGGCGCTCGTGGACCGGCCGCCCGATCGGCCTCGTGTGGTCGCTCGATGAGGCAGGCGGCTGGATCGCGATCCCACAGACGCTGCTCGGCGTGCTCGCGATCGACGCGTGGCTCTATTGGAAGCACCGGCTCTTGCACACGCGACTGCTGTTCGCGTTTCACCGAGGGCATCACTTCTATCGCGACCCGAACGGGCTCTCGGGCTTCGCCGTCGGTCCCGTCGAGGCGCTGCTCACCTTCTGGCCGGTGCTGTTCGTCTCGCACCCGAAGGCCCTGCACTGGGGGCCTCTCTACTTCGCGCTCGTCGTCGGCTTCATCTTGCTGAACCTGTACCTGCACTGCGGCAGCGAGATCACGATCGTCGAGCGATTGCTCAGGCCGTTTCGGCTCAACACGTCGGTCTATCACAACCGTCACCACGCCAACGCCGAGGTGAATTACGCCGAGGCCTTCACCATTTGGGATCACCTCTGCAAGACGAGCGAGCGCGACCGCGCCGAGCGCGGATAGCGCACGGATCGCTCAGCCCGCGCGGCGCGTTCGATATTGTTCGCTCGGGCGCGGGGGCTCGACGCTGATCCGAATCCACACGAGGGGCGTCTCTTTTTCGAGGCCCGCGGTGAGCACTTCGCCGTGCGCGCGCTCGCCCGCGTCCATCAGCGCCGCGAGCACGCGATTGCGCCCGCGCGGAACGTACCCGAGCTTGTCCCCTCGCTCGGTGATCACCTCGATCGCGCGGTCATCGTGCGAGTTGTCTCGCTCGCGCACGAGCCTCACGAGCGAGCCCTTCTGCAGGTACTCGAGCGCTTCTTTGGCGCGATGAAAACGTGTGCCGTTGACCTGCGTCTCGATGAGCGGCACAGGCAGCGCCAGGCCCGCCCACGACACGTTCGACGACAGCGCCCGCGTCTCGACGGCGCGCACGGTGAGCGAGGTCTCGCCGCGGTCGCTCGCGTGTCGCAGCTGATCGCCCACGCGCAGCCCGATCGCCGCGAGCGCGACGTCTCCGGGCCGACGGCCGAGGCCCTCGGAGGTCGCGAGGTCGAAGCGCGAGCCGCGCACCGAGCCCGAGAGCGCCACGGAGAACGCGCTCGAGTCCCGCTCGCCGCGGAGCGCGCGCACGACGCTGTCGACGTGCGAGAGCGTGTGCATCGCGCGGAGCGTCGCCTCGCCGAGGGGCCTTCGCGGCTCGTCGATGCGCCCGAATCCCAGGACGAACGCGCTGTCTTCGGGATCCCAGGGGACCTCGACGCGGTCGACCTCGAGCAAGACGCGCGCGACGGCGCGGGGCTCGAGCGCGGGGTCATCGTTGCACAATCGGAAGAGCGCGCTCACCGAGCTCATGGGCGCCGCGCGGTGTGACAATCGATGCGCGGCCAAGAGGTACACGGCCGCGGTCGCGCGAACGTCCGCGCGCGGGTGGCCCATCGCGTCGCGGAGCGCCTGTTCGCTGGCCCCATCGGGCTCGACGCCTGCGCGCCACGAGAGCGCGGCGAGCGCCCAGCCGCGACGCTCGCTCGCGAAGCGATCGCCTGCGCCCGATCGATGCAGCAGCCTCGCCCACCACCCGCTCTCGTCGCGATCGCGCACGTACCCCAACGAGAAGAGCGCTTGGCGCTCGATCCAGGGCTCGTCGGGGGCGCTGTCTCGCGCGTAGAGCGACTCGACGAGCGCGCGGAGAATCTCGCGATCACCCGAAGAAAGTCGCGCCATCACGGGCTCGGGGCCGAAGCCGAGCACGCGGAGGTCCTCTTGCCTCAGCGTGTCGAGCTCGAAGGGCGGGAGCGGCTCGCGTCGCCGGTGATACGCGAGGTAGCGATGGACGCGCCCGAGCCCCTCTTGGAGCGCGCTCACTTCGGGAGCGTGAACGTTGGGCGGCTCTCGCGCCGTGCGGTGCCAGAGCGAAAGCGGATCGACGCCCATGGGTGCACTCTCGTGCGTACCACGGCGAGCGCGCCCCCTCGGATCCATGATGGACAGACTATGTCAGTCGGTTCACCGCGCCCCCTGCGCGGCGAATGCGCTCAGAGCGTCTCGAGGTACGCGACGAGGTCGTCGATCTGCGTCGAGGACAAGTGGCTGGTGATCCCGTGCTGATCGCCGCCGCCGCACGCGGGGTTGGTGAAGCGATCGCGGAGCGTTGGCGCGCAGCCGTTGTGCATGTAGGGCGAGCGCCACGCGATGCTGCGGAGCGTGGGGACTTGGAAGGCTGCGCCCGTTCCGACGTTGACGGTCTGGTTGTTGGTGGTCGAGGCGCCCGAGTGGCAGCCGCTGCACGCGACGCGGCTGTCGAAGAAGAGCGCGCGGCCGCGGGCGGCGGCGTCGTCCATCGAGCGCGGAGCGACGCGGGCGGGCATGCGATCGATCCACTGTTGCAGCGTGGCGATCTGCACGACGTTGAGCACGGGGCCGCTCATGCGCTCGGAGAAGACCGAGTTCATGAGGTGACCGATGCCCTGCATGTCGCCGTCCCAGTGGAAGGGCTCGGTGCCCGTGAGTCCGCCGCGGAAGGTCTGCGTGCGGCGGGGGCCGATCGAAGCGAAGTTCCACGTGTGGCCGTCGTCGTCGCCTTCGGCGTGGCACGAAGCGCACGCGAGGTCGCCGCCCGAGTTCGAGTGAAAGATCGAGTGTCCGGTGTCTTCACGAGACTCGGTCGAGAGCGAGATCGTGCGGCCCGTCTCGGGGAAGAAGAGCGCCGCGGGCTGACGAAGCTGAACCACCAAGCGATCGCCCGCGAACGCGACGGCCGTGGCCTGTCCGGGCGCGCTCTGCTGAGGATTCTGAGGGGTAATGCAGCGCTGACGTGGCAGCTGCGAGGCCGACTCGGTCACGATGATCTGCGCGCGACCTGGCACACGCGCGTTGCCGGGAACCGCGAACGCGACCTTGCCCGACTGCGAGACGGCCATGTCCACCGCGAGGACGGCGCCCGAGAGCTGAATGTCATCCGCCGAGTTCGAGAACGCCGCGGTGCTCGCGAACGTGCTCACCGAGGTCTCGACGATCGAGCCGCCGATCCCGCACGTTCCACCGCCGCCCGAGCCGTAGCCGCCTTCGACGATCTCGACGGGCTTGTCGAGCGCGCGCTGGTGCAACACGAGGAGCTGATCGCCCGCGCTCACCATGCGCCACGCGACGTGGGGGATCGCGTTGTTCTGAATGGGCGCGCGCGCAGCGCCGCTTCCGCCGCCGGGAGGCGCGATGCGCGTCGACCCGAAGGTCGAGCGCTCGACGGTGTTGGGAACCGCGCGGCTGGCGATGGTTCCCGCCGACGAGACCTCGAGGATCTCCGACGAGCGGAAGCGAGAGACCGCGAGGCGGCCGCGCGGGAGCACGACGACGTCGCGAAGGTCTCGCTCGAGGATCCTTCGACGGGCCACTTCGCCGGTCGCAGCGCGGAAGCTCACGAGCTCACCCGTGGCGCACGCGACGTGAACGAGGTCTTGCTCTGCGTCGTACGCGACGCCGCGAGGCGTGCGACAGGCTTCGCGGCGCTCGATGACCGCGCCGGTCACGGGGTCGATCACCGCGAGGTGCGCGGCTCCGCGGAGGGCCACGTGCACGCGTCCCTGCGCGTCTTCGACGAGGCGTCCGGGCTCGTCACCGCGCTCGAGCGCGACGCGAACGACCGGCCTCGAGCCGTCGAGCGCCGACACGAACACGGCGTCGCGGTCGGGATCCGCGGCGATCGCCAGCCGTTGATCCCGCGAAACAATGAGCGTCCCGCCCGAGATCGACGGAGGAGTCACCTCGGCGGTGACGGGCGTTCCGAACACCGGAGGGTTGGTAGGACGATTGATGGGCGGAACGACTGGGTGTCGAGGCTCCGGACAGGCCGACAGCGCGAGCAACGGGAGCAACGAAACTGCGAACCAGGGAGAGTGCTTCACGGCGCGATTTCCTCCGACCGTCCAACGGTCCAACAGTGCAACGGGTGCCTCCGAAGGCCCAACGAGGGGCCCGACAGCGGCCGATGAGTGTCGATGCACACCGCGGGCCGTCGCCACCGAGCGTCGTCAGTCCCGACGCTCGGCCGTAGCGCTCCGTCTCCGAGAGCGTTCGATCCGTTCGATGTTCGCACGCAAAATCGTTTGCCGGCGCTTCACAGTGGCGATCGCGCCTCGGGCCCCTCGCCCGTGCCGAACTGTGACACCCGCGCCCGCGATGCCACGACAGCCGCTGCCAGCGCTGTGGCAACCGTGGCACGGTCTCTCGATCCCCATGACTGCGGCTCCGCCTTCCGTTGGCTACACGCGAGCTGAGATTCTCGGGATGTTTCCCAGGAGTGAGCTCACGGCGTGTAGTCCTTCCAACGGAGCGTCAGTGGATTTGGCGACGCCTTCCGTTGGCGACACGCGAGCTGAGATTCTCGGGATATTTCCCAGGAGTGTGCTCATTGCGTGTCTTCCTCCAACGGGGCGTCAGTGGATTTGGCGACGCCTTCCGTTGGCGACACGCGGGCTGAGATTCTCGGGATATTTCCCAGGAGTGTGCTCATTGCGTGTCTTCCTCCAACGGGGCGTCGCTCTAGCGGTCGTGGGTCTGCGTCGCGTCCGATCCCACTGGAACGCGCGGTCCCAAGAACCTCGGCGCGGTCCCGAACACGTCCGTGTCGAGGACGGCCTTCACGCGCGCCAGAAACTCGCGCGTCGCGTCGAAGCGCCGCGCGGGATACACCCTTCGATCCGCGACCACGCCCGCGGCGTCGATGCCCTGCGCACGCGCGAGCCAGAGCGACCGCGCGAGGTGAAATCGCTGGGTGCACACGAGCGCAGACCGCACAGCGAACACCTCGCGCGCGCGCGCCATCGTGTCGAGCGTTCGAAAGCCCGCGTGGTCCATGTACACGTGATGGCTCGCGACGCCGCGCGCGACGAGCCACGCGCGCATCGCGTTGACCTCGTCGTAGTCGGGCCGGCCGTGATCGCCGCTGACGATCACGTCCCGCGCGCGACCCGAGCGAACGAGGTCGAGCGCGCAGTGGAGGCGATCTTCGAGGGCGGCCGAGGGCGTTCCGTTCGCGTAGACGCGGGCGCCGAGGACGATGACCACCGGTCGCGAGGGCGCGTTCGCGACGGAGTACGTAGGCGTGCCGCTCGACTGCACGCGGGCGTCGGCGTACATCGCGCCCGCGAGCAGCGCCGCGCCGAACGCGCCCGCGCCGATCAACGCCTTCTTCGCCCGAGAAAATCGGCTATTCATCGCTGGTCCATCCGCGGCTCCGAAGCAAACGCACGCGAGTATGCTCGACAATTCCCGACCGATCGAAATTCTCTCGTCGCCCGCGCGAACGCTCGGCGCGGTGCCGATCGATTCGCTCGCGCTCGCGCCGATGGAGGGCGTCACGGACGAGATCGTCCGCGAGATCTTCGCCGAGCTCGGCGCGGTGGACTACGTCGTGACCGAGTTCATTCGCGTCTCGGGCGAGGTGCTGCCGCCGAAGCTCCTTCTTCGCGAGTGCCCGGAGCTCCGAACGCGATGCCTCCTCGGCGCGACGCTCGTGCACTTGCAGCTGCTCGGCGGTGATCCCGGGCGCGTCGCGACGACCGCGCGGCTCGCGCACGAGCTCGGCGCGCCGGCGATCGACCTCAATTTCGGCTGCCCCGCCCCGACCGTGAATCGCCACGACGGAGGCGCCACGCTTCTCAAAGCGCCCGAGCGCGTGCTCGCGGTGACCCGCGCGGTCCGCGACGCGCTCCCCTCGAGCGCGACGTTGAGCGCCAAGGTGCGCCTCGGCTGGGACGACCCAGACGCGATCGTCGAGATCGCGCGCGCCGTCGAAGAGGGAGGCGCCTCGATGCTCACGGTGCACGGTCGAACGCGCGCGCAAGGCTACGCGCCGCCCGCGGACTGGGCGCGCATCGGCCGAGCGAGAGAGAGCGTCGCGATCCCCGTCGTCGCCAACGGCGACATCGACACGCCCGAGGCCCTCGCGCGGTGCCACCGCGAGAGCGGCTGCACGAGGTTCATGCTCGGCCGAGGAGCGCTCGCGCGACCAGAGCTCTTTCGACTGGCCCGCGGCGTGGATCATGAATATTGGCCCACGCATTCTAGGCTCGCCCTGGTGATCGAGTACATCGACCGATGCCTCGCGCGAGGGCCGGGCCGCGAGCGGCTCGCGCTCGCGCGCTCGAAGCAGTGGCTCAAAGCGCTCGCGACCGCGGACGACGACGCGCGCGTGGTGTTCGACGCGCTCAAACGACACGAAGACGTGACGGCGCTGCGCGAGGGGGTCGCGAGCGCGATCGAGGCGCGCGCCGAACGAGGCGCAAAGACAGCGCTGCGTGCTACGAACGGCCCGTGAACGAAGCACGCTCCCTGCGCGCGGTCGCGCTGTCCGAAGAGACGTTCGACGCGTTTTCGACGCTGCACGAGGGCGCTGGATGCGCCGGTTGTTTCTGCATGTACTGGCACTACACGGGCGACAATCGCGCGTGGCAGCTCGAAGAGCCCTCGGCCAATCGCGAGAAGAAGCTCGCGCTCGTCAGGGCGCGAAAGACCCACGCGATCGTGCTGCTCGACGACGCGCGGCGCGACGAGCACGGCCGCTCGATCGCAGTCGGCGCGATTCAAATCGAGCCGCGCGCGTCGCTGACCAAGCTCACGACGAGGATGCCGTACCGCGACCTCGGGCCCGCGGATGGTCGTTGGTCCGTGGGGTGTCTGCTCGTGCGCGAGTCCGAGCGACGCAAGGGCATCGCGACGCAGCTTGTGCAAGCGGCAATCGACTGGCTTCGAAAAGATCCGACCGCGGTCTCGCTCGAAGCGTACCCGCGGCTCGGCGACGATCTGCGAGACGAAGAGCAGTGGATGGGACCCGAGTCGCTCTTCGTCCGCGCTGGCTTTCACGTCGTGCGCGAACACGTGCAGTACCCCGTGCTCGTTCTCGCGCTTCGACCGTGAGCGGACGCGCGAGGGCGCCGTTGCTGCGCGCGCACAGCAGCGACGACGTTCGACGCGAGCGGTCGCAAGAGATTTCTCGCTGTGCCGCGCGCTGTGTCATGCGCGAAGAATCGTTGGCGCACCTCGAGTGCGTACTGCGCACGCGAACACTCTTGATCCCGAGGCACGAGATCGGCGAACAAGGGTAGCCCATGGCATCGACGGACGGAGCATCGAGCACGGCGACGCGAGGACGTTCTCCCCGCTCGCCGGCGACGCGAGCGCGCGTGCGCCTCGCGGTTCGCGCGGCAGAGCTCGAGCTGTGCTTGTCCCTCGTGCGCGCGCTGCTCGCGCGTCGAAAGATCACCGTCGAGCCCGCGCGACGGTTCGTCCTCGCGGCGATGGAGACGGCGTCCGTGGCGATCGTTCGCAAGATGCTCTCGGACGCGCGCGCGATCCTCGAGCACGCGACGGAGCTCGAGGGCCGCGTCCTCGCGTCGGCTTCGCGCGCGCTCGAGGCGGTCGAGTCTGCCGCCGAGCGCTATCGCGCCCTCTCGAACACGCGACGCGCGCTTCGCACGGGCGAGCGATGGAGCCTCGAAGCGGCCATCGATCACTCGCTAAAATCCCTGGAAATCAACGCGACCGAGCGCGTCGAAGAGGGCGCCGCGACGCCGACCAGCGAGGCGCTCTGGGGCGCGCCGAGGCCGGGCGTTCACAAGGTCGCGCCGAGCGAAGAGCTGCCGAGCGGCTTTCGTTGGACCGCGCCGATCGC
Organism: Myxococcales bacterium; assembly: GCA_016793325.1. Classification (GTDB taxonomy): domain Bacteria; phylum Myxococcota_A; class Polyangia; order Polyangiales. The sequence continues at coordinate 114,760 of JAEUKI010000031.1, read as the reverse complement.
GGCGAGCGACCTCGACGGGTGAGCGCCGATCACAGCGCTCCGACGAAGCGAACGAGCGCGAAGGGGTCCGTCGCAGTGCCGAGCGCGAAGCGAACGGCCTGACCGTTGAGCATGTAGAGCCCGTCGGGCGTCGCGATCACGTCGGTCATGCCGTCGGGCAGGTCGACGTTCGTCGAGTCCGCGCGGGACCAATCCGCGAGCGTGGGCGTCACGCGAATCAATTTGCTCGTGAACGCGACGTACGCGCTGCCGTTCGCGAAGGCGATTCCATCGGCGCCCGCGAGGGGCCGCAGGTCCGAGAAGCGGCCGTTGATCGTCACGCGTCGAATCGAGAGGTCGCGCAGATCGATGTGCACGAGCGCAGGCGCCCCGTAGACCACCGAGAGGAGGCCTGTCTGATCCGGGAGCACCGTGATCCCGTTTTGCCCGACAAACGACCCGCTCAACAGGTCGTTGCGCACGAACACCGTCGGCGCTGCGCCCATCGAGAGCCGATAGATGCGCCCCTGCTCGCGATCGCACACGTACGCGTTGCCGTCACGGGCGACGGCGACGTCGGTGCACGTCGCGTCCGCCGCAGCCGCAGAGAGGGCGACGTTCGCGACGCGACGATGGGTCGTCGTGTCGAAGACCCACACGTGTCCCTGCCGCGGCGACGGCGACCGATCGTCCATCGCGCACACCCACAAGCGATTGCGGGCGACGTCGATGTCCATTCCGAGCGTCCACCATCGACCCGCGGCGGTCTCGGTGAAGATCGTGGTCTCGGCGCCGCTCGCGCCGTCCACGCGGCGCACCGATCCGTCCCCGAGGCTCCCCACATAGAACGCGCTCTGCGACGGGTCGAACGTCCCTCCCTCGGGGAATCGCGCGTTCAACGGATAGCGATCGCGCAGGCGAATCGCCGCATCCGAAGCGCTGTCGCCGCTCGACGCGTCGCGCGCGGCGCTATCCGCGACGCTCGCGTCCTGCTCGACCCCGGCGTCGACCGGCGCGGCGCGGTCCTCGATCACGACGTCGATGGGCGAGCCCTCGTCGCGGGGCGGCGCGTCCTCGCGCGACGACGAAGCGTCGCTCGAGGCGTCTTGCGCGGGGCCGACGGGACCGGAGCACGCTGCGCTCGCGAGCAGCGCGCATGCGATCGAAGCGTATCCGAAGCGGAATTTGTGTGCGGAGCGCATGGTGGTGGGCTCGATGGGTAGCTCCACGGTGCGCCGTCGACCATGTGAGGCCGCGACAATGTTGTTCGCGATCGCGACACACGGGGCGATTCGCTCGTCGTCGCTTCAGCTTCGGGCGCGCGAGCGGCCGGGGCTCTCTCCGGCCCACCGTCGATACGCGACGTGAAACGCGCTCGGGCTGGAGAATCCCAGCGAATACGCGACTTCGGCCACGGAGACCGCCGGGTTCTCGAGCTGCGTTCGCGCGCACTCGAAGCGCACCTGGTCGATCACCGCGCGAAACGTGAGCCCCTCGTCCTTGAGCCGTCGTTGCAGGGTTCGATCGCCGATCGCCATGCGCGTCGCGATGGTCTTGAGCGACGGCTCTCCGTGGTGCAACACCATGCGGATCTCGTGTCGAACGCGGGCGACGAAGTCGTCCACGGGCGCGAAGGACTCGAGGACGAGCCCGACGTGCGACTCGAGGACGTCGAGCAGCGCTGGGTTCGCTCCACGAAGCGGGAGTCGCAGGACGGATCGATCGCACACGACCGCGTTTTCGGGCGCGCCGAACTCGACGGGCGCGCCGAGGACGCTCGAGACCGCGCTGGCGTCGCCGCGATGTCGAAGGCGAGCCAAGCGCGGAGCGAAACGACCGGCGGTTCCCTTTCGCGAAGTGCTCACGAGGTGCGCGAAGGCCATCTCGAAGATCGTCCCTGCGCGCGGGTCGGCGTCGAGCCCGTAGACGACCGCGACGTCGTCGCCGCGATCTTCGACGTCGAACCGAAGCTCGTCGCAGAGAAGCCGCGTGTAGCGTCCGAAGCGCAGCCACGCGTCGTCGAGCGTCGAGCAGCTCGCCACCACGAAGCCGAGCAAGCCAAACGCCGCGGCGTCGATGTGCCGCGCGACATCGCCGCCGAACGAGCGGCTCTTGCTTTGCCGCGCGGCGTCTTCGAAGAGCGCGAGGTAGCGATCGGTCGAGACCCTGGCGTCGCGATCGTTCAGCAGGCCAGGGTCGATCTCGTGCTCGACCAGCATCGCGTCGATCGGAAGCGCAGCCGCGCTCGCCGTGCGCACCACCGCGCGAACGAGCCCAATCGCAGTCGTCATGATCGGGGGTTCCTAACCATGGGTCGCGCGGAGGGAGCGATGATCCGGGATCGCGGCGCAAGTTTCAAAGGAGCGCTCGCGCTGCAGGGAGCGTCGACGGCGGCGGATTCACGTACGATCGACGGGTGTTCTTCGGATCGAGCAAGCGGCGGGAGCAAGCGCTGCGCGAACAAGTGGCGCTGGCACAGCACGCGTTGAAGCCCACGTCTCGCGTGGCTCCGTCCGCGCTCGAAGAGATCGCTCCCGACCTCGGCAAGGCGATCGACGACGTCGAAGCGAACGACCTCGCAGCGCTCGTCGAAAACCACGAGCTCGAGGCGCTCGTCCGCGAAGCGCGCGCGCTCTTCGAGCGGTTGCCCGAGCGCGCCAAGGAGCTTCGCGCCGAAGAGAAGCGACGCGCCGACGCGCGACTCGCGGGCCCGCTCATCGAGAAGCACAAGATCACGCGGTGCCTCTACTGCCAGGGCGGCGCGTTCTTCGTGCGCGATCACGTCACGGTCGAGACACGGGACGGAGCGCTGCACATGGCGTTGATTGTGTGTGCTGGCTGCGGGGACGTGCGCTTTCGGATGCACGACGCGCATGCGCTCGTGAAGCTCCGAGAAGACCGCGATTTTGCGTACGTCGAGCTGCCCTCTGCGGGCCCGTTTCGCGGGTGAGCAAACGGAGCAGGAACGAGAAGTGTGTAAACGCCATCGAGGAGGGGACGGACCTCGCATTTGGAGCGTAGCGCTCCAAATGCGAGGTCCGTCCCCGATCACTGGGCGCTCCAAATGCGAGGTCCGTCCCCTTCTCCGCTTTACGGACACAGCACGAGCTTGCCCGTGGAGCCGCGAGACTCCATGCGACGGTGGGCCTCGGCGGCGTCGCTCAACGCGAAGCGCTCGACGCTGACGCGCACGCGACCGTCGACGACCCACTGCGCGAGCTCTTCGAGCGCGGGACGACAGAGCTCCTGTCGCTCGAGCATCGGGGTGAGGTAGTAGCCCGCGACCGTGATGTTCTTGTGCATCAGTCCGATGGGCTCGAACGTTCCGCGGGTGTCGCCGCTGGCGGCGCCGTAGACGATCATCCTGCCCATGGGCGCGAGGCACGCGAGGTTGCGCTTGTACGTCTCGGTCCCGCCGAGCATCTCGAGCAAGACGTCCACGCCTCTGCCGCCCGTCGCTTCTCGAACGCGCGTCGCGTAGTCGCCGTTGCCGTAGTCGAACGCGTCGTCCGCGCCGAGCGACCGCACGAACGCGCGCTTGTCCTCGCTGCTCGCGGTGCCGAACACCTTGGAAGCGCCCATCGCCCTGGCGATTTGCACAGCGAACACGCCCACTCCGCCGGCCGCCGCGTGCACGAGAACGGACTCCGCGCGTTGCAGTCGCCCCATGAGCCCGAGACAGTGGTGCGCGGTGAGCCCCTGCACGGGGAGCGCCGCTGCGCGCTCGAACTCCAGCCCGTCGGGCATGCGATAGAGCTGCGAAGGACGCGCGAGCATCTTGTCGGCGTACGCGTTGGCGCCGAGCACCATCACGCGGTCGCCGACGCGCACGTCGGTGACGCCTTCGCCGATCGCCTCGACCTCGCCAGCGGCCTCCATCCCAACGATCTGCGGAAACACAGGCCGCACGAAGTACTGCCCCATTCGGAAACGTGTGTCCGCGAAGTTCACGCCCGCGGCGCGCACGCGCACGAGGACTTTTCCCGGGGAGAGCGTCGGCTCTTCGACGTCCTCGCACCGAAGCACTTCGGGTCCGCCTACGGAGTGAAATCGTACTGCGCGCATCACGCGCGCGATGCTCGCAGCAATGCGCGCGAGAAGCGAGCGATTGTGCGCGCTACGCCCCGGCGCCGCTGCGATGCGCGAACGCGCGAACGGCGCTGTTGATGGTCGCGAACGAGGTCATCCCGCCCTCGCCGAGCAGCGACGACCGCTGGAGCGCGGCGAGCGCGCGGTCGTTGGCGCGGGCGACCGCTACCACCGCGCCTCGTTCTCGGAGCTGCGCGACGAGCTCGGAGAGCATCTCCAGCGCGGTTGCGTCGACGTCGCCGACGCCTTCGAAGTCGAGGACCACCCACTCTTCGTCGCCCTGGTTGGTCTCGAGCATGAGCTCGAGTCGCTCGCGAAATCGCTCGCTGTTCGCGAAGAAGAGCGGGGCGTCGAAGCGATACACGAGCAGCCCTTCGAGCCGCGACCCCTCGCGGACGAGGTCTGGATCGACCCACCCGTCGAGCGCCTCCGCGCGCACGAGCACCGCGTCGTGTGGAACGGTGATCCTCGCGAACGTCACGAGCACGGAGAGGCCCACGGCGACGAGCACGCCCGTGAGCATGTCGAAGACCATCACGCCGAGCGCCGCGGCGATCGCGAGGAAGAACTCGGTCTTGCTGACCTTCCACAGCGAGCGGTAGCCGTCGACGTCGATGATGGCGAACGCGGCGGCGACGATGACCGCGGCGAGGCACGGCTGCGGAATGTGCGCGAGCGCCGGCGCGAGGAGCAACAGCGTGGCGAGGACGAAGAGCGACGCGATCACGCCGACGAGCTGGGTCTTGCTCCCGAGCGCCGCGGGCACGGCGGTACGACTGGCGCCCGATGACACTGGAAATCCCCCGGCGAACGCAGACGAGAGGTTGATGGCCGAGAGCGCGACGAGCTCGCGATTGGCGTCGATGCGGTACCCGAGCTTCGCGGCGATCGAGCGCGCGGTGAGGACGTTGTCGGTGTAGCCCACGAGGGCGATTCCGAGGGCGGTGGGGACGAGCTTGACGACGTCGCGCCAGGGCGCGAGGGGGAGGTGCGGTCGGGGGAGCGTTCCCGAAATGGCGCCGACGAGGCGGACGCCGTGGAGGTCGAGGCGGAGGGCCCACACAATCAAGGTCGCCGACGTGACGACGAGGAGCGCCGCGGGCGCGCGAGGCGCCTTCTTCTTGAGCGCGATCAGCGCCACGAGCGAGCCGAGCGACACGGCGAGCGTCAGCGGGCGAACGTGCGAGAGCTCTCTCGAAAACTCCCACACGCGCGGGAAGAACTCGCCGCTCGCGATCGAAACGCCGGTGAATTTGCCGAGCTGGCTCGACAGCAGCGTGAGCCCGACGCCCGTGATGTACCCGACGAGGACGGGCTTGCTGAGGAGCTGCGCGAGGAACCCCAATCGCAACACCGCCGCGAGCATCGCGAAGAGCCCGACCATCGCAGCGAGCACGGGCATGAGCGACGCGTAGCGAGCGGGGTCTCCGGCCGAGAGCGCGGCGATTCCGGTGGCGGCGAGGACGGCGGTTCCGGGCTCGGGGCCCACGCCGAGGTGTCGCGAGCTGCCGAAGAGCGCGTATGTGATCGGCGGGAGGAGCGCTGCGAGGAAGCCAAACTGCGGCGGCAGCCCAGCCAGCTCCGCGTACGCCATACACTGCGGAACGAGCATCGCCCCCACCGTGAGCCCCGCGACGAGGTCCGCCCGAAGCCACCCGCGCTCGTAGCGAGCGAGCAACGCGAGCCCAGGAAGCACAGTGCGCCAATCCACGAGCGCGAAGGTAAACCCAGTTGCGCGGCGGACGGCACGAACGTGACGCGCATTGCGTGCGCGAAGGGCGAAGGGTGCGGCCGTTCGCGTTCTTCGCGGGAATGTTCGCGCAACTCCCGCGTTGGATGGCACGAGCCGCAAATCACTGGGGCCGCACACGAAGAGGTCGGGACGTGTCGAGAGTCACATCGCGCGCGGTCGGGTTGCTCGCGGCGCACTTGTTTTCCTGTGCGCATACGACGGCGCCCGGCGAGCGCGGTGAGACGAGGTTCACGCCGTCGCCCCCGCTCGTCGACGGGACGCACCTCGACGCGACGTGGCGCCAGCCGTTCGCGACGACCGCGCGAGGCCGCGCGAATCCCTGGGTCGATCTCGCGCGCATGGACCCGACGCTCGAAGCCCGCACGCGCCCCTGGGTCGCGACGCGAAGGCCCGCGCTGCGAAGCGAGTCACCGGAGTCCGTGATGGACGCGGTGTTCGAGTTGGGCATCGGCGACCCGCGCGGGCTTCGCTTCGGGTGGATCGAGTGTGGTCGTGGTTGTGTTCCGCTGGGGTGGGCGTCGGCGAATCCAGCGACGAGGCTCGTCCTGCGCTGGGACGGAAGCTGGAGCGCAACCGACGAGATCATCCGAGAGCGAGACGGAATGAGCGCCGCGCGGCGTCACCTCGAGGTCGCTGATCGCACATGCGACCCGTCGCCGACCGACGACCATGGCCCCTGTGACCCGCTCCGGGCTGTCATGGCGTTGCGATCGCTCGGAGCAGACTCCATCGAGTGGCTCAGGCATCGGGACCAGTTCGTCGCTGACGCGCTGTTGCCTGCGGTGATCGACGCGCGACTACGCAGCCTGTTCGCTGCGATCGCCAATCACGTCGCGCGGGGCGACGATGTCGAAGCCGTTCGATCGGTTCGTGCCGTGGACGCGCTGCTTCGCGTGACCTCGCCGACGGCGGTCGTCGCACAGCGCGAGCTCGATGCAGCGCGAGAGTGGGCAGCGTTCGCGCTCGATCGCGCGACGGCTCGCGACGCACGCCGAGCGCCTTCGCCCGACGAGACGCCGAAGCAACGTGTGTTGCGGCTGCTCACCGAGGCCATCGACTGTCGTCGCGAGCGCGAAGGCGACGCGCCCGATTGCGAGCCGCTCGCCGAGCTATCGCGCATCAAGCGGGCGGCGCTGCCGTTTCTCGTCGCAGCGATCGAGAACGATCAACGGGTGTGTCGCGCTTGCGCGCACGATGCGCTCGGGCGACCGCCGAGGCTCGCCGCCGCGGCGGCAGAGATCGCAGCGCAACGCATCGGCGCGTGGCTGGGGAGCCTTCGCGAAGAAGCCACTTGGGACCGCGCCTACCGCGTGCGCGTGAGCAACATGCTTCGCGCGTATCGCCCGCCGCCGCCCTTTCGTCCGGCGCGCCGCGTTCGGCTGCGCGCGATCGACGTGATCCCGCCAATCACACGGTGACGCGATCGCGGTCGCACTCCCACGTCCCCCACACATTCACCCCATCACTCGGGATCGATTCCGAGCGCGCGCAGCCGCTCGGCCAATCGCTCGGCGCGCGCACGCTCTTGCTCAGCGCGAGCACGCTCTTGCTCAGCGCGCTCGGCGCCAGTCGGAATCCACGCCCCCTGCGCGTCGATCCAACGAAGCCACCGGTCTTCGCGGCCCTCGAAGGACCCTTGCCACAGCGCGAGGCCGAGGCCCAAGGGCTCGAACCACGGTCGGTCGAGCTCTTCGTACTGCCCCGCGTTGAGCGCGAAGCTCTGCAGCACCGCGTCCGAGAGCTGCCGCTGCGGGTCGAAGACGACGTAGAACGCGACCGACGCGCGCGCGTACTGCCGAAGCTTCGCGCTGAGCTCGAGCCCGTCTCGATCGGAGACGATCTCGATCGCGAGCTCGGGCGGCTTGCCGAACTCCCAGGAGAAATAGCAGCGATTTCGCTTCTCCCACCACCCCTCGGGCACCTCGACCTCGAGGCTCACCATCACGTCGGGGACGATGGGTGGGCGATTGATCGCGCTGTAGAGCGCGACGTTCGCCGCAGCCACGAACGAGACGCCGCTCGGCGCCTTCCACGAGTCGTAGAGGATCGACGTCAGCAGCCGCTGCGTCTTCTCCGATGCCCAGTTGTCCACGGCCGCCCCATCCTCGGTGACCAACCGCGAGACATCGGGCGCAGGCGCGAGCTCGTACCGAGGCGCGGTCGATGTGTCGTTGTTCGCCATCGCGTGTCTCGCGCGAGCGTAGCACTCACGGGGTCGTGGATGCGCGACGTGCCGAGCCCGAAGTGCGTGAGCTCGCGAAGGCGCCGTCGCCGCGGACCTTGGTGGTCGTGCGCGAGGTTGTTCCGCACGACGAAGGCGAGCTCACGACGCTGCAAGCGAGGCAGTTGGTCGAAGCGGGTCGGTGTTGGGACCACGACGCGCTCCCCGCGGCCCGTCGACTCTCGCTCGACGAGAACGACGAGGCGGCGTTCGGGGCGATCCTCGCGCACGTCACGATCGCAGAAGACGGCGCCGCGGTGTTCGAAGCCTGGTTGCACGGCGACGCTGGCGCGTTCTTCACCGCGGGAACAACTGATGTGATCGTAGTGCGCGACGGCGGCGTGACCGTGCTCGAAGGAGGGCTCGACGACGAAGCGCTCGCGGATGCGCTCTCGGCGATCGGGCTCTCGAAGGCCGCGGTTCGCTCGGTGCAATCCGTGCACGCAGCGACGAGCGCGGCGAAGCGTCGTTGAGGGGGAGCGGAGCGGGAGGCTGCACACGAGCGAAGGACGGCGCAGATCACGCCTGCGCAACACCGCTCACCGCCCACCGAGCGCCATCGGCCGCTGCCCGATCGCCTCGATGAACACGGGCTCGGCGAGCTCGCACTCCGCGACGGTGAGCAGCTCGTTCGCGATGTCGATCGCGTCACGAAGCTCGTCACCCACCGGGTCGATCTCGAAGTAGTTGTTCGCGAACGTCAGTTCGCGCGTCACTCGCAGTGCCCGCTCGTCGAGCAACGCTTCGATGCGCGCTCGCGAGACGCCCTCGCGAAACTTCGCCGTGATCTTTCCCGTCGCGAGCAGCGTTTGATCGTTGCGCACGAACACCTTCGCACGGCGCGCTTTGCTCGACTGCGCGCGGACGTCGTCGCGCGCGACGAAGCGCCATCCGGCCGCGTCCATCGCCTTCGTGTCCGCAGGCAGAACCGCCGGAAACTCCCCCGACGAGTGCGCGTCGCCATCGAGCACCGCGACGAGCTCTTCTTGCTCTTCGACGGTGACGTTTCGACGGCGCCGGGTGAACACTCGCTTGGCCACGACCGCTCTCTTTCTCGAAGATAGCACGATCACTGCGGTAAACGCGTGACGGGATCAACGGGTGTCTCGCCCGCGACTCACCGAACGGCGCGGTCAGCGTTGATGCGACCGTGGCCCATCTGGTCGTTGCGCCCGTCCGGTCCATACGCGTCCCCGCCAACCTTGTCGCAGGTGTCGCACAAGCGGTCCTTCACAGCGGTCGCGCTCAACTGCGAGTCTCGTGCGAGCACGAGCGCGGCGACACCCGCTGCGAGCGGCGCGGCGAAGCTGCAGCCAGTATCCCAAGCGTAGCTCGCCGCACCAGACGTGCTGAGCACGTTCGCGCCAGGTGCAACGAACGCCAGCGTCGAGCCGTACGCAGCGTTGTCGTAGCCATCGTTGTTGTTCGATCGACTAACCGCGATGACCGACGGATGCGAAACGACTTCGTCGCGCGTGATGTCGACGTGCGCGTTGCTCGCGGCCCAGAAGATCGGGGTTCCCTTTCCGTCGCGGCCTTTGCTCGTGGCGAACTCGATCGCGAGCTCGAGCGGCGTCGACATCTCCCAGTCCGCACCGTTGGGGCCGAGGCTGCACGAGATCACGTCCGCGCCTCGTTCCTTGGAGTCCGGCACTTCGCGACTTGGATCGGCTGCATACGCGATCGCGCGGGCGAGCGTGAGCTGCGTTCCGACCTGATCTTCGAGGCACGCGATGGCAACGAGCTCGCACTCGGGCGCGGCGCCGCATCCGCCTTGCTTGTTCGCGCGCGCTCCGACCATCCCCGCGCAGAACGTTCCGTGATCGTCCGTCGGAAACTGTGCCCGGTTCGACGCCGACAGCTCGATGAAACTCGCGCTGCCGCTCGTGCGCCCGTCGAACCAACCACCGCGCTTGAAGGCGGCTCTGAGATCGGGGTGGTTGATGTGGATGCCGTTGTCGATGACAGCAACACGAACACCCTTGCCGCGTGTTCTGTTCCACGCGCTCTCGGCGCGAATGTCCGCGCCGCGCGTTCCGCTGTTGCGCCCGTCGTTGTTCCACTGCCACTGCTCGGGATAGCGCGGATCGGTCGGGCGCCATCGTCCGTGGATGGGTTCGAGAAAGATTGGTTCGATCCTCTCGAAGATCGAAGGCACATCGCGAAACGCACGGCGAAGAGCGACGAACGAAGAACCGTCACGCGACGAGGGCTGCACGACGATCGCCCGCGGGTGAAATGACAATCGCGACTTCAGCACCCAGCCCGCTTCTGCGAGATATCGATGGAGTTTGTCGAGCGGAAGTTCCACTGCGAGCAGACAGAACGCAGAATCCGTCAGGAGGCGATCGGTGCCGCGTTCAACAAGCGCTACCGCGCCCGCGATGCGGTGCAGCGCATCGCCGCTTCGGAGCGCGAACGACGAAACATCCACCCATGTGCCGTCCACCGCAGCGATGAATTCGGGCAGAATGTCGCTTGAACCACTAGGTCGAATCGAATCGATCAGTTCACCCACGGCTGCTGCGATCCGAAAGTCACCTAAGTCGCCTGCTGCGAACTGAATTAAGCGGAGCTGCTCGATTGCTTCTCGATCGGATGCCCAATCAGCGGGCGGGACGATAGATTTGAAGTATTGATTTAGCCGCGTTCGTAGCCGGTAGTCTTCTATCCTCGACTCAAGGGTCAAGAGCAGTGTGCGAACCTCTTGATACGCTGCGCGCTGGCGATCCAAGATGTCGGGGCGTTTCAACTGCCTAACTGCAGCGACTATCGCTTTTCTTGCGTCAGAGCTCGCTCGCACCGCCACCTGCGTGGCGTCGATCGTGGTGCTTCGCTTCTTCCCCCCATACCCAAACTCCCACTCGCCGCCCAACTCATCCATCACGTCCGTCCTCCTCGTTTAAGCCGCCACCCGTTGCCAACGCCCCGCGCCTCGCGGCGTCGCCCTATGAGCGATTCCCGATCGTCTCACACGCTCCGCGCGACTGACCAGCGGGCTACCCCACACCCGCGCCCCACCGACGCCCGCTTCAGCGCGTGATCCCGCCGCCCTTCGACGCGCTTGCGACCGTCGCACGCTTCGCATCACGCTCCGCACGTTCGTCCGCCCCCCAACGCACGCCGTGCAACCCCGCGCGTCGCTCCGTGGTCGCTCGCTGCGCGCGGTTCACGAGCGCACTCGACACGGAGCACAACCCTTCGCACGCGGCGTTCCCCTCGCCCCTTGGTTCACGGTAGCCTGTAACACGCTGCGTAATCACTTGCGCAGCTCGAGAGGGAGCCGTTGCACGCTGTGCAACACCTTCCAACTGCTCGAAATCACGTCGATCTCTCGAACGCTCCCCAGGGAGCTCGTCCAAGGCATCGAAATCATGAAGCAACTCGGAACCGACGCGTCCCTCACCACCATTCGCCTCGACCTGGTCTTCCTCCACGCGAGCTTGCTCTCGGACGAGCGCCCCGAAGTGCAAGCGCTCGCCACTCCGATCGGCGTGCTCATCGAACAGCTCCGCACCGAGCGCGATGTCTACGAACGCGCGCAAGACGCTGCGGTCGTCACGACGGCGCGCCAGGGTCGCCGCGACGCGACGCTCGATCGACTCGTTGTGACGTTCGGCGGTGTCGCGCGTTCGGTGTCGCCGCGCCTCTACGATGTCTTCTTCGCTGCGCTCAGCCCGAGCGGCGTCGCGCGCGCAAAGACCAGCCGCGAGATCGCCGAAGTGCAGCGCATCCTGGGAGAGCTCGCGAGGCTCGACGCAAGCGACCCGCTGAAGGCGTACGAGGCTCCGTTGCGAAGCGCGCTCTCGGCGCTGCAAGCGTCGGACACGGCGAGCGAGCAGACCGATACGGCCTTGGCCCTCGCGCGTTCGCGACTGGTGCAGTTCAAGCTGCGCGTCGATCGCGTGCGCGTCGAGACACATGGAAAGCTCCAAGTGGTTCACGGAGATCGAAAGCTCGCGAGCGAGTACTTTCGAAGCACGACGCGCACGCCCGAAGAAGACGAAGACGAGCCCACGCCGACGCCGACGCCCGCGCCCGCGCCGACGTGATCGCTACGAACGCTCGAGCCGGATGCCGAGCGCCTTCGCAGCAGCCACGGGATCGATGAGCCCGTAGCCGAAGCCGTAGTCGAACCCCGGTGCCTCCAACGCCGTCGCAGTGCGACGCAACACCGAGGCCAGCGCCGCTGCGCTCATCGATGGAACCTTCGTACGCAACGCAGCCACGAGACCCGCGACGAGGGGCGCCGCGGTGGACGTTCCGCTGTCGCCGCCTTCGTCGTCGGCGTAGACGCCCGAACCGACGAAGTGGGCATACGCGCAGAGGTCGGGCTTCGCGAGCGTGATCGACGACGGCCCTTGTGACGAGTAGCCGAGTCGCGCGCGCGTCGTCGCCACTCCGGCCACCGTGAGCACGTCCGCGAGCCCTGCGGCGCCGTGAATCGAGCGCCCCTCACCGGCGCATTCGCCGCAGCGCCCATCGGGACAATCGCCGCCACAGTTGCCCGCGGCGAAGACGACATCGGCGCCCGCCGCGATCGCGCGACGAACAACAACATTGAAGGGGTGCGACGGGTTCGCAGAGTAGTTTCCCGGGTCACCGACGGGCAGATCCTCGGACTCGGGGTCGTAGATCGCCCACGAGTTGTTCACGACGAGCGGTCGCTTGCGCCGCTCGCGGTGCTCGATCAACGAGACGAACGCGTCGATCGCGTCCGACAAGAAGCCCGTCCACGAGTCTTCTTTCGACTGGAGCAGCGCGTAGTCGTAGATCGACGCCTCGGGCGCGAACAACTGGGCGTTCCACGCGCACATCGTCCCGTGCGTTCCGTTGGCGCCGCGCTCTCGTCGCGTGGTTCCTGGTTGGTAGTCGGAGCGAGTTGGGTGCCACCCGCCCGCGAGGTTCGCGATCTCGACGCGCTCGGGGTCGCTCTTGATGCCCGTGTCGACGACCGCGATGTCGACGCCCGATCCATCGAGCCCCGACGCCAGCAGCCGCGCTCGCTCGAAGCGCGTCGATACGGTTTTCGATGTTCCGACCGCAGCGTCCCCGCACTCGACCTTCGCGGTCGCTCGAATGCGTGGGTTCGAGAACACACCGACCACGTCCTCCGCACGGTCGCGACGCAAGCGCTCCACCGCGTCCTCGTCATCGAACACCATCGGAACTGCGACGTTCACGGCCCCGCTGTCCAACGCGTTCAGCACGACGCCTCGGCGATCTTCGGACGAGCGCGCGCCGCGCCGATCTCGCAACGATGCGGGTACGGCGATCGTGCTCGCGGGATTCCCACGGCGCGGCGCGGCGATCGCAGCCGCGTCCGCGCGAACAACAACGATTCGACGAATCTCTCCCATCCTGTCCTCCGTCGTCACGCTCCGGCGGCAAACGAGCCGCGCGGGACAGCGGAGATTAACGCGCTTTGCCCTTTCGTAGACGCGGCGAGCGAGAACGCTCCTTCGTCGGGGCGATCTTCGGATCGGCGAAGACCTCCGCGCCCGCCGCGCGAACGGCGGCGATCACCGCGTCATCGAGCTCGGCGCGAACGACGTACTGCCGCGCGTCCGGGTTGATGCTCGTGGGCGCCCTCGATCGATCCACGCGCGCGCCCAGCCGCTCGAACGTCGCGAGCCAATCTTCGAGCGTCGAGTCGCCGAGGCGAAACTGAATCATCGCGCGCATGGGTCGCTTCGAGCGTGAGTGTACGCCCGCGCGCAGCGATCGATCGGGTAGAGTGCGCGCGTGAAGATCGATCGCGTCGAAATCGAGCGACTGCGCGGAGTGCGTCACGGAGTGGTCGACGGACTCTCGCCGCTGAGCATCCTCGTCGGGCCCAACAACTGCGGCAAGAGCACGGTGCTCGAAGCGTTGGTGTTGTCGTGGATGAGTTGGGCGGCGCCTAGCAACGTCCCCAAGTTTGTGCGACGGCGCGGCGGTCCGATTAAAGATGCACTGAAGACCTTTGTTCACGGCAGCAGTCAACCGCTGACGACGTCGGTCACGATTGCTTCGGCGAGCGGCTCAGTGAAGAGTTCGATCTCGCGTCCAGCTGTCCTCTCGAAGGACGGCATCGCTCAGATTACGACCCAAGGGCTAAGGGGCAACCTCTTCGAGTTCGAGGTTGAGGCGAAGTTTCACGATGGTTCAATCAGTCGCTACCGCTTGTACTGCGACTCTTCAGGCAAACAAGCGCGCGGACAAAAGCTGAGCATCGGCGAACCACGCGCAGTGTCGTTAAGCTTCGTCGACGTCAACACCGTGCGCGGACCGGCTGAGCTCGAAGCGGAGTACTCGCGGCTCGAAAAGTGGGGCCGACTCGACGACGCGATCGCAGCGCTGCGCGTCTCGATGCCCGACCTGAAAGACCTTCGCATTCTCCAGGTCGACGACGACTTCATTCTGCACATCACGCACAAGAATCAGCCGCCAACTCCCGCATACCTCGCTGGCGACGGATTCAAACGATTCCTCGCACTCGCAGCAGCGCTGTTCGACGGCGAAGACGAAGTGCTCGCGCTCGAAGAGCCCGAGTCGTACTTGCACCCGCGCTACGTCCGCGAGCTCGTCGCGTTGCTCCACGCTCAGGTCCGCAAGGGAAAGCAGGTGATCCTCTGCACCCACAGCCACGAGCTGATCGATCAACTACTCACGGACGAAGAGGGGCAGCCTCCGATCGACGCGACGGTGCACCGACTGCGACTGCACGAGGGAGAGCTGCGGTCGGTCGCTGTGTCAGCGAGCGATGCGCGGCTGCTTCGTGCGGAGCTCTTCGAGGACCTACGAACGTGATCCGCGTCTCGATCATCACGGAAGGCGCGGACGACGTCGCAGCGCTGACCGAGATCCTCTTTCGCTTCTTCAACGCGCGAACAGCCAAGAGCGCCTCCCCTATCGTTCGTGAGCGCCAACAGACGCTCCGGCTCTTCGAAGCAGACAAAATAACGCCGCTTGGTGAGCTCACGATCACGGCGCTCGCCAACGACGGCGCGATCGACGACCTGTTGGTTGCAAAGATCAGGGCACAACCGTCAGACGGGGCAGACGAAGAACGGTTCGCGCTCGTGTACGACCCGGACGAACGCTCCGTCAGCGACTGCGAAGCTCGGTTCGACGGACGAATTCGCGCACTGGAGGCCTCGGGCTGGACGGTCGAACGAAGCAGCAACGTGTGGAAGCTCGTTCGCGCGGAGCCACCGACGCAGACGAGCGTTCGCGCGATCGCATGGCAGGGCCAATGCGACACACCGCCGTGCCTCCCGGATCGTCAGAACCTCGAACGCCTGCTGTGCACCATCAACGAAACAACCTGGCCTGACGGAAAGGCCACCGTCAATCGATGGCTCACTGAGATCGACGCACAACGCGCTTCGCTCGGTGTGGCCGGAAAGCCAACGTGGAAGACGGCGATTCATCTCTGGTGCGCGCTCGTCGACGACAAGGCATCCGAGGCCGCCGTCGTGAAGAAATTTCTCGGGCAGAACGAAGCTGCTCGGACGAGCGTGAAGCAAGCGTTGCTCGACGCTGGGATCCTCACCGCGCTCGAAGCGCTCGTTCGCTGAGCGCGCGCTTCCCACAGCTGACACCCGCCCTCTCTTCGTGGCACTGACGGTTCACCATGATCGACGCCGTTGCGCTGGGCCCGAAGAGCGAAGTGTTCTCCATCTTCCGTCACGAGAAGAAGTCGCGCGTTCAGCGCCATACGTCCAATGGAGCCGAGGTCCTCTTCGAGACGAGCGACAAGCTCTACGGCCTCTGCGTCACGCCCTCGGGCGAAGTGCTCGCGGGCGGAAAGGGTCGCGTCTATTCGAGCAACGGCCCCAAGTGGAAGCACAGCAAGCTCGACGGCCACGTGTACTCGCTCTGGAGCGACGGGGCCGCGCTCTTCGCCGGGACGCTCTCGGGCGACTGCCTTCGATGGAGCGACGGCGCGTGGACGACGATCCGCGAGGGGTCGTCGCTGGTGAACGTCTTCGCGCGGAGCGCGACGGACGTGTACTTCACGAGCTTCGATGGCGCGTGGCGCTGGGACGGCGCGACGATGAAGACGCTCGTGGGCCCGTGGGGACCGGGCGATGTGCGCTACGCGTTTCAGGGCGCGTGCCCGCGAGACGAGCGATCGCTCTGGCTCTGCGGACACCGACGACTCTTCACGCTCGAGCTCGCGAGCAATGACGTGCGCGCGGCGAGCGACGAAGCCGACTCCGAGATCTACGGCGTGGGTGCGAACGCGAAGATGATCGTTGTTCACCATGGAACCGAGCTGCTCGCGCTCGACGGCCAGCGACTCGTCACCGTGTGGGACGAGCGCATGATGCTGAAGAACGCCACGTACAGCACGCAGATCGCGTCCGATGGGAAGCGCATCGTCGCGGGCGCGCCCGACACAGTGATCGTTCACGATGGTGAGCGTTTCGAAGCTTGGCCCGCGCGTTGATTGTCGTCCGTTCGCGCTTCAGCGCTCGTCTGCGCCGATGTCCGCGGGGGCGAGCGGCCCGCGCAGCGTTCGCTCGAAATCGCGAACGTCTGGGCCGAGGGCCGCGGGTGAACCCTTGCTCACTGCGGGCGATGACGAAGTGAGCCTCCAACCCGTTGTCGCATCGATGGCGAGCGTGGTCGTCGCGAGCTGCAGTTGCCCTTCACGATCCCCGAGCGGCGCCCAGACGCGGCTCTGCGCGGTGACCTGGTCGACCAGCACTTGATCCGACATCCGCACGGCCATCCCGCAGCCGCCGATCATGTTGTACCCGAAGTAGTTGAACGGGCTCGTTCCATCGATCACGAGACCGACGCTCGGGACCATCATCGGGTTCGACGTCGGGAGGTTCGAGCACGCGAGCAGGTTGTTCTCGAAGCGAATCGACGCAGGGCTGCGCGCGCCGCGGACGATCACGAGCTGCGTGGGCGACACGTTGGCGTCGGTGTTGATCGCCGTCACGGTGTTCGAAAAGAACAGCAGCTCGCCGACGCCAGAGGCCTCGATCGAAGCGCCGACCCCGCGCGCAGCGCGCAGCACGCTCGTCGAAACCACCGCGTTGGTCGCCTGCTTGATTTGCAACGCGCGCGATCCATCGGCGCTCGTCGAGCGGCCGCCAACGAACTCGCTGTGCGTGGCGAACAACACTCTTCCTTCCATCTCGAAGCCCGTCGAGCTCGCGATCGAACCGCTGCCGTCGAACGTCGTGCCCACGACGACCGCAGAGGCGCGGTCGACGATCGCCGCGCCGCGCGTCGTTGCCACGCTTCCGCGGCTCGAGAGCGCGCGAAACGCGAGCGGCTGCGCAGCGCTGAGCGTCACGCATCGAGCTCCGAGCTCGCAGCGGAGCGCGACGGCGACGCTCCCGGCCGCGCCTGGGTCTGCGCTCGCGGAGGACGCGATGACCGACGGGCGGTCGGGCGCCGAGAACTCCGCGTGGCAACCTCGCACGAGCGCGCCGAGCGAGTCCGGCGCGAGCGATCCGAGCCAGTTCGCGTTGGCGACTTGAACGATCGACTCCGAGCCGTCGCGACAATCGATCGTCAGGCCGCGACCGACCATGCTGCGACCGGCCGAACCGCTGAGCCCGTTGATCGCGACGTACGGAGGCGCCTCGGAGATGTGCACGGCCTCGGTGAGCTCGGCGCCGTTGAGGGTCGCGACGTTGATCGCGTTGAGCACCGACGGCGCTGCGTGATCGAGGTCGATGGCAGTGCTGCGTCTGCCCGCGGTGATGTCGAACCGAACGTTCTCCGCCCAGATGCGACCGCGCGCGACGAACAAGCCCGTCACGTCTGCGCCGCCCGACAGCGCGACGGTGACGTTGCGCACGACGCGGTGAAGGCCGGTTCCGTCCGTGGAGATTGCGCCGACGTTGGCCGAGAACGAGCTCGCTCGCCCTTCGATGCTGCTGTCGACGAACCATCCATCGCCCGGCATGGAAACGGCGCTGCCGCCGTCGACGATCTGCTCGTTGACGTGAACGTTTGTCACGACGCTGTTCGTGTTCGAGCCATCGAACGTGATCGTTCCGCGAAGCTCGGTGCGGCACGTCGGCCGAAGCTCGGGCGCTCCGGTCAGGATCACTCCGGGCACGTAGCCGCCGCGAATGGTGACGTTGGCCGGGACGCGGATGTTGTAGGTGTGCGCGACCCGCACCGAGCAGTCGCGTAGCCCGGTCGAGAGCAGGCAAATCGTCCGTTGCGACGTCGCCGACAGGTTCGCGAGCGCGTCGTCGACGGTCGCGAACACGCGAAACGCTCCGAGCAACATCCGTGGAAATCCCGTGAGGCTCGTCGGGATCACGATCGCGTCGCAGCCGCAGCCCTCGTCAGCGCTTCCGTTGCCGTTGTCGTCGAGGCCGTTGCCGCAAATCTCGGGGCTGGCAGCGACGGGAACGCATGTGCACCCGCGAAACACGCCGAGCCGCGGCGGTCCGCCGGCCGCGAGTGGAGGCGCCGCGCAATCGAGCAGCGTCGCCAAAGGCTGGACATTGTCGCGCGTGCCATCGCAGTCGTCATCGACGCCGTTGCAGACCTCTGGGCCAATGGGAATGCACGCTGCGCCAGCGTCCGCGTCGGTTTCGGCATCGCGCGGACCGTCGGAAATCACCGCGTCCGTCGACGGGACATCCTGCGTCTGCACGTCGCTCGCCGCGCCGTCGACCGTCGCTGCGTCGCTGGTCGCCGAGGGCCGATAGAACCGAGCCTCTCCCGCGAGCGAGCACCCTGCGACAAGAACAAGCAACCAACACAAGAACCGCACCTCACGACGGTACAGGAAGCTGAACCGCCGCTCCTTCGATCGACGCACTTATCTCGATGGCTTCCTGTGGTTCGACAGGAGTTCAACAGTCTTGCGCGCGGCTGAAGCGCCGCCACGTTCTACGACGTTCAACGCTGGCGTAGTTTCGGGTGCGAGCGCCGCATGCGGGCGCGCACAGTTTCGTGGGGCGTTTTCGAGGCACAACGGCGACCGAAGACCATGAAGAAGTCCACCAACAGCAAGCCACGGCCTCGCGAAACGACAACGCTGGACCGGCACCAACTGGCGATGCGTCGCGCTCGATGGATCTTCACGCTCTGCCACAACCAGCAAGTGCTCGACGAAACGCCCCCACGCTTCTCGCGCGATGACATCGATCAGCTCGAAGTTGGCCGTCGGCTCGTCGAGGACTTGGGCCTGGATCTCTGGGCCGTCGCGTACCTTATCGAAACAGAGTTCGGGCTCAGCCCCTCCGAAGACGCACGGGAGGAGCTTCGCACCGTAGGAGACGTCTTCTCTGTTCTGGAATCGCGAGACGCGGAAATCAACGCTCGTTTCGGTCGCCGCTGAGCGCCACGCCCAGCGCGCCGTGCACCATTTCGCCGCACCCCTCTGCGCGTCGGCGCAGAAATCGCGACAAGAACCTCCCGTCGGCATCTCGTATACATCGCGTATGGGTCGACCTCGTCAGGTGCTCTCGTTGGCCTTGATTCTTTGTGCCTCGGTCGCTAGCTGCGCTCGCTCGTGCGGCGAGCGACAGGCGCTCCGCGAAAAGAGCAGCCGCGAGTGGCGCGCGTCCGTGCGCTGCCACGGGGACGCGAGCGGCGGACGCATGTGGCAGGTGTTTCGCGTCGAGTGCTTCGCGGGCGGATTCGTCGAGGTGGTGGTTCCCCGAAGCGAGCAGCGAGGCGGGTCGCAGCGCGAGCTCCAAGAAGCGTGCAACGCGCGGGCGGTCGACATCGCCTCGCGGGAGACCGACGAAGGAACGATCCTCGCCGCCAGCCTCACGGGCACCGCCGAGAGCGCAGTGATCTATCGCGCGCGCAACTCCGCGGTGTTCGCCGCGAGAGACCCGGTCACCGGCGACTCCGAGCGCGCGGTGGCTGCGGCGCTTCCGCCGATCCGCGCGGCGTTGCGCGCCATCGACCGCGGCGAGCTGCGCGACGCCGTTCGATCGCCAGCCATCGACGCGATCGACGGACCCGCGCTGCTTGCGCACAAAGCCGCGCTCATCGCCAACGCGCAGCGGTGCCTCGTCCCCGCGTCGCTCGTCACGCGGCTCGTGAAGACCTCGCCCGACGAGATCGCCGCGCAGCTCTTCGAACCCGCGTACGTCACCGGCGACTGCACCGCGCTCCAGCGAGGTCTCGAGGCCGCGCCGCGCGACGTCGTCGGCCCCTTGGTCGAACGCTGGGCGCGCGACCACAACGCCCAGCCCGCGCCGTGGCCCGTGGCCCTCGTGCGCTACGCCGGCGCGCACGGAATCACGCTGCCGACGCACGCCGCGAGCGCCGCGACGGCAGACGCAGGCCGCCCGTAGCACGACGACGGAGAGCGCACGCGGCAGGGGCTCTGCCTTCCATTAGCGACACGCGGGTTGAGTCGCTCGGGACACTAAAGAGTAGAGCGCTCGCCGCGCGTCTTCTTCCTCCGAGGCGTCGCGCTGGGCGCCAGTGTCGGACGCCGCGAGCCCGAGAACCATCGAGCCTTCGCGCGATCCAACATGGTGCGCGATGACGTAGTCGGCGACATCCGCGCGGGTGACGACGTGCCGTCCTCGCGGGTGTCCGTCAGGGTACGTGAGCAGGTTGCGCCGTCTCTCGCCATCGACTAGCCGAGGAGGACGAAGGATCGCGACGGGAAGACCGCTCGCAAGCAGCGTGGCCTCCATCGCGCGTGCGTCCCGCACCACGTTGCGAAACACCGTGCTGGCTAACGCCCGAGCGAACAGCCCAGCTCCGCGATCCACGAGCGCCGACGAGATCGCCACGAGTCTCTGCGCGCGGCTCACAGACGCAGCTTCGACCATCGCGCGCGCGACGTCGGCACACACCGTCGTAGGCCCCAGCGATGGCGGGCCCACCGCCGAGATGATCGTTGTATGCCCAGCGAGATTCTCCGCGATGCTCGCCGCATCTACCCGCGAGACAACGACGATCGAGAGCCCCTCGCGTGCCGCGAGGACACCCTCGCGCCGGACGAGGGCGGTGACCGAAACCCTCGCCTCTCGCGCAGCTTCGAGCAGGCAAAGACCGGTGCGGCCTGTGGCGCCCAAGAGCAGCACGCGCGGCGCCCATGGAGCAGCGTTCGATTGCATGCGCCGTGTGTAGCGCCGCGGTCCCAACAGCACACGTGATGATTCATGATGAGCGTCATCACGCGCATGAATCTATCCGCCATCGATCTCAACCTCTTTGTCGTGCTCGCGGTCGTCTTCGACGAAGGCAGCGCGACGCGCGCCGCCGCGCGGTTGCACGTCACGCAGTCCGCTGTCAGCAACGCGCTCGCACGGCTACGCGCGGCGCTCAACGACCCCCTCTTCGTGAGAGGACCTCGGGGTCTGCTCCCGACTCCTCGCGCGGCCGCGCTCGCCCCGAAGCTCCGCGAGGCGCTCGGGTTGCTGCGCGAGGTCGTCGATGCGCCCGGAGCGGACGCGCCGACGAGGCTCCGTCGGCAGTTCGTCGTTGCGTGCACCGATGTCGTGCAAGCAGCGGTGCTCCCGCGTCTGCTCGCGATCGTGAATCAGCGAGCGCCTGGCGTCCGGATTCGCGCCGTGCCAGTTGTGCAGTCGCTTCGCGACGAGCTCGCGTCGGGCGGCGTTGACTTGCTCATCGGCGCTCCGCCGTCGTTACCCCGAGGTTGTCGCGGGGAAGTCCTGTGGAAAGACGACCTCGTTTGCCTCGCGTCGTCGAAGCACGCGACGATACGAACGCGCGTCACGCTCGCGCAGTTTGCGACGACGCCGCACATCGACGTCGCGGTTCACGGCCAGCCGCAGCGACGCATCGACCGTGCGCTCGCGGCGCACAAACGAAAGCGGACGATCGTGCTCTCCGTACCGCACTTCAGCGTCGTTCCTGAGTGCGTCGCCGAATCCAACGCAATCGCAGTGCTCCCACGGCGCTTCGCGATCGAGGCGGCACGGCGCTATCCGCTCGTCGTCTTGGAGTGCCCTATCGCGCTCGACGCGGTCACCATCAAGCAGATCTGGCACGATCGCTCGCAGAACGACCCAGCCCTCGCGGCGCTGCGCTTGCTGGTGCGGGAGGCGACGAGCGACGCTCACGCGTGAGCGCTGGACAGTCTCCGACCAGCCAACGCGTCGCCCCCGCCTCGGGGCGCGCAGCCCTCGTCGCATCGATCCGCGCGGACCGCGAGCCATCTGCGCGACAGGCGCGGTATCGTTCGATTGGCGATGGGCCCTTCAGGTTCGTGGTCGAAATTCTCGGACGACGCGAGGCGGGTCGACGTCGACGCGGCGGGGCGCTTGCTCGTGTCGACGAGCCGGGGCTGCTCGATCTACAGCGAGCTCGACCGAGCGCCGCGATCGATCCTCACGCCCTCGACGCTCCCCGGAGCGAGGTTCATCTCCGCGGCGAACGGGCAGCTCTACGCCGTGTGGACCGAGTACAGCCCGCGCCGTCGCGGGCGCGTTCGTCGCCTCGCGGGCTCGCGCTGGGTCGCGGACGACAGCGCGCTCGTGCAGTCGCTCGTCGCCGGCGCGAGCACGGACAACGCGACGGTGTTGGTCGGCGACGAAGGGATCGTGCGCCGCTCCGTCGACAAGCCGTCGGCGCGGTGGACCAAAGCGTCGCTGCCCGCGCTCGGAACGGCGAGACCCGCTGGAATGCGCGGCCCATGGACGCGATTCGGGCTTCACTCCGCCGCGCGCGGCGCTGGCGCGCTGTGGGCCGCGGGCTTCGAAGCGCCGAACCTGCCGCTGTTGCTCTGCTCGACGGACCACGGCGCGCGTTGGACGAGACACACGCTGCCCGTCGACGAGCTCGCGTCGATCGACGGGATCGCTGGGTGGCCCGACGGGATCACGGTCTCGGTCACGTTCGGCTCGGGCGCCCACGGGATGCTGACCTCGAGCGACGGCGTGACGTTCGAGCGATTCGACCAGGACATCGGGGGACGCTGGCTCGTCGCGCACGACGACGGCTCGATCACGTGCCTCGACGAAGACAACCAGGTTCGACGCGCGAAGCTCGGGCTAGCGCCTCGTCGCGACAGCTTCGAGCGGCTTGCGATCGTCGACGGACGTCCCGCGGTGAGCGTCGCGCGCTGGCGTGGTCGATGGTGGGCGGTCGTGGAGTACACGCACTGCGCCGAGGACGAGGACGACGAGGACGAGTTCGAACGCGAAGGCCTCTACGTGAGCGAGCAGATCGAGTCGCGCTGCTGATCGTGCGAGCGTCGCGATAGCGATCGCTCGCACTCTCGCGTCGCGCGCGCTACTCGGGGAAGCGCGAGACGTACACCGTCCCGAGGGTCGATGTGCGCGACACGGCGCACGGCCCGGGCTCGCCCGTCGGCATTGAAAACGTGTGCGACGTGAACGCGCTCGCGGTGACGGTGCACGCGCCCGCGGCGTCGAGCGCGAGCCGCACGCGGCCCGGACCACCGTTGCCGCCAGCGCCGCTGTTCGGGCCCACTGCGGTTCCACCGCGGCCGCCCGCGGCGGTGATCGTCGCGCCTGCGCGCACGACGAGCCTCGGGGAGCGAAGGTCGATCGTCCCGCCGCTGCCGCCGCCGCCGCCGCCGCTCGAGACGTTGCTCGCGCCGTCGCCACCGGCGCCGCCGGCCGCAGAAATCCTGGCCGTTTCGCTGATCGTCATCGTGCTCGTCGTGATGATCCGCAGCGCGCCGCCGCCGCCACCGCCGCCGCCGCCGACGCCGTACGAATACCCGAACGCAGGGCACGGATCGCCGCCGCCGCCGCCGCCGCCACCCGAAGAGCCCGGAATCAACCGCGTGACAGCGAGGTCCGCGAAGGCCTCGCGTCCCATCGTTGCGCCTGCGCCGCCCGAGGACGCCGCGCTCGGTGATCCCGAAGGAACCGCGAGCATGACCGATCCGCCCGCGGTCGCGCCGAGCGCCGCCTCACCGGGCCGCGCGCCGGTCACCATGCAGTTGACGCCCATGCACGTCGCGGCGCCGCCCATCGAGACCGCGCTCATGCCGATCACGCCGCCAGCGCCGCCGCTGACGAGTTGAATTCCTGTGCCGTCGAAGGTGAACAGCGCGCCTCCGCCTCCGCCGCCGGCGGAGCCGCCTCCGCCACCGCCGCCCGAGCCGCGCCGACCGCCCGCGTTGCCGCCGCCGTTTCGACCGCCGATGCCGCTGCAGCAGCCCATGTGCGCGCCGCGATTGCCGTTGGCGCCGTTGCCGTTCACCCCGTCGACGTTGCCCCCAGCGGCGTTGGCCGTGTTGCAGCCATCGAAGCTCTGAGCGGTCACTGCGCTGCCGAGCCCCGCGGCGCCTCCGAGCCCTCCGCCAGCCGGTCCCGGGTTGAGGTTGCAGCGCGGCATGATGTTGTCTGCGCCGAGCGAATTGCCGCCGTTTCCACCGGCAAGGTCGATCGTTCCGTCGATCACGACCGCGCCGTTCGCGCGCAGGTCGAGCACGCCGTTGCCCGCGGACATGCGCACCGTCGCTCCCGCCGGAATCGTGATCGTCGTGAAGTTGTAGACCCCCGGAGCCAGCGTCGTGGTCATGCCTGCCGTGGCCATGAACGCCCCGTTGGCGCCGGTCGACGCGTACGGCGTACACACGTTGTTCTGGCACGCTCCCGCGCCGCAATCGTTGCCGCAGCGACCGCAGTTCGGCGACGCCGTGAGCATGGCTGCCGGGACGTCATCGATCATCCCGTTGCAGTCGTTGTCGCGTCCGTCGCACGTCTCCATGCCCGACGGAACGCACACGCCCGTGTCCACGCCCGTGTCAACGCCGGTGTCCACGCCGGTGTCCACGCCGGTGTCCACGCCCGTGTCCACGCCCGTGTCGATCCCAGTGTCCGCACCGCTGTCCGTTCCAGCATCGACGCCGGTGTCGACGCCCATGTCCGTCGCGACGTCGTTGCCGGAGTCGCGCATCGAGAGGTCTTCGACCTTCGGATAGCTGCAGCCTACGAGGGCGCTCGCGCACAGAAGCGCTGAGCACACGATCGTTCGTTCGATACGCATCAGTCTAGAACCTCCCGCCGACGGCGATCGCGGCGCCGTTCGTGAACACCATGGGCATCACAGCGACCCGCGCTTGTTCGTTTGCGCGCGGCCTCGTGAGCAGCGAAGCGACGAGCCACGCGCCTCCGCCCGCGACGAGCAGCGCTCCGCCGATGAGCGTGACGTTGAGTCCCGTCGTGAACCCCGCGCCCGCGCGGGCTCGATTCGCATCGGCCGTCGTCGCGCACTCGAGCGTGTCCGACGCAGCGACGTAGCGACACGCGGACATCGCTCCGCCGCGCAGGCCCGCGAACACACCCGCGAGTCCGAGGCTCACCGCCCCCGCGCCGAGCACCACGATCGGCCCAACGGGAACGCCCGCGGCGCGCGGCTCGCCACCGTCGCGCCCGCCGTTCGACCCGCCGTTCGACCCGCCGTTCGACCCGCGATTCGACCCGCCTGCGCCGTTGTTCGCGCCGTTGTTGTCTGCGCCCTCCCCTGCGACGGACGCGCGCGACGCGACGAGCGTGAACACTTCACGCAAGCGCGCTCCCGATGTCACTTCGACCGAGCGACGCTGGCTCGAGTGTCCAGGCGCCCGCACTTCGATCGCGATCGTCCCGACGGGAACGCGCACTGCGTCCGCGAGCGGAAGCGCTCCCACGCGCTCTTCGTTGATGAAGACCTCGGCGCCCGCGGTCGCGCAGCGGACCTCGAGCGAGCCGAGCCGCGACGCGATCTGCGTGAGCGCCACGGCGAGCGCCTCGCGATTGCGTTGAATCCATGGGTCGTTCTCGGACGCGAGCGCCGCGCGGAGGTCCCGCTCCGCCATCACCCACTGCCCGAGCGCCTGCTCGGCGAGGGCGATCTGCGCCTTCGCGCGCGGAGAAGGAAAGATCTGATCCGCCTGTCGAAACGCAGCCAGCGCCTCGTCGTCGTTGCCCGCTTGTCGCAGCGCGACGCCTCGCGCGATCGCCGCGTTTGCTTCGTCTTCGGTGCCGGTCGGTGCCGCAGCCGTTTGCGCCACGACCGTGGGCGCCGCCAGTCCGAGCGACAGCGCGACGGTCATCGCGACGACCGCGCGTGCTCGCCAAGAAACTCGTGTGTGCATTTTCCAGCAGAAGAATACACGCCCTCGCCCGGAGTTGGCTGTCTCACCATCACACGGGTGGTTACTCCCAGTAGGCGACGAGCTTTCCGTCACGCTCTTGCTGCCCGTCGGCGTTGACCGCGATCTCGTAGAACTCCCACCACGCTCGGTCTCGCGCCGCCGCGGGCAGCACCGCGAGCGACACTTCGAGCGCGTCGAGCACGACGCCTCCGTCGCTGCTTCGGTGCGAGCGCGCGTAGCCCCCCGCGCGCGCTGCGGGCGCCCAGCGCTCGAGAAAGTGCGCGAACACCGTGGCCGTCGGCGCCGCAGGATTGGCGCAGCTCGTCGGCTCGAGAAATCCCTCGTCGATGAGCGCTCGCACCGCCAGCGCGTCGAGCGACGACACGAGCTTCACGCCGCCGGTGTACCGCGTGAACCTCGCGCCGAGCAGCTCGTCGCGACGAAACACAGACGGGCGCGGGACCCGCGTCGCGCGCGGATCGGCCTGCAGACTCTGGCGAAGGGTGGTGGCGGCGAGCGGTGCGTGTGGTTGGTGCATGCTCGCGAGGCGTCGCAGCGATCGTGCCGCGCAAAATCGTGATGATTTGCTGCGATTCGCGCGAGGGCCCCTGGCGGCTCGCCATGGCGGCCGCCATGGCGGCTGGCGGTCGAGCGTCTCGCCAGTTGACGACAGGTTCGCGAGAAGCGAGCGACACGTCGCGTGATTGGTCTCGATCGACGGCATCCAGAGTAAGCTCCGGGCCGTGACAGAACGCGACGAGTACCTGCGTCTACGACAGGGCGCAGAGGCGCGCATCGGAGTGACGCTCTCCGAGAAATATCGGCTCGAATCGCTGCTCGGCTTCGGCGGGACGGCCGCGGTCTACGTCGCCAACAACGTCGTTGTGGGCCGGCCGTGCGCCATCAAGATCCTCCACGGAGAGCACAAGAACCAGGCCGAGCTCGTCGAGCGATTTCGGCGCGAAGCGTTCGCCGCCAACCGCATTCGGGTCGACGGGCAACCGCACCCGAACGTCGTGGACATCATCGACGCGGGCGAGAGCGACGGACACCTGTACCTCGTGCAAGAGCTTTTGCGTGGAGAAACGCTGGCGGATTACATCAGCGAGCAGCCCGAACAGAGGCTCGCGCCCGAGGTGGTCGTCGCGCTGATGCGCCCGGTCGTTCACGCGATCGCCGTCGCGCACACGGCGGGCGTGGTGCATCGGGACATCAAGCCGGACAACGTGTTTCTCGTGGATCGATCGGCGCTCGGGAGACCGCCTCTGCCGAAGGTCCTCGATTTCGGGATCGCGCAGCTGCGCGACGCGAGGATCACGGTCAACGATCGCTTCCACGGAACGCCCGCGTACATGGCGCCCGAGACCTTCGGAACGCCCGCCGCCGTCGACGCGCGCGCGGACATCTGGGCGCTCGGGCTCACGATGTACGAGGCGCTCACGGGTCGCAATCCGTTCGATCGGCCGGACGCTCCCTGGTACGCGATCATGCACGCGGTGCAGAGCGAAACACCTCCGTTGCTCGCGGAGATCGAGCCCGCGCTGCGCGCGATCTTGCGTCGCTGCATCCAGAAGCTCCCCGCCCATCGCTTCGACGACGGCGCGCAGTTGCTCGCCGCGCTCGACGCGTGCGTCGATCCAGACAACACCTTCGACGTCGCGCCCGGAACCGGCGCCGAGCGCGTGAAGGACGCCGTCTCGGGGGCGGGCTTTCGCTGCAACGGCCTTCGATTTCTCGGCCCGTGGTCCGGCGTCGGCGAGCTCCTCGCGGTGATCGAGCTCGAAGACTTCGCGCCGCTTCGGACGCTCTCGCTCGCGGAGGCGCCCTCTGCGGACACCTCCAAACGAGGCGGTCGAAACAGCGGTGGAAACGACATCGCCTCGGCCATCGCGCAGCACGACGCGTGCAAGCTCCTCGCGTCGCTCGAGATCTCGGGCGGCGGGATCACCGTCGCAGGAGCCGCCGCGCTCGCGGACAGCGCCGCGCTCGCGACGCTCTCAGCGTTGGCGCTGCCCTTCAATCGACTGGGCGATCTCGGCGCGGTGACGCTCGGCGAAGCGCCGCACTTTTCGTGGCTCCACACGGTGGACTTGTCGTCCAACGCGATCGGCAACGAGGGCGCGCGCGCGATCGCGCAAGGGACGCTCACGGGGCTTCGCCACTTGGACTTGTCGCACAACCGCATCGGCGACGAGGGCGCGAAGATCCTGTGCGACAGCGAGAAGCTCGCCTCGCTCGAGAGCATCAACCTCGATGGAAATCCCCTCTCCCCCGAGGTCTGCGCGGAGCTCCGCGCGCGCACGGACAAGCTCGTGCTCGTGAGTCAGTGACGGCCGCGCTCGCGCGAAGCGCGCCCTCCCTGCGCGCGAACACTCACGGACCGACGTACACGATGTAGCCGTCGGCGCCGCCGAGGCCGGTCACGAAGCCGAGGCCGAGGTTGCCGCCGTTGGTAAACGTCCCGCCCCACACGGCGCTGTTGTCGGGCGCGATGGCGACGCCGAACGCGAAGTCGTCGCGCGAGCCCTGGACGGTCGGGATCGAGCGCGGTCGCCAGCTCGCGTCGAAGCCCGCGAGAAACGCGTCTTGCGTGAGAAAATACGTGTCGATCACGCCGAGGCCGAAGTCTGCTCCCGCGTTCAAGCTTCCCGCGAGGAGCCACCGTCCGTCCGGCCCGTGCGCGATCGCGAACGCGGTGTCGTCGTTGGGGCTGCCCCAGATCCGCGGCGCCGCTGCGACGCCCGCGCCCGACAACGGAAACGCGATCACGTCGCTCCCGCGCGCGGCGATGGTCGATCCGTTGGGGTACTGCGCGGTGCCGCGGAAGAAGCCCGCGGCCATGATTCCCCCGGCGCCGTCGGACTCGATGCCCATGACCGAGTCGGCCTCGGCGCCGCCGAATCGCACGGCCCACTGCGGGGTTCCGACCGAGTCGGTCGACGCGACGAAGCCATCGGACTGCCCCGACGAGACGAGCGTCGAGCGGCCCCACGTGAGCGAGGCTTCCATGCCGCCGCCGAAGAACACGCGACCTGCGTCGTCGACGAGCACGGACTGAATGCGGTCGTCGTTGACCCCGCCGAACGTGCGCGTCCACAGCGGGCGAAGCGTCAACGGATCGGCCGCGAACAAGAGCCCATCGTCGCGGCCCGTCGACACGTAGCGCGTCGTTCCCATGCGGATCTCGTCGGAGAAGCGGCCGCCCACCATGAGCCGCCCGCCTCGAAACGACACCGCCGAGAGCACTTCGAAGCCGATCCCGCCAACAGTGAGCACCGCGAGCTCGGCGCCTGTCGCGAGGTCGAGCGAGAGCAGAAACCCGTCGAGCTGCCCGGGGCCGACGATGGTGCCCTGGGTTTCAGTCACGAATTCACCAGTGAAATACCCGGTGACATACAAGCGACCGTTCGAGCCCACGGCGAGGCCCGTGCCCTCGTCCGCGCCGCGCCCGCCGATCGAGCGCGCCCATCGAAGCGCTCCAGCGCTCGTAAAGCTCGCGACGAACACGTCGGTCCGCCCGCGGGTCGTGAGCATCGTTCGACCGAGGATCGTCATCGGTCCATCGAACGCGCCGGTCACGTACACATTGCCCGACGGGTCGATCGCCACCGCGTTGACCGTGTCTTCGCCGACCGTGCCGAACTGCACCGCCCAGCGCGGCCGCAGCGCGTCCACCACGCAGCGCCCCGCGGAGCACATGCCCGAGGCGCAGCGCAGGTTGCACATGCCGCAGTGGGTGGGGTCGGTATTCAAGTTGATGCAGAGCTGACCGCAGCGGGACATCCCCGCGCCCGCGCACGGGATCTCTTCGCAGCGGCCGAGCGAGCAGCGCTGCGTCGAGGCGCACGAGCGACCGCAGGCGCCGCAGTGGCGCGGGTCGAAGCGCGGGTCGGTGCAGGTCGTCCCGCACTGCGTGAGCCCGTCGCGGCACATGGACATCACGCACGTGCCGCTGACGCAGGCCTGGCCCATTCCGCAGGCGTTTCCGCAGCGGCCGCAGTGACGAACGTCGGACTCGAACTCGGCGCAGTCCGCTCCGCAGCGCGCGAATCCGTCGAGGCAACGCGCCGAGTCGCAGCGACCGTCCGTGCACGCGAAGCCGCGATCGCAGGGGTTTCCGCAGCCGCCGCAGTGCTCGGGGCTGGTCCGAGGATCCGCGCAGCGATCGCCGCAACGAACCTGGCCCATCGGACAGTTTCCGTCGTCGCAGCGCCCCGCCACGCACGGAACTCCGAAGCCGCACACCACCCCGCAGCCGCCGCAGTTGGTGCGGTCATTTGTCGAATCGATGCAGACTTCGCCGCACAGACTCGCGCCCGCCGGGCACGGACCCGACGCGTCCACCACGCCGCTGTCCCGCACGATGGCGCCGTCCGGACGCGCGATCGGCGCGCCGCACCCGACGATCACCGACGCCAACGCAAGGCAACCCTGCGTGGCCGCGACCGCCACCGCTCCCCTGCGCGAGATCGATCGCGACTGCATCGTTGGTCTTCCCTTCTCGGTCGTCTTCGTGAGTGCTTCTGCCAACGCGCTCGAAGCGCGTCACCAGGGAAGACCACTGCAACAACCACGCCCGCGATGCAACACGGAATCTCCAGGGATTTCTACGGCCCGCGCAAGCCGCTCTGCGCGCTGCCCCAGCACCGTTAGCGCCTTACCCCCGAACGCCACCGTCACTTCTCGCACACCACGCCACCCGAAACTGGGCGGGCGGGGCTCAACGCCCCCATGCGTTTTGGGGACGGATGCAGGCCGTGAGGTTTCCTGGTGAGCCGCAGCGCGTGAAGCGGCAGCCGCCCGTCGTGGTTTCGATGCGGCCGACGAGCCACAAATCGTTGGTGTCCGCGCCTCCGCCGCGCGCTTCGATGCGCACGGGCTCGCTCTCGAACACGATGCGTCCGCCGCAGTACACCCGCGCGACGACGGGCGTCGGCGCGTTGAGCGAGAACGCGTGAACGCCGACGTCGTAGCGTCCGCCGGTCTCTGCGCGGACGATGTTGATGTTCTCGGGGCCGGGCAATCGACGGGTGTGATCGATGTCGAGCTGCGGGTTGTTCACGACGCCCGCGGGGGTCCACTCGATGTTGGTGGGGTTGGTGCAGATCATCTCGGGCGTGCCGCACACGCAGTTCGCGTAGAAGCACGTCGAGTTGGCCGGCGCGTTGCTGCCCCACCGGCCCATGTTGAGGTCCGAGTTCGCGAGGTGCAGGTCGACGTCGCCGCACGCGTTGCTGTCGGGCGTCGCGATGTTGCAGTTGGGGTTGGTGCGGTCGGTGTTCCACACGATCTCGACGCGCACGGCCTCTTCGCTCGCGGCGAGCGCGCGCGTCGTGCAAAACGCGCTGTTTCCGCGGTCGTTTGTCGCGGTGAAGCGAAAGGTCCAGTTGCCCGCGACGTCGAACGTGAACGGCGTCGAGAGCGTGTTGGGCATCCGCAACATGGCCGTCGACGTGATGGGCTGATCGACGATCTCCCAGCGAAACGTCAGCGGTCGCATCGTGCGCGACTGAGCCATCGCCGCGAGCGTCGCCGTCGCAAACGGCCGCGACGTCGTGTCGGGCGGGCACGTCACGATCACGTCCGGGTCCGCATGAATATTGGTCACGCACGACGCCGTGAGCCCCGTGCTGTCCCGCGCGACGAGCCGCAAGCGCCAGTCACCGAGCGCGTCGAGCCGCAGCGTCGCAGCGTCGCTGTTCGGCGGCGTCGGCGTCGTGCTCGAGCCCATGGGACGCGAGACGGTCTCCCACTGGAGCGTGATCGCTCGCATCAAGCGCGAGCGAGCGCGCGCGGCGAGCGAGACGGTCGCGCCCTGAAAGTTGCTCTGATCGTTGGGGCAGAGCAGGTCGATCGCGCTCTCGACGTCCGCGCGGGTCTCGCACGAGGCCATGTTTCCCAGGTCGTCGCGCGCGGTGAAGCGAAAGCGAAACTCGCCCCCCACGTCGAAGTTGATCGACGCGGTCGTCGTGTTCGCGTTGGTGAGCCGCGCCATCGAGTCCATCGGCGCGCGCGTGACCTCCCACTGAACCGTGAGCGGACGGCCCACGTTGGACGTCGCCATCGCGGGCAATGGAACCGGGAGCGACTGCGTCGACCGAATCGGCGCCGGGCACGCGACGGTCACCGTCGGCACGAGCGTGTCCGGCCGCACATCGATCCGAACGTCTGGCCCCGACGGCGCGTCGGGAACATCGAGCGAACCGTCGATCGTGGGGACATCCACGGGCGGAGGCCCCATCGGCGTCCCCTCGAGCAGCTGGCTCCGAGAGCCGCAGCCGACGAGAGCCGAGAGTGCAAACAGCGTGACCAGCGTTCTTCGAAGGATCGTCATCGTGCGTTCTCGAAGTGAGGATCGAATGCGAACAGCGTACCAAGTCGGAATCGCTGCGCGGGCGCACGATAGTTCACTCGCGCCCGACGCGCGAACCGACAGCACAGGGAATCGCGCGGCGCGAGATGGCACAAACGCCGACCGACTCGCGTTCGGTGCCTTCACCGAAACGCGTCGACGAGCTCTGCCGTCAGGTCCTTGGCGCCGAGCACCGCGTAGTTCGAGTTGCAGTTGTTGAACACGACGTGCACGGACTCGGCTTCGCCCGAGAGCGTCGCGACGGCGTTCGACCAAGGGGCGAGCTCTTCGGGGCTGTACAAATACGCGTATTTTTCCTGCACGGAGACCGCTTTGTCCCAGACCGCCTCGCGTCGTCCGTGAAACCGCGCCACAGCCAGCGAACGATCTGCCACAGCGACGTGCGCGGGCATGTGACTGTCGCGCGACTGCGCGGCGTCGGTCTGTCGAACTGCCCCGTCGTGTCCGCCACGCGCCGCGGCCACGAGGTTGCGCCACGCAACCCAGAGCGTCCCGTCCGTCGTCAGCTCCATCTCTCGTTCGAGAAGCGCGCGTCCCAATGGCGTTCGCTCGAGCGCCGCCGCGAGCACTTGGCACACGCGAACCGACGGGACGCTTTCCAGCCGCGACAGCCGTCGTCGCAACGATGCGATGCTCACCGTCTCTTCGAGCGAGAAGATCCCGCGGCGCAACACTTGGCGGTTGTCGATGTAGAACCGCTCGATCCCCAACGTCGTGTCCACGAACAACTCCCGCCCGAGCGCTCGGATCGTCAGGACCCCGTCGCACATCGCCATCGCGTATCGAGCGTAGCACCGCGCGATGAGCGCGGCGCTACGGCGGCACAGGCATCACCGCGAACGTCCCGTTGAGTCCCAGATACACCCCCAGTGGCGTCCACAGCATCGGGCTGAACCCATCAGCCGTGGTGCTGCGGATCGTGCGCCGTGTGCCTGTATTCATGTCCATCACGACGAGGTCCCAGTTGTCGTGCAGATCGCTGATCGATCCGTTGGGATTGAGAGTGGACCTGCTGATGTCGACGAACATCACGCGGTTGCCGAGGATCACCGGCCAGAACTGGCTCGGCGCGTCGTTCGTCAGGTTGCGCGGAGGGACGGTGTCGATCGTTCGAAGGTCTGCGAAGTAGATGTCCCCGCGGTTCGCGCTCACGTCGTCCCCGCGCGACACCTCGAAGACCATGTGCGCTGGGTCCATCACGTCGGTGTTCGCGCGCCGTGCGCCGATCGGCGTCGTCCACAGCGTACGAACTGTTCGATACGGAGGCTCGGAGACGACGAGCGAGCTTCCGCCCGCGTCCCAGTTCGTTTCGTGGAAGTACAACCGATCGTTGTATGCGTGCAGCGTGCGAACACACCCGCACTCGGTCAGGCGGCGTACGCTGCTCGCGCCGTCTTCGAGAATCACGACGTCGTCTTTCAGTCGCTCGAAGTTCTCGTGCCACGCCCATGCGTTCGCGACTCGGTAGAGGCCGCCGCTGCGTCGGTAGAGATTTGTCATTCGTCGCCCCTGAGCGCGGACGCAAAAGCGGCGCTGCTCCTCGTCGACGATGACGATCGACCACTGATCGCGAACGCTCTCGCACAACACAGCAGTTCGAGCCGCTCCCGTCAGCGGGACGCGCGAAGCCAGAACGTGGTCTGTTGGACATACCGACCTCCGCGACGCTCGAAAGTCCTCACGGCTCGGCGCGAGCACCCACGATTGGCGGGAAGCCTCTCGAAACTCGCTTGGAAAATCGAAGCTGAACGTGAGCACTTCCCCGGCGACGTATCGCGTGTCGTCGGACTGTTGCGCAGAATTCAGGGGGACGTCCGTGCAATCCGTCCCGCACCTCGTCGGTCCCGTCGAAAGGACCCACGGCTCGGGCAATGGTTCGCACAGGTCGCCCTCGTCGAACCACTGCACTTCACCGGGTGGCGCGTCACGCACGATCACATCCCTCGGCGGCGTGGCATCGCGCACGTCCGCGCCGCTATCCGCAGACGCGTCCGGCGCCGACGGCTGACTGCACGCGCTGCAGCCAACGCTCGCGATCACCGCCGCCACCAAGATCGATCGCTCAGCGAACGACACGAGACGCCTCCAACGTCGTCCCGCTGCGGCGAACGACCCACGCGCCCGCTCGTTCGCTCTCCGACGCGATCCACGACCCAAGCTCGTGGGTGCCCGTCGCGTCGATGCCCGCGCCCGACGCTCGTTGCGCGTCCCAGCGCAGCGCGCGTCGCTCCGACGTCCCGACCCCCTCGACGACGAGCCGATCGTCGATCACGCTCGATCGAACGCGCGGCGACGTGAGCTGTACGACATCGCTCGACGACACCAGTCCCGCCGGAGTCAACGCCGACGCTGCCACGAGGTTGCGCCACGCAACCCAGAGCGTCCCGTCCGTCGTCAGCTCCATCTCTCGTTCGAGAAGCGCGCGCCCCAATGGCGTTCGCTCGAGCGCCGCCGCGAGCACTTGGCACACGCGAACCGACGGGACGCTTTCCAGCCGCGACAGCCGTCGTCGCAACGATGCGATGCTCACCGTCTCTTCGAGCGAGAAGATCCCGCGGCGCAGCATCGCGCCATCGTCGATGTAGAAACGCTCGATCCCCAACGTCGTGTCCACGAACAGCTCCCGCCCAAGAGCGCGAATCCGCCGGACCTTGCCGCACGTCTCGATGGACGACGTACGCGCCAGACCGCCCGCAGTGCGCTGCACGAGTTCGAGCGAACGCTCGACACCAAGGACGAGTTCGCGTCCTACGAGCTCCACGGACGACACCGCGCTTCGGGCCACGTACGGCGTGCCCGGCGTCGCGCCGTCACGAAGGGCGAGAAGCGAGACGTTTCGCGCGCGACCGACCGCGATCATCGAGCCGTCCGTCGACCACGCGTCCACGTTGGGCACGGTGACCGTCGCCGTTTGTGCAACGCTGCCGATGCACGCTGGGCCGTTCGTCGAGCACGCGATCGTCCCTGTGGTCGATGGCTCGTTCGACGCGCTCTGGCAGAGGGCTCCGAGCGACGCAGAGGCCACGTCGCCCCCACCGCACGCATTCGGGCCGGCGACCTCCGAACGAGCCGCGAGCCGCACGGTGCCTGATGGCTGATCAACCTCCGCAACGAGGTCGTCGATCCGAGCGTCTCCAACGGCGATCCGCACGAGCGATCCGTTGGCGTCGAACGCCATCGCGCCTCTCGCGTCGGTCGCGGTGCTGGTTGCGCTGCGCACGACAGTGCCCGAGAGCGTGTCGACGTCGTGTCGGTCGGCCAACAGTCCGGTCTCGCCTCGACCACCGACGATGATCGCCGTGTCGTTTCGGAGCGCGACGACGCTATCGATCCGTGCCGGAATCGACGCGGAGAACACGTTGGCCGTTCCGCCCGCGGTGTCGATGACGAACCCGTCCGACAGCAACGACTGATCTGCTGCGCGACCGCCGAACACCAACACACGGGTGCCGTCGATCGCCATCGCCGCGTGCGCCCGCGGCGCGACGATCATCGGCAGTTCGATGCGACTCCAGCGATTGTCGTCGACCTCGTACGTCCAGAGGTCGTTGCGGACGTTCTCGCCGTCGTACCCGCCGAACACGTAGAGCCGCTCGCCGTCTTCGCTCGCCACGACGCTCGCGTCCATTCGAGCTCCTGGCCCCGGAGTGGGCTCCTGGCCGAAGACGTCGCCGCCGGCCACGGGGAGCATCGAGCGACGCACCCACTGCGTGACGGCTTGTTGATCTCCGAGCGAGATGGATCCCGCATAGATCCACGGCGATGGCGTTCCGTCCGCCATCCGACCGCCGACGGCGTAGAGTGCGGCGCCCGTGGTGGCACGCGCAACGGCAACAGCTGAGCCCGCCACCGGTGGAAGGTCACCGACGCTCGGTCCCTGCGCGAGAAAGAGCCCGCTGTACGGCGAGTAGAGCGCAACACCGAGCGAAGAGAAGCTCGGGTCGAGATCGCCGCCACCCGTACCGAACGTGTTGTGATCCGCCACCTTGTCCGGACGCACGGGCAGCAAGCTCACGAGCAATGGTCCCTCGACGGACGCCCAAGCGCTGCGCGGAGGAACCACGCGAAAGGCGGTCTCCCGTGGAAAGCGCTGGAGCAACTGGCACAGAATCGGGAACAGCAAGCACCGATTCGGCGTCGGCAGCGTCGTGGGCGAGAACGAGAAGCGCGGTGTGCCCGAGAAGTAGTGATCGCGCATCCGTTCCTCGCGCTCGCTCTCCTCGTCGAGGGCTGCGTCGGCTTGGGTCGCTCGCGTCCACAATCGATACGACACAGGCGCGCCCGCGAATTCGAAGGCGCCGAAATACAGATGTGCGTTCCGGACCTCGCGTGTGACGTTCCACGAGTAGGGCAGGAACGGACGATCGACGAGTCGGTCGAGGCCCTGAGCTGCCGCAGGAGCGTTGAAGGTGTCGACCTCGGGCAGGTAGTCGACGAACTCCGATGCGCACCGCGCGCATCGCCTTCCGGGCGGACAACGCGGCGGGCGGACGAACGGATCGAAGCCCTGGAACTGGCACTCTCGCCAGATGAAGTCCGCCCGCGTCGTTGCAGTTTGTCGGCTGGCAGTCGTCGGACGGTCGTAGTCGAGGCGTTGGAAGCCGAAGTTGACGGTATTCGGCGTGAACGTTCCGCCCCCAGCGCACTCGACCGCAGCGCACCTGTCTGCGCTGAGGCGAAGTCCGTCCGAGCTGCGAACGCACATGCAGCGTCGCAACGTGAGCGGCTCTCTCGGCGTCTCGTTGTTGCCCGGAAACACAAGCGGCGACGGCCCTGTGGCCGACAGCGATTCCACTGGCCGCATGTCGATATCGATGATCGTCCTCGCGTCAGGCGTCACGCTCTCGATCGCCGCGCAAGGAGCGAAGTCGCACGCGTCTCCCATCACGTTGACGCCGAGCGTGCGCGCGCCGCGCTCCCGCTCCGCCAACGCGTTGCAGTTGCGCTGCGTCCGGTTGGGCACGGCTGGGCAGTTGTCGCAGGCGTCTGGGATCCCATCGCGATCCGCATCGCTGAACGCGCTGCCCGAGTTCCACGTTGTGCGATCGCTCGGGCACGTCGCGAGCGGTGGAGGACGAGGCGTCGACGCCGTCGTGACGACGAGGTTGCCTCGGGCGTTGGGATCGGTCACCGATGGATCGAGCGCCCACGAACGCCATCCCGCTGCTGTCGTTGCAGGCGTGTTGGCGAACGGTCCGAGGATGTACCGATGCGCCGTGCGCGCCATCGCGTACTGCAGCCAGCTCAGCATGCAGTTGAGGTCGGGCGCCGGGTTCGACAGGTTGTTGATCCGCGCGGTCGGGCGCCCCGTGGGACCATTCGAAAACGTGCACGTCGGTGCGGCGATGATGCGTTGCGGTGCGCCGCGGGTCGAACGCACCAGCTGCCCTCGAAGAACGTCACCCAGCAGCACCGGCGCTCCGCCGCTGGTCGAGATGGGAACGCTTTCGAAAATGTTCCTCACCGCTGTCGCGACGGCGGCATCACCCCTCGTTCGAATCTGATCGAGCACCGCAGAGATCACGATGCCGTTGGTGCTGCACGTGCTCGGCAGTCGAACGTCCGATGCGCTACGAAGCCCGCCAGGCGCGCCACGGGACTTCAGTTCGAGCACGAGCTCGACGCCGACTGGCGGCTGAACGCGCGTCGGAAGCGTTCCAATGTCCACGACCGCCGGGCACTGTGGCTGTCCGCCGACGATCGGCGGGTTGTCGCAACCTTGCGGAACGAGAAGCGCGTCGAGCACCACGAACCTCGGCGCGGGTCCGCCGTTGACGAAGTAGTCCACGCTCATCCCCGGCACGCAGTCGCGCGCGAACCCAGGTTGCCCTTGCTCGATCGCGCCTGCCTGAATCTGGCGGCACGTCGTGAGCGCCTGATTCTCTCCCGGCGTCGGAGCGGGCATCGGCGATGGACAATCGATCCGAGCGCCCGCCGCGAGGTTCGAGATCGACACGAGAAACGGAACCCGAAGCGCAGGACGCGAAGGCGCGGTGGTGGTCTCTCTCGTCTCGACCCACCCAATGGGCCCGCAATCGACCGGTGGAGGCTCGTTGGTCGACGGGCGATCCCCCGCGGGCCACTCACGATCTGTGCACAACCGAACGTTGATCGTCGCGTCGCCAACGTTCGAATCCGGAGGAGCGAACAAGCGTTCGATCGACGACACGATCGAGTTGACGCCCCGCAGAACGACCGTCGCGCCCGTGAAGAGCGTCGGTGTACCCGTCGTCGTCGAAGGCAGCGCGAGCGGTGCGCTCGGCGCAGCGAATCCGCAACGCGCGCCGTAGTTGCAAGGCCGAAGCGGCGCGAACGCATCGGTCGAAGAAATCGGGTACGCGAACGCCTGCGGGTAGGTCCCCGGCAACGGCAGCACGCCGAATTGTTGTGCCTGGAGTCCAGGCTCGACCGTGCCCCACTCGACCATGTTGATCGCGGGCGTGAGCCTGAACGTCGAGGCGCTAGCGCTCGCCCCGAGTTCCGACAGCGTCAACCCGATGTCCAGCGCGCGCAGCGGCCGCACCAACGCTTGGACGTCGGAACCTCGCAGCGTCACGGTCGCCGCGCCCGTTGGCACGACGCGCTGGCCGCCACCGAGCTCGGCGCCCAACGATCCGCTGTTGTCCGTGCTGCCCACGCCGATGCACCCCGCGAGCGAGGACGCCGCGATCAGTATCGCCCCCCCCCCCATGACGTGCGCAATCGAATTCGCTCCTTCGCAGAGCGCCGATGGCTGTTGCCTCGAATCATGACCGACGAACCCCTTTCCCGCTTTCGTTTCGCGTCCGGTGCGACCGTCATCCCCCCTCCACCGTTGGATCGGAGTTCGATCGCATCGATGATTCGAGCATCGCGCCAGCGGCCTGTCAACGCACGCGGCGCGACGCCGCACCCGCGTATCGCGCCCACCCTCACCCACGTTTTCAACCCATTTGCCCTGTGGCACGCTCGCGAACCATGCAACTCCCAGCCCCCTCCTCGGCCCCTGAAGTTCGCATCCGCTACGGGCGCTACGTCGCGCGCCGACTCCGTCGCAGCAAGCTCGACGCGCTGCAGAAGACCGTCACCGCTGTCACCGACTCGGTGAAGGCGGCGGGGCGCGCCCGCGAAGACGCTGCAGAGCTCGTCGACGAAGCGATCGCAGACCGCGACGGAGCGGACGACGATCTCGACGAGCAGACCCAAGAGCTTCGCAACGCACTCGCAGGTCGATCGCTCGAAGCGGTGAACGAGTCGCCGTACACGGACATCTTTCCCGACGGGATCGGCTACTACATCGGCGCGCCGCTCGACGAGCAGGTCGATCGCTATACGCAGCTCATCGAGCGCATCGAGAAGGCGCTTCCCGCGTCGGACTCCGAGCGCAAGAAGCGGGTGCCCGCGCTGCGCGCAGCGCTCAAAGAGTTTCGCGTCGCCGAAGAGGCGCTCGACAAAGCGCGCCGCGTCGAGGCCGAGGCTTCACGCGCGGTCGCGACAGCCACTGACCGGTTCAACCGCCAGCTCGAACGCTGCTACGGAGCGCTCGTCGCCGAGCAGTCGAAGTCCGCGGCCGAGCGGTACTTTCCACGCGTTCGTCGCGGCAAGGCGAAGAGGGGCCCCGCTCCCGAGCCATCGCCGTAGCGATCCAGCGCGCACGGGGGTCACGGGGCGTTCATCGGGTTTGCGATGGAGCGCCCGAGGGGCACGATGGCAGCGCATCGCAACGCCGATGGTGTGCTCCTGGGGCGCACGGCGCTGACGTTGTTGTTGCGACGAGCGTCACAGGAGGGGCAGCGGTAGCATGCGTGCGCTCACCGAAACGCGTCGACGAGCTCCGCCGTGAGGTCCTTGGCGCCGAGCACCGCGTAGTTCGAGTTGCAGTTGTTGAACACGACGTGCACGGACTCGGCCTCGCCCGAGAGCGTCGCGACGGCGTTCGACCACGGGGCGAGCTCTTCGGGGCTGTACAAATACGCGTATTTTTCCTGCACAGAGACCGCTTTGTCCCAGACCGCCTCGCGCCGTCCGTGAAACCGCGCCACAGCCAGCGAACGATCTGCCACAGCGACGTGCGCGGGCATGCTGTTGGCGTGCCCCTGCGGCTCGTCGACGCACACGTACGCCGCGCGAAGCTCGCGGAGCCAGTGGACGACGCGATCGAACCTCGCGGGCTCTCCCCAGCTCGCGTGGCGAAACTCGATCGACACGGCGTGGCCTTCGAGCCTCGCGCGGGCGCGCTCGACGACCTTCGCGTGGCCCCGCGTCGCGTCGAACCACGGGGGAAATTGCAGCAAGATCGCGCCCAGCTTGTTCGCCTCGCGCAGCGGCGAGATCCCGTAGACGAACCGCTCCCAACACGCCTCGAGCACCTCGTCGGGCACGCGATCGGCGGCGACGCGCGCGCTCTCGGGCAGCGCCGCGCGCAAGTCCGACGGCAACCGCGTCGCGTCGACCGCGTGGCCCGTGAGCAACGAGAAGGCCTTGATGTCGAACACGAAGTCGCTCGGCGTTCGCTCGACCCACAAGCGCGCGGTCGGCGCCGACGGCAGGACGTAGTACGTCGCGTCGACCTCGACGAGCGAGAAGTGTCGCCCGTAGTACCGCAGTCGATCTTCGGCGCTCCGCGCGTCGCGGGGATAGAACCGGCCGCTCGCGATGAGGCCCGGGTCGGTCCAACCTGCTGTTCCGACGAGGACGTTGCGGACGCGCGCCGGTCGCGGGGCGCGCTCGGCGAGCGCCGTGGCCGCGGCGAGCCGATCGGGATCGCACTCGATCGCGCCGATCGAGGACGACGTCGGACGCTCGCTCATCGGGACGTCGAACAGGGACCTTTGTGCCGGCGCGTCAGCGCTCACGTCACAAGAGTGTGCCCCGCGAACGCCGAGACTCGAACGGAGTTGCGCAAAATCCCGGGACCGACGCGCGAGGAGACAAAACTCGTCGCGCGCGACGCATGCGCATTGACGCGCACGCGCGTCCCTCGGATT
Organism: Myxococcales bacterium; assembly: GCA_016793325.1. GTDB lineage: Bacteria > Myxococcota_A > Polyangia > Polyangiales. The sequence continues at coordinate 73,360 of JAEUKI010000031.1, read as the reverse complement.
CTCCGTCGCAGAAACAACGATGCCCACCGAGAAGTCAGCGCAGCTCGAGCAGCTCAAGTCCATCGTCGACGCCCGCGGCGGAAAACACGTCTTCGCCGCGGCCAAAGCGGCGATGGAGGCGCGCGGATCGAAGGCCCCGCTCGCGACCAACGGCGACGACGCCGAGCGCGCGGGGCGGCACGCGCTCGCGACCTTCGACGCGGCGTTCTTGATGGCGGCCGTTGACGGCGTCGTCTCGGACGAAGAGGTCGACGAGCTCGCAGAGGTCCTCGCGCTCATGACCGACGGCGGCGCGAGCGATGACGACCTTGGATATTTGCTCGAAAACTTCGCCATCGCGCTCGAGCAAGAGGGCCTCGACGAGCGGCTCTCGAACATCGCCGACGCGCTCGACACCGAGGACTCGCGGCGGCTCGCGTTCGTCACGGCCTGCGGGATCGCCTACCTCGACGGCCAGGTCGCCGAGGCCGAAGAAGCCCTCTTCTCGCGACTCTCCGAGGCGCTTCGCATCCCCGCGGACGAAGCGGACATCTTGCTCGACGAGATCGAGCGCGCGCTGACCTCGCGCTAGACACGCGAGCGATCGCTACGGCGACGCGCAGAGCGACTCGAAGCCGGGCGAGCACTCGGCGCCTCGGCACGCGCGGCACACGTCTGCGCCCACGCAAAAGCGCACGCGAACCGTGGCCATCGACGAGCCCGCGGCGGCCTCGCAGTAGCGCAAGCGATCCCCGTCGTCGCAGCTCGCCATGAAGGTCGCCGTGTTGCAGGGTTCGAGCGAGTCGCAGTCGGGGCGCGTCTCGGACACCGAGCACGTCGCGACGTCGGGCGGCGCGGTGGGAACATCCCCGATCCCCGTGTCGACGCCCGTGTCCACGCCCGTGTCGACGCCCGTGTCTCGCCGCGCGTCGACGCCCGTGTCGCGGCCCGAATCGACGCCGGTGTCGACGCCCGTGTCCGTCGGTCGCACGTCCATCCCCGAGGCGTCCGTCGACACGGCGGGGATGTCCACCGTCGCGTCGCGGGGCGGAGGCGCAGCGTCGGCGCTCGGATCGGGGCACGCCGAGCTCGCGTACGGGACGGGCTCGAGCATTCCGAACTGCGACGTACAGACGAAATGATTTTGTGGGTGCTTGCAGAGCCGCGCGGCCTCGTCGGGCGCGAGGCAGTACAAGCTTCGCTCGGCCACGATCCCGAAGCCGGGTCCGTAGCAGCGCGTCCCGGACGGGCAGCACGTCGTCCCACCGCAGCGAGGGCGGTCGGCGGGGTAGCAAAACGACTGCGTCATTCCGAAGAACGTGGACGAGAGGCACTCCATGTTCTCGGGGCAGCCGCCGCGAGCGCCGCGCGCCATGTCGCATGCGGCTCCGACGTTTGCGTTGCCGCTCGCGCCCGGCCCGCACGCGGCCAGGGACGAGAGCATCACGGCGAAGAAGGTTGTCCTTGCGCGAAGCATCGGTGGATCGAGCGCCACGGTAGCACCAACGAATGACCCTCGATCGACGGTATGCTCTGCAAACCATGGCTACTCGTTCGCTGTTCGGTTTCAGCCCATTGGCGCTCGTGCTCGCGGCGTGCGCGCCCCCGGACGTCGCTGGATCGTTTTCGGGAGCGATCACCAACCGCGACAACCCGTGCCAGCTCGCCGGGTTCACGCCGGGCGCGATGTCTTCGGGCGTCACCATGACGGTCACGCAGTCGGGCACCAACGTGACCGTGAGCGTCGAGGGCGCCGCGCGCCTAGCGCTCGCCGCGTTCGTGGGGAGCACCGAGCCCATGACCGGATCGACGACGGGAAACGGCTTCAGCGTGCGGCAGGTCGGGCGCGTCCCGATGAGCCAGATGGGCTGCACGTTCAACACGCTCGTCGAGGCGACCGCGCGGCTCAGCGGCAACTCGCTCGAAGGGACGGTCGCGTACAGCTATCAGGTCACCGACGCGAGCGCGTGCGGCTATCGCGCGACCTGCAGGACCACGCAGGACTTCTCCTTCGTGCGGCCGCCGCGCTGAGCCGTCACGACGCGTGGAGCTCGAATCGTCGCAGCGCGAGCGCGAGCGTCACTGTAGCCCATAGAATCAAGATCCCGAGCGGCGCCGCGAGCGTCTGCGCCGTCGGGTCGAGCGCCGCGCGACACGCGTCGACGAGCGCCGTCGAGGGGAGCGTCTTGGCCACCGCGGCCAGCCACGAGGGCATCTCTTGCACCGGAAAGAACGCGCCGCTCAGCAGCACGAGCGGCGTCGCAGAGGCAGCGAGCAAGTCTCCGTGGGTCTCTTCGTTGGCGACGACGGTCGCGAGGAGAAACCCGATCCCCGCGAACGCCAGGACGCCGACGAGCACAGCCACGGACACCGCGAGCGCCGCGAACACCGAGGGAATCCACTGAAAGAGCGCAGCGCTCACCGCGAGCAGCGCGAGCGACTGCCCCACGGTCAGCGCGGCGCGGGCGCTCAGCACCGAGAGCACGAGCGTGAGCGGCCGCAAGGGCGTCAGCGACAGCCTCGCGAGGACGCGGCGACGACGGAGGCGGAGCATCGGCATTCCGAGCCCATAGAGCCCCGCGAAGAGCGCTCCGAACGCGATCGCGCCCGGCAGCAAGCCCCGCGCGTACGCGCGCTTGGGGATCGAGACGCGCCGCAGCGTCGACGATACGCCCGCGCGATCGAGCCTCCGCTGCACGCCCTCGGCCGTGAGCGCGCCGCGCGGGCCGTGGCGGAGCTCGACGCGAGAGCGATCCGCACACACAATCAAGAGCTCGGCGCGCGCCTCGTCGAGCGCGCGGCGGCCGTCACGCGCGGGCATCGGGTACAGCGTGAGGGAGTCGGACTCGTTCGCGAGCGCGCGAACGACCGCGGGGCTCGCGCAGTCGAGCGCCACGGCGCGACGCTCGTACGGGTGCCCTTCGGCGAACACGAGCGCGAGCGACACGAGCAGCAACGCAGGAAACCCGAAGAGAAACGCCACCGCCGCGCGCTCCCTCGCCGTCTCTGCGACGCGCGCCCGCGCCAGCACCCAGAACGCGCCCCACTGTGTCCTCGCGTCGCTCATGCGCTCGCTCGGGGATCGCCAGCGTCGAGGGCGTCTCTGCTCGCTTCGTCCATCGCGCCGCTCGCGTCGAGCGTCGCGCCTGCGTAGTGCTCGAACAGCCCCTCGAGCCCGCGCGAACGCTTGGCCTCGGGGAGCTCTTCGACGAGAGCGCCCACGGCACCGCACGCGCGCACGCGCCCTTCGACGAGGACGATCACCGCGTCTGCCACGCGCGCGGCTTCGTGCAGGTCGTGCGTCGCGAGGAGCACCGCGCGCTTCGCGCCGAGCGCGCGGATGGAGGCGACGAGCGCGCGACGCGCGGCCGGATCGAGGTGATTGGTCGGCTCGTCGAGCACGAGGAGCGCGGGCTCGGTCGCGACCGCCGCCGCGAGCTGAAGCCTCCGCAGCTCGCCTCCGGACAAGTGTTCGAGCCGCCGCGACGCGCGATCCCCGAGGGCGCTCGTCGCGAGGATCTTCGCGGTGAGGGCTCCGTCGTCGAAGAGCGCGCCGAACAACGCAGCGTATTCGTGGGCGGTCATTCCATCGAACGCGCCTTCGTCCTGGAGCACCGCGGACACCGCGCCGCGCGGCGCGCTCTTGGGACCAAACGCGCCGTCGAAGAGCGAGATCGATCCGGAGGTCACAGGGCGAAGTCCCAAGAGGGCGCTGAGGAGCGTGGATTTTCCCGCGCCGTTGGGGCCGAGCAACGCTGTCACGCCGCGCGAGGCTACGCGCGCGGTGACCGCGTCGAGCAGCACTGCGTCGCCCGCGCGCACCGTGACGCGATCGAACCGAGCGGCGTCGGCGACCGTGGCCAGCGAAGTTGTGGGCGATGCGTCGGTCAAGGGAGAGCCGTCCGCGGATCGTACGCGAAGCGCGCGACGCTCGTGACAGTGCTCTATGATCGACCTCGGTGAGCAACCCGACCCCTTTGCCCGTCGTCGCGCCCCCGCCGAACGAAGCGCAAATCGCCGTCGATTTCGCGGCGGCGTACAACGCCGTCGCCACCGTGGTCCAGATGGCGGGAGGCCGCGCGCGAAGGCTCCTCGTCGAAGAGGTCGAGCACACCGACTGGGGCAAAGAGATCCCGGCGATGCTGCTGGACGTCGCGTTCAACGCCGAGGGCGACGGCGTCCACGTCGACAGCCAGGTTCGACACACGATCCTCGTGGCCCTCGACGAGCACGGCCAGCGCGTCGCGACGACCGCCGGTCGCGGATGGCACGGAGAAAAGCTCCTTCCTGCAGTGGCGCAGTGGTCGCGCGAAGCGCGAGCGCCCTGGTCGTGGACGCGAAAGAACCAGCCGCTCGTCGTGCGCGACGGTCGCTTCACGCTCGCGGCGCCTCCTCCTACGCGCGCCCTGCCGCAGATCGCGCAAGAGCTCGCGACGCTCGGCTGGACGATGACCCCGACCGAGCTCGGCTTCAACGCGACCCGCGCGAGGTACGGGCGCGACACGGCGTCGATGGTGCTCCTCGTCGTGATCGGCGTGCTCTTGTGGCCGCTTGCGATGCTGTTTCTTCTCTACATGGCCTTCAAGAAGGTCACGACCGGGCGCTGGCCCGACAATCAAGGCGGCCCCTCGCCGTGGACCCGCGCGAGCGCGCGCATCGCGATCGACTGCGCGCCTGGCCACGTGCGCGTGGTTCGAACGCAGGGGGCCGCGACGCTCTTCGATCGCAGGCTCGACGCGAGCTCGCTCCACACGCTGTTTTCGAGCGGCAACAGCGCCTTCGAGCGGCCCCTCGTCTTCGTCGAGCGAGATCGCACCACGGAGGTCTCGCTCGCGCTCCGCGGTGATGGGCCGCGGCGCGACGCCGATCAACGCGCGGGCGAGCTGCTCATCGAAGCGATCGCCCTCGTCTGGTCCTCGAACGCGAGGTGAGCGCGCCGGGACCGTCTGCGTCCTCGCGCGCTCGATGGCGTGCTCTGCGCACATTTCGCGGTGAGGTGAGCGGCGCTTTCGAGGATCGTCGCGCGTTGTCGCTGCGGTACATTGAGCGACGATGCACCGGTCGTCGCGCCCGCCTCCGCTCTCGATGCGCGAGCGCAGCAAACGAAAGACCCTCGCCGCGGTGCGCGACGCGGCGTGGAGCTTGTTCGTCGAGAAGGGCTTCGACCGCGCGACGACGCGCGAGATCGCCGAGCGCGCAGGGGTCGCCGCGGGCACGGTGTTCGTGCACGCGAAGGACAAAGAAGAGCTGCTCGTGCTCGTGTTTCAAGAGCGCGTGTCGACCGCGTTCGAGCGCGGGTTCGACGCGCTCGCGACGACGGGCGCGGAGCTTCCGTTGACCGAGCGGCTCGCGCGGGCGTTCAGCGTGTTCTTCGACGAGTACGCGAAGCAACCGGAGCTCGCGCTGAAGTTTCTTCTCGCGACGATCACCCTCGGAGGAGCGCACGGGGCCGAGCAGCGCGCGGTCGAAGCGCGCTTTCTCTTGGGCCTCGAGGCGATGCTCACGAGCGCCCGCGACCGCGGCGAGACGCGCGACGACCTCGACGCGAGCGGCTACGCGCGAAACCTCTTCGCGATCTATCGCTTCACCGTGTTTCGGTGGCTCACGAGCGACCAGCGCCGCGACGCGTCCGCGGGCCGCGCGACGCTCGCGAGCGCGATCTCGGTGGCGCACCTCGGCGCGAGGCCGCGCGTGAAGAAGCGCACGAGCCTCGTTCCCGGACCGAGAGAGAGCGTCCCCCCGCCGCGATCGACCGAGCGCCCAGGAAAGCGAACGCTCGCGCCGCCGCGGTTGCCGACAGACCTCGTCGCCCCGAGCCAAGCGCCGCGCACGAGCGAGCGCCCGAAGAAAAAGTGAGCCGCGCCAAGCACGCGCAGCGCGAAGCGACCGCTGCTGCGCCCACTGCCGCGCTCACGGAGCCGCGTTCGCGCGCTGCGCTCGGCGCTCGGCCACCCAGTCGATGTACGTGCATCGCTGAAACGCGTCGTCGCAGCCCGGTCGATCGTGCACGGTCCCGCGACAGCGCCAGTAGTCGTTGAACTCGTTGGGGCAAGGGCTCCACACGCCGTCGAGCTGGCAGCACAGAGCGTCCCGCGGCGGCGGGGGCCCCGCGAACATGCGCCACGGAGCGTGCCCGTGCTTGTCGTCGCCGTAGCGCTCGATGCCCAGCGTGCGGCCCTCGCTCGTGTACATCCGCAGGTCCGCGGTCACGCCGTCCCAGCCGCGATACGCGAGCCAGACCTCCGAGGGCGTCTCGGTCGAACGAAAGCGCACCGCGCCGCCCTCCATCGCGTCGCGCACGACGCGGGCCGCCTCGCGCCACGGCTCGGGCATCGTGTCGCGCAGCGAAAAACGCCACAATACCCAGGGCGTCTCGTCCTCGTACCGACCGCGGCGAGCGCGCTCGGGGCACGGGAGCAGCGCCTCGCCGAGCGCGCGGGGGCCGTCGAGGACGCGGACCGACGTTCCACACAAGAGGCCAGGCCAGAGCTCGGCGTGCAGCGACGGGCGCGCCGGGGCGACGCGGAGCTCAGCGTTTGCAGGGGCGTCTCGATTTCGTGTGCCGATGGTCACCGCGGCCAACCGCGCCCGCGCGCCCTCGCCCTCCGCGGTCTCGAACGCGAGCGTCGTCGGGAGCAAGAGCCCCCCTCGAAGCCCCGAAGCCTCGTAGCGACCCTCGATCGCGCGAGACTCTCGCGACTCGGCCACGGTGTACGACACCGAGACGCGCGCCCTCGACGCGCCGTCGATCCTCGGGAGCACCACGCGAAGCGCCCTCGCCCGAGCGTCCGGGGCCCGCGCGGCGCGCCACGTTCGGGCGCCGTCCTCGATGATGATTTCGTGTGCCGATCCCCAGCGCTCGAGGTCGACGCAGAGCTCTTCGCCCGCAGACGCCTCGCGCGCAGCTCGGAGCGCCTCTGCGACGCCCACCCCCGCGCGCACGCGGACGCGCCACGGCGTGATCTCGCGTGTCGGACACTGCGGAGCGCGAGGCCGAGGTCGGGCGCCCTCGGGCCAGTCGAGCTCGAACGTTCGCTCGGCGGCGCGCGCGCACGCGGCTCCGCGGAGGTCCAAGCAGCAACGACGGTCGCGGATCGGACGCTGACACACAGAATCATCGCGGATCCACGTCGCGTCGAAGTGCTCGAATCGTCCCGGGCACCCCGCGAAGCGAACCGCGTGCGTGGCCCGAACGAGCGGCTCGTCCTCGGGGACGTCACCGCAGGGAGCAGGAATCAATGACCGCGGGTCATCGTGCAAACACACAGGTCCATTCGCGTTGCACTGGGTCGTCGGGAGCGACGCGTACGACGCGAAGCGAAGCCAGTTCGATCGCCCCGCGGGGAGCGCACCCTCGGCGCGACCCGTGAGGTTGTGGACGACGACGTTCTGCGAGCGCGCGACGAAGAAGATCCCCCACGCGAGCGTCGCGGCCACGAGCGCGGCGCGCGCGTCGAACGCGAGCACCAAGCGCATCCCCGTAGGCCACCGGCGGAGCCCCACCGCGAGCGGCGCGAGCGCGAGCAGGGCCTCGACGAGGTGAATGCTCAGCGCGCGGACCGAGAGAAAGCGCGCGCCCGCGAGGGCGAAGAGCGCGAGCGACGCAGGGGCGACCGCCGCGACGAACGAGAGCGCTCGGGCGAGCGCGAGCGACGAGGCCGTGACGATCGCGACCGAGCCGATCACGCGCTCGGACGCAGGGCGCTCTTCGCGCGCACGAACGAGGTCGAGGCGATGCGGTCCCTCGGAGAACGGCGCGAGTCGCTCGGCGGGCACGAGCACCGAGCCCGACGAGCCCTCGAGCGGAAGCGATCGCGCGAGCTCGACAGCTCCCACCCGCACGACGAGGACCTCGCCCCGCGCCGCCTCGGCGGTGCACACCAGCGCTTCGCCCGACACCATCACGATGAAGGCCGGCGCCCGCCCCTTGACGAACGAGAGCGCTCGACGCTCGCGCCGCGCGGCGCCGTCAGTGCGTTCGCTGCTCGCTCGGTCGTCCGGCATCGATCGCGATCAGCGCGGGCGCAACGCCACGAGGATCGCAGCGCTGCCCGACGGTCCCGCGTCTTTGCTCTTGAACGCCTCGACTTCGCGCGAGCCGGGGACCTCGCTGAGCGCAGCCGCGGCGGCGTCACGAAGGACGCAGTGGCCGTCGGGCGCGTGCTTGCCCGTTCCGTGAACGACCTCGACGACGCGAAGGCCACGGGCGCGACGGGAGCGAACGAACTCGAGCACCCGCGCCCGCGCTTCGACCGCTTCGAGGCCGTGCAGGTCGATCGAGTCTTGCGGCGTCGCGAGGCGATCGAGCGCCTCGAGCGCGAACGCGGCGCCCGCGCGCGAGGCTTGGCACGTCCCGTTTTCGCTCCACTTCACCGTGAGCCCGACGTCTCCCTCGGCCGCGGCGCGGCGCACCTTCGCGCCGAGCGGACCGGGCTTGCCCTTGTGCGCCGCTGGGTCGTGGTGAACGCGATTTCCCGCGGACTTCGGCGGCAATTTCTCGACGCCCGACATCGCCACGGCGAACAGCTCCTTCTCGAGGTCGGGCCGCCACACCTCGACCGAGTCCGACCGACGCGCGCCGCTCTTGTCGCCGCTTGATTTCGTGGGCGCAGTCGCAGACGGAGCCTCGGGCCGCTTCTTCTCGGGCGCGAGGCCGATCTTCGCGCGAAACTCGGCCTCTTTCTTCGCCTTGGCCTCGGCCGCCTCGCGCGTTTTTCGCTCGCGCTCGTCGAGCTCGGCCTTGAGCTTCGAGAGCCCCGCGAGCCCCTTGTGCCCGAGCGGATCGGGGTTGTGCGCGGCCTTCTTCGCGGCCTTCTCGAGGGCTGCTTCCTCTTCGCTCTTTTTGCCGTGGGCGTCGTTGTGGCTCTTCTTCTTCATCGCTGCGCTCACCGAGCGGGCTCGGCGGCCTCCAAGTCTTTCTTTCGTCGGCGGATCGCGCTCAGGGCGAACTGCAGGCCCGCGAGCTGACCGTCTTCGTAGTTGTAGTCTGGGTCGACGAGCTCGTCGTAGTCGTGGGGGTTCTTGATGTCGTCGTTGGTGAGGCCCGGCCTCAGGCGCCGCGCGAACGCGAGGACCTTCTGCTCTTGGTGGGCGATCAGCTCTTCGAGCGTTCGCTCGACGGAGTCGAACGCGTCGGACGCGTCTTTGTTCAGGGATCCTGCCATGGCTCGTCTCTCGGTGTTGTCCGCGTATACCGCGCCGTGCGTGGCGCGCGTAGGAGCGCGCCGGGGGAATCACGCTCGCGCTCGTGCAGATGCTCGCAGCGGGCCCGCGGTTTCGCCGGTCACCGGCGCGGCGTTGTGTTGCTCGTGATCGCCTCGCGCAAGAGCGCCTCGGTGTCGTCTGTCCGAACGTCGGTCCACTGGCCGCCTCGCGGGTAGACGACCACCGAGCAGCCGTCGCGAGGGCAGTGCCCGAGGCACCCCGAGCGCGTGATCCACACGGCGCCGCTCACGCCGAGGCGGCTCGCCTCCGCGCGAAGCGCGTTGAACACCGGGAGCCCGTGCGCGCCGCACGCGCTCTTCAGCGGGTCTTCTGCGGCGCGAACGTTGGTGCACACGAACAGCTGCACGCGCGGCGCGATGCTCGACGGCTTCATCGCGAGGCCTCTGCGCCCTCGAAGAACGCCCGCAACCCCTCGATCGTCGCGGGGCTCTCGTGCGCTTCGCGCGAGGCCCACTCGACGCCGTCTTCACCGCGAAACCACGTCCGCTGCCGCTTCACGAGCCCGAGCGTACTCCGAACGATCTGCTCGAGCAGCGCGTCGCGATCGGCCGCCTCCGAGCGCCCCTCGAGGACGAACCGTCGAACGTCCGCGTACCCAACGCTGTCGAGCGAGCGAATGCCCTCGCCATAGTCCGCGATGATCCCGCGCACTTCGTCGACCCAGCCGGCCGCGAGCATCGCCTCGGCGCGCGCGGCGATCTTCGGCGCGAGCGCTTGTCGCGTGCTGTCGATCCCCAGCCAGCGCGCGCGGTACCTCGGCGGCTCGGCCGCGTGCTTCGCGTGGTGCTCGCTCATCGGCGTCCCCGTCAACGCGAAGACCTCCAGCGCGCGAACGATGCGAATGGGATCGCTCTTCGCGATCTTCGCGGCGTAGACGGGGTCGACCTTCGACAGCTCTTCGTGCATCCGCGCGAGCTCGTCGAGGCCGCGCCCCGCGCGTTCGTTGAGCGCAGCGCGCGTCGCAGGGTCGCTCGCGAGGTCCTTGGCGAGCCCGCGGACGAGCGCGCGGGCGTAGAGTCCCGTTCCCCCGACGACGATGGCGCGCCGTCCCCGCGCGGCGCAGTCAGCGATGGCTCGATCCGCGTCGCTCGCGTACGTCGCCGCGTCGTAGCGCGCGTCTGGATCGACCACGTCGACGAGGTGGTGACGGACGGCCGCGCGCTCTTCTCTGCTGGGTTTTGCCGAGCCGATGTCCAATCGACGGTAGAGCTGAACGCTGTCGACGTTGACGACCTCGGCGTCGAGCGCGCGCGCGAGCGCGATGCCGAGCGCGGTTTTTCCCGAGGCGGTCGGGCCGACGACGAGCACGATCGGTAGGTGAGTCGCGGGAGAGACCATGGCGAGTGCGGTGCAGTGACCCCGCGGATGACATCGCCGACCTGAAGAAAGCCACGACGAAGTCGACGTCCGATCGCGAGAGGTCTACCGTTGGTACTCACGGCTGCGATCGATCGCTATGGCAAACGTCGCTTCGATGTTCGGACCCTTCTCCCGCCGAGCCGCGCTCGGAGCGGCCCTCGCGCTCGCGTGCAGCGGCTGCGGGCGCATCGGCTTCGACCTGATCGACGCAGCGAGCGACCGCGCAGAGCTCGACGCGACCGACGCCACAGCGAGCCTCGACGCGAGCGACGCATCGAGCGCGATGGACGCGAGCGACGCGCGAGACGACAGCGACGCGAGCGACGCAAAGAGCGAGCGAGACGCCCCCGCAGATTCGTCAGCGGACTCGCAGGTCCCCGATGGATCGATCACGCGCGCGATGGTGTGCAGCGCGAGCGGGACGATCGCGTGCCTCGATTTCGAGCGCGATCCACCGGCCGAATGGTCGCGCGTCACGACGCGGGCCTCGACGCTCGTGTTCGACACGACCCGCGCGTTTCGTGGGCGCGCGATGCACTCGAGCGTTCCGCGGTCGGCGGACACGACCCTCGCGTTGTTGCAGCTCGTGGTGAGCTCGGATCGAATCGCCGCAGGGCTCTACGTGAGCGCGTGGGTGCGCGCGGAGAACGTCGGGTCGACGACCGCGTTTCCTGTGCTCGAGATCAACAACGCCCAGCGCGTGTCGATGACGCTCCCGTTCGCGAAGCTCTCGCTCGATCACATCGGCGTGCCCGCGCCCGAAGGGCAGCTCGCGCTCGCGACGACCGGGCGGTACCTCACGGGCGCGGGCTTTCCGCGCGGCCAATGGCTGTGCGCGCGGCTCTTCATCGCGTCCGACGGAGCCGGCGGAATGCGCGCTTCGGTCCACGCGGACGCCCAGACGATCGCGGTCACACACAATATCGACCCGCGTGGATTCGACACGCTTCAAGTGGGCCTCGTCGGCACCGGCGACCCAGGAGAACTGTGGATCGACGACGTCTATGTGGGAAATCGCGACGTAGGCTGCCTGTCCGCTCGATAGACTTTCGCCCAACGTGGTCGGTCCCGCTTTACGCGCCGCCGTGCCTTGGGTGTACGATGGCGTCGTGCAGCCCGATCCCCAGACCAAATCTGGGAACACCATCGATCGATACGAGATCATCGCGGAGCTCGCGCGGGGCGGGATGGGCACCGTTCTGCTCGCGCGCGTCGCGGGCGCCGGAGGCTTCTCGCGGCTCTACGCGCTCAAGCTCCTGCACAAGCATCTCATGTACGACAGCGAGTTCGTCGACATGCTCCTCGACGAGGCTCGCATCGCCGCGCGGATTCACCACCCAAACGCGGTCGCCATTCACGAGGTCGGCTTCAACGAACAGCAGGGCTACTTCGTCGTGATGGACTACGTCGAGGGCGTCACGCTCTGGGACGTAAACCAACAGCTCGGCGCTTCGTCGCCAGGCCGCGTGAAGCTCTGCACGCGCATCGTGTACGACGCGCTGCTCGGGCTCGAAGCCGCGCACACCCTCACCGACGAGATGGGCAGGCCCCTCAAGGTCGTGCATCGCGACATGTCTCCGCAGAACATCCTCGTCGGCGTCGACGGGATCGCGCGCGTGACGGACTTCGGGATCGCCAAGGCAGCAGCCCGCATCTCGGGAACGACGCCGGGACAAGTCAAAGGCAAGCTCGCGTACATGGCCCCGGAGCAAGCGCGGGGCAAAGAGCTCGATCACCGCGTGGACATCTTCGCCATGGGCGTCGTGCTCTGGGAGATGATGACCGGGCAGCGACTGTTCAAGCGCCCGAAGGACAACGACACGATCGACGCGCTGCTCGTGAAGCCGATTCCCCACGTGCGCGAGTACGTCCCGAGCCTGCCCGAAGAGCTCGACGCCGTGATCGCGCAAGCGCTCGTTCGAGACCCGAATCAACGCTTCGGAAGCGCGCGCGCGATGGCCGTCGCCCTCGAGCACGCCGCCCGTTCGAGCCACTTGCTCGGCGACCCGCTCGAGGTCGGAAACTGGGTGCGAGGCACCTTCTCGCGCGCGCTCGAGACGAGACGCGAAGCGATTCGCCAAGCGACAGCGCAGTCCGCAGCGCCGAGGCCCCGAGGCAAGACGGGCGAGCTGCACGTCCCTGCGATTCCGGACGTCGCGACGATCACGCCAGCGCCCTCCGCAAAGACCGTCACGGACCTCGAGGACGAGTGGGAGAAGCACTCGGCGACGGTCTCGGGGCTCTCCGCGGCGCCGAAGGCCCCCTCGGCGCCGACGGTGACCAACGTCCCCGACGAAGCGCTCGACTTGATGAAGACCACCGCGATGCCGAGCGATGGTCAGCGCCCCGCCGCGCTTCGCGAAGCGATCGAGCAGTACCGACAACAGTACGGGCACGCCCCCGGCGCAGCGTCCGCTCCCGCAGCGGGACCCGTTCAACCGAAGCCCGTCGCGCCGAAGAGCAACACGACGCCTCCGCCTCCGCGCATCTCGCAGTCGCACATGGCAGCGGTGCAAAAGCCCGCCGCTGAAAACATCGACTCGACCGTGCCCGTCACGCAGGGCGACATCAACAACTACTACGCGTCGCAGCCCGCTGCCGCGATGCCACCGCAGACGCCCACGCCCGCCGCCGCGCCCGGCCCGTACGGCGCCGTCGGCTACGGAGCGCCGCCCTCCGCGACGACCTCGCCGCTGCCGTCAGGCATGGCCAACGCCGCGCAACAGCCACCGCAAAACCCGTACGCGTACGCCGCGCCTCATCATCCGACGGCGATGTACCCCTCGCCCAACGCGGGGATTCGCCCGAGCGCTCCATCCGCCGCGCCGACGCCAGTCCCCGCGAAGCGCAACGTCTTGCAGATGGTGCTCTTGATTGTTGGTGCCATCGCGCTCGTCGCGACCGGGGCCATCGTCGCGCTCAAGATGATGTGATGGGTCAGGGCCGCGCCATCGCGCGGTAGAAGCGCTCGCGCAGCGCGGGATCCGCCTGCGACGCCGCGCGATAGATCTCTTTGATGGTCGCGCACGCCTCGAGCGGGAGCGCGTTGGTCTCTCGTTCGAGCACGCGAAGAAAGCGTTCGCGCTCGGCGCCTTGCGTCGCGTCGCGCGCGCGCGAGACGACCTGATCGATCGCCGCTGTGTCCTCGGAAGGCAGCGAAAATCCAGGCGCCATCGCGATGCGCGTCCCCTCCTGCGCGAGCTCGAACCACCGGATCATGCGCGCGTGCGGGAGCTTCGCGAGCGCCGCCATCACCTCGCCGTCTGCGATGCGCCCGCTCCACAGCCCAGCGCACACGGCCATCGAGCGCTCGCTCAGCTCCGCGCGGATCGAGTACACCTCGTCGAGCTGTCGCGCGGTGAGCCTCGCGAGCCCTCGCGCGCTCAGCTCGCGCGCCGCGGCGCGACGCTCGGTGGCGTTGGTGACGGGGCGACCGAGGGCGCGCGACATGCGCTGATCGATGTCAGGCTCGCTCAAGAACACCGCCATCGTCGTCTCGATTCCCCGCCCGATTCGCAGGCGATCGGCGTCGGTGAGGTCGCGGTGCGCAGGGACCATCGCGATGATCTCCGCGTCCGACGAGCGCGTGAATCGCTCTTTGATCGCGCGACAATCGAAGGTCCCGAGGGACGACACGAGGAGGGCCGCGTACAGCCACCGCGGGGCGCGCTTCGAACAAGCGTTCTTCATGCTCACGCCCGATGGTGTACCAAGCGGCGCTCGCTCACCACCACGCGCGCCAGTCGAGCGCTGCGGATTCGGGATCGGCCGCCCAACGCAGCGCGTACAGCTCTCGGAGCACGCCCTCTCCTTCGCGAAGCCTCGGCGAAAATCCGTGCGGAGCCTCCTGACTCGCGTCCATCGGATTGGCGTAGTAGCGCCACACGAAGCCGCCTACGAACCACGGGCGCGACGCGAAGCCCTCGAGCAGCGCCCGATACGCCACGGCCTGCGCGTGCTCGTCCACAGGAACGCCCACCATCGAATCCGGCCACTCCCACGGGCGCACCGCGGGGTCCGGGCGCGCGGTGTACCCGAACTCCGTGAAGAGCACCGGGCGTCCTTCGCGCTCGGCCCACTCGCCGAGGCGCCGCGCGCGCTCGATCGCGCCGCGACGAAGCGCGTCGAGGCCCGCGCCGTTTTGCTCGGCGAGGGGATAGAACGCGTTGATCCCGACGACGTCGAGCCGGTCCCAGAAGCCCACTTGGGACTCCTCGTCCCAGTTGGCCGAGTACGTGAGCAGCCCGTGATATTCGCGGCGGATCGCCTCGATCACGCGAACCCAATCCGCGACGCGCGTCTGGCTCGAGGACTTCATCTCGACGCCGATCGAGAGCATCTCTGCGCCGGACTCTTCGGCGACGCGCGCCCACGCCGTCACGAACCGCGTGTAGCTCCGAAACCACGCGAGCCAACGCTCTTCGCTGCCCGGGTCGATCTCGCCGCGCCACAGCCCCGGCGTGTCGATCCACAAGTGCGGAACGAGCAGGACCCGCAGCCCGCGCGCGCGCGCCTGCGCGATCACCCTGCGAATCGCCTCGCGGTTGCGCTCGAACGGCTGCTCGAAGTCCAGTTGAATATCGGTGTGTCGCAGGTCCCACTGCCGCCCGAACGGCGTGATCGAGACCCAGTTGCACCCGAGGCGCGCGAGCTCGTCGAGGGCCTCTTCGGACGCGGGCGTTCCGTAGCCGACGCCGGGGTGCACCGAGCTCTCGATGGGGCCGAGGGTCGCGCCGCGGATCGCGCCCCACCCGAGCCGTTGCCAGCCGTCCGAGCGGTAGTTGGTCGGCGACCTCTGTTGAGCGCGCTGCGCGAGCGCGGGCGTTGCGATCGTGCTGCCCGCGCACACGAGCGCGACGGCGAGCGAACGAGCGAGCGCGGAGCGAACCTTCACGGGTTCGCTTGTAGCAGCGAATCGAGCTTTCCTTCTCGGTCGAGGCGGTGGATGTCGTCGCTTCCGCCGACGGAGACGCCGTTGATGAAGATCTGCGGGACCGTCCGTTGTCCGGTCTTCTCGAGGAGCCACGCGCGCTTCGCGTCGTCCCCGGTCACGTCGTACTCCTCGAAGGCGACGCCCTTGCGCTTGAGCAGTCCTTTGGCGCGAACGCAATAGGGGCAGTAGTCGGTTACGTACACTTCGACGCGGGCAGCCATAGCGAGGTTCATGGTGCAACTCAGCCCAGGGCGTCAAGGCTCACGGGGCGCACGCCCGCGCTCGACCGCGCGGCCGCACGAAGAAATACCCAGCGAATCACGCCGCCAAGCGCGCGGGCGCCGCTTCGTCGCGACGAGCGCCAACCGTTGCGCCGCGGGCGGCGTACAGTCTGCGATCGTCCGTCGGCGCGAGCGCGGCGCTGGCTTCTTGCTCGAGTGCGAGGTCCCTACGTGAGTTTCAAACGCTGTTCGCTCGTCCTTCTCGTCGCGTCGTTCACGGCGGCTTGCTCCCCTCCTTCGCCGCCGATCGACGCAGGCCGCGACGTCGTCGACGAAGGAGCAGCGCCCGACACGGGGACACTCTCCGACGCCACCGCCAACAGCGACGCCGACGCGAGCGCGCCTACCGATGCGGCAGCGGACGCGGCGGACGCAGCGGACGACGCGCGGCCGGATGTCGAGATCGTCCGAGGGTGCCCCGTCCTTCGTGCGCCGCAGGGAACCGCGGGCGAGCCCGCCATGGGTGACACGTTCGCGGCGTTCGTCGGTCCGCTGCTCACGCGCGTGTGCACGCGATGCCACAGCTCGACGCTGGGCAGCGGAATGCGCGGCGGCGCCCCGATCGGACTCGACTGGGACCAAGAGGCGACCGTGCGCATGAACCTTCCGCTGATTCGCAACGTGGTCGGCGTGTTCAACTCCATGCCGTTCAACCCGCCGCCGGACCTCACGTGCGAAGAGCGTCGGCGGATCGTGCGCTGGATCGACATCGGCGCGCCGTAGTCGCGCGCGTCGCAACGCTCAACGAGGGATCTCGCCGAACGTGGCGGTCCTCCGCTCTTCGAGCGCCACCGCGGCCGCTTCGTAGTGTCGCTTGCAGACGATCACCGCGAGCAGCGCGAGCAGCGCGTGCACCGTGGGAATCGCGTACCCCATCGCCAACGCGACGTAGTCTCGATCCGCGCCCGAGGCCGCGACCATGAGCGCGATCGGAACAGCATCGACCACGAGGCGACCGGCGACCGCGCGCGCCGTGTGCGCTCTCGCGGCGGCGAAATCCGTCGTGAGCGACACCGTCGAGCCGCGCCACTGGTGCCGCCCGAGGACGAACGCGACGACCACCGCGACGAGCACGACGACCCCGGGCAAATTGCTGCTCGGATCGGAGTCCTTCGAGACCGCGGTCCACGCGTAGCTCCAGATGCCCACGGTGACGAAGAAGCTCAGCGGAGAGATCCCGTGACCGAGCAGCGCCGTGAGATGGACAGGCCACGGAGGGCCCGCGCCCACGTCCTTTTCGCCCGTGTGCTCGAGGGCGCGAAACGGTCCGTGCGAAGACTTGCTGCCGTCGCGAAGGCGCACCTTGCGCGCAGGCCAATCGAGCAGGAGCTGCGCCCGCGTCGCGAACGCCGCGTAGAGCGCGACGAGGCACACGAGCACACCAGCGGTGAGAAGCGGATGGTCCATCGAAGCGCCGACGAGCACCGAGCGTAGCGCACGCGGGACGAACGCAAGGCGAGCGGAACGCAATCCGCAGCGCGAATCGTCGCCGTCGCGATCGGCGCTCAGATGATTGCGTGCATCCGACCGTCCCGCCACACGCGCGTGCACTGCAGCGCGCGTCGTTCGATCCGTCCGTCGCGAACGTGGGTCACATCGCCAAAGAACCGACCATCGCGCGCGGGCCGAAGCGAAAGATCGAATCCACTCGCCGGCGTCAGGGCGATTCCGCCCGTCGCGGTGCGCAGCTGCGACACACACCAAACTCCGTTCGACGGGCGAAGCTCCGCGACGACGCCGCTCGCCTCGTCATCGTCGAACGTCACTCGAGGCGCGCCGATTCGAGCGTAGAAGATGCGCTCGTCATCGATGGGGCCGCCGCACGCTTCGCCGACCTCGGCGTCGAACCACTCATCGGCGTTGTCCGCGAACGCTCGAAACACCGAGCGCCCGCCACGTTCGAGCACGACACCCCACCCGCGCTCGGTCTTCGCGAGCCCGTGCACCCACGAATCAACCAGCATTTCGCCCCACGCAACGATCGAGCCGTCCCATCGTCGCTGCTGCCACTGCGCGTAGCCGCGCTCGTCGCGCGTCCCCAAGAAGAAGACAACGCCGCCGTCCGAACGCTCGACGACGACGTCGTTCAACGCGATGGCTGTGGGGCGTGACTGAAACGCGACGTCGACCAACACGCCCGCAGGCGAGGCCATGTAAACCGCGCACTGCGCCAGCGCGTCCTCGCGGTGCACACAGCGCTCGAACACCGCGCCGCGATCATCGAGCACGCGCGGCGTCCACGTGACCGAGTCGCCCGCTCGGCTGCGCTCCCACGGAGCGACGCCAGCCCACCTGCGTATCGGGCCGCCGTTCGCGCGCCAGCGCACCGACGCTTCAGGGCCAGAAGCGTCATCGACGACCATCAACCGGGCGCCAGGGCTCGCGAAGCTCGCCGTCGTCGAAGCTCGAATCGAACGGCAATCGACGCTGGGATGCACGCTCGACGGAGGCACGTACTCGTCACCGTCAATCCCGGCGGCGCGGCGAATGATGCCAGCGTCGCTCGCCTCGATCGCTCTCGACACGCGATGCGACGGAGGCACGACGATCCCGTCCTGCGCGAGCAGAATCGAGTTCGCACCAGACGCTGAGCTGCAGTGAGCACAGTATTCGCGCGCGAAGGACTGCCAGTGAGCGCCGTCGCGCGTGACTCGAAACTCGCTCTCGTTTGCGACGACGCCGAACGACGGATCCGCAAAGAGAACTTCGTCGAGCAGCGCGCAGTCGGGCACGGTGACTCGCGCGACGTGGTGGCCGTCATCGACCAGCGCGACGCAACGCGACGGGTCGCTCTTCGAAGCGACGAGCCACGAACGCACGGGCCCCGCTGCGCCGAAGGCCGCGACCTTTGCGCCGCCCACAAAATCGAGTCCTAGCGAGTCGAACCGCGTCGTCATCGTGGCCGTGGGGATGTCGGCGCGCAACGCAGCACGTACGAGCCCGGTGTCATCGTCGCCGAACAACGCGGATTCGCCAGTGGATCGCCAGCGAATCGACGACGCAAACGACGACGAGCGCCACCCTGTCGCGCGCGACCACCACGGGACAGTTCCGTCCTCGTGTGGCAGGGCGACGACGCTCGCGTCGCTCGCGAAGAGCGGTGTATCGATCAGCAGCGCTTCGGGAAACGTGACGTCGTCTCGAAGCGTCCCGTCGAGACCTCGAACGACAAAGCGCCTCGCAGCGAAGGGATTCGAGACCTCGTACGCGACGCCGCCCGGGCCAAAGGGACCGACGTTTGTCGACGCGAGCTCGAGGCCGAACGCTCGGCGACGGCCGTCGATGGTCTCGGCCTCCGCATAACGCCCGGGCAACGAGAGGTACACGTGTACGGGTACGCGGACATCCGCGGAGGACCAAGCGCTCGTCGCGGACCAGAGCGCGCGACGCCAGAAGTCGTTCCACCGTGCGATTCGCCACGCGGTTTGCGGTGGGGCCTGCGGGTCTGCGAGCGCCGCGTCGCTGCGCACGAGCGCGTCACCGCGCAGCCTCCAGCGGTGGCGGAGGCCCACGACCTCGACGTTGAATTGTGGGTCTATTTTCAAATTCAACGCCAAGTCGCCGGCGAGCGCGACGGGGCGCCACTCGTCGTGCGCGCTGCGGAGGAGCACGCGGCCGGCTTGCGACACGGCGATCTCTCGTCCGTCCGCGAGCCACTGGACGTCGGCGATGGCTTCGAGCGAATCGATGTCCGCGCGTCGCGGATGGGCGGGATCTCGAAGGCTCCACCAACGCGATCCGTCCGTTCGGACCGCGGCGATCCACGCGAAGCCGCTTCGCGTGGGCGCGTCGTCGGGCTCGCTCGGAAGCTCTGCGCGCGTCTCGAACGCGGCCGTGAACGTTTGCGCAGAAAGCACCAACCCGTCGGACGTGACGAACACCCAGCGCCCCTGCCCGCTTCGAAACCACGATCGAATCACGTGTCGCGGTCGCTCTCGACCGAGCTCGATCCGCCCGTCATCGTGGACGATCGCGCGCACGCTCCCCTGAACGAGCAGCGTGCGCTCGGGCGTCGACTCGACGACGAGGGGCTCCGACCGCCACTCGGGGATCCAGTCGCCAAGCGCGAGCGTCGGCGCTTCTGTCGCGGGATCGACCCGCGCTTCTCGCGGCGCGGCGGGCGAGGGGCTGCGCGGTCCGCTCGATCCGGCGAGGGCCGCGACGACACACGCCGCGATCAGAATCTCTCTTCGCCCCTGAAATCGTCCCATTGGGGCCGCATCGCTCGGCGCGACGAACGGTGACCGCGCCCTTCGGACGCGCGCTCGTCCACCGGCGCAACAGCGCTCGAATCACAGCGCGTACGCCATTCTCGATTTCGAGAATGGCGGCGTGCTCGCTCCCCCGACGACTCCCCTCCCCCGTTGCGCCTACTGCTGGCCCGAGCCCTTCTTGAGCTCGGTGAGCACGAGCTTCGTGATGGCCTTGAGCGTGTCGAACACGCCGTCACCCTTGGCCGCCACCGCTTCGTACTCGGGGACGTTGTTCGCGTTGAGCGCTTGGCGCAGCTCTTCGATCGGAGCCGCGCTGGGCAGGTCGCGCTTGTTGTACTGGATGACGAACGGGATCTTGTCGAGCGAGTAGCCTTGCTCCGCGAGGTTGGTGCGGAGGTTCTCCATCGACTCGATGTTCGCTTCCATGCGCTCGATCTGCGAGTCGGCGACGAAGATGACTCCGTCGACGCCCTTCAAGATCAGCTTTCGCGACGCGTCGTAGAAGACCTGGCCGGGGACGGTGTACAGGTGGAAGCGCGTGCGAAAACCGCGGATTTCACCGAGCGAAATCGGCAGGAAGTCGAAGAAGAGCGTGCGCTCTTGCTCGGTGGCGAGCGAGATCATCTTGCCCTTCGCCTCGGGCGCAGTCTTGTTGTAGATGAACTGCAGATTCGTCGTTTTGCCGCAGAGACCCGGCCCGTAGTAGACGAGCTTGCAGTTGATCTCTCGCGACAGGTAGTTGATGAACGACATACGACCAGGACCTTTCTCGCGCGTCGCCCGAGGGAGCGGCTTCTGTTTTCGTGGTCAGTCGTTGAAGAGGTTGTCGATGTCCGCGTCGGTGATCTCCGTCAGGACATCGTTGCGATCGGGGCTCTGAACCTTGGTGAGCAGCGCCTCGAAGATCGCGTTGAGCTCGTCCGACGCCCTGCGAACACGCAGGCGAACGAGGCCCAGCGACGAGCGGGCGTCGAAGATCACCACGAGGATGACTCGATTGCCCACGAGCTGGATGTGAATGTTGGCCTTCTCACCCTCGTGGTACTGCGTCGCGAACTCGTTTTCGCGAAGCAGCCGGGCCATCCCGCCCGTGGCGGCGATGTTGCCGGCCGTGAGCGAGGCAAGCGAGGTCGTGTCCAAGTTCTCGGTGTCGCCAGCGGCCGCGATCAATTGGCCGTTCTTGTCGACGATGAAAACGACCTTGGCGTTCGCTTCCTTCACCAGCCGCTCGACGACGGCCTGGATCTGGTTGAACTCCTCTTCGTACATCACCATCTGCGGATTCATCGTCTCGCCTCCGCCATCCACGATGGACGCGTCGCTGTCAGCTCTGCCGGTCGTTCAACGAACGCTCTGTGCGTGTGCGCCGACCGGGTTTCCACTGCGTCGCGTTCGGAGATACCAGAGCGTCACCCCGCGCAGCAAGCCTCAACGCAGCGACCGGAGGTGCAACGACCTCGCGCGCACCTCCGCCCACGGTGAACCCCCACCCCGAGCCCGGTCCAACGCAGCGGCTACTTTTGCGATCGCCTCGCTAGAATGCTGGTTTTCGCGCAGCTCGAGCTCGGCGTGCACCGCCGCGACCGCGAGCGCCGCTTGGTCCTCGGGCCCCGGCACAATCGCGCTTTCGCGCGCGAGCAACGGCGACCCGAGGGCCGCCTCCGCGATCATCGCCCCGCCGCGAAGGCTCGGCTCGATCGGCGCCTGCACGCTGAGTCCCGGAACGATCAGCACCCAACCGCTCGTCCCCGTCGCGCCCGCGGGCCCTGCGTCGCAGTCGATTCGCGCGTGCGTCGGCTCGACACACTCGGCCGACGGCGCGAGCCCCGCGTCCGTCAACGCTTCGAGCGCCGCTTCGACCGCGGCGAACCGCGTCGACGGCGGACCGACGAGCTGCACCGAGAGCGACCGAGACGCCGCCTGGAGCGCCGCGCGACGCATCGAGCTCTCGCTCGCGACGGCCTGACAAAACGCGGACGCCGACGCCGGTCCGCTCGCCAACAACACGAGCTTCGCGCGCGGCATCGCGCGCTCGGCCCATCGCGCGAGCGCCCACCGCGCAGGGTCGAACGGCGCCCCGAGCTCGTGAACGACCGCCACCTCGACGCGCTCGAGCAAGGACATCTGCTCGCTCGAAGGCGCACCGGCTCCCGCGCGAATCGTGACACAAGAGACAGAAGAATCCGTTAACCATCGCGACGCGGCGCGGGCGCTCTCGAACGAGCCGGACGACACGAGCGCGACGCGCGCAGACAAGGGAGCGTCTCGCGCGTCGAGGGCGGGATCGTGCGCGAGCGATGCGATGCGCAGGCCGATCGCGCGAAAATCGAAGACGATCGCGGTCGAGGTCTTCGCGTCGCGCGCGCGTTCGTCGGGCGCCGCTGCTTCGCGGACGAGCGACTCGATTTCGTGTGCGCTCTCGGCGACGCGACGCGCGCACGGCGCCCCGTCGAGCGCCGCGAGGTCCGCGCCGTCCGCCAGCGGAACGAGCGCTCCCACGTCGTCCCCGTGCGACGGGATCACGACGCGAAGCGAGCCCGCTTCCGCGCGTCGCGCGTCGCGCATCGCGCGCGCGGCGAGCTCCGTGGCGCTTCCGCTCGCGAGCAGCCACACCATCGCTCCGCCCGCCCGCGCGCCCACCGCGGCGGCCACGGACGCTTCTCCGTGAGCAGGCTCGATCGCGACGCCCTCCATCGCGAGCGCCCGCGCCGCGCGTCGCGCGCCGTCGCCGCCCACCTCGAACACCTTGGCGTTCGCCCCGAGGTGCGCGCGCATCGCGCGCGCGAGCGCAGTGAGCCCGTCGCCCACGGTCCTGTCGTTCACCGTCGACTCCTTCGGCGCGCGTCGCTCACGCGACGGCGAGGGCCGTCGCGGCGGCTCGCGGTCGCGGCGCGGGACAAGATCGTTCCGTCCGACAAGAGCACGCGAATCGCGCCGCGCGCGTCGCGATCGGCGGCGACGAGCACCGTGGCGCGCTCTTCGATCGTGGCGAGCTGCGCGCGCTCGCCGTTGCCGCTCGAGCTCAGCTCGATGCGCTGCCCGCGTTGCTCGACCTTGAACCCGTCGCTCAAGCGCACGAGGCGCACGTCTCCTTCGCGCTCGACCGTCGTGCGCAAGCGCGCGCCGCCCGAGCCCACGCCCGGAAGCCACCAGTGCACGCCGCCGTCCGGCGAGACGCGCACCGTCGTCGGCGTCGTGACGTACACCATCGAGCCCTCGGCGCTGATGCGCTCGACTTCGCCGCGCAGGACGTAGGTCCAATTGCGCCCGCCGTCGCGCGTCGCGACGACCCACCCCGTGCTCGTGACGAACACGCCCCTCCGACGATCGACGAACACGCCGTGGAGCAACGTTCGCCCGATCACGCTCGCGACCGGTGACCAACGCGCGCCCTGATCGAAGGTCCACCAGATCGATCCGTCGAGCCTCCAGGCCGACGTTCGCTCGACGAAGCCTCCGCGTCCCTCGTCCTCGTTGCTCTCGCTCGCGACTGCGGCGCCCGAGCGCTGAAACCACAGTCCGCCGCGGTCCTTCGACACGAGCAGCCCGCACGAGGGGCCGAAGGCGACGGTCGTTCGAAGGTCGAGCGCCGTGACGTGCTCGCAGCTGCCGGGCGCGTAGACCTCGACGTCGCGACGCGAGCCCTCGACGAGCCGCGTTCGCGCGTTGTCTTGGCACTCGATCGTGTCCGCAGGGCCCGTGCGACAGCGCACCGCCGAAGCTCCGTCGGGCCGCTCGCGCGCGAGCCTGCGCGCACGGTCGTCGTACGGAGCGGGCTTCCACGTGCGGCCGCCGTCGAAGCTCCAGTGCGAAGGCAACGGGCCGCGCCCCGCCTCGATCGCGCCGCGCGCCCCGAGGCACCGAACGATCGCGCGATCGTCGTTGATCCCGATCACGCCCAATCGAAACGGGTGCCAGCGTCGGCCGCGATCGAAGCTGCGAAACGAGTACGAGCCGTCTTCGTCGACCGTGCTCTGCGCGAGCAACACGCGCCCGCACGCGTCGATGGTCTTCATCGCGCGACCGGGCAACGCGAGGGGGCCCTCCCAGCGCGACTCGTCGAGCGCGCGGCGAAACAGCGCGCGTTCGGTGCTGGCGAAGAGCGTTCCCAAGCGATCGGTGAAGACCGCGAGGATCGGCGTCGGCGCCTCGGGCAACGCGAGCGGCTCGAACGAGCGCGCCTCGTCGTCGTTCGAGAGCCACGCGCTCAACACGCGCGACGGCGTGCCCTGCTCGATCTCGCGTTGCGTGCGCTCGGAGCGCGCGACCGCGAGCCACGGACCGCGACGCTCGGTCTGCGCGAGGGAGATTTCAGCGGGCGCGCGCACGGTGAATTTCTCTTGAAACGTCTGGCCCTGATCGTCGCTCGCGCACAGCGTTCGCCGCGTCGCCGCGAGCCAACGCCCTCGTCGCGTCTGCCAAACCTGCTCGAACGCGGGCCCCCGCGCGCTGCCCGAGCGCGTGACGCCCGGCTCTGCGCGGACGGCGCTCCATCGCTCGCACGACTCACCGCGCTGCGTGCGCTCGCTCGGCGCGACGTCGCGCGGGTTTGTTCCATTTGGCTGCGTGTTGATCGCGGCGGATGCGTCGTCGCTCGGCGCGCGCGGAGCCTCTCCATCGGCGCCTCGAGCGACGAGCGACGCGTCCTCGAGCGCGTTGGCGCGAGACGATCCGCAGCTCGGGACGAGCGCGAGCAATACGAGCGCCGAGAGCGCACGCAAGCGCCGCGACCATCGCGCGAGGAGCGGCCGCTCTCGACAAGCGCGACGATCCCGTACGCGAGCGCAGCCGCGCTCAGAGACGAACGTCGACGGCGGCGCGCTGGCGGAGCTCACGGAGGTACGCACGCTGCTGGCGGGCCATTTCGCGGTTCATCAGCTCGCTGTAGATCTCGTCGCGCTGATCTGCGAGCGGCTGCACCGCGGGGGCCTGTCGAGAGAGCAATCGAAAGATGTGAAACCCGTTTTCTCCGCGGGTGACCGCGCTGAGCTGCCCGGGCTGGAGCGAGCGGACCGCGTTGACGAGCCAATCGGGCGCGGGCGCGTCGGGGTCTTGCGGATCGATCAGCCCGAGGTCTCCGCCTTGCTCGCGGGTGGCTGCGTCTTCGCTCGCGTCCGCCACGACCGCCGCGAAATCTTCTCCCGCGCGAAGCCTCGCCGCGACGCGCTCGGCCCGCGCCCGCGTCGCGTCGATCTGCGCGCTCGTCGGGTTCTCGGGAAAGGCCACGAAGCAGTGCGCGACTTGAAACGGGGACCTGTCTGCCGCCGCGCGAACGCGGCGCCGATACTCTTCTTGGATGTCCGACGGGCTCACGTTGACCCGGTTTCGGATGCGGATGTTCATCACGCGAAGGCGGAGGACCTCGGCCTCCATCATCGTGCGGTACTCCGCGCGCGTGACGCCTTCGGACTCGATGGCGTCGTAGATGTCCTGGATATTTCCCCCGTGCTGCTGCGCGAGGCCCTGGATCATCCGGTCGACGTCCGCGGGCGTCACGTTGACCTGCAATCGCGTCGCGGCGCGGCGAATGAGCGCGTCGTCGATCATCTTCTCGAGCGTCTCGCGATAGAGCAGCTCGCGTCGCTCTGCGCGCACGCGGCTGTCCGGAACCTGCGCGAGCTGCCGCTCGAACGGCCGGAGCCTCCGCTCGACGTCGGACAGAAAGATCGCGTCTTCTTCGACCACGGCGACGATGCGATCGACGACTTCGGCGTGAGCCTGCGCAGGCGCGAGGAGCGCAGCGACGAGGGACAACACACACCCGAGACGGTGCAGGCGATTCACAGGAGCGTGTGGGCTATACAGCGCTTCACCGCCAAAGTCACCCAAGGCGAGCCCGCGCTCAACGCCGATCGAGCGACCCTGCAGCGGGAATTTGCACCCCCGGCGGGATGAGCGTCTGCCCCACGCCCGCGCGGATCGCCGGCGGAGTCCCGGGCGGGACATCGATCCGCACCGACGAGAGCGCGCTCTCTTCGATTTGCACGGGCGTTTCGCGGCGAAGGCGCTCGATGAGGTCGCGAACGGCGCGGGTCTGCGCCTGGTCGTTGCGCTCTTCGAAGAGGCGATTTCGGATCGCGCGACGCACGTCGTCGAGGGGCCTGCGCAGCGCGTCTCTGCGCGCGATCATGCGGAGCACGTGAAACGCAGGCGATCGGCCCGGCCCGCCGTGGGCGCTCTCGATGACCTCGCCGAGCACTTCACCGACGTTTCGCAGGCGAAACGCGGCCCGAGCGACCTCTGCGGGCACCTGCGCCGAGCCCTCGACGGACACGAACCCCACGTCGCCGCCCGTTTCGCGGCCCGAATCATCACGCGTGTCGCGGCGAACGATCGCCCGCCACGCGCTGTCGTCCGTCGGCGCCCGCTGCGCCTCTGCGAGGACGCGCGTCGCGTCCGCGCGGCTCGAGAGCACCACCTGCGAGAAGCGCACTTGCTCGGGCGTCTCGTACTCGGCGATGTGCTCGCGGTAGTAGCGCTCGACGTCCGACTCGCTCACGACGGCTGCTGCGACGCCGCTGCGAACCTCGCTCTCGATCTGCCGCGCGAGCTGCGAGAGGACGGCGTTTCGCACGGACGGGTCGCGGTCGAGCCCGCGCGTCCGGGCCTCGAGGGCGAGGAGCTCTCCGTCGACCCACGCGCGGACGAGCGCGCGCCGGGCGTCGGGCGTGTTCATGCGGGCGCGGAGGTAAGGGTTTTGCCCAGCGAGCCTGCGAGCAAAATCGCAGACCGTCAGCGTCGTGTCGCCGACGCGCGCGAGCACCGCGTCCCGCTCTTGCGCAGGCAGGTCCGCGCACGGATCGTTGGACGCGTCGCGGCTCGCGACGGGGGCCGCAGCGGCGTCGCGCGCCTGATCGTTGGGGGGAGTCGGCTTCGGGCACCCCGCGAGCGCGATCGTCGAGACAACAGCGAGCGCGAAGCTCGAGCGAAGGCCAGCGCGAAAGGTCGACATGCGAGCGTGATCTCGGGGCAGTCGTTGGAGGTCTGCAGGGGTGAGTGCGAGCATGTCTCGAACCGAAGAGTGCTCGTGGCGAAGTATCACCGACGGCGCGGAGCGGCAACGCGCGACGACCGACGACCGCTGCTCGCGCGCGGCGACGGCCTGAGCGCCACGCGAGTGAGCGCCCGCGCGTCGATCGAGACCGGGTCCGTCGTCTGCGCCGCGGCGAGGAGCTCGGCCCGCGCGCGGACGAGCGCCGCGCGAAAGCCGCTCAGCGAGAGGCGAAACGCGATGCGACGCGCGACGCCGTCGAGCGTGGCGGGCTCGGCATCGATGCGCTCGAGCCGTTGAACGACGAAGAATCGCACGCGCGTCTGCGGCCTTCGTCGTCGACCGACGAGCACGGTGACCTCGACACGCACGGGTTCGGGGTCGACCGCGGCGAACTCCGTCAGCGCGAACGCGCGCTGCGCCACCGCGCGCGGAACGAGCTCGCTCCCCTCGTCGGTCACGAGCCCGAGGTCGCCCTCGTCGCGCTGCGCCCCAGCGATCACGCTGCGCGTCCGCGCGAGCTCCGCGAAGTCTGCCCCTGTCGCGAGGGCGCGAATCGCCTCGCGCGCTGCGCGTTCGCTCTCGAGCACGACGGCCCGAACGTGCACGCGCGCCGCGCGGTCGAACTCCGCGCGGTGCTCGTCGAAATAGCGCTGGATCGTCGCGCGCTCGGGGACCACGAACGCCCTTCGCGCCGCGTCCCGCGCGACGCCGTCCGCGAGCGTTCGCTGCAGCCGCTCTTGCACGTCGGCCTCGCGATCGAGCCCGCGCGCCGACGCCTCCTGCGCGAACGTCGCGTCGCGCACCGCCCGCGCGAGTGCCTCTCTCGGCGTCAACGGCGCGCCCCCCTCGCGGAGCGCCGTCATCGATACGAGGGCCACGTCGCACGCCGTGATGGGCTGCCCTCCGACGCGCGCGAGCTCGACGTCAGCGTCATCGAAACTCAAAGGACAACGAGAGACATTAACTGCCCGTACGAGCGGAGTCGGCGCTGCGGCGTCAGCGACGGCGGCGTCGGGGGTCGAAGCCTGCTGTCCCGAGCCCGAGGGCTGCGATGTGCTGTTGAGCGTCGGCCGGATCGCGACAGGAGCGGACGCGCAGGCGGCGTGGGTCGCGGCGATGAGCGCCCACGCGAGGGCGCCAACAGCAGAGTTTTTTCGTATCGGTGTCACGTCCGAAACCAACAACGCTCGGGAGGATTGCATTGAATCCGCGGGCCGGGGCGCGCGTCCATCGCGCCATCGACGGTCGCTACCGCCGATCGTGACGAAATACACGAGCGAGGCGCTCGGTTGTGTAGGATCCGTCGCCGCTCGGGCGGCGGTCGACGCAGTCGAACTGCAGAGACGTCGCTCACGAACAGCACTCGAACGAGACTCTTGGAGGAATCGAACTATGCAGCAAACGAACGCGCGTCGTGCCCTCGCTCTGGTCGGCGCACTGGTCGGTGCGTTGGTCGTGTCCAACGCCGGCGCGCAGTCGGCCGCGCCCACGGCGCCGCCGCGCGTCGGCTCGCGCACGGGACAGCAAGCGTGGTCCGCGGTGTGCGCCAACTGCCACATGCCCCGCACCGTTGGCGGACGCGTTCGCGCGCCTACGGGTCCGCGCCTCGAGAACAAGCGCACGCCCGAGGCCGAGATGCGCAACGTGATCCGCAACGGGCACGGCACGATGCGCCCGATCCCGGCCGCGCGCCTCGCGGACAGCGAGCTCGCGCCGCTGATCGCGTACCTCCGCACGTTCAACGCCGTTCGCTGAGCGCGCGACGTTCGCGCGACGAAGCAGCGACGCGCATTTTCGCGCGCGCTCCGTCGCGGTAAGACTACGGGGGACATTGCCGCGACGCGATCGCTCGTCGACGTTGGAAGACGACGCTTCGCGGGTGGCGCTGTGCATGAGCGACGAAATTCCTCCGACAAAACACGGCGGCGCAGAGCGCCCCTCGGGCGAGCGCGAGCAGTTCGCTCCGGGCCTCATCCTCGCGGAGAAGTTTCGCATCGACCGCCTCTTGGCCCGCGGCGCGATGGGCGCCGTGTACGAGGGGACGCAGCTCATCTTGCAGCGACGCGTCGCGATCAAGACGCTACACGCGCACCTCGCGGTGGATCCCGCGCTCGCGCGGCGCTTCGAGCGCGAGGGCATGGTGGCGTCGCGCGTGAGGCACCCGCACATCGTCGAGGTCATCGACCAAGGCGAACACGAGGGAACACCCTTTCTCGTGATGGAGTTCATCGACGGCGAAGACCTCGGCGCGCGGCTCGAGCGGCTCGGCAGGCTGTCGGTCGAAGAAGCCCTCGAGTTCGTCGTTCCGGTGTGCGCGGCGGTGGCGAGCGCGCACGACGCCGCGGTGCTCCATCGCGACATCAAGCCGCAGAACATCGCGCTCTCGACGGTCAAGCGCGGCGTCGCGACGGCGAAGCTCGTGGACTTCGGGCTCTCGAAGGACGTCGACTCGAAGGACCCCGAGAAGCTCACCGCCACCAAGGCCACCCTCGGGACGCCGCTCTACATGCCGCCCGAGGCGCATCGAAGCCCCACCGAAGTCGACGCGCGGAGCGATCAGTACTCGCTCGCGGTCGTCCTCTATGAATGTGTGTGCGGCGAGCCCCCGTTCACCGCGCACACGCTGCCCGCGCTCGTCAGGCTCGTCGCGCAAGGCGGGGCCGAAGCGCCGAGCGCGAGGACCACGGGGGTTCCACAAGGGTTCGACGAGGTGCTTCTGCGCGCGATGTCCGTCGACAAGTCGCAGCGGTTTCCGAGCGTGTGGGCCTTCGGACGCGCGCTGCTTCCGTTCGCGACCGAGCGCGTCCGCGCGCGGTGGGAACCCGAGTTCGTCGACGGCTCTGCGCGCTCGCTCGCCGGCGCCAACCGCCCCGCCCCCGACACACAAAAATCAGCGCGCCGCGACCAGCCATCGTCGCGCGCCGCGCAGTGGGCGATCGCGATCTCGACGGTCGTCGCGTGTCTTGCCGCGCTTCGTTGGTCCATGACCGCGCCGCCCGCCGCGCGTCCGACGCTCACCCCGACCACCGTCGATTCAGCGCCCGACGCGATCGCGCCCGCGGCGAACCTCGTCGTCGATGCTCAATCGAGCGCGCTCGGCACGAGCGCCCCCGACGCCGTCACCGAGTCGATCGACGCAGGCGTCTCGACGACGATCGACGCAGCCACGCCGAGCGACGCCGCGAACCCAACGCAAGGGATGGCGCCCGAGCGGGACGCGGCGCCGCCGTCGACCGACGCGTCCCTCGCGCGTAGGACGCGCGACGCGGGTCGAACGCAGGGGAGGATGGACCGCCCAGGTCACTACAGCATCGACTGACGGCACGCGCGATTGGTCTGCTATTTTTCAGGCGATCGAAAGAATCGACGACGCTCAAACTAGTTTGAGGGTCGACGCACCTTCGTAGCCTCAAGCTCAGACCTCGTGATGACCGAACTACGATCTTCTTCTCGCTCCAAGGCACAGCGAAGGCCCGCCGCGCCGATCGCGCTCGCGGCGTTGGCGGGGCTCGCGATGGTCCTTCCGTCCGCGGCGCTCGCGCAGAGCGCGCCGACGATCTCCGAGTCTGCGATGGTCACGCGTCGCGCCCTCGTCGAGCGCGCGCAAGCCGCGGCCCGCGCGAACAATCACGAGCAAGCGCTCGCCTTCGCCGAACAAGCAGGGCGCATCGAGATGTCGCCGTCGCTGCGGCTCTTCATCGCGCAAGAGCGCGCCGCCCTCGGTCGTCACGCGAGCGCGATGGAGTTCGCCGAGCTGTGCGTCCGCGAAGCGAGCCGCAACGAAGCGCTCGAGCGACGCGAGATGATCCTCGCGGCGTGTCGACAAGTGCTCTCGTCGAGCCAGCGGAGCGTCGTGCTGCTCGCGCTGAGCTTGCCGTCCGCGCGGCGCGCGGGCTTCGTGCTGCGCGTCGATGGTCGAGCGCTGTCCGAGGCGGACGTCACGGTTCCGATCGCGCTCGACCCGGGCGAGCACATCGTCGAGGCGAGCGCGCCCACCGTCGAAGTGCATCGCGAGACCGTCCGCGGCGCGCCGGGCGCGATGCTCAGCATCACGATCCCCGAACGATTCGCGGCGCCCGAGCCCTCGACGCAGGGCACTGGCGCTGGCGCGGGAACCCAGGGCGCGGGCGCCCAAGGGACCGGAACGCAGGGCACCGGAACGCAGGGCACGGGCTCCCGAGGCACGGGGGCCCAGGGCACGAGCGGAAACGGCGCCAACAGCGGAAGCGGCAACGGGCAGCAAATTCGCCCACCGAACGGCGGCAACGGCCGCGTGACGCCAACGCCAACGCCAACGCCAACGCCAACGCCAACGCCGATCCGCGAGGAGCCAGGCTTCGCAGCGCGGGCGGGCGCGGGTCCCTTCGTGACGCTCGGGCTCGGCGGCGCGCTCGTGATCACGTCCGGTGTGATGGCGGCGGTCGCGCAGGGCGCGCTCAGCAGCGCGGGTTGTCGCGCGGCGGGCGCCGAAATCGTGTGTCTCACGCAACAGCAAGCGGACGCGTTTCGCATGGGCGGCCCGGGCGTTCCGGATCCGTATACGCCGACGACGGTGGCTCAAGTGTCGCTCGGCGTCGGGCTCGCTGCGATCGTCGGCGGGACCATCTGGATGGCCGTCGCGGGCAGCCGCGGAGCGCCTCGGCGCGAAGAGCGCGTGGCTCGCAGAGGCGTGTGGTTCGCGCCCATCATTTCATCGCAAGCAACGACCGTGACCGTGGGAGGTGCGCTGTGAACGACTTCGAACGCTCTGCGCGACGCACGATGATCGCGAACCTCTCGGTGATCGCGACGACCTCCCTCGCGGTGATCGCGGGCTGCGCGATCCCTGCGCGATCGACCGCGCGCGTCGAAGACGGCGCGACGCTGACAGACAGCGCGGATGTGCCCACCGATCGCGTGACGCCGACGGACGCTCGCGACGATGCGCCCGACGTCGGGGACGGCGGCGTTCTCACGGACGTCGCAGACGCTTCGGACGCTGACGTTGGAACTGACGTGCCCGATGCCACAGCCGCCGCGAGGATCACGGGCCGCGTGCGCTTTCTCGAGACCGGGACCGTGGTCGTCTCGTTCAACGGCGTCGCGCGGACGTTCACCGCGGCCGCAGGGGCGCCGATCGACTTCGACGTGTCGACGCCGCTCCCCACGACGGCACACACAATCAACGTGACCGGAGGGACGAGCGCGCAGACGTGCACGGTGATCCTCCCCTCGCCCGCGCCGATGCGCGAGACCACGGTCTCGGGCGTCGAGGTTCGCTGCGTGATCGCCGCGCAGCACCAGCTCACCGCGACCGACGAGCGGGTGATCGATCTCCCAGCGAGCACGACGCCGATGCCGCGCCCGCTCACCGAGGTGCCCGAGTTCGTCGTCAACCAGCCCACGGCCACGTCCGTGCTCCTCTCGCTGAGCCTCTCGAACGTGTTCTTCACGAGCACGAACACGCTCGGC
Organism: Myxococcales bacterium; assembly: GCA_016793325.1. Lineage (GTDB taxonomy): Bacteria > Myxococcota_A > Polyangia > Polyangiales. The sequence continues at coordinate 40,924 of JAEUKI010000031.1, read as the reverse complement.
GCGCTCGAGGTCGCCTTCGTCGACGCAGCGACCGGACAAATCGCTGGCCGCGCAGTGGTCCGTCGCCCCAACGGAAACACGCGCACCGCGACGCTGAGCACCGTCGCCATCATGCAGCTCGCCGCGGGGATGCACCGCATTCGACCCGCGTTCTGGCACTACGACCCATTGGGGACCGCTGCGGGCAACGCGCAGATCATCTACGGCGTTCGCCCCGACCGCGGGATCACCGTCGCGAGCGACGGAGCGCTCACGGTCAACTACAGCGCCGTGTTGCTCGACTCGCTCTCGACGTTCGAACGAACGACGCTCTCGGAGTGGGCGCCGAGCGCAGCCGAGCCTCCGCTCGCGATGGGACAAGACCGCGTGATTCCGCTCGCGCCTGCGGTGCGACCGATGATTCCCGCGGGCGGCGGCGCGCTCTATGCGCTGACGCCCCCGTCCGCCGCGGGCCCTGTTCAGTGGGACCTTCTGTCCGACGGCGCGACGCTCGCGCGCGGCGCGGCCTACTACGACGACGCAGAGCTGCCGCACCCGATGCTCGCGGCGCAACCTTCGAGCACGGCGCTCGCGCCGATGATCACCGCGCGCCTGACGCGCTACGGATACCGAAACAGCTTCGGGCCCGCGGATGCGTCCGTTCGCCTCGACGGCGCGCTCGCGACGCACTTCTCGGGCATGCCGCGGTTTCGAACGCCGCAGACCCCGGCGCGACTCGGGGCGGCGGTGTTCGGCGCGGGAGTCCGCATGTTCGCCTCGCGAAACTCCGAACCCATGTGGGGCACGACGACGATGCCGGTCTACAGCGACCCGCGCAACCTCGAGCCGATTCGCGTGAGGCTGACGGCGCCCCGACGCGTGCTCTTCTTCGCGAGGATCGCGAGCGCGAGGGTCCTCAGCGACGGACCGGTGGGAGACGTTCGTCTCGTGCGTCGGACTGGGGCGATGGTCGTCCCGCTCGCGCAGGTCATGGTGCAGTCGAGCAACGCCCAGAACTCGCAAGGGCTCTATCTCTCTGCGATCGCAGAGCTGCCCGTCGGCGACCACGAGCTGCAAGTGACCGCGCGACCTGTCACGTCGATCGGCGCGATTCCGCCCGGGGGAATTACGATGGGCTACGCGGTGTCGTTCACACCAGATTTGATCGACAGCTCGCAAGCGGTCGGCCACATCGCGACCGGCGCGCTCGTGCTCGAGTAGCGACTTCGCAAGGCGCCGCGATGCTCGACCAACAAACAGCGCGGGACCGTGTCGGAACGGTGCTCGACGACAAGTATCGACTCGAGAAGCTGCTCGGGCTCGGCGGCATGGGCGCGGTCTACCGCGGCGTGCACCAGTGGACCGAGCGGCCTGTCGCAGTGAAGCTCTTGTTCGACGACGTCTCGAAGAACGAAGAGTCCGTCGAGCGGTTCTTCCGCGAGGCTCGCGCGCTCAGCCGCGTCGGACACAAGGGCATCGTTCAAGTGCTCGACCTCGGTCGAACCAGCGACGACACGCTCTACCTCGTGCAAGAGCTCCTCGACGGCGAGACGCTCCGAGCGCACATGAACCGCGCGGGAAAGCTCTCGATCACCGAGTGCGCCCGCATCGTGCTGCCCGTGCTCGACGCGCTCGACGCCGCGCACGCCGCGGGCATGATCCACCGTGACGTCAAGCCCGAGAACATCGTGCTCCACAGAGAGCCGCGCGGGAGCGTCGAGCCGAAGCTCATTGATTTCGGCGTCGCTCGGCTCGACGTGCAGGGGATACGCCTGACGCGCGCCGGATCGCTGCTCGGGACGCCGCACTACATGGCGCCCGAGCAGGTCCGCGGCGAGCTCGACACCGACGCGCGCGCCGACCTCTGGAGCCTCGGCGTCGTCCTCTTCGAGTGCACGAGCGGACAGCGCCCCTACTCGGCCGACAACATCCGCGAGCTCTTCGCGAAGGTGACGCTCGAGCCCGTTCCGTCGCTCGGCGCGGTCGAGCCCTCGCTCCCCGAAGCGTTTGTTCGCGTCGTCGATCGCGCGCTCGCGAAAGAACCCTCGCGTCGGTGGCCCTCGGCGCGAGCGATGCTGATCGAGTTCGCGTGCGTCCCCGAAGTGCGCAAGGACCCCGCGCTCGCCGCGACGTTCGCCGCGCTCGGGCTCGACGCGCCTTCGAACAAGACAGCCATCGCCGGGAGCGCGTTTGTCTCCGCTGCGCTGCCCACAGAAGCGCAGCCGCCGCGCCCGGTCGCTCCGTCGATGATGAAGACGTCCGAGGTCGCGCCCGCGCCTTCGCCTTCACCGGCGCCACCTCCAGCGCCACCCCTCGCCTCGCCGACACGGACGCCGAGTCCGACCGCCCCCAGCCGCACGGCGCTGGTGAGCCCCCCGCCCGCGACCGCCGAGCGCGCGAAGCCGGACCCCAAGCTCGGCCGAGTCGCGCTCGCGGTGTCCCTCACGAGCGCGGTGCTCGTCGTCGCGAGCTACACCCTGCGACCGACGCGCGAAGCCACGCTGCCCGCGACGAACACGGCACAGACCACTCAGCCTGCGGTCACGACGGACAGCGGCGTCGCCGTGATCAACGCCGCCGACGCGAGCGCCGCGCGCGTCGCACACACGCCGGACGTCGCGCTCGAACCGGCACACACAATCAACGCGGCTCCCGCGGTCACCGACGCGGGTCGCGCAGCCCCGCGCCGACAGCGACCGACGAACCCGAGCCTCCGCAACGGGTTCATCGATTGAACGAGCCGCTCAGTCCACGAGCCCCGCGCGGATCGCGTACGCCACGACGTCGGCGACGCTGCGCGCGTGGAGCTTCTCTTTCACTTTGTGGAAGTGATTGCTCGCGGTGGACACGGACACGCCGAGCTCCGCAGCGATTTCGCTGATCGTCTTGCCCTGATACAGCAGCGTGAACACTTGGTACTCGCGCGCGCTCAGGCTCGCGTGAAGGGGCTTGCCCGTCGACGTCGCCTTCGAGAGCTCTTCGGGGACCGCGCGACCGAAGCGGAGCACGCGTCGAACGATCGCGAGAAACTCCGCCGGAGGGAGCGCCTTGGAGACGTACGCCGCCGCGCCCTCGGCGAGCAGCTGCGGGGCGTACTGCTCCTCGGGATACATCGAGAGAACGACGATCTTGAGCTTGGGCACGCGCTTGCGAAGCGCGCGAAGGACGTCGACGCCCTTCGTCCCGGGCAACGAGAGGTCGAGCACGAGGAGGTCCGCCCGCGCGCACTCGGCGGAGGCGAGGACCTCGTCGCCGTTGGACGCCTCGCCGATCACGCACAAGTCGAGCTGATCGTTGATGAGCTGCGCCAGTCCGTGGCGAACAATCGGGTGATCGTCAGCGAGAAAGATCGTTGAGCGCATCGCGTCTCGTGCGACCCGAGAGCGTAACTCATCGCGGCAACGAGCAGCGAACGACCGTTCCCTGCGAGTCGCCGCGAAGCACGGAAAGCGTTCCACCAATGGACTGAACCCGCTCGCGCATGCCGAGGAGCCCTGCGCCCCCGCGGCGCGTCACGCTCGCGCGCTGCGGGTCGAACCCCACGCCGTCGTCCGCGACGGACAGCACGAGCGCGCGGGATTCTCTGCGTAGCTCGATCGTCACCGCCGTCGCCCGCGCGTGCTTGAGCACGTTGGTGAGCGACTCTTGAACGACCCTGAACGCCACGGTCCTCGTCGAGCTCGGCAGCTCTCCGAGCTCGTCCGCGCGCACCCCGCACCGAACGCCCGCGCGCTCTTCGGTCCGCCTCGCGAGCCACTCGACCGCGGCGACGAGCCCGAGGTCATCGAGCATGCGCGGCCGCAGGTCGCTCACGAGCTCGCGCACGAGCGCGGTGGTTCGCTGCAAGCCCGACTCGATTTCGCCGAGATTTGCCCGGATCGCGCCAGGGTCGCGCTCGAAGCGCTCGCTCGTGTGTCGCGCGACGAACGCGAGGCCCGTGAGCTCTTGGCCGAGCTCGTCGTGGAGCTCCCGCGCGATGCGCGTTCGCTCGTCTTCGCGGACGCCCTCGATGTGCGCGAGCAGCGCGCGCAGCTCCGCCGTTCGCTCGGCGACGTGGAGCTCGAGCTCGTGGTTCCACGTCGAGAGCCGGCGTTGATGGGCGAAGTTCTCGCGCGCGAGGAGAAACAGCGTGTGCCCGAGCCACACGACGAGCGACGCGACGCTGAGCATCACGCTCCACCAGAGCGCGCCCGCGGGGTGTCCGCGATACGCAGGGTGCAGACCCCAGTATCCAACCGCGGCCGAGAGCGCGACGCCGATCGTGATCGCCGCGCGCACCCCGAGCGTGAACGGCAGCGTGATCGTCGCGAAGAGCGGCAGATAGAGCAGGTGGAGAAACGGCGTTCCAGGGTCGCCCGCGCGCGCCATCGCGTCGCCGGCCACCGCGGTGGACGCAAACAGCGACGCGACGAGGAGCGCGGTCATCACGCGCGGCGCGATCGACCATCGCGCGAGGCCGAGGTACAGCGCGGCGAGCAGCGCGACGACGACGCGCCACTGCGAGAACGCCCGCCTCGCGACCGCGTCGAGCACCACCCAGTCCACGGGCCAGAAGAGCACCGCGCCCGCGAGCGCAAACGCAGCGACGCTCGCCCCGTGCGCGACGAGCTTGCGACGCCGACGCTCGTCGAACGCTTCGTCCACGCCTTCGTCGAGCGACTCTGCGCGCGCGCCCCACAGCGACAGTCCCTCCCGCAACGTCTCGGTCAGCGGCGCCATCGCGCAACGTTTTACAACAGCGACACGCTCACGAGGTCTCGCGCGCGCGCGACTCGGCCGTTTGCGACGCGCCCTGCTCGGCCTGCTCGTCCGACGCAGAAGCACCCGCGTCGCCTTCGACGCGAACGCCCGTCGCGCCCAACGCCCCCGCGGCGCTACGCGCGCGCTCGATCGCCGCGACGACCTGTTGCGCGTCGTCGACGGTCACGACGTGATGGACGGCCTTGCCCTTCTCGTTGGTCCACTCGATCTCGACGCACTGCCCGTTGCCGCCCGGAACGCTGTAGCAAATGGACCCGTCTCGCCCGTACCGAATGCCCCACCCCCCGAACCGCAGCCAGTCGTACGAGCCCGAGCTTACCTTGGTGATTCGTTCGATCGGGATCTTCGGTCCGAAGACGCCGAGCTGCACGTGAACCACGCGCTCGGTCACGACCATGCGCAAGTGAGAGAACAGCAGGCTCATCACCGCAGAGAACGCGACGAGAAAGAGCCCTGCGAGCGACGCGCCGAGGACGTTCGCGAGACCGCCCTTGATGAACCCCGCGACGACGAGCCCGAGCCCGCTCAACGCTGGCATCGCGAAGAGCAAGAACCACCACGCAGGGACGCGCTTCTTCGCGATCGCGAGCGCGGATCCGCCCTCCATGTACTTCGAGACGTACTCGTCGGACGCGCCTCGCGCTTCGCCCTCGGGCGTATCAGTCATCGTGACTCCTCTGCGCTCGTCGGCGCGGCTCCTCGGCAGAAGGATAGCGCACCTGCCCGTTTGGACAGGCCCGGCCTCGCCGGAAGGGCACTACACAAACGGTCGGCTACTCGCCTGGAGCGACGAGGCTCACAACGAGCGGCGGAGGCATCGAACATCGTGGCAATCGAACTGAAAGAAATCTCGGGAGCGCTCTCGGCGCTCGTCGCGAAGGTCGCTCCGTCGATCGTTCGCATCGACGGGCGCGCGCACCACGGGGCGAGCGGCGTCGTCTACAACGCGCAAGGGCTCATTTTGGCAGCGAATCACGCGATCGAACGCGACGAGCACCTGACCGTCACCACGCACGACGGCCGAACGCTCGAAGCGAAGCTCCTCGGGCGCGACCCGGGGACGGACCTCGCCGTGCTCGAGGTCGACGCGGGCGCGGGGCTCGCGCCGTTGCCCTTCGCGAGCGCCGGCGACATCGCAGTGGGCCAGCTCGTCCTGTCCGTGGCGCGCCCCGGCAAGACCGCCCGCGCGACGAGCGGAATCGTGAGCGCGTTCGGCGAGAGCTATCGCACGCACCACAACGGCCGCGTCGATCACTACCTCGAGTCCGACGCGGACTTGCGCCCGGGATTTTCGGGCGGAGCGCTGATCGACACCGACGGCCGCGCGCTCGGCGTCGTGACCGGCGCGATCGTCCGCGGGACGACCGTGGCCATCCCCACCGCGACCATCGAGCGCGTCGTTCGCGAGCTCGGCGCGCACGGCCGTGTTCGTCGCGGCTACCTCGGCGTCGGGAGCTACCCCGTTCGCCTCGCGCCCTCGGTCGCGGGCGCCGCGTCGAAGACCGAAGGCGCCGTGATCGTCGCGATCGAGCCCGACGGCCCCGCGGAGAAAGCCGGCCTCTTGCAGGGCGACGTGCTGCTCTCGATCGACGGGCAACCGACGGCGCACCCGGCGCAGGTCGCGGCGGCGCTCGAAGACAAAGCGGACGTCGACGTGAAGATCGAGCTCGTGCGCGGCGGCGAAGTGAAGACGGTCACCGTGAAGACGGGGCACCGCCGATGACGCCGCTCCAACAGTTTTCGCGGGACCTCGAGGAGCTCGTCGCGAAGACCGCGCCTGCCGTGGTCGCCGTCGAGCACCGCGGCGGGCAGGGCTCGGGGGTCGTCCTCGCGCAAGATGGTTTCGTGCTCACAAATCGACACGTGGTCGCGCGCGCCGACGGGCGGGTGTCCGTTCGCTTCGCGGACGGAACGGACACGGTCGCTCGCGTCGTGGGCACCGACGCGCGCACGGACCTCGCGGTGCTCAGGACCGACGTCGCGCACTCCAGCGCGCTGGCCCTCGGCGACAGCCGCGCGCTGCGCGTCGGCTCGGTCGTGGTCGCCATCGGAAACCCGCTTCGCTTCGAGCAGAGCGTCTCGCTCGGGGTCGTCAGCGCCCTCGAGCGCTCGCTGCCCGCCAACCGCGGTGAGCCGCTCGAGGGACTCGTGCAGACCGACGCCGCGATCAACCCCGGCAACTCGGGCGGCCCGCTGCTCGACGCGTTCGGAAACGTCGTGGGGATCAACACGGCGATCCTGCCGTACGCCCAAGGGATCGGCTTCGCGATCCCCGCGCACACGGCCTCGTGGGTCACCGCCGTGCTCGTGCAAAAGGGCTTCATCGAGCGGCCGTACTTCGGCGTCGTGGCGCGCGCCGAGCCCCTCGCGGCGACGCACGCCAAGGAGCAAGGACAGTCCCGCGGCGTTCGCGTCGTGGGCGTCGGAAGCAACACGCCCGCCGAGCGCGCAGGGCTCCGCGACGGCGACATGATCCTCACGGTCGACGGCCAATTCGTGGGCTCGGTCGACGACCTACAGCGCGTCGCCGTCCTCAGCGCCAAGGCGAACTTCACGCTCTCGGTCCTGCGCCAAGGGCAGCGGCGAGAGTTCGAGGTGCGCCCGCAGCGACCGAGCAGCGCCTACGCGGCGTAGCAGCGAATCACTCGAGCGGCTCCGCCTTCCGTTGGCGACACGCGAGCTGAGATTCTCGGGATTTTTCCCAGGAGTGCGCTCATTGCGTGTCTTCTTCCAACGGGGCGCCGCGATAGGCGCATCGAATATGCGCCCATAGATTCAACGCGTGCGCTTCTTGGACTTCTTCGTTCCGGACGCGACGCTCACGAGCAGATCGACGATCCCGGGCTCGCGCGAGCGCGTGGCGCTCTGTCGTCGCGGCGGAGCGCTCTCGACATAGGGCTCGTCGCTCGCGTCGTCGCTCTCGTCGGGCTGCGTTCGTTCGGCGCTCGCGGGCGCGCGCGCTTCGGTCGCTGATCGCTCGCCCGACGACGTGGCGCTCTCGTGCGCGGGCTCTTGGGGCGGCGGCGTTGGGTCGCGCGGCTCGGCGCTCGGGCGCGCTGCGGGGGCGGGCTCTTCGCGAACGACCTTCGCGACAACGGGACCCACCGCTGCAGGCTCGTTCGCGACGACGGCAACCACCGCGGCGGGCTCGTTCGCGATGTCTGTCGCAGGGTCCGTCGCGTCGGCTGGAACCATCGCAGCACCCTCGCTCGTCGCGACGGCCGGAGCCTCGGGGACCGCAGGGCTCGACGCGTCGGCGGCGTTCTCGATCGGCTTTGCGCTCGACGCGGCCTCGATCAACGGAGCGCTCGTGCTCGTGGCCTCTGTCGCTTCGACGCGCGCGCTCTCGGTCGCCTCCACGGCGGGCTCCGCGGGCTTTGGCGCGGGCTTCTTCGCAGGCTTCGACTTCTTCTTGGGGCTTCGCTTCTTGCTCTCGTTGTAGAGAACCCCCGCGCTCGCGAGGGCGACCGCGAGCAATCCGAAGGCGCCGACGGCGCGGCGACGACGGCGCGAACGCAGCACCTCGACCTGCGCGACCGCGTCGAACTGCGCGCGGGCGCGGGCGTGGTTGGGATCTGCGAGCACGGCGGCGCGGTAGAGCTCGGGGTCCGCGACGCCTCGCGCGAGCGCGCGCTCGGCCTCGAGAAACAAGATCGCCCCGCGAATTTGCGCGGCCTTGGGCCCTTCGGGGTCGACGCGCAGCGCCATGCGGTAGAGCACCGCGGCGCGCGCGACGTCCGAGCGCTCGAGCGAACGCGCGTAGCGAAACAGCGGCTCGACCATCTCTCCGCGACGCTCGAACAGAGGATGGCGCGCGAGCACCCACTCGAAGCGCTCGAGCATCACGTCGTTGCGACCTTCGCGCGCGGCGGCGAGGCCCGCGTCGAGCGCAGCGCGCACCTCGTCGCTCTTTCGACGGTCGTACGCCGCGTAGAGCTCGCGCGAGACGCGCTCCCAACCCCACAAGGGATTGGGATCTTCGCCGACGAACGTCTCGTACACGTTGCGGAGCGTGTTGATCGCGTCGCGGCCGAACTGCGCGATCGCCCACCGCGCGGCCTCGCGAACCTGCACGCGATCGCTGTTCACGTAGCTCGTGATGACGACCATCGCGTCTTGCTGACGCACGCTTCCCCACGCGCGGAGGATCTCGGCGAGCAGCGCGTTGTCGCGGGTCTGAACGCTCTGACCCGGGGTCACGCAGCGAACCGCCTCGCGCACCTGACGGATGTAGAGCCGCGTGTCCTCCGTCGGTCGACGCAGCTCGATCAGCGCGGGAACGACGTAGAGCTTGAGCTGGTTCTTCGCGACGCGGATCGTGGCGAGCCGAAAGATTCGGTTGTGCGAAAGGCCGAAGGCGACGAGCGCGCGCCCGCTGTCGGGCGTCTTGATCGCGCCGAGCGCGGTGGCGAGCGCGATGCGCTCGGTGGCCACGTCGATGTCCGGGCCGCGCGGCGAGTAGTTCACGAGCGCTTGGAGCAGGTCGTAGTCGGCGTTTTCGCGGCCGCCCGTGACCGAGCGAATCGCGCGCACCATCGCGGCGTGCACGTTGAAGTGCGAGGTTCCGAGGGGCGCGAGCAGCCGCTGACGAATCGCGGGGACGTCCGATGGCTCGAGTCGCTGGAGCTGCTCGACCGCTTGCGCGCGGCTCTCGCGGTCTTCGACGCGCAGCCGCGCGAGGATCGCCTCGAGCGCGAAGCGCGAGTCATCCGTGACCGCCGTCTCTGCTGGAGCTTGCGGCGCGCTCGTCGGCGTCTGCTGCGCCTGCGCGGACGCCGTCGCGGTCAACACGAGCGCGACGAGCGTTGCAGCGAGCGACGATCGAACGAGGCGCATGCGAGTGTCCTCTCAGTCGACGATGCGAAAGTCGACGAAGTCTCCCTGGTAGCCGCGCCAACGGGTGTCGACGCGCTCGACGCGCGCGGCGCTCGGGCCGCGACCGGCCCAGCTGAGCAGCTCGCGGAGCTTGTCCTCTTCGCCTTCAGCGACGAACTCGACCGAGCCGTCCGTCTGATTGCGGACCCAGCCGCTCACGCCGAGGCGCTTGGCCTCGCGCTGCATCGAGGCCCGAAAGAACACACCCTGGACGCGTCCGCGAACGACGCCTTGAAGCTGCTTGGTCGCCATAGCTCGTTGACCGAATCATGGCGCGGTTAGCACCCCCGTTACCAGCGAGGCAAATATCCGGTCACCGACCGAGCCTCATCGAAGCCCCTCGGCGGGCTCGATCACCGCCGCCCGCCACGCGGGGACGACCGACGCCGCGAGCCACGGAACCACCGTCAGCGCCACGACGGACAACACGCTCGCCCCGTCGCCCGAGGGCGTCAGCGGGATCGTCGGCGCGAGCACGGACCACCCGCGGAGCGCCGACGCGAGCCCCGGCGCGCCGAGCACGAAGACGTACACGTGCGCGGCGATCGCTCCGAGCACGGTGGCCGCGAACGCGACGAGCGCGGCCTCCATCGCGCGCACGATCAGCACGTCGCGCGTCGACCAACCGACGACCTTGAGCGCCGCGATCTCGCGGCGCTCGTCCGTCGACAGACCCGTGAGTCGATCCCACGCGAGCACGAGCAGCGCCAAGAGCGCGGGCAAGAGAGAGAGCGCCACGAACCCGCCGCGCGCGCCGTAGGTGAGCTCGTAGACGCGCGAGAGCTCTTCGCGGGTGGCGACGCGAGCGCCTGGCATTCGCTCGGCCACGCGCGCCGCAGCGGTCCCGATTTCGTTGGGATTGAACACGTGAATCGCGAGGTCCGTCGCCTCACCCTCCTCGAGCGACAAGAGCCCGCGCGCGTCTCGCTCGTCCATCGCGACGACGTCCGCGGTCACGACGCTCGTGAGCGGCCGCGCGATCGCGGCCACGCGAAACGCGCGACGACCGAGCTCGAGCTCGTCTCCGACCCGCGCTCCGAACGCGCGTCCCACCGCGTCGCCGAGCACCACCCAGCCACGCTGCGCGTCAGTGGGAACGGCTCCTTCCACGAGCGCCGCCGCGACCGCGCGTCGTTGATGCGGCGCGAGCCCCACCACGACCACGTTTGTCGAGAGCACATCGAGGTACAGGTAGCCCCACACGCGGGGCCGAATCGAACCGACGCCCGCCACGCCGCGGAGCTGCTCTGCTTCGAACGCCGCGATCGTCGCCGGACGTCCTGCGCGCATCCGCGAGACGGTGATGTCGGGCATCGTCGTGACCGTTCGGCGCGCCTCGCCGCGAAGCGCGTCGGTCAGCGCAAACACCGACGCAAACGCCATCGCGACGAGCGCGAGCCCGACGACCGTGGCGATCGACCGTCCCCGCCGACGCCCGAGCGAGCCGAGCGAAAACGCGATCAACGAGAGCCACCTCGAGAGCGCGGTCTTCAACGACGATCCTCTCGCGTCGCCGCGCCCGAGCGCCGAATCACGCGCGCGCGGGTCGCGATCGAGCCTCCTGCCGCGAGGCTCTCGCGCGCGGGGGACGCAAACGCACCCGCCGGGTCTGCGTCCGCGAGCCCGGGGCCATCGTGGCCGTACGCCCACGGCTCGACCCGCGTCGGGTGCCGGAGCCAACGCGCTCCGGCGTGCAGGGCGAGCTCGGGGCCCACGAGGGACGCTGCGGCGACGATGGCGTCGTGCTCGCGAGCCCGCGCGCGGACGAGCGCCCTTCGATCGAGCGACATCACCAGCATCGCGACGCACGAGACCGCCGAGGCCGCGGCGAGGCGCGCGAGGCGGCGCCGCTCGAAATCGTGGGTCTGTAATCGTCGCCGCTCGCTCACGCTTGCACCAGGTCCCACTTGGGCCGTCGGTGCGAGGCGCGGAGGTCGCTCGACTCGGCCCACACAGCGTCCTCGCGCGACTCGCGGCCGTCGAGAAACCACGCGAACGCGAGCGCCGCGTCGTCGCGCGCCACGCTCGCGTCCCAGTGCGCGATCATGCTGTTCGGCGAGAGCGTTCGTCGGCCGAAGACGCTCTCGAGGGGAAACTCGATCCCGTGGATCCCCGGCCGAGGCTCCCAGCTCTTGGAGACGAGCTCGGAGCACACGAGCGACTGATCCGAGAAGAAGTCGAAATCGAAATCGTACGGCCTTCCCCAGTACGAAAACGCCTGTTCGATCGCCCGCGCGACGTCGAGCTTCGTCCGCTTCGGCCGCAGCGCCGCCGCGTAGTCCGCGTGCAGCGTGTGCTCTGCGGTAGCGAACACGACGCCCTCGGAGACCGCCTCGATCACCCTGCGCTCGTGCCCCTCGTCGTCGCGCTCGGCGTAGCTCGCCCACGCGCGATCGCAGTGGCGCCGGAGGTACTCGGTGAAGCTCCCTCCGTACGCGGCCCGCACCGAAGCGTCGTCGTCGAGAAACGCGCCGAGCTCCGACGGCGACCCGAGCCACAGCGCCGCGTGCGGCCAGAAGCCCGGGAGCCCGATGTTGGACAGGTACCAGTTGCGACGCTCGAACAGGATGTCCCCCGGCAGGCTCAGGTCACAGGCCCTCTCGATTTGATGCGCAGAAATCAAAGCGCCGCCGTCGCGATACACGCGCGTGTCGCCGAGCCAGCCCGCGACCTCGGTCTGCACCGGCAAGAGCAGCGCGTGGCCGGCGCTCTTCAGGTACTCGAACGCGTTGCGGACGAGCAGCCCAGGGGCCTCGTCGGCGAGGTACGGCCGAAGCACGGTCCAGTCGTCGTCGAGCTTCTGCAAGAGCCCCTCGACGTCGTCGCGCGCGGGGCGATCTTCGAGCAGCTCGGCGATGAGCTTTCGGTGTTGGCGCGCGGCGAACGCGCGGCCGAGGTGCTCGACGTGAAGGACGTTCCACTTGAAATGGGACCACTGTCCGGGGCCGATCCCGAAGTCGGGCGATCCCTCTTCGAGCAGCACTTCGAACGCGGATTTGCCCAAGGTTTGTTTGCAGAGGTTCATCCCGAGCGCGAGCCTGCGAAAGTACGCGCGGTTGGCGAGCGCGAAGTGCCGGCCGTGCCTCACGGGGTCGTCGAACATGTCGAGACCGACGAAGCCCATGTGGAACCTCGTGATCGCGTTGGCGGCAGACGACAGGTCCACCGCGCGGTCGAACAAGTGCAGCGCCGTCGTGCGCTCGGTCGCCGAGAGCGCCTCGTCCTCGCCCCGCGCGAAGAGCGCGCGGTGCACCTCGATGTCGCGCTCGAGCCGAACGCCCGCCGCGAGCACCGCGTCGAGCCGTCGAGCGTCGTCGAGCGCCCGTCGGTCGCGCTCTTCGGGCGTGCAATCTTCGAAGCGAATCATCCGCGCGCGACAGGATAGCGAATCCGACGCCCCCAGCAGCCACCCGAAAGGAACACAATCGAGCCCCGCGCCGTTTTCGAGCCCTCCTCCCCCTCGCGGCGCTCCATCGCTCCAACGCCCTCTTCGCTGCTTCGCGCTCGATGCACACGCGCACCACCGACGCTGACCTCGCCGCGTACCGACGCGCGTTCGCCGCCGAAGTCGTCTCGATGAGCGGCGATTGGTTCACGTACGTCGCGATGAGCGTGCTCGCCGCGGGCGCGACCAACGGCGCTCGCGAGCCGTGGGCGCTCTTGTCCGTCTCCGCGTCGCACACGCTCCCGCGCTGGATCCTCGCGCCGCTCGCGGGCGCCGCGTGCGACCGCTTCGACAAGCGCTCGCTCTTGGGGGTCACACAGTCCGTCCGCGCGCTGATCGTGGCGACGATGGCCGCGCTCGCGCTGCGCCCGAGCACGTCGTCGATCGCGCTCATCCACGGGTTGCACCTCGCGCGCATGGCCCTCGGCGTGTTCGCGGACACAGCCTCGCGCAGCGCGCTCCCGTCGCTCGTCCCCGACGATCGCCTCGCGTGGGCCCACGCGCGCTCGGGCGTCGCTTGGAGCGCGTTGTTTTGCGTCGGAGTAGCCCTCGGCGGCGTGACGGTCGCCGCTGTGGGCGTCGCAGCGGCGTTCGCGATCGACGCGCTGAGCTACGCCGTCGCAGCGGCGCTCGCGTGGAGCCTGCCGCCGATCGCTCCGTCCATTCGACAAGACACACACACACAATCAACGATCGACGAGGCGCCCGAGCGACGCGCGCTCGCGGCGGCCATCGTGGCCAAGGTCCCCGCGGCGGTCGTTCAGGGCGCGCTGTTCATCGCGATCGCGCGGTATTCGACGCGGCTCGCTTCGCTCGGCGCCGTCGTCCTTGGCGCCCTTCACGCGGCGCGCGCGCTCGGCGCGGGGCTCGGTCCCTACGCGATCCGCCAGCGCGACCGAAGCTCCCCCGGAACGCTCGGCGCGTCCGTCGCAGCGCTCTTCGGGGCGCTCGCGCTCGGCGCGTTGACCCTGGATACTCCCTGGTGGATCGCGTTCGTGCTGTTGGCGTTCGTCGGGCTCGGCTCGGGCGCGAGCTGGGTTCACTCGTCGGCCGCGGTCATCGTCCTCGCGCCAGCGCACGCGCGTGGCCGCGTGGCCGCGATCGAGCTCTCGACGCAGTCGATCGCGCAGCTCGCGGGCTCGGCCCTCGCGTGCATCCCCTTCGGAACGCCCGTCGTCCTCGTCCTCGCCGCGCTGTCGATCGCGCTACTCTTTGCGCTCTCGCGCCAACGATGAACGCGACGCTCTCGACGCTACGATCGCTCACCCTCGCGCTCGCGCTCGCGCGCTGCTCGTACGGCTCGCACAGCGCGTCGGCGAGCGATCCGTCGGCGCCCGCTCTTCGTACGACCGATGGCACGCGCCCGTTCGAGCGCACCGACGCTGCGTCGAACGCGATCGATCCGCGCGAAGACGCGAGCCCCGACCCGCTCGCGGACGCGACCGCAACGCCGGCGCCGGACGCAGCGACGTTCACCGAGGCGCCCCGCCCACGATCGCTCGACGAGCGGCTCGCGGACGACGCGATCGACAACGAACGACCGTGGCGCGAGGTGCTCTACTCGTGGACGCCGCCGGACCGCGCAGCGGCGATCGCGCAATCCCGGGTGTTGCTCGCGGCGACAGCGCAGTCGGGCAACGCGCCGTCGCCGTTCAGCCGATTGCTCACGCGGCTTCGCTCGCGAGAGGGCGAGCTCGGCCTCGTCGCGCGCGCGCTGCTCGAAGACCCCGCGCTCAATCGCTATCGATACGCGTGGAGCAACGCGTACGCGACGGCGCTCGGGTTCATCGGTCGCTCGTACGGAACCGCGCTCGTCCGCATCGAGCTCGCGCCGAACGCGCTCGTGCTGCGCCTCGACCCGCGCGATGTTCGACCGCTGCGGCTCTACGATCGCGAGCAACGCGAAGTGCCGCTCCGGCGCTTCGACGAGCTCCGCGGGAGAATCGCCGCGGTCTACCACGTGCGGCGGTCGGGCGACGTGCGGGTTCCGTTTCGAGAGTACGTCGTGTGCAACGCGAGCGCGGTCGCGCGTTGGTCGCTCGCGACGCCGCCGGTGCGCGAAGAGATCGCGCGCGAACGCGAGCTCGTCTCGGCCCTCTACGACGCCCTCGCCGCGCGATCGACCCCGTCGCTCTCGCCCCGCGAGCGCTACGCCGAATGGAACGCGTCCACCCGATCGAGCGCCCCGACCCTGGCCCACCGCTGGGCGCGCGCGATGGCCACCGCCGCGCCGCACTACGATCTGTCGCTCGTCAACCTTCGCGCGCTCGCCGCGGCGCTCGCGCTGTACGACACGAACACGGTCACCGAGCAGAGCTCGACCCAATAGCCGCCCGCGCGACGCGCTCGATCAGCGCGACCAGTACGCGCGATATTCGTCCGCGAGCGCGGTCCACTCGTCGCGCTCGGCGACCCACACGCCGTTGGCCCACGTGAACACGTCGGCGGGCCGATCTTCTTCGGTGTCCACAGGGATGACGTGGACGTGAATGTGCCGCGAGGTCTGCACGAGCTCTCTCGTGTTGGACCCTGTGGACGTGATGTACACGCGCTTGGGCGCGCGCAGCGCTTCGATCATCGTGGCCGCGCGAAACGCCATCGCTTGAATCTTCGCCCACAAAACTTCACCGCACGCCCCGTACGTCGTCACGTGCGCCCGCGGAACGACCACCGCGTGCCCCCAGCACCGCACGTAGCGCGGGAGCATGAGCACGAGCCCGTCCTCTTCGGCGATCACGTGGAGATCTCCGACCTTTGCGTCGAGGATGGCGCACATGAGGCACTCGGGCCGTCCGCCCTCGGCGACGATCCTCGCGAGCGCTTCTTCTTTCGAGACCATCGTGGGCATGGGCGAGCTGCTCCTCGGGGAAGGGGGCGCGGCGCGGTCACGCGTCGAGAAACGGCGCGAGATCGATGTGCGACACGAGGGCGCGGGCGCGGGCGTCGAGCGACGCGACGGGTTCGGAGACGAGCGCTTGGGGAGAGACGTTCCACCCGAGGAGAACGCGGCGCGCGAGCACGCCCGCGCTGAGGACGGCGAGCGACTCGAGCAGGCCTCCGGCGATCTTCGCGCTGTCCTTCGCGAGCGGGTTGTCTTGCGCGTCCGCCAGCAGAAATCCAGCGCCGCCGGGCGCCTCCATGATCCGCACGCGCACGGTCTGCGACGAGCCCGAGCCCGACGAGATCCACCCGACGCCGACCACCGCGAGCAGCGTGATCCCGATGACGTTGGACGCGATCGTTCCCGCGGCGCTGCCCGCGCGACGAAGGTCGTACTCGAGCAGGCCCGTGCGCGCATCGACCATGGACTGACGAACGGGCGGGCCGAACACGGTCGAGAGCAAGAGCTCGAAGTCCCCTGCGGACAGCGGCGTTCGCGACCACCCCTGGGTGCTCCCGTGCCCGCCGCGCAGGGTCCTCTGCATTCGCAGGACCCGCGCGACCATGTCCTTCCCGGACTCCGCGGGCATCGCGCCGACCGCGACGGACTGGTGAACGAGCTCGAGGAGCGTCGCGGCGCGAAGGTCTGGCCACGAAATCAACTGCATCGCCGCAGCGGCGCCCGAAGGGTCCTCTGCGCCGGGCGCGATCGCGGGCAGCGACCGTCGATGCTCGGGCGGCAAGCGCGTGAGCTCCTGCAGAAAATCCACGACGATCTTCGCCGCCGCCGCCGGAGCGATCGTCTCGAGCTTCTGCGCGCCGAACGAGCTCTGGAGCGCGAGCGTGTGCGTGAGCATCCCGGACTTGAACGTGGCGCCGAGGAGCGAGTGATAGGGCACCGTCACGGGGTGATCGTCGATGCGGGCGAGCACGCGACGATCGGTGAGCGCGACGAAGCGATCGCCGTTTTCTCCGCCGGTCTCGTCGAGAAACGCGAGCAGCTCTTCGCCGTCGTCGTAGTCGAGCCACCCAGCCGCGACGTTGGACGCCGCGTGCACCGCGCGAAGCGGGACCGACGGAACCACGGGCAGCTTCGGATGCGAGAGGACGCGCGTGGCGATCTCGCCGACGGGCCCGGCGAAGGGCGCGTTTCCGTAGCGCAAGCGGTAGCCGCCGCGGTTGAAGAAGGCGATCGCGCGCAGGGTGTTGCACATCGCGCGGCGGACCTCGTCGAGGGTGCTGTCGAAGGGGACCGTTCCCATCGCGGTGCGGAGCTGGCCTTTTTCGCCGACGCCTCGAGGAAAGCTCGGCGGCTCGACGATGACCTCGAGCGGAACGCGCAGACGCCCCTCGGAGAAGTACACAGCGCGATCGGTGACGAGCATCCCGGACTTGGCCGAGCCCGTGATCGAGTCGTCCACGACCGCGAGCGGCTGCTCGCCCGCCGCCTGCGGCGCGTACTTGAGAGCGCCCTGCACCTTCGCAGGCTCGAGGTACGGAACGATGAACGGCCCCGCCATCGCGTCGATCGTCGCGATCGACGAGCGCAGATAGAGAGGCGTCAGGGGAGGACGGGCCGCCGTCGGGTCTCGGTAGGTCACGGACCGAAGGTGTACCCGACCCACTGGGGACGGTGCTCTGATTGTGAAATTTGAGATCCGTGCTGCAAATTCGCTAACAGATCGAAAAGGACCAACATGTACTTATTGCCAGATTGCCCTCCGTTGGCCGTGGTCGTCTCTGCTCGCGTCGGCCTCGCAGGCGGCCCTTATGACAGACACCCTCCAAGTCTTATTTAACTTTCTCGCAGCACCGCTGGGCTCGATTGCAAATGCGAGTATCAGAGCACCGTCCCCAAGCCTCACGTTCACGTTAGGGTTTGACAAACTCTCACCCTTACGTCAGGGTTCGCGGTGTCCATGGCAACACGGCTGCCGATCGCGACCTCGTGCGACCACCCCGCGGTGGAGAGCGCTGTCGAGAGCGCAGAGCCTCTTCGTGTCGGCGACCTCGCCGCGCGTACGCACAAGACCGTCCGCGCGTTGCACCTCTACGAAGAGCTCGGGCTGCTCTCGCCGATCGACCGCAGCAAGGGAAACTACCGGCTCTATGACGCCGGAGCCGTGCTCCGGGTGCGCTGGATCTCGAAGCTCCAGGACATGGGCTTCTCGCTCCCAGCGATCCGCGAGGTGCTCTCGGAGTGGGAGCGCTCGGGCTCGGCAAGCAACGCCATGGCCAAGGTCCGCGGGCTCTATCAGCAGAAGCTCGAAGAGACCCGCGCGCAGCTCGCCCGGCTCTCTGCCCTCGAACACGAGCTGAAGAGCTCCATTCACTACCTGGACACGTGCGACACGTGCGCGCCCGAGCGCCTCGTCGACGCCTGTCCGCGCTGCGAGCTTCACGAGGGCTCTCCGCCCGAGCTCGTCGCTGGACTTCACGCAAAACCCTGAGCGCTCGCCGCTCGAACCATCGCGAAGCGACCCACAAAATCATGGCCCTCAAGCTCCCGATCTACCTCGACTACCACGCGACAACGCCCCTCGATAAGCGCGTGCTCGATGAGATGCTGCCGTATTTCACCGAGGATTTTGGCAACGCAGCGTCGCGCACCCACGCCTTCGGCTGGAAGGCCGAGGCCGCCGTCGGCGTCGCCCGCGAACGCATCGCCAAGATGATCAACGCGGACAAGCCCGAAGAGATCATCTTCACCTCGGGCGCGACCGAGAGCGACAACCTCGCGCTCAAGGGCGTCGCCGAGTTCTACGGCGACAAGGGCAAGCACATCATCACCTCGCGCATCGAGCACAAGGCGATCCTGGATTCGGGCAAGCGCCTCGAAAAGATGGGCTTCGAGGTCACCTACCTCGACGTCGATCAGAAGGGCTTCGTCGACCCCGAGCACGTCCGCGCCGCGATCCGCCCGGACACGATCCTCTGCTCGGTCATGCTCGCCAACAACGAGGTCGGAACCGTGCAGCCGATCCGCGAGATCGGCGCGATCTGCCGCGAAAAAGGCGTGCTCTTTCACACCGACGCCGTGCAAGGCATCGGCCGCGTGGACTTCGACGTCCAGTCGATGAACGTGGATCTCGCGTCGATCACCGCGCACAAGATGTACGGCCCCAAGGGCGTCGGCGCGCTCTACGTGCGGCGCAGCAAGCCGCGCGTGCGCCTCGTCGCGCAGATGGACGGCGGAGGGCACGAGCGCGGGTATCGGTCGGGGACGCTCAACGTTCCGGGCATCGTGGGCTTCGGAAAGGCCGCGGAGATCATCACCCACGAGTGGCGCGACGAAGCCGCGCGCGTCTCGCGCCTGCGCGACAGCCTCTACAAGAAGATCACGTCCGCCCTCGACGAAGTGTTCGTCAACGGGCCGTGGCCCGTCACCGACGCCAACGGAAAGGTCGTTCGACTGCCGAACAACCTCAACATCTCGTTTGCGTACGTCGAAGGCGAGTCGATCTTGATGTCCCTCAAGAACGTCAGCGTCTCGTCGGGCTCGGCGTGCACGAGCGCGAGCCTCGAGCCCTCGTACGTGCTTCGAGCGCTCGGCGTCGAAGAAGAGCTCGCGCACACGAGCATTCGCTTCGGCCTCGGACGATTTACGACCGAAGAAGAGGTCGACTTCGCGGCGGACCTCACCGTCACGAGCATCAAGCGACTGCGCGACCTCTCACCGCTCTACGAGATGGCCAAAGAGGGAATCGACCTCAAGTCCATCGCTTGGACCGCGCACTGAGCGCGCGGTCCCCCTCGAATTTCACGCACCGTTCGGAGACAGCAATGGCGTACAGCGACAAGGTCATCGACCACTACGAAAACCCCCGCAACGTGGGCACCCTCGACAAGAACGACGACAACGTGGGAACAGGCCTCGTCGGCGCCCCCGCGTGCGGCGACGTGATGCGACTGCAGATCAAGGTCAACGACGACGGCGTGATCGAAGACGCCAAGTTCAAGACCTTCGGCTGCGGCTCGGCCATCGCGTCGAGCTCGCTCGCGACCGAGTGGATCAAGGGCAAGACCATCGACGAAGCCAGCGAGATCAAGAACGAGACGATCGCCAAAGAGCTCAACCTCCCGCCGGTCAAGATCCACTGCTCGGTCCTCGCCGAGGACGCGATCAAGAGCGCGATCGATGACTTTCGAAAGAAGCAGGCGGCGCGTCGCGAAAGCAAGACTTGAATCATGAACACCGACGTCCAAGCACAACCCCAAGCGACGCCCTCGTCGCAGCCGGCTCACGGATCCGAGAGCGCGGCGAAGGGCCCCATGTCCATCTCGCTGACGCCCAAGGCCGTCGTGATGGCCAAGCAAGCGCTCGCCAAGCGCGGGACGCCCACGGCGGCGCTCCGTCTCGGCGTGAAGGGCGGCGGCTGCTCGGGCTTCGCGTACGTGATCGAGTTCGCGGACACGCGGCGGACGAAGGACGTCGTGTTCACGTTCGACGGGCTCGACGTGGTCGTGGACCCCAAGAGCCTCGTGCTGCTCAACGGCTCGACGCTCGACTACGAGATCAAGCTGATGCAACGCGGGTTCAAGTTCGTGAACCCCCAAGAGAAGGCCGGCTGCGGCTGCGGCGAGAGCTTCGGCGTCTGAGCCCGCTGATCGATCGATGAACGACCCCTTCGAGACGCTCGGTCTCGCGCGCACCTTCGAGATCGACCTGCGCGCCGTCGAGCAGCGCTTTCGCGACCTGTCGCGCGCCGTGCACCCCGACCGCTTCGCGGACAAATCGCCCGCGGAGCGGCGCATGGCCGCCGAGCAGACCGTCGCGCTCAACGACGCGTTTCGGCTGATCCGCGACAGCATGAACCGCGTGCTCGCGCTGCTCGCCGCCGCAGGAAAGCCCATCCACGAGACCGCCCGCGCCGAGCCCTCGCTGCTCATGGAGATCATGGAGCTGCGCGAGGCCATCGACGACGCGCGCAACGACGGGCGCTCGACGGAGGCGCTCGTCACCCGCGTCGGAGCGCGCATCGCGGACGAAGAGGCGTCGCTCAAGGACGCGTTCGACGGCAAGCGATTTCCCCCGGAGCGGGACATGCTCGAGCGCGCGTACGAGGCTGGCGTTCGACTGAAGTATCTCTATCGTCTGCGCGACGAGCTCGACGCGCTCGACTGACACAAGCGCGACGGCCTCACGCACGTAGCGCACACGAATTCGAGTTCAACCCGAGAACGACCCCATGGGACTGCTGCAGATCTTCGACCCCAGCGCGATGCCGACCCCCGTCGGGATCGACCTCGGGACCACCAACTCGCTCGTCGCGTGGGTGGGCGACGGCGTTCCGACGAGCGTGCTCGACTGCGACGACGATCCGATCGTCCCGAGCGTGGTCGCGTACCTGCCCGACGGCCAGACCATCGTCGGAAAAGAAGCCCTCGCGTACCTCTACACCCAGCCCAAAGAGACGATCGTCTCGGTCAAGCGCTACATGGGTCGCGGCTACGACGACGCGGAGACCACGCGCGAGCGCGGATACACGTTCGCTCCGGCGCGCGAGGGCCAGGCCAACGTCGTTCGATTCGTCGTTCACGGCCGCGAAGTGACGCCCGTCGAGGTCTCGTCGCTCATCCTCAAGGAGCTCAAGCGCCGCGCAGAAGACAAGCTCGGCGCGATCGCAGGCGCCGTGATCACGGTCCCCGCGTACTTCGACGACGCGCAGCGGCAGGCCACCAAGGACGCCGCGCGCCTCGCGGGCCTCGAGGTCCTTCGCCTCGTCAACGAGCCCACCGCCGCCGCCCTCGCCTACGGGATCGGAACGCACCGCACCACCGGCACCTACGCGGTCTACGACCTCGGCGGAGGAACGTTCGACATCACCATCCTCTCGCTCGACGACGGCGTCTTTCAAGTGCGCTCGACCGGAGGAGACTCGCAGCTCGGCGGCGACGACATGGACCGCGCCGTCGCCCTGCACATGCTCGCCCGAGCGGGACAGACCGAGCCGTTCGACCAGGGGATGTGGCGCGCGGCCATGCTCGAAGCGCGCCGCGTGAAGCACGAGCTCACGGACAAGACCGAGAGCACGTTCGAGCTCGAGCTTTCGTCGCACACGTTTTCAAAGGTCCTCACGCGCGCCGAGTTCGACGCGCTCATCCTGCCCGTGGTCGAGCGCACCGGCCCGGCGTGCCGTCGCGCGCTCAAAGACTCGGGGATCGACTCGAAATCTCTCGACGGCGTGGTTCTCGTGGGCGGATCGACGCGCGTTCCGCTCGTGCGCAGCTACGTCGCGAAGCTCTTTCAGCGCGAGCCCCTCACGGACATCGACCCCGATCAGGTCGTGGCCCTCGGCGCCGCGGTGCAAGCGGACATCCTCGCGGGCACGCAACAGCACGACGCGCTCGTCGTCGACGTCACGCCCTTGTCGCTCGGCATCGAGACCATGGGCGGGATCGTCGAGAAGATCATCGCGCGAAACAGCACGATCCCCTGCGCGCGCGCCCAGCAGTTCACCACGTACGCCGACGGACAGACGGGATTCGACATCCACGTACTTCAAGGCGAGCGAGAGCTCGCGCGCGACTGCCGCTCGCTCGCGCGCTTCAAGCTCGACGGAATCAAGCCGCAGACCGCGGGCGCGGCGCGCATGCTCGTCACCTTTCGCGTCGACGAAAACGGGATGCTCACCGTCGCCGCCAAGGACGAGGGCACCGGCAAGGAGCACTCGGTCGAGGTGAAGCCGAGCTACGGGCTCTCGGACGAAGACGTCGAAAAAATGCTGCTCGAATCGTACGAGCACGCCGAAGAAGACCTGCGCGCGAGGCAGCTCACCGAGCGCGTCGTCGAGGCCGAGCAAGTGATCGCAGCGACCAAGAAGGCCGTCGCAAAGGACGGTGACCTGCTCGACGAAGACGAGCGCGCCGAGCTCGACGGAGCGCTCGCGGCGCTCGAGCGCGCCGTGCAGTCGCGCGAGAGCGAGGCGATTCGACTGCGGACGGAGGCGCTCGATCGAGCGAGCATTCCCCTGGCCGAACGCAGGATGAACCGCGCCATGCGCGAGGCGATGAAGGGCCGCTCGGTCGAGTCGGTCGAGAGCGAAGTGTCCCACGCGCGCGGCGTCGACGCGCACGTGAGCGAGCACGAAGCGCGGAGAGAGCACTGACATGCCCATCGTTCGCTACACCAACGCGGCGCCCCCCGGAGCGCCGAGCCAAGAGCCCGTCGAAATCGAGGTTCCCGTCGGGACGTCGCTGCTCGACGCCTCCAAGAGCGCGCACGTCTCGCACGGCAGCGCCTGCGGCGGCGTCTGTGCGTGCAGCACGTGCCACGTGTACGTGACCCGAGGCGCAAACCTCCTCAGCGAGAGCGAAGACGACGAGCTCGACATCCTCGACAAGGCCTTCGACGTCCGCTCGACCTCCCGCCTCGGTTGCCAAGCGAAGATCGAACGCGACGGGCTCGTCGTGATCGAGATCAGCCGCGAGTCTCGCGACGCGTACTACAACGAGCACCCCGACGAGCGACGCGCGCTCGAAGCGGCGAAGCGCGAGAAGTAGTTCGCGCCCCGCGGCCCTCCACGACACGCGGCTCGACGGCGGCGCGCTCCGTCCGTGTCGGCAACCAAACATAGATTTTCTCCGTGTTCTGGGCGTCGCCTCATCCTCCTTGGTTGTGCGCGCTGCGCTACGATGGGGCCATGGAAGCAGCGACGAAGCGGATCCTCGTCATCGAAGACGATCCCGTCGGACACAGCGCGATTCGAGACTATCTCGTCGCGCACGGGTACGAAGTTCACTCAGCAACGGACGGAGCGCGCGGCGTCGAACTCGCGAAGGAGCTCACACCGGACCTCGTTTTGTGTGACGTCCTGCTGCCGTTGAAGAGCGGCTTCGAGGTTTGCTTCGAGCTCAAGCGCGAGTCCAAGCCCGCGCCGATCGTCCTCATGAGCGCGATCCTGCGTCGCGAAGACGAGCAACGATACGGCAAGGAAGGCGTCCACGCCGACGCGTACCTCGTCAAGCCGTTCGCGCTCGGAGCGATGCTCACGCGCATTCGACAGCTCATCGGGCGGTAGCCGCCGTGAAGTACCCAGCGTCTCTCGCTGAGGTGGGCAGCGAGGGCTTTCGCCCGAAGCTCCAAGCGGGCGTGTACTCGGGCTACGCGACGGTCGCGACGCTGCTCGTGATCGCCGTCTTCGCGCACCGATACGGCGTGATCGCTCGCATCGATTGGGCGCTCGCGCTCGTCGCGGCGAAGTTCTGCACCAACAGCCTCGCGTGGGCCGCGCTGCGCGCGCGCAAGCTCGTGATCGAGCTCTCGGCGCTCAACATCCTCGCGGACGTGCTCGTGATGACGGGCGCCGTGTACTTCACGGGCGCTGCGTTTTCGCCGCTTGTTTCGCTGTACTTCGTCGAGGTCGCCATCATGGCGCTCCTGACGAATTTCTCGCTCACGGTCGCGACGATCATCGGCGCGTTCGTCTGCTACGCGACGATGGTCACGCTCGTCGTGGTGGGCACGCTCCCGACGACCACGACGATCATCCCGGCGGTCGCGACGCCCGTGCACGTCGCCGTGATCGCGGTCTACGTCGCGTGTGTCTTGTTCGCGCCCGGCGCGTACGTCGCGGCCATCGTGCAGCGCCTCCGAAACAACGAGCGCGCGCTGGCGCAGCGAAACAAGGAGCTCGTCGACGCCAGCCGCGTGAAGAGCGAGTTCACCGCCAACGTCACGCACGAGCTCCGAACGCCGCTGCACGGGATCCTCGGGATGGGTGAGCTGCTCGAAGACGAGGTCTACGGCCCCATCACCGACAAACAACGCGCGGCGATCAAGAACATCCGCAGCAGCGCCACAGGGCTGCTCGAGATCATCGACTCGCTCCTGGTCGTCGCGCGCGACGAAGCGCGCGGCCTCGAGCTCCGCACGAGCAGCGTGGACCTCGTCGCGGTCGTCCAGGCCATCGCATCCACCGCGCGAATGCTCGTCGGATCCCGGGACCTCGCCGTGGTGGTCACGATCGATGACCGCGAGTCACCGCTCGAACACGGGGAGGCGCGCGTCGAGACCGACCGCCAGAAGCTCGTGCAGATCTTGGTGAACCTCGTGGCCAACGCCGTGAAGTTCACGGCCGACGGAGGCAACGTCACGATCGCGCTGCGCAGCGCGAAGGCGCTCTACGAGATCCGCGTCGAGGACACGGGCCGAGGAATCTCCCGCGATTCGCTGGATCGAATCTTCGAGCCGTACGTTCAGATCGACCGCGAGCCCGTGGCGGCGCACGGCGGCACCGGCCTCGGGTTGAGCGTCGTTCGAACGCTCGCCAAGCTGCTCTCGATGCGCGTGACCGTCGAGAGCGAGCTCGGCAAAGGGTCCGTGTTTACCCTGCAAATCGACCGGTGACCTGCGGTCAGAACGGAAGGACCACCTTCGCGCCCGCGCGCAGCTCGTACTCGAACGAGAGCTCCTTGCCCTCGCGCGGCGGGAGCTCGACGTCGCGCTCGAGCATTCCGTCCTGCGCTTTGTAGCGCCAGCCCTCGTGGGCGCCGAGCTGCACTTCGACGTCGGTGATCTCGCTGAGCGGGACGCGCTCGACGACCTTCACCGCGCGCACATCGCCGCTCAAATTGCTGACGAACACGCGGATCGTGCGGCGGATCTTCTGCGTCCCGAGCACCGGCACCGTGTCGCGCGACTCGTCGACCTTGCGTCGCACGCGCACGCCGTCATCGGGCCCGAAGCCCACTTCGAACGGCGCCCCCTGACCGACGAACGCCACGCGCCCGCGGCCGACGACGCTGCCTCCGCGCGCCACGCGCAGCGGCCCTGCCAACAGCGGAGCCGCGCCGCTCCACGTGAGCGTCGCACGCAAGTGCGGCGCCGTGGCTCGCTCGGGAAAGAGCACCCGATCGACCGTGGCCGCGAGCGTGACGGAGAGCACTTCGATACGGACGGGCTTTCCGTTGCTCGGCACGGAGATGCGGGCCGAGGGCGCGAGCAACACGGGCTCGCCACCGTCGTCGACGCCTGGCATTTCGCTGACCGATCGCGCTCCACGCTCGAGGCCTGCGCTCTGCACGGCCTGCTCGCGCACGTCCACGACCACGCGCTGCTTCTCGTAGTCGGTCTTCTTTCGCCACGCGAGCTGCTCCTCGCGCGCGAGCGGAGCGGACGACGCGCGCGCGGGTCGCGCCGTCGAAAATCGCGCTTCGACCTCGTCCCACTGCTCTCCCGTTCGCTGCCAGAGCACCGCCGCGGTGGCCCATCGAACGCTCGCCGCGCCGCGCGCGTCGAACTCGAGCCGCGCGCTGTGCTCGGGCCTCCATAGCGCGCACGGAACGCGATACACGAGCTCGATTTCGAGCTCGCCCGCCTCGGTCGCGTCGTACTGCACCCGCGCGAGCGCCACGAGCGTCGGCTTCTCGATCCGTCCTCGCGCGAGCGCGCTCTCTGCGCGCTCGACGGCGCGCCGCGCTTCGACGAGCGACGCGCGCTCGATCGAGAGCCTCGTCGCCGCTTGCTCTTGCCTCGTGACGACCGCGTCGAACGCCTCGCGCCACGAGCGCGAGACCCCGTCCGACGCGAAGCCCTTGGGCGCCTCGGCGAGGGCCTTCATCCAGTGTTCGACGAGCGTCTTGGCGCGATCGGCGTCGGCGTTGGTGCGCTCGATTCCACGCGCGCAACGGACGGCCTCGCGCCGCGCCTCGTCGAGCTCTGCCTCGAGCCGCGCCAGCTCGGCGTCCGACAGCGCGCGCTCGCGATGGCTGCGCCGCTGCACGCTCGCCGCGAGCACCGTCGCCGCGCCTCGCGCGACGCGCGCCCGAAGCGACGCGTCGTCGACGTACGGCGAGAGGCCCGCGATCCAGAGCTCTCCGCGACCTCGGGCGACCGTGACGATCGCGGCGCGGCGCACTTCAGCGCGGTCTTCGAAGAAGGTCACCCGTTGTGCGCGGCTCGCGATCGGAGCTGCGGTTTGTCCGAAGAGCGGGTCAGTCACGGCGGTTGCCTCCCACGAGCTCGAGCTTCGACGACAGCACGATGCGATAGGCGAACTCGATGGTGGCCTTCGCGCCCGGCGCGAGCTCGACGGCCCAGCGCGCGACGCCGTCGACCGGAACACCTCGATCCGCCTGCGCGTACGCGATCGCCTTGGGCTTGCTCGACAGCACGGTCACCTCGATCTCCGAGTCTCGCTTCGCGACAGGAACTCGATCGATCACGTCGACCACCACGGGCTCGCCGAGCGACGAGCTGAGCTCGATCGAAATCGTGTGATCCACCTGCGTCGATCCGCCCAAGAGACCGGTCGAGCTCTCGAGCACCTTCGCGTTTCTCGCGATGCGAATACGCTCTTCGACCCCGAGGCCGAGCGCGATCGACCCGCCTCGGTCGACCGCCGCGACGTTGGTTCGCGCGACGAGCGCGTCGTCCGAGAAGACCTCCGCGGGCCCCGCGAGCAGCGGCGAAGCGAAGGGATTTTGCACCTCGGCCTCGCGGTACACCGCGGGCTCTTCTTTCGGAACAGCCCTGAATCTCGGCTTCGAATGCCCCTCGGCCTGCGCGATCGACACGCGGTGAAGCGCCCCGTCGGCGAGCACTTCGACGCGCGAGACGCCCTCGTACTGGTGATCGAACGCGAGGCGCGCGGCGCGTGGATCCACCGTTCCCGATGGAGCGGCGAGGCGCTCGATGGCCGAGCGTCCGACGGCGCGCTCTTTCGCGAGGCGCTCGTTGCGCGCGCTTGTCGCGAACCCGAGCTTCCCGCGTCGGGCGTTGCCCTGCGATGGATCGTCGAGCTCGAGGCCGTCGTACTCGAGCCAGTCGTCGTCGGGGTCGCTCTCGCCCTGCGTCGCGGGCGTTGCATCGGTCGGCGCGGGCTCGTCTGCCGCGAGGCGCGCGCGAGAGCTTGCACGGCCGCCGCCGCCGATCGCTCCCCGAGGCGCGCCCGCGTCACTCTTCTTTTCTTTTGCAAATTCAGCGGCGAAATACGGCGCAGCCGACGCCTGCGCTTGCTGCTCGACGGGCATCAACGCGTCCGCGACCTCTCCCGACGAGCCTTCTTCTTCGTCCCGCGAGACGATGTCGTACATCCCCGTGATCGCGCTCGCGCTCTCGCTCGGCGGCTTGGGCGGCTCGGGCTTGCTCGGCGACGGAGGCTCTCGCCCGCTGTGTCCGTCGTAGCCCGCGAAGAGCTCGTCGAGCCCTTGGGGCGGCGGACGAAACGCGCGCTGCTTCGGCTGCGCTCGCCCGATTCGAAGCGTCGGGAGCGTCGGGAGCCGCGCGTCGCGCACGAGGTCCGCGGTCGACAGCGACACGAGCGCGTCCGACCAGTCTTCACCCGAGGCCTGCGCGATGTACGCGTCGAGCGTCCAGTGCGCGTGCTTCGCGCCGTCCGAGAGCCGCACTTTGTACGCAGGCCACCAGCGCGCCGCGTCGACCACGTATTCAACTTCGAGCCCCTCGAGCGCGCCCGCTTCGCCGTCGGCGAGCTGCACGAGGACCGTCGTCGTCGGCTCGACGCCCCGCGGGTCCCTCGCGCTCGACGCGTGATCGCGGGCCACGCGGGCGACCTCGAGCGCGCGAAGCACGAGCGACTCGCGGCGCTCTTCGTCGCGGAGCTGCGTATGAACCTCGTCGAGCATCGCGTCGATCGTGGCGCTCGCGGCGAGGGCGTCGCGCACGCGCGCTCCTCCGTCTTCGTCCGCGCGGCGGGGCTTGAGCTTCGGGTCGGGCCAGAGCGACGCGAGGGCGCTGCGTCGCTCGGCGAGCCGCTGCAGCCGCGCGCGGACGGACTCGAGCTCTCTCTCGACGCGCTCGACCTCGCGATCGAGCGCGCTCGGATCGGGACTCGCTCGGTGATCTTGATTTCGTGGTCGAGCGTCGACGGCCAGCACCGCGCGGGGGCCTCGCGCGATCGCGCGCAGCGAACGCGGGTCGAACGCGGGCCGTCCGACGTCGATCTCGAGCACCCGAGGCGCGGGCCCGAGGTCCGCGGGGAGCTCGACGGCGCGCACGACGACGGCGCCCCTCGCGTACACGGTGACTCGTTCGATGCGGCTCTTGCAAACAACGCGCTTGTCGTCGCTCATGGTCACCCGATCGTCGGCGGTGAGGATTTGCGGGCGACGATGATCTGCACGAGGTCGTCTTCCGCGAGAGGTCGGCCCGAGAAGTCACCGTAGCGCCCAGCGAGCTCGAGCCCGCCCAGCGCGAGCAGCGCCCGAAGTTCGTTCGGAAAGATCTGTCGCTGCGACAAGAGCACTTCGACGGCCTTGGCTCGACGCGGCGCGCCCGGCCCTGGCTTGAAGCGAATCGTGACGTGCTGCACTTGCTTGATCGGGTCGTAGTGAAACTGCTCTTCGTACTCGACCTTGTGCCCGAGCGTCGGGTGCTTGAACGGCCGGACGCGATAGACGCGGTCGGGGTCGCGCGCGAGCTCTTTCAGCTGCGGGACGCGCACGTCGAAGACGAAGCGACCGTTGGGGCCGAGGTGCTTGGCGACGCTGCGAAAACAGCGAGCGAAGTCCCCCGGCTCGTACAAGTGCAAGAGCGTGTTGAACGGCGCGAGCACGAGGTTGAACGTCCGATCGAGCGAGAAGTCGCGCATGTCGCTCTGTACGAGCGTCAGTCGCTTGCGATCCTTGGGCTCGAGCAGCTCGCGGGACTTCTCGTCGGCGCGGGCGAGCATCGCGGGGCTCGCTTCGAGCGCGCACACCTCGGCGCCGTCTTGCACGAGGGGAATCGTGACGCGACCGGACCCTGCCCCGAGCTCGAGCACGGGGCCTCCGTGCTGCCGAACGAACCGTCGGTAGAACCCGATGTCCTCCGTTCGAGTTCGGTACGTGTAGTCGTAGTAGAGCGCGTCGTCGTAGTGCTGGACCGCGCCGGGCTCGAGCTCGTCCTTCTCCGCTGCCAAGGCACCGCGGAGTCTCGCACGATTGCCTCGCGACGCGAGCGGCAAGCGCCGCGCAGGCCCGCGGTCGAGGCCGCTCAGCGATCAGGTTTTATTCCGAAATTTGCAGCATGACCCGCGGTCATCGCTCGTCGGCGCCGATGTCGAATCCGCCCCCGCGCGGCCGCGTCTCGCGATCGAGGTCGTCCATCACGTCCGCGGCGATCGCGGCTCCGCGGTCGATGGCCATCGAGGCTGATGCGGCGAGGTGAAAGTCTCCTCGCGCGGCTCCGACGAAGAGCGAGGCGTCCATGGGCGAGGCAAGGACGAGGTTGTTCGAGGCCATCACGCCGCTCATGGTGGCGTCTCGGAAGTTGAGGGCGCGATCGAGGATGTTGTTCTGGTAGCGGAGGTTCATCGCCATGCGACGGACGTCCGGCGTGAAGCCGTTGCCCCAGAGGGTGTTGTTCACGATGCGGCCGTCGCGCGCGTAGAGGACGGTGATGCCCGCGTCTTCGCAGCGGTAGATCACGTTGTTTCGGACGATTCCCCCGACGTGCTCCCAGGGTTGACCGGACCATCCCATGGGGTTTCCGAAGCCGCCGAAGCTGATCCCGATGAAGCTGTCGTGCAGGACGTTGCGCTCGATCACGGTGTCGCGCGAGCCGCTCTTGAACTGAATCGCGGTGCCCGACGTCCCGCCCACCATCGCGCGAACATCCGAGATCTCGTTGTCGCGCACGGTCCACGAGGGGCACGCGTTGCAGTCGATTCCCTGGATGTTGTTGCCGATCCACCGACGCGTGAAGCGAATGCGCGTCCGCTCGACGAGCACCCTCGGGACCTGAAACCCCTTGATCGGGCTCAGCTGCGAGCTCGCGTCGGTCCCGTTGAACGTGTCCGTGATCTCGCAGTCCCGCACGGTGATGTCCGCGCTCGGCGGGTCGAGCTTCACTCCATGATATTGCCCACCGGTAATCAAGAGCCCTTCGAGCACCACGAAGGTCGCCCCCGAGAAGAAGAACGCCTCTTCGTTCATCGCGCCGTCGACCGTGACCGTCCCGCGTCCGTCGCGCGCGCGGATGACCGCCGGCGACGCCGCGCTCCCCGAGCGCGCAGCGCCCAGTGAAATCCGCGCCGTGAGCACATAGCGTCCCGGCGCGAGGCAGAGCACACGCCCCGGCGCGAGCCGCTGCGCTGCGGCTTGCAGCTCCGCCGCGGTGGTGACGGTCTCGGTGCAGGTCCCCGCAGGCGCGTCGGGATGCGCTCCATCAGCGGGCGCGTCGTTAGGCGCTCCATCAGCGGGCGCGTCGACAGCGGGCACGTCGGCGGCGGGAGCATCGACGGCCGGTGCGTCCATCGCGACGCCCGAGTCGATCGCTGCGGAGTCGGGCGACGGCGCGTCCATGGTCGCGTCCGAGCCCGCGACGTCCGAAGGCGCCGGAGGAGTCGAACACGCGGTGAGCACGAGCGCCGAAGCAAAGCACCATCGAAGAGCGCGCATGAGAGGACGTTACGGCGACGCGCGAACACCGAAGAGAGAATTCTGCGACGCGCCGACGAACACACGCCGGGACAAATTCCAGCGCTTGCAGCAGAGGCGCGCCGTGCTCAGCCTCCGAGCATGGAGCTATCGCTCGTGCGTCCGTCGGTCGCGCTGGCCGACGCGTTCTCGAGACTGCGCGACGAGGTTGCGGACCCGAGCCTCGAAGAGCCAGACTTTGCGTCGATCGTCGCCGTGGATCGACAGCATTTCGGCGCGTACATCGATCGGCTGCGCGGGCTCGAAGCGGGCACGATCGCATCGAAGAGCGGCGTTCGGATCTCGACGTTTTGGACGCTGGACGAGCGAGGCGAGATCCTCGCCGTGAGCGGGCTTCGCCACGCGCTGACCCCTGCGCTCTTGGAGTACGGAGGACACATCGGGTTCGCGGTGCGGCCGTCCGCTCGTCGGCGCGGAGTCGCGCGCGCGACGCTCTCGCGCTTGCTCGTGGAGGCACGCGCCCTCGGAATCGCTCGCGCGCGCCTCACGTGCGACGCGACCAACGTCGGCTCGCGTCGCGTGATCGAGGGACTCGACGGCGCGCTCGACGACGAGTCCCCGAGCCCCTCGGCCAACGGCGCGCTCGTGCGTCGCTACTGGATCGATTGTGGTGCGTGAGGCGCGCGCTACCGACGCACACGAAACGCGAGCGTGCCGTTGTGCGATTGGTAGAAGCTCGCGACGAGCAGGTGAAACACGCCGTCGGTGCTCGTGAGCCCCTGCAGATCGGCGGCGCTCAAGTAGTAAAGGCCCCCCGTGCGCGAGATGCCCGCGTTGACGTTTTCAGAGAGGCTCACGCAGGCAGAGTTGGCGTCGGAGACGGGGTTTCCGGCGGCGCAGAGCCTCCAGGGCGTTTCGCAGCCGGTTCCGTCGGTGGTCCAGCCGATCTCGAAGGTCCTTCCGTTGGTGAGATCGACTTCTTGGCACACCGCCGGCGTCGCGAACCGCGGAACACATCCGCCAGACAGCGCCGGTGGAATCGCCTGCGGTCCGCAGCTGCCTCCGGACATCATTCCGCCTCCGCCCGGCATCGTGGGATTCGGGCCCCCACACGAGAGACCCGCGACACAAACGAGCGCGCAGAGCGCCACGAGGACAAGTCGACTTCGATGACTCGACATGGCCAAACGATACGCCAGCATCGAGCCTCGTTCGAACTTCGCGGCCGAGGCACGTTACCTCGAGGCGAGATACGGATTGTCCGAGCGCGCCGATCGACGCATCGCCGCTGCGTTTCGGAGCCCGATCCGGCGCTTGATTCGCCCCCGCGACGCGATCACCCTTCGCTGCGATGACCCGGTCGATCGCAGCACTTGCGTGCAGTGGGTTGGCGCTCTTGGCGGCGTGCTCGCAGCCGTCTCCCGCGCCGTCGGACGCGCTGCCACACGACGCGGCGATCGACAGCGCAGCGCCCGCGGATGTCCCTTCGACCGATGTGCCCGACACTGCCGTCACCGACACGGGCGTCGACAGCGGCGTCGCTCCCGTGATGCCCGTCGCAGCCACCGCTCCCTTCGTGCGCTACGTCGACCCGCTGCTCGGAACCGGCGGCGCTGGCTTCAACGTCGGCAACACGTACCCCGGTCCGCAGGTTCCCTTCGGGCTCGCGCGACCGGGGCCGGACACATCGAGCGCGAGCGGGGCCGCTCCCTTCGCGCACTGCGCGGGGTACTCGTACGAAGACACGTTTGTCGACGGGTTTTCGCAGCTCCATTTGCAGGGCGCCGGCATCGTCGACTACGGAAACCTCGGCGTGATGCCCGCGCATCGCATGAGCCCGTCGCTCCTCGATCAGCGCGGCCGTCGCTTGCCGTTCTCGCACAGCGCCGAGCGCGCCTCGCCGGGGCTCTACGAAGTCACGCTCGGCGCCAGCGCAGAGAGCATCCGCGCAGAGCTCACGGCGACCCGCAACACGGCGCTGTACCGCTTCGCGTTTTCGCCGGGAGCGTCGCCCGCGGTCGTGCTCGACACCGCGCATACGTTGCCGGGAGTCACCGTCTCGTCGGGCTCGATTCGCTGGGATTCTGCTCGCCGTTTGATCACTGGTCACGCGGAGGTGCAGGGCGGCTACTCGCGGCGGTACGGCGGCGTTCGGCTGTACTTCGCGGCGCAGCTGCCCGAGGGAGCCGCGCCCGAGCGCGCGACGCTCTTCGCGATGGGAGCGCTCCGACCGACGATCACCGAGCTCGACGGAACTCCTCCGCCCGGGATCGTCCTCGAGTGGCCAACGACCGCGACCACGCAGACCGTGGAGCTTCGCATCGGGCTCTCGTTCGTCGACAGCGAGCGAGCGCTCGCCAACCTCGGCGCCGAGGCTGCGTACACGCGATCGTTCGAGACCGTTCGCGACGACGCGACGGCGCAGTGGGAGCGGAGGCTCTCGCGACTCGAGGCCACGAGCCGTGATCCCTCCGTGCTGAGACAGCTCTACACGGCGCTCTATCACGCACAACAGATGCCCGTTCGCGCGCAGGACTCGGACGGAGCCTATCGCGCGCTCGATGGAACCGTGCGCACACCCGCCGCGAGCGAAGGCGTCGCGCACTACACGGACTGGTCGCTCTGGGACACGTTTCGCGCCGCGCACCCGCTCGTCGCGTGGCTCTATCCCGAGGACGCGCGCGAGCAATTTCGTTCGCTCGTTCA
This sequence comes from Myxococcales bacterium, assembly GCA_016793325.1. GTDB lineage: Bacteria > Myxococcota_A > Polyangia > Polyangiales. Next base: position 6,957 of record JAEUKI010000031.1, on the reverse strand, counting down.
AGACGCGAGGGACACGGGACGCATCGATCGTTGGGCGCTCGGCCACGGAATGACCGGCGGAATGCTCGGCGACAGCGCCGCGATCGTGTTGGCTGACGGCCTCGCGTGGGGCCTCTCGCTCGGTGATCTCCGGCCCGCGTACACAGCGCTCCGCACCGCAGCGGACGGGCCCGTCACGCGACTCGGCGGCTACGCAGGGCGCGACGCGGTCGAAGAGTACGTTCGACTCGGGTACGTCCCCAGCGAGAGCGACGACAGCAGCGTGTCCGCGACGCTCGAGTACAGCTACAACGATTTCGCCCTCGCGCGCATGGCGACGACGCTCGGCGCGACCACAGACGCGACGCGATTTACGGCGCGGGCTGGCTCGTATCGCGCGCTGTGGGACGCCGCGCAGCAACTGCTCGTGCCCAGAGGCCGCGCGGGAACGTTCGGGACGATCGCAGACCCGACGATGCACACGACGGGGTACGTCGAAGGCAACGCGTGGCACTACCTCTGGTACGCCCCGCATGATGTGGACGCGATGGCCACGCACATGGGCGGACGAAGCGCGGTGCTCACGCGGCTCGAGCAGTTCTTCGATCGATCGCGCGTCGAGCGGAGGACGCCGTTTCCCGCGAGGTACTACTGGCACTCGAACGAGCCGTGCCTGCACTTGCCGTGGCTCGGCTCGAAGCTCGGTCGCGCGAGCGCGAGCGCGCGGTGGGTTCGCTTCGCGACGAACCGCTACTACAGCGAAGGCCCCGAAGGGCTCCCCGGCAACGACGACGGCGGAACGATGTCCGCCTGGTACGTCTTCAGCGCGCTCGGGCTCTTTCCCGTCGCGGGCACCGGCGAAGCGTGGACGGGGTCACCGCTGCTCACGCGCGCGGTCGTTCACCGCGCCGAAGGGGACTGGACGATGGAGGCGCCGGACGCGAGCAGCGCACACGTATTCATCTCGTCCTTGAGCGTCCGCGGCACACCCTCGACGCGCGGGGTCCTTCCCTACGCCGCGCTCACGACCCCCGGCGTCGTCCGCATCGAGACGACGGTGTCCCCCAGCGGCTGGGGCGATTTGTGATCGCTCGAGTGCGACTGCGCCCCGAGCGTCGCATCGAGCGTGCTGAACGCACCGAGATGAATCTCGGTGCATGGACGCCGCAGAGCGGCGCGCGCAAAGCCGCGAGGAGGACAGCGACAGAGCATCCTCGCGGCCGGCTCCGCGGGCGCGCGCTGCGTAGCAGCGTCCATGCGCCGAGATTCATCTCGGTGCCCACTCATCTCGGCGCGTTGTGCACCGAGATGAATCTCGGTGCATGGACGCCGCGGAGCGGCGCGCGCAAAGCCGCGAGGAGGACTGCAAGACAGCAGCCTCGCGACCGGCTCTGCGGGCGCGCGCTGCGTAGCAGCGTCCATGCGCCGAGATTCATCTCGGCGCTCGAGAGAATCACGACGCTGAGCTCCCTCGCGGCCGGCTCTGCGGGCGCGCGCTGCGTAGCAGCGTCCATGCGCCGAGATTCATCTCGGCGCCCACTCATCTCGGCGCGCTTCTCGCCCCCACCCCGCATCCCTGCCCGTTGTCGCTCAGCGATAGCAGCGGAGCACGCGGCTGCCGGGCTGGCACGAGTAGCCCGAGGGGCAGTTCAAGAACTCCGGCGATCCACCGGGGCGGCAGCGCGCGAAGCCCGTGGTGGTGCGTCGGCACGTGAACTCGGGAAACGGCGCGTAGATCCCGCACGAGTCACCACCGCCGCCACCGCCACCACCGCCGCCAGAGCAGTCCGGCGGGTTGAGCGCGAAGCCGCCAGCGCACGCGCTCGTGGGGTTGCCCGAGGCGTCGACGCTGACACACGAATTCGAGGCGCCGCACCATCCGCAGCCCGCGATGGGCGTGCACGTCCCGCAGCTGTTGGCCATCGCGTTGCAGCGATCCGCGGGCGGAGGCGGAGGAGGCGGAGGCATCGAAGCATCACCGTCGCCCGAGTCGGGCGTCGAGCCTCCACCGCCGCCCGGTCCCGGGAGCGTCCCCGTATACCAACGCGCGATCTGCGCGACGATGCGCGAGTGGTACGTGGGAACGTGCCCGTAGATGTCCTCGCCCGTGTGCGTGTAGTAGCCGCTGTTGATGCGCAGCACTTCGCCGCGCGCGGTGATGACCGGGCCGCCCGAGTCGCCGGGGCAGAGGTTTCGACTGGTGGTTCCCATGGGAAACGAGAAGCGACGCTTCTGCCAGTCTGTCCCCGAGCCTCGGCGCGTGCAGCCGTAGCCATAGATCGTGATGGTCTCTCCGCGCGCAGGGTCCGCGGCCGCGAGCGGCGCTGGCGTCGCGACGCTCGAAGGGACGTCCGCGGCCAATCGGCCCACGGTGATGTCGCTCGGGCCGAGCTCTCCGCGCGAGTAGCTCACGATCTCCGTGATGCGCGAGCGATGCGTGGTCCCGTCGGCCTTTCGAATGGTGAACGTGTCGCTGTACGAGCCGCTGCGAAAGTCCACGCAGTGCGCGGCGGTGATGATCACGTTCGGCGCGACGAGCGTCGCGGTGCAGCCCGAGATCGAACCGATGTGCGGGTTGTCGAGCGTGACCGTTCCTCCGACGACCTCGTCCGTCGTGTAGTTCGGATCGAGATCGATCGAGTCTTCGACACAGCCAGCGAGCGCGAGCACCACCAGCGCAGCGAGCTTCTCTCGTGCGAGCTTCATGGATCGAGTCCTCCAGTGCGAGATTTCAGCGGTAAACGACGGAGCGATGTGCGCGACGACGCACGCCAGACGCCATCAGCACAGAGCGGGCCAACGATCGTTTCGCGACCATCGCCCGTGAGCAGAGCGCTTGCATAACGGACCCCGCGCGCTGATCCGCGCGCCAACGCGCTGCGCGCTCGCAGCCACTTCGTCCGCCGCTATGAACCGCAACCGCTCCCCGCACGGCTCCTCCCATGAATACCGCAGTACTCAACGCGAATACTCGCGTACACACGGCGCGTGGTATCTTGTTTTCGTCGCCTGCGATGACCGACAGTGAGCGCTATCGACCGCTGCAGCTGCTGGCGACCGGCGGGATGTCCGAGCTGTGGCTCGCGCACGACCGCGCCACCGGAACGCGCGGCCGCTTCGTCGCGCTCAAGCGCATGACGCCGAGCGCGCGCAACGACGTGAAGCTCAAGGAGCTCTTCGTCGCCGAGTCGCGGCTGCTCGCGCAATTGCAGCACCCGAACATCGTTCAAGTGCTCGACTCGTTCGAGGGCGACGAGCAGCACGAGCCGTGGCTCGCGCTCGAGTTTCTGCTCGGCGCGGACGTGCGAACGCTCTTGTCGCGGGCGACCGCGCAGGACCGCACGCTGCCCATCGAAGCCGCGTGCGCGATCGTCGCGGGCGCGGCGCGCGGGCTCCATTTCGCGCACCAGAAGCGCGACCCCACGGGGGACTCGCTGCGCGTCGTGCACCGCGACGTCTCTCCGCACAACATCTTCGTGACCCGCGACGGCGCCGTCAAAGTGCTCGACTTCGGCATCGCGCGAAGCGCCGAGCAGCTCCATCAAACCTCGCGCACCGAGCTCAAGGGAAAGCTCGGCTACATGGCCCCCGAGCAGCTCGAAGGCCGCCCCCTCGACGCGCGCGCGGACATCTACGGCCTCGGCGTCGTGCTCTGGGAGCTCGTCACCGGGCGCAGGCTCTGGCACCGCGATCACCCGCTCATGGCCAATTGGGCGACGCTGCACGAGCTTCCTCCGCCGCCGTCCGAGCTGCGCCCCGAGGTGAGCCCCGCGCTCGAGTCGCTGGTGCTTCAAATGTTGGCGCGCGATCCGAGCGATCGTCCGCCGGACGCCGAGCAGGTCGCGATCACGCTCGAGCAGCAGCTCTTCGCGATCGGCTGCGCGTCGCCGACGGACGCGATCCGCGACGTGATCGTCGAGCTCGCGCCTCCGACCGAGCCCTCGCTCGACGCAGGAACCATCGCGACGTTCAACGCGACGCCGCAGAGCATTCGACCGTCCGCGCCGAGCACTGGGGCATCGGTGGGCAGCGCGCAGCCCGAGTCGCTGCTCGTGTCTGCGCCGCCGCCGGCGGTTCCCCTCGATCGGCGCGAGGGGACGTCGGTGCGAACGCGTCGCACGATGGTCGCGCTCGCGCTCTCGAGCTTGCTGCTCAGCGCGGTGAGCGTCGTCGCGATCGTCACGCGCACGCGCACGACCGACGGCGCGACCAACACCGCCCAGGGAGCGAACCAACGCGTTCAACTCCGCGTGGTGGGCGCGCCCGAGGGCTCGGTGCTCCGCGTCGACGGCGTCGCGCTCGGCGCCGATGGAACGCTCGTCGCGTCACCCGCGCGCCGCAGACTCGAGCTCGTTCACAACGGCGCCACGCTGCTCGAGATCGAGCGCGTGGTGGACCGCGACGTCGAGCTCTACGTGACGCCTCCCTCGAGCCCCACTGCCAACGCGGGCCGCGCGACCACGGACGGAGGCGTCACCGCGCGCGCGACGCCAACCGCGTCCCCATCGGGAAGAGCTCCGCGCGTCCGCCGCGCAACGCCGAGCAGCGGCAACGGAACGAGCACGCTCCCGTACGTGCTCCAGTACAACGACGAGGATTGAGCGATCGGGCCTGTGAATTGCGGGCGATTCGAGCGCTACGCCCGCGGCGCGTATACTCGGAAAACTCCGTGTCCCCCCACGTCGCACAACATCTCGCGAGACTCGTGACGCTCGTCGCGATCGCAGGGTGCCAGCCTCGGAGCTCGGCTCCGCGAGACGCGGCGAGAGAGCGCGCGGACAGCGGCGCAGATTCGTCCCCGACCGCGCCGATTCCGCGCGACGCGGCGAGCGCGTTCGTCGTCGGTCGGCCCCTTCATGGGACGCCTGAGGGCGGCGGAGTCCTCGTGCTCGCGCAGGGTCGACGACAAGCGAGTTTCTCAGCGGGTGCCATCACAGCGATAAAGGGCGTGGCGCTGACGACGGACCATCGCGAATGGGCCCTCTTCGTGAGCGTCAACCCGCCGGGGAGCCCCGGCAACTACGATCGAACGGGGTTGCTGCTTCGGTTGAATCCCGATCGCAACGAGGTCGACACGCTCTGGTCCGAGAGAATCAACGGCGAGTATGAACAGATCGACCCTGTGAGCTCTGCGCAGACCGTCGTCGCGGTGTTGTTTGCAGACGTGGACGATGACGGTCGATTCGAGCTGCTCACCGAGACTCGTCGGGTGTCGAACGAGACAGGGCCCATGATCGCGCGAAGGCGCGCTCGCACCGTGGCTCGGTGGGATGCGCCGACAGCGCGCTTCGTTGTGGACCCGACGTTGGCGAGGCGGGCCGCGAGGTGGTGGGACCGCTACCCCGACCGCGAGCGGCGCGCAGCGCTCGACAACGACTCGTGGCGCTCGGTTGCGTCCGAGATCGAGTGCACGGGGCTGTCGGAAGACGACTCCGCGCTCGACCCACAGTTTCAAGTTGGGTCGTTGAACGACGTGACGGTCCGCGGCGCGGAGGCGTGTCGGTTCGTTGCTCAGCGCGGGGCCGACGCAGCCGCGCCGACGGCGCACATCGCGGTGCTTCTCCCTCGAGCGACTGGCCTCACGGTGCTCGCCACGGCGCCGCTCGACCTCGATGGCCCACCTGAGTGGGCGAGGACCCCCTGTCGAAACTGGCTCGGTAGCCCGTACCTTCGCGCGTCCGCGTGGAGCGCGGACGGTCGGGAGCGAGCGATCGTCGCGAGCACTGTGCGCGCGGCCAGCCGCGTCGCGCGGGTCTTTCACTGGGACGGCGCGCGACTCGAGGCGGTCGCCGAGAGTCTGACCGAACAGGCTGGCTGCCGCGGAGCGCGCGGCGTCGCGGTGATCGAACCGAGCGCGACGGGCGGTCCGCCGCGGATGAGCGTTCGAATTCCGATCGGCACCTGAGTCCGTCGTTCGATGTCAGCCAGCGAAAGCGCAGGACCGACGCGCCTATCTCGCGCGTCACAACGCCGCAGCGCGGCGCGCAAGAGCGCGAGGAGGGTTGGCAACAGAGTGTCCTCGCGCAGCGCCGAGATGAATCTCTGCGCCCAAGTGAGTCTTCTCGGCGCGTTGTGCACCGAGATGAATCTCGATGCATGGACGCCGCGGAGCGGCGCGCGCAAAGCCGCGAGGGAGTCATTGCGCTAAGTGGCTCCTTGTTGTGCACCGAGATGAATCTCGGTGCATGGACGCCGCAGAGCGGCGCGCGCAAAGCCGCGAGGAGGACTGCGACACAGCATCCTCGCGGCCGGCTCTGCGGGCGCGCGCTGCGTAGCTGCGTCCATGCGCCGAGATTCATCTCGGCGCGCAATTCCTCTCCGCGCCCAACTGAGTCTTCTCGGCGCTCGAGAGAATCACGACGCTGAGCTCCCTCGCGACCGGCTCTGCGGGCGCTGCGTAGCTGCGTCCATGCGCCGAGATTCATCTCGGCGCGCAATTCCTCTCCGCGCGCAATTCCTCTCCGCGCCCAATTCCTCTCGGCGCCCAATTCCTCTCGGCGCCCCCCCCCCGACGCACTCTCAGCGGCGCGCGACACAGCAGCCCTGCGAGCACGAGACGCGGGCAGGGTTGCACGGTCCCGCCATCGGAGCGTTGCACGACCTTCGCAGCGCGCGGTACCGCGCGAGCGCCGATCGCGAGATCGCGTGCTCCGAGCACGAGACACTCGTGGGAGCCACGACGCAATCCGCATCCGTCGCGCACCGGCGATCGGCGCCTGGAACCATTCGTCGCGCTAGCGCCTCGCACGCGGGAGTTCCTTCGTATCCGCCCATCCGCACGGCGGCGCACGTAGCGGAACCCGACGGAGTTTGCGCAGAAGCGACCGAGCTGCACCCGGCGCAGAGCACGAGAAGACCGAGCGCGGCGATTCGCATGACAGAGATCGTAGCGCGAAGTCGACCGCGGCCTCGGGGTTGTGCGGCGTCCCTCACCCCGCGCTGCCGCGCGCCCCTCTCCCGCGAGGGATCGCGGGAGAG
>JAEUKI010000029.1 GCA_016793325.1 Myxococcales bacterium | reverse complement strand
CGAGACTTTTGCAAGGAGCTGCGAGACCAGCAAGGAAGCGATTCGCAGCAATAGCAGCGCTATTGCAAGAATTGCTGACGCCGATGGTCGACGCAGATCTGCAGCAAAAGGCCGAAATCCCACTCCAACGCCCTCTGAGCGTCGATGCAATCTCCGCCGCGTATCGGCAGGTGGTTGGTGGAGCGAGCGTTTCGCCGCATGAAGCACTGCGCGACTGGATCACCTGCAAACCGCACGCAAGACGGCGGTGATGGCGCTGATTTCACGCAGAAGGGGCTCGCGTTCATCAGCCCGAGCGCAGGGGGAAACATTCTCTGTCTCGTCGACGCGTGAACCTCTGGCGCTCGTCGCGACGGACCATGGCGTCTACCGTCGCACCGAGCTTTGGCGCGTCACAGGTCAGCGCCCCCCGCCATTGCAACCCGAGCACGGCTTCGGAGTCGCCGCGCACTGCTTCTTCACGGGTACGAAGGCAGCGCACGAATAGTCGAAGCCGGGACGACCGTCGTCGCACTACGCGCACATGAAGCGATCCTCGATCTCGCTCTCGATCGCCGTCGGTGTGCTCGCGTTCGCCTGCGGATCTCCTGCCCAGCCAGCAGATGGGACCATCGCTGATGCGTCGTTCGACGCCGCGGAATCGGACGCGACGACGGATGTTCTCGGTCCGGACCGAACCGACGACGGCGAGCAAGGACGCTTGGAGATCGACCGCACGCTCGTAAGCTTTGGAGATTGGCTGTGTCACACCACGCCGGCGATGCCGCAGGGCATTACGGTCCGTAATCCGACGCGCGGCGTGGCGCGCTACACGGTCTCGCTGCAAGGCGATCACCCAGAGTTCTATCGACTCATCGACACGGGGTCAGGCGTGATCGCGGCGGGCGGCTCGGTCACGATTCGGGCGAGCCAAGAGGAGCCGTCGCTGCCGCTCACCGCGAATACACAGGGCGTTCGCAACGCTCTGGTCGTCATCGACGCTGGGACCCTCGGTACGACGAGCGTCGCGCTCACCAGCAACAGGGTCGGAGCCGATCTGCAGGTGGACGGAGGCGATTTCGACTTCGGCGATGTCGCGCCAGGCTCCTCGCGCTCGGTTGTCGTTCAACTGCGCAACGTCGGAACGGCCGCGACCACGGTCGATGTTCGAAGCACCTTCGGCAACCCCTTCGTGTTGGACTTGCCTGGTGCTCCAGGGGTGGTCTCGCTTGCCGCTGGCGCCACGCTCCTGGCAACGCTCACGTATGCGCCCATCGGTGTTGGCGAGCACGACGGAACCGCGACCTTCGCGACCGGAAACAACACGTGTCAGTCCAACGCCGAGGTCGGCACCCTCACGGCGCGCGGGCGAGCGACGCGCGGTTCGCTGCGAGTGAGCGGAGACGTGGATTTTGGCAGAGTCAATTGTGGAGCCACCGCGAGCGCTCGAACGGTCGAGCTCACCAACGCCGGCACCGCGCCGCTCACGTGGAGCGCCTCACTGGGGCTCGGTCCGACGTCCTCGTTTCGCGTGTCGCCGATGGGAGGAACGCTCGCGCCCGGCGCGAGCGCGCCTGTGACTGTCACGCCGAGCCCGATTCCGAGCTATGTGCCGTCGCTGCCGGCGATCTTCGAAGACTCGCTGTCGTTCGAGAGCTCTGCTTCTGGGGATCCGCCGCGCACCATCCGACTGCGCCAAGAGGCGCAAGGAGCGATCTTGCGTTGGTCGGGCCCCATGTTGCAGCGACTGCGAGCGCTTCCGGGGTTGGTCGCGACTTCCGAGGCAGTTTCTCTCGAAAACGTCGGAAACCTGACCACATCGGTCTCCACGGGGTTGTCAGCCGGCTCTCTCTTCGGCATCGAGAACGGTCCGCGGACGATCGCTCCGGGCGCATCGAAGTCCTATCAGGTCTCGTACACTCCGCGAACCGCCACGGACACTGCCACCACGTCGGTGACCGTCACCGCGCCGACGCTCTGCACGCCGGTACCGCCAGCGCCGGTCGTGATGGGCCAGCCGCACACCGAAGGACTGGACGTCGGGCGCGAGTCCATCGTGATGACCTCGCCGTGTCGCTCGCGCCCCGGGCGCGAGGCCGTTCCGCTCACTGCGACGGGGACGATACCGATCGCGGTCTCGATCGGGTTTGCCCCAACTGCAGGCGCCAATCACTTTCGCGTCGTCGACGAGTCGGGCGCGCCGATCGCGGGCCGCACCGTTCAACCCGGAACGCGAGACATCGTGTACGTCGAATACAATCGTCCGGCTGTCGGCGACATCGAGCGCGCTAAACCACTACCGCGACGGGCATCGTAGTTTTTCTCCGGCCGTGAGAAGCTTGGAGCTCCAGAGGAGAAGCGATGACCCTCGAGCTGCAGATCGAGCGCTGGAAGCAGACACCCGAAGACCTACGACGGCTGTCGATCG
>JAEUKI010000025.1 GCA_016793325.1 Myxococcales bacterium | reverse complement strand
CGGGGGCGGGGCGCGCGGCAGCGCCGGGTGGGGGCCGCTCCACTCGCGCGGTAGCGCCGGGTGGGGGCCCCCATCCGCCGCGTTGCTCGTCCCCCCGCGGCGCGTTTGCTACGGCGCCATCGTGACGCGGATGCCGAAGCGGTTGGCCGCGTTGGTGTTGCGGAGATCGCGGAAGAACGTCCCCACGCGATTGCCGCGGATGCGCGCCCAGTAGCCCGTGTGGCCCATCATGTCGAGCACGCGGGTCTCCCAGCCCATCGTTCCGCGCGAGGCGTAGCGCAGGGTGCCCACGCTCGAGTCTTGGTAGACCACGCGCGGGTTGTTCATCGCGTCGAGCGAGATGGACACCGAGTCGCCGACGATGTGCTTGCCGTCGTCGAAGGCGGTCATGCCGACGCGCGAGCCGTCGTCGATGATCTCGGGCATGCCCATGCGCATTCCGTTTTGGACGCGCACGTAGTTGAGCGTCTCGTCGTAGCCGTCGACGTACGCGACGTGCCACGTGCCGTCCGCGGCGATCGCGAGCGAGCTCCACGCGCCGAAGTCACCTTCGTCGCGCATCATCGCTTCGCCGACGATCGTGAACGCCGGGGTCCACATCGTTCCGTCGAAGCGCGCGCCCATCAGGTTGCCGCGGTCGCGGTGATAGAACACCACGCCGCCGCGTCCCATCGCGTCGACGCGGAGCGACGGGAAGATCGCGCCCACCGAGAAGTCCTCGATGAAGCCCGTTCCCACTTGGTCCTGGCACGCGTTCATCACGCACACCCGACCCGCGGCGCACGCGGGCATGCAGCCCGAGCCGGTCGCGACGCAGCGGCCGCTCGCGAGGCACGCCTGGCCCATCGGGCAGTCGTTCGCGCGGCAGCTCGTGGGCGCGGTGAACACGCGCGAGATCATCCAGTCCGCCGCGCGCGTCGGGTTCGCGCTCGAGGCGCGAGCGACGCGGATTTCGCTGGTCACTGCGCCCATCGCGTCCGTCGTGGTCGCGCGGTACGCGATCATCGGAACGTCTCCGGGCATCATGACCATCGACGAGTAGCGCCCGTTCTGACCGCCTTCGTCGACGACGTGCGTCGTCCATCGCGTCCCGTCGAACGCCGCGAACTTGAGCTTCTCAGCCGTGGCGTCCCAGTAGCTCACGCGCGGGCGTCCCATCGCGTCGAGCGCGATGGAGTTCCACTTGCCGACGTCGGGGCCGGGCGTGTCGACGCCGCCGCGCCATCCCGTGACCGCGCCCGCGACGGTGCCCATCGCGGGAACACCGTCCACGTGCGTCCAATCGACGCGCGACATGGCCATGTTCCAGCGACCGACGATCAAGTCGCCGTAGAACTTGCGGGTGAATGGATCACCCGCCGAGTAGCCGGACACCCACACGGTGTTGTCCGTGTGAACGGCCATGTCCATGTGCGATCCCGCCATGCCCTGCGCGAGCGGCGGCAACGGAACGCACGAGCACGCGCCTTCGCCCGCCGTTCGCCACGTGCACGTCGGCGTGTCGAACACGGGCGATCCCTCGGCCATCGAGCCGGGATCGCACGCGGGGCACATCGGCATCGCGACGCATCGGTTGCCCATCGACGGGCACGCGCGCGCGCCGTCTGTGCACATCTGCGTCGAGGAGTCTGGTCCTGCCTCTGCGACGCCGCTGTCTCCGCCGTCGCGGCCGACCACCTGCGGATCACCGCAGTTGCAGCCGAGGCCCACGAAGAACGAGAGCACCACGCCCCAGCGGAGCACGACGCTGGAGAGCGACGCGCCGCCGAGGGTCTTGATTTCGTGGGTTGTGCCGTCGGGCTCGCTCATCGCGCTCGTCTCTAAAGAGGTCACCGAGTCGTTGTTGCGACGACGACGACGCGCGAAGAGGGAGGTCGCGAGCGCCGCGCCGAGGGTGCCCAAGAGCGCCGTCGTGCGGCTGTTCTTCGTTCCGCCGCCGGGGGTCGTGCAGCCGCAGCCGGAGGTGTCCGTGCTGGGGCCGCCGCGGATCGTGAGCGGATCGCTGACGGGGTTGGCGCCGACGGTGCGCTCGGCGATGCGGCCCGCTTCGTCACGAGCGCGGACGGTGATGTTCTGCGCGTTGGCAGGGAGCGTCACGCGGTTTTCGCGCGACCAGCTTTGCGTCCGGCCGTCGAAGCTGAACTGGTACTCGATCGCCTCGTCGGGCGACACGAGGTCGTGCGCCGAAGCGACGAGCTCTTGTCCGACGCGGCTCGCGGTGAGCGTGGGCGCGTCCGCGTCGATGAGCACTTGCGCGCTCGCGTACGTGCGGCTCTCGCTCTCGAGCTCGTCCACGATGCGGACGGTGGTCTCGATCGTGTGTCGGCCCTGCAGCGCGAACGCCGGAGAGCGAATGTCCATCGTGCTCTCGCGGGTCCACTCGCTCCACGCGCCTCCGTCCACGCGGTAGCGGTACTCCGTCGGGTGACCGAAGGAGGTGACCGCGCCCATCGTGACGCGCACGCGGGGCGCTGCGTCCGAGCGCCACGCGCCGTCGAAGCGCAGGACCTCGGGGTTGTACTCGAGCAGCTGCGCGCGGAGCGTGGGCTGGAGCTCGGCAGTGTTCATGCGCGGGCACATTCCGCCGGTGCAGCGGAGGTTGGCGAAGAGACCCAAGAAGCGCGAGCTGCCTTCGGTCACGCCGCGCACGCCGCCCGCGGGGATTTGAATATTGATCATCGCGCCGCCGCCGCCCGGAAGCGGGATCGACGGGAGATTCACAGCCGGAAGCGAGCCCGCGAACTGCGTGATGATCGTGCCGAGGAGCTCGCGGAGCAGGTCCGCGAGCTGCGTGGGCATCGCGTTGATGAGCGCGACGTTGGTGACCGTGGCCATCTCGACGCCCACCGTTCCGAGCGCGGGCTGCAGGCCCATCGCGCCGGGCGTGAGGTTGATCGGGATCGAGAGGTTCGAGTTGAGCGTGAAGATTCGGACGTAGCGCTCTTCGGACCAGACGAAGAAGTCGAGCGCGAGGTTCTCGAAGCGCAGCGTGATGAGCGGGTCGGTCATCAGGTTGGTCCCGCCGCCGAGGCGCGCGGTCGGCGCGCGCTGCGGGCGGAACGCGATCGCGAGGGGCGCGTTGTTGTTCGGGTGAATCACCTGGCGGATCGTCGCGAGCTGCGGGAGCGCCGTGAGCAATCCAGCGCTCACCTGCTGCGACAAGCGCGAGGTGATGCCGAGGCAGAACATGCCGCTGTTCCAGAAGTTCCACAGGGCGTTGTTGAGGAACTCTTCGGACACGCCGATGCCGAGGTCCACGGTGGTCATCGTGCCCGGGATCACGTTGGATCGCAGGGCCATGTACTCGGGCACCGTGGGCAACGGCGGCGGCATCGCCGCAGGAACGCACGCGGCCTGTCGCATCGACTCGAACGTCCCGAACACGTTGAGCGTCGCGCCCGTCGTGCTCACTTCAGCGCCGTGCGCGGGGTCACCCGCGGCGACGACGAAGCGATTCGGCGCGCGAATTCCCGGCGTAATCGAGTTGAGGAGCGAGCCGAAGTTGCCCTCGCCATCGGTGCCGAGCAACAGCGGAACGAGCCGCTGATCGCGCGGCTGCGTTCCGGGATAGAGGCAGCGATCCGCGTCGCGCGTGGTGCCGGTCGGGCAACCGGGCGGATCGGGCATCGACGAGTGCGCGAGGGCGTTTTGAATCGGGCCGAGCGCCGACGTGAGCTGTCCGCGGATCTGGCCGAGCAGCTGCGGCTTGAGCAGGTCGATGAGGAAATTGAGGATCGACGCGAAGCCGCTTAGGTTCAGGTCGAAGTCTGCGTTCTCGATGGTCTCGCCCATCGTCTCTTGCACAGCGTCGCCGCTGCCGGTCGGCGACACGATGTCTGCGCGGAAGTAGTTCAGGCGCGCAGCGTTGGTGTCGCGCGAGATCCTCAGCGCCGTCGAGAGACCGATGAACGAGCGCGACCCCATCGTCGTGTCGATGACGAGGTTGCCGTTGATCGCGCCGAGGAGCGTGAGGGCGCAGCCTCGCTCGACGACGACTGGCACGTTGCGGGGATTGGTTCGGAGCTGCAGTCGCAGACGCACCGCGATGCGATCGGGCGGGCTGAACGCGAGCTCCATGGGCCGCATCGTCGCGAGCTGCACGTCGATGCGGCACATCCCCGACGGACAGATCACGATGTCGCAGCCGAGCTGGCGGGTGGTTGTGCGCGGAATCGCGACGCCCGAGCCGAGCGCGCCAGCAAACAACGAGGGGCCGACGGTCTCGATCGCGCGCAAGCCTTGATCCGAGAGTCGAATCTGGATCGCGTGCGGGATGCGTCGGTCGGTGGGAACCGTCGGCGGCAGCGGAAATCCGCCGCGAATCGGCGGAATGGCACCGCCACCACAACCCCCGCCGCTACACGCGGCGAGGGTCATATACAAGAGCGCGAATACGAGCGCTCGAAGAAGAAATCGCGGCATCAGCGAACCGTCCTTGTGTGCGGTTGAACGCAGAAAGAGCGAGGGTTCGCGAAGGGTAGCGGTTTGTACGAGAGCGCTCAACAGAGCGATGCGTGCGTTGCTTGCCGCGATGCGCAACGAGCACCGATCGCGGCGACCGGCGTTTGGTGTGTGTTGTGGCCGATGTCCCCGCTCGCGCCTCGGTGTTGGCGCGACCGCGAGACGCGCCACGAGCCCGACGATTTCCGCTCGAATCGCAGCGAATTTGCTGTGCGGCGAACGACAAGTCCCATGCGGCGCGAGGCGGTTGGGGACGGTGTGCGACAAACACCGCAGGCTCGCACGCGCGAGGCCTCCGATCGAAGCAACATCCCCCCCAACGCTGACCGCGAATCGTAGGGACGTTCGTCGCGAAGCGGGTCGGCCCGACGCCCAGCGCGTCGCGCGGTGTTGTGTCCGCGCGAGTGGGGAGGCGGTGCGCGTCGCGGGGCGAGTGAACTGCGTGATCGCTCACGCGAGCGAACTTGAAGTCACTGCGCGGCGCGCTGCGCGGCGGGCTCTGTTGATTTCGTGGGTCAATCCCCGAACACGTTGTCGGCGCTCGTCGCGGTCGCCGCGCGCGCGATCCAACGGTGAATTCGCTGCACGTCGTCGCACGTTGCGAGAAGCTCCGAAGCGCGCGCGTCGAGCTCGAGCCCGCGACTTGCGAGGAGCGTGCGCAGGGCGGCCCTCGCTCCCTCGAGCGCGCCGCGGGCTTCTCCTTCGGTGATCCCCTCAGCGATCCCTTCGGCGCGGCCTTCTGCCCGGAGCGCGCGAATGATCTTGTCGGACTCTCTAGCGATCTCGCGATAGCGCATCACGACCTCTTCTGGTGGTGCTTCGGTCTCCGTCATTCTTGCGAGCTCCCGCTTCAGTTGCAACAAGAGGCGCAGCACTCCTTGGCGCTCCCACGCGCGCTGGGGCAGCGCGTCGACGTCCGCGAGCGCGTCGCGAAGCACCGCGCCGCGTCCCATGAGACGGAGCATCAACGTGGATCGCGTGCGAGGGAGTTCGGTGAGCACGATCACGCGCGGCGCGCGACGCAGCTCGCTCGAGTACAGACCGTCGATCGCGTCGAAGCGAGGTTCGAGGCGCCATTCGTCGATCACCGTGCGGGCGGCGCTCGGCGAGATGAGCCACAGCCCGTAGTGCACACGTCGCGCGACGCGCAGGAGCGAGACGCGCGCGAGGCAACGATCCGCGTCGTCGAGCGTCGGAGCCTTCGAGTACGGCTCGAACACGCATGCTTCGCGAGCGAGTTGGCCGAGGATTCCTCGACGCGCGAGGCGCGCGGGGTTGGACGGTGGCTCGACGACGACGTCCGAGAACATCGGATCCGTGGTGATGGGCTCCTCGACGCTGACCGTGCAATAGCCATCGAGACACGCGTCGATGAGCCCCTTGGCGAACATGTCGAACGGTTCGTGCATCGTGACTCGCGCGAACGGGCGAGCACGGGGCGTGCCGCGAGAAATCGTGATGAATTCGTGGGTGCGCAGCGGGTGTGGGTGGCGGCCGCCATGGTGGCCGCCATGGCGGTCGAGTGCGGCGCAGAGGGTGAGCGGCGGGTGGGAGTAGAGGGAGGCTTATGACAGACACCCTCGTGGTCTGATATGCAACGGACTGATCGTGGATGCGGTGGATTGCAAATGTGAGGATCAGAGCACCGTCCCCGAACAAAGGTCGGCGCTCGTCGTCACACCTTGGCGATGGGCTCCGACGTGCCGTTCATGATGCGATCGTTTGCTCCGTGCCTCGTGCTCGCTTTGTGGGGGTGCTCGCCTGCGCGTGCGCAGGCGGTCGAGCGTGATCCTGCGCGGTCTCCGGCGCGCGCGGACGCGTCGACCCAGGCGGTGACGCCGGTGAGCGCGCCCGCAGAGCCCGATGGAAACGACAACCCAGAGGACCCGGGGACAGGCGCGGTTCCCGCGCAGATGACGGCGCGATCGGTGGGGCGCGCGCCAGGGGGACTGCATCGGATCTGTGACCTCACGCCGTTTCGCGAGGCGCTCTTCGTCGCGACGTCCAATCAGCCGCTCGGGTCGGATGGCGCGGTGCTCGCGAGGTTCGATCCCGACGCGCCGCGCGCGAAGTGGAGCGTGGCGTACAACTGGAACCGCCCTGGCCAACCCACGCGCGGAGGCGGAGGTGGGCAGGGATTTCTCAGGGCGCGCGCGATCGGCGATCGCTTGTATGTCCCCGACGCGGACTCGCCGTACAACGGCTTCGGGATCAGCGAAGGCGGCACCGAGAGCTTTGTCTTCGTGAGTGATTCCGAAGGGCGCTTCGCGCCTCCGCGCGGCGCGAATCTTCGGCCACCGGCGCCGCCGAACGCGCAGGGATACTTCGGCGCGGGCGTGCTTCCGCGCGCGTATCACGTGCTCGATGTGATCAAGTTTCGAGGGGGCGTGTATGCGACGACGGGCAGCGTTCCGCCTGGGCAACGCGCGTGGTACGGCCCGTCGCCGGGCGCGCTGCACCTCGCCGACGAGCGCGCGCGCCGATGGAACTTCGTCGTCGACTACCCCTTTCCCTGGCAAAACGGCGTGTGGCGGCTGTCCTTCGCTGTGCGCTTCAAGGGCGCTCTCTACGCGGGCATTCAGGACTACGACGGCCGCGAGCGCAACGACTACGTCGTGATCTCGCCACCCCAAGGGGTCACGCAGCTCTCGCGACAACACATCTCGGGCTACCGAATCAGCGACTACGGCGCGACGCTCACGCTTCGCTGGTACACCGATCGGGGACGGCTCTTCTGGATCGGGCTCGAGCGAACGGGCGCAGCGCCGCTGCGGTTTACTGAAGATGGTCGGCGATGGAACACCGTGCCCTTCCCTCCGAACGCGGGTCGTGTCGCGGACGTCGTTCGCTTTCGAGACGCGCTCGTGGCGCTCACCGAAGCGGGCCTCTGGCGACTCGCGGATCCGCCGGACTCTGCGCCGCCGACGCTCATCGGGCCGGCGCCGACGTTCGATCGGGGGAGGGCGTTTCCGGTCAACGACGCGTTTTGCGCGAGTCCGCTCGCGGTGTTTCGCAACAAGCTCTACGCGGGCTCGCAGCACAACGCGACGCTCTTCGTCTACGAGTGACCTGCGCTCGTGGGGAGAAAGCGATTCTCGTGCCGTACCTCTGGCGTCCACCCGACGTCCCTCGGGCGTACATCGACGGCAGATTTCGAGGGCCAGCGCGGAACTTTTCGACCGATGGCACGTCGGATCGCAGCACTTTCGAGCCAAGACAAGCGCCCCGCAGCAGTGTCCGAGCGTCACCGCCGTGGGAAGATCGACGACACCCACGATCGTTCGTGCCCAGTGATGGATCCACGCGATCCGTTCGACCCGAGCGTGACTCCGCCGACCAAGTCCGCGTAGCCCACGAGATTCGACGAGGTAGCCCATGAGAAACCAGGTCTTTGTTCAGGAGCATCACTTGCTCGAAGCGGTCCGCCGCAACGTGATCACCGAGCACCAGATGCAAGAGGTCATGTCGATCTCGCGCGCGATGGGCCAGTCCGCGAACACGCCGGATCTCTCGTGGTTGACCGTTGTTCAGTCGGTCGTCATCGCGGGCATCGCGCTCGGACCGACGATCCCTGCGCTCGAGCGCATGCACCGCGGCTACGCGGCCGAGACCGTCGTGTACAGCATCGTCGCGATGACGGGCTTGCTCGCCGCCGCGCACTTCATCCGTCGCTTCGGCCTCGGAAAAGCTCCCGCGGGCATCGCCGCCGCCGGCGCCGCGATGTGGGCCTGGGGCCTGGGCGCTGGGATCATCGGGACGCTCGTCTACCCCGAGGCGTTTCGCAACATGTACGACTACTCGTCGTACGGCTCGATGGACTACTCGATGCGCAGCGCGCATCAGCAGCTCGCGTACCTCGGCGGCGACGTCACCATGCTCCTCGCGGCGCTGGCGATCGGCTTCGCCTCGAAGATCCCCGCGACCGCAGCCAGCGCGGGCATCGCGCTCGTCGGCGGAATCGTGAACTTCACCGAGTGGTACGCGAAGGCGAGCCACGACAGCGTGAACAAAGACGAGGCGACCTTGATGCTCATCGGCGCGACCGTCGTCGTGCTCGGGATCGCGTTCGGCGTGCAGCGGATGACCCGCGCCACGCGCTTCGATCCCGCGTTTTGGCTGCACACCGTGGGTATCTTTCCGCTCGGCGTCGCGGGCATCATCATGATCGACCGCGAAGCAGGGATGGCGCTCCCGTGGGCCTTCGCCGCAGCGTGCGTGATCGCCGCGGGCGTGTACTTCGATCGCAAGTCGTTCATCGTCGCGGGCAGCGCCGCGATGCTGTTCTACCTTCCGTTCGGCGCGGCCGAAGCGCACGCCGGTGACATGGGCGTCGGGATGGCCTTCAGCGTCTCGGCTGCGATGGTCGCGGTGGCCGTGCTGATCGTCCGCAAGGTGTACGTCGCTCGCGCCGCGCAGGGGTCCAACGACCTCGAGCAGACCGTCTGGGCCTGAACCGAGTCGCGAAGGGGGAGCGCGCCAAAGGGGGGGGAGAGAGAACTCCGCGTCGCTACGCGCGATGCAGCGTGATCGCGCCAGGGCGGCCGGACGCGAGCAGGCGATCGTCGTCGCAGAACGAGACGTAGCGCGTCGGGTCGAAGCTCGGCCAGCGCTCGAGGCGCTCCGAACGATCCGCGAGCGACGCGCCATCCAAGAGCCGAAGGCCGTAGGTGCCGACCGCGAGCGTGTGTCCCGCGAGCGAAAAATCCCAGGCGAACGCGTGTTGTTCGCGGCCGTCTTTTCCCCTCGGCTGCGCGAGCTCGCGGCCGGTCTTCGCGTCGAGGAGACGAGGGCCGCTCTCGTGCTCCCACTGAACGGCGAGCCGCTTGTTGTCCGGCGTGAGCGTGACGCTCGTGACCGCGCGCGCGACGTCGATCGCGTTGACGAGCGCTCCGTTGTCCGAACGTCGAATCTCGATTTGTTGTGTCTGATCGTCCTTCGCGTCGTCCTGGCCGTAGAGGATCGAGCGGCTCACGCGGTACAGGGCAATGAGCGTTCCATCAGGAGAAACGCTGGCCGCGCGAAGCTCTGTGGTCGGGTGCTCGAGGGGGATCTCGCAGACCGTGGCGAGCCGCTCGTCGAGCACGCGAACGACGGTCTTCGCGTCGAACACGCACCAACGCTTGCGCGCGCGGTCGTGCGAGGGACGCAGCACGTGCGGGTTGAAATTCGAGTTCGCCACGCCGCGCGGCGCGCCGCCGTACTTCGCCACCGTTCGCGTGGCCCCGGTCGCGAGCTCGACGACGAACGTCTCGTTGTCGACCGTGATCAACGCGTGATCGCCCGTGTGATCGAAGTCCGCGCTGTGAAGAAACAGCTGCCTCGGATGCGCTCGCTCGAACACGACGCGACGCGCTCCGGTGAGCGTGTCGATGAGCTCGACCCACACCGCGACCGGAGCGCCGCGATGCCCCGCCGTGAGCGCGAAGCGCCCGTCCCGCGAGACGTCCGCGACGAGCCCTCCGCCTCCGCCCGCAGCGAACCCTGCGAAGACCAACGAGCCGGGCTTCGCGCTGGCCCGATCGCTGATGAGCGCGTACCCGTCGCGCATCTTCGCGCGCATCGCTTTGTCGAACGCGCGCGTCGCTTCGTCTGCGTCGGCGTGGGTTTCGACCGATGACTTCTGCGGCTTTCCTTCGGACCCAGAGACCGTGGTGAGCTTCGCGCCCTTGCGCGAGATCGACCACAGCTTCGCAGCGCCGCGCGCCGCGGGCTTTCGGAGTTCGATCGAGTCCATCGTCGCGATCATCGCGCGGGCGACGTGCCCGTGACTATGCCCTTCGTCCGCTCTCGCCGAGCACCCAGCCCGACCCGATGCGATGCGCGAGCCTGAGCGGCTCGGGGACGTTTCCCGTGTCCGTCACGCGCGCGAGCGCTTCGACCGCGAGCGACGCGTCGCCGCCCCGCACTTGAAAGACGAACCCGTCTCGCTCGATCACCGGGCCCGCGCGCTTCAACAACGCGAGCCTTGCCTCGGGGCGAGGGTACTGACGAATGGCCTTCTCCATCGCGGCGAGGTCGGGGACCTTGCGCATCACGGCGATGCACGGCCGCTCGGTGCGCTGGGCGAGCGCGACGAGGTCGATCACGTTGAGCCCTCCGACGGCGATCCCGTCGAGGAGCACGACGTGCAACTGCGCGTGGAATTTGCTCGTGGCGATCGCGTCGGCGATGGCGTCCGTGGCGTTCCACCCGAACGCGCGGACGCGGGTTGTGACGAGCGTCTCGAACCGCGTGTTCGCGCACAGCGCGCCGAGGACGACGACCTTCGCGCCAGGCTTGCGCGCGAACGGGGCGTCGTCGACGCCGATCGCGCGGAGGACCCTTCCCGCGGGTGGGAGCGACATCGGGCGTCGAATAGGTGGGGCTGAATTCAACTGTTGCGCACGACGCGCACCGCGAGGCTCCCGTGCGCGCTCTGCGCGGACGGGCGTCCGGGGGCGGCGCTCGCGCCAGAGGGACGGCGCGCGGCTTCTTCTGCGGCGAATCGATCCGCGAGGTTGTCCGCTGCGATCGCGAGCTCTTGCGCGAGCAGCTGCGACTCGATCGAGCTCGAGCACTTGGCGCAGCCGGCGACCGCAGACTTGGCCGCTTCGATGGCCTGCGCGGCCTGCTCGTAGTCGTTGCCGGTGAGGGCCTCGGAGAGCGCCCTCAGCGTGCGCGTCTCGCCGCAGCCTGCGTCGAGCGCCTCGGCGCGCTCGGCGAGCAGCGGGAGCATGTCGGGGCGCTCTCCGCGCGCGGCCATCACGGCGAACTGGAGCACGGGCGTCTTCGACGTGAGCTTCTCGACTTTGATGTCCTTCGCGAGTCGATCGACGCGGCGGCGCAGCAGCGCGGCGGGCTCGTCGCCGCCAAACTCGTCCCACGCGGCTTCGACTTGCTCGTCCGCGGTGGGTCCGTCCCCGTCGGATCCTCGCTTGAGCTTTTCGTGGCGCGCGTTGATGTGGTTGATGCCGAGGACCATCACGATCATGGCCACGGCGATTGCGGCGAGAATTTCCATCGCAGTCGACGACCTCCGGCGGTAGTGCGTCGACTGTACCGCTAAACCACGCGCGACCGCGAGCGGCGCCCCTTGATGAGCTCGTCCACGCCCTCACTCAGGCCCTCGACGGTCAGGGGAAACATGGGGAGCACCTTCGAGATGGCCTCGATGGTGTTGCCCTTCCAGCCGCGCGGGTGCTCGGGGTTGAGCCAGATCGAGCGCTCGAAATGCTCGCGGAGCTGCATGAGCCACTCGATCCCCGTGACGCGGTCATCCTCGGCGATGCCCGCGAAGCCCATGAGCTCGTAGGGGGCCATGAGCGCGTCGCCGCACAGGACGAGCTTGTAGCTTCGACCCGAGTTCTTTCCGCACTCGTTGACGAGGTCGCGCACCGTGACGGACTCTTGGAATCCGTCGGTCTTCCACACCTTGCCGTAGACGCAGTTGTGAAAGTAGTACGTGCGAAGCTCCTTCCAGTGCGTCGCGCGCTTGGCCGCGGTGAACAGCTGTTGAACGTACTCGCGGTGCGGCTCCATCGAGCCGCCGACGTCCATCATCAAGATCACGCGCGTGTTGTTACGGCGCGGCGGGCGCACGACGACCTCGAGCTCGCCCGCGTTGCGCGCGGTCTCGTCGATGGTCTTGTCGAGGTCGAGCTCGCGCTCGGTCCCCTCGCGCGCAAAGAGCCGGAGCTTGCGGAGGGCGACCTCGATCTGCCGCGTGTCGAGCGAGGCGTCCGAGCGGTAGGGCTTGTACTTGCGCGCGTCGGCGCTCTGCATGGCGCCGCCCTTTCCCTTGCCGGTCGAGCCGCCGATGTTGATGCCGTTCGGGTTTTCTCCGCCGCGACCGAAGGGAGAAGTCCCGCCAGTGCCCACCCAACGATTGCCGCCGTCGTGCCGCTCTTTTTGCTCGCGCAGTCGCTGCTCGAGCATCTCGCGAACGGTCTCGAGGTCGAGCGCTTCGATCATCGCGCGCTCTTCGGGCGAGAGCTCGCGCAGGGGCTTGGGGTCCTTCAGCCACGAGAGCAGCTCTTCGGTGATCTCGATCGCCGTGGCTTCTGCCCCGCGAAACGCCACGCCGAACGCGATGTCGAAATCGTCGAGGTGCTGCTCGCTGTGCACCATGAGCGCGCGCGACACTTGGTAGAAGCCCTCGAGCGAGCTCTCGTGGAGGCCCTTGGCGAGCGCTTCGGCGACGGCGACGGCCTCTTGGGTTCCGACGGGGACCTTTCGCTTGCGGAGCTCGTAGAGAAAGTCGACGAACATGGTCGGGCCTCGCGGTGGGTGAGTGCGCGGGAGTTACGAGCGGAAGCGACGACCGCCCGCGAGCTGATCGGCGTACGCGGCGAGGTCTTGCTCTTTCTTGAGCAGCGCGCCCAAAAACGGGAGCTCTTTCTCGAGTTTTACCGCGTGAATCCCGGCGTTCTTGAGCACGGCGATCCAGTCGATGAGCTCGCTCGTCGAGGGGCGCTTTCGGATCGAGCGCATCTCGCGGATGTCGTAGAAGACCGCCATCGCTTGCTCGACGAGCGCTCGATCGAGGCCGGGGTGGTGCACGGCCACGATGTTCTTCATGAGCTCCTTGTCGGGAAAATCAATGAAGTGAAACACGCACCGACGGAGAAACGCGTCGGGCAGCTCCTTCTCGTTGTTGCTCGTGATGATCACGATCGGCCGCTCTTTGGCTGCCACTTCGTCGCCCGTCTCGTTGACGCGAAAGCGCATCCGATCGAGCTCGTGCAGAAGGTCGTTCGGAAACTCGAGGTCCGCCTTGTCCACTTCGTCGATGAGCAAGACCACCTTGCCCGAGCTCGCGAAGGACTGCCCGAGCGGGCCGTACTTGATGTACTGCCGGATGTCCTTCACGTCGCCGTCGCCGAAGCGCGAGTCGTAGAGGCGCTGCACGGTGTCGTAGACGTACAGGCCGTCCTGCGCGCGCGTCGTGGACTTCACGTGCCAGGTGAGCAGCGGGAGCTGCATGGCCTCGGCGATGGCCTCGGCGAGGAGGGTCTTTCCTGTGCCGGGCTCGCCCTTCACGAGGAGCGGTCGGCCGAGGGCGAGGGCGCAGTTGACCGCGCTCTCGAGCGCGTCGCTCGTCAGATATCGGTCGGTCCCGCGGAAGCGTCGAAATTCAGTCATTGCGGTGCGTGGCGTGAGCCTAGCACCGAAACTGAATGGCGATTCAGTGAACGCATTCGTCGATCCGCCTGCGCTTCGTCGGGACACACGCGCGCTGGCGACGCTCCACGAGGTGGCTCTGATTGTGTGTGAAGTGTATTCAATATTCAAACGATAGTACTGATTCCGTTTGTTATCGGGGGATGTCACGCTCTGCCGAAGAAGCAATGAAGCGAGCTGTCGTGATGGTGTCTTCGGTCGTGTTCGGCGCGTGGCTCGCGGGCTGCGGCGCGGCGGTCTCGCCTGTTCCCGAGCCGATGGAGCCGGTGTTCGAGTCGTGCGCCGCGGTGCGAGCGCGATGCGGCCCAGCGCCGATGCGCTTCGTGCGCGGCTCCGCCAGCGGGCTCGCGGGGCTCGACGGCGCGAGGGCTCGCTTCGCGATTCGATACCTCGCGGAGACGGGCACCGGAATCGACGGTCCTCGGCGGGTCGTCGTGGGCGGAGCGACGGTGGTCAACGGATCGTTCGAGGCGTGCGTGTGCTTGCCGCTCGGAGGTAACAACTACCCGCAGCTCGGCGCGGTCGTGTTCGCGCCAGGGACGCGCGGCGAGCGCGCAGAGGACGTGCGACGCGCGCATTTTTCACAGCGCTTCGCGACGCTCGGCGACGACGATTTCACCGCGGAATTCTCGATGAGCGCGACGCCCGAGCCCGCGGTGGTCGCCCGCGCGCTCGCGTCGCTCGTCGAGCGCACGGTGCGCGTCGAGCTTCGCGCGATCGAGCCGATGTTTCAGGGGCGCACGCTGTTCGGCGCGCTCGTCGCCGACGGCCGGCCGATCCCCACGGACCGCGCGTTGGGGATGATCGCCAACGGCGACGCGACGCTCGAGTGGGTCATGCCCGGCCGCGCTTCGACCAACGAGCGCGCGGTGCTCGTCGTCGACGCCAACGGCGATCGACGCTGCGGCGACGGTGATCGCACCACGCGCGTCGCGATCGAGGGCGACACGGCGTCGGCGTCGCTGCTCACGGCGCAGTGGGACGCGAGCGCGGACGCTGTGCGCGCGGCGTGCGCCTTGGTCGATACGCCCCGAGGCTGAGAGGGTGTCGAACTGGATCCACGAAGCACGATCGACGCTCGCGTCGAGTCGCGTTGGCGACGGTGACTACTTGCGGTGCGCGCAGACGGTGACCTCTTCGCGGTCGTGATAGAGCTGGCGCGCGCGGACGCGGTGCCAACCGCCGTCGCGGAGCGTGTCGAGCACGCGCTTCACGAAGTCGGCCTTCTGCTTCATGGGGAGCTTGATGTTCGCGACGAGCATCGAGGCCCACCCGCGGCGCGCCCACTTCGCGAGCATCGCGGCGACCTCGAGCGGGCGCCACACCATGTCGCAGAAGAGCCAATCGACGGGCTTTTCGGGCTCGATTTCGAAGGCGCTGCCGCGGATGTGCTCGAAGTTCTTGTGCCGCGCGATCGCGGGGGCCATCGCGCCGGGGTCGACCGCGAGCACGTGCGCGCCGCGCGCGAGCAGGACGTGGGTCCACCCTCCGGGAGCCGCGCCGAGATCGACGCAGTGATCGCCGCGCGAGGGCGCCGCGCCGAACCAATCGAGGGCCTCTTCGAGCTTCATCGCGGCGCGCGAGGGAGCCTCGTTGTCGACGCGCATGCGCGCGCGTCCGCCCGGGTGGAGCGAGTGGGCGTCGACCGCGGATTGCGCCGAGACGACCGCGCGCGTGGGGCCGAGGACGCACACTTGCGCGAGAAGTCCCCCGGCGTCGCGCGCGATGCGCGCGGAGTCGACGATGCGATCGGCCCACTTCGCGTCGATCGAGCCCGCTTGCGAGGGGACGGTCTTGGCGAGCACGTCGGCGACGCGCGCGAACTTGTTTCCCTCTTCGCTGTCGGGAACCCACACGTGGAGGGCCCACTTCTTCGTGGGCTGCTCGCGCATGAGCTCGTAGAGCGCGCTCGTCACCGCGCGGTCGAGCGCGAGGGCGTTGTCCGCCTTCACGATGGTCTTGGCCACCATCGCTTGCCGCGCGAACGCGCAGTCGACGTACTCCTTCGGCGACGCGACGAGCGAGGGAGCGATCAGCCGCGCGCCCTCTCCGCGGTGCGCGAGCTTGAGCTCGTCGATGAGGTCCTGCTCGTAGCCTTCGCGCGTGGTGTAGAGCAGCTCGCTGCGCACGAGGGGGATCGTCGAGATGGTGAGCGTGCTGGTCTTTTTGCCGACGAAGCGCTCTCGCTCCGCGCGGTCTTCGGCGCGACGAAAGCGCGCGCTCGCCGGGTTGCCGGGACGCGAGGGCTTTCCCGGGTTGGTCGGTCGCGAGGGGCGCGAGGGACGCGCGGGCTTCGTCGCGCGAGGCAGCTCCGAGTCTCTGTCGAAGCCGTCGTCGGCGTTCGTCGCGCTCGGCTTCGCGAACTTCGAGGGCTTCGAAGAGCTCGATGGTTTGCCTGGTTTTGTAGGGCCCGATGCGCGACCGCGCGGCGACGAAGCGTCGAACGGCGGCTTGCCGGGGCGCGATGGCTTCGCGCCGTACTCGGGCTTGCTCGACCGGCCGGGCTTCGAGGGCTTCGAAGAGCCCGACGGCTTCGACGACTTCGATGGACCCGAAGGCTTCGAGGATCTCGGCCCGTGCGGTGACGGCGCGCGCTTGGATGGGCCTGGGGGGCGCTTCGATCGATTCATCGGCGGCACTGACGTACCACGACCGCGAGGGGCTCCCTCCCGCATCTCGCTGCAAAGGTGCTATGGGCCCCCCGAACGGTGAACGCGAACACGGACGAGACCGCCGCGACCGACGCGGCTCCCACGACCGACACTGCGACCGACGCGCTGCTCGCGCCCAAGACCAGCGTCGCGCTCGAGTTCGTCTCGGCGCTCGCGAGCGCGCCGACGCTGCAGCGCGAAGACGTGGCTGGAGCGCGCGGGGCGTCGCTCGCGTGGCTCGTCGCCGAGGCGGCGCAGAAGAGCGCGCGCAAGCTCGTGGTGCTCACGAATGACCTCGAGTCAGCGAGAAAAATCGCTGGCGATATCGAGTTCTTCTTGCTGGGCGGCGGGCCCGAGCCCGAGCACAGCGAGGCCGACGAGCGACACGGCGACGTGCTCGTGTTGCCGGTCGCGGATCACTCGCCGTTCGTCGAAGTAGCTCCTGATCGAACGGTGTCGATGGGGCGGCTCGCGACGTTGTTTCACTTGTCGCAAGGGCTTCCGTGGCGTGTGCTGGTGGTTCCTGCGGGCGCGCTCGTTCGAAAAGTGGTCCCGCGCGCGGCGCTCGCGCCGAGGAGCGACCTCGTCCAGGTCGAAGAGCTCGTCGATCGAGACAAGCTCATCGAGGGGATGGTCGAGGGAGGTTATCTGCGGGTTCCTGTGGTCGAGGACCCGGGGACGTTCGCTGTTCGCGGCTCGGTGCTCGACGTGTGGCCCGCGTCGTCGCCGCACCCCGCGCGGGTCGAGCTCGACGAAGAGCTCTGCGTCTCGATCAAGCTCTTCGACCCCGAGGGGCAGCGAACGCTCCGCTCGATCCGCGAGCTCTTCTTGCATCCAGTGCGCGAAGCGCTGATCGGCCCCGCAGAGAAGACGAGGGCGAGAGAGCGGATGACCGCGCTCTGCGACGAGCTCGACCTCGCGCACGCCAAGGCCGTTCGCATCACGGAGGACGTCGAGTCGGGGCGCGGGTTCTTCGGGGCAGACGGCTTTTTGCCCGCGTACTACGAGGCGCTCGAGAGCGTGTTCGACTACCTCCCGCCTTCGGTCGCGTGGGTGATCGACGAGCCCGCGCGCTCGCTCGCCGCGCTGCGCGAGGAGCTCGAGCGCGCGCTGCGCGACCGGCGTGATCGCGTCGAGCGCCGCGAGCCGTGCTTCGCGCGCGACGCGCTGTACCTCGACGAGCGCGAGGCGATCGCGAGGCTCTTGTCCGCGCCGAAGATCGTCTCGCACGACCTCGCGGTGCGCGGGCAGCCCGACGCAGAGGATCCGCCCGCGCGCGGCCTCGAGCTCGTCGCGCACGACCGCGCGATCTACGACCTCGGCGCCGAGTCCCTCGAGCGGCTCGCGCAAGAGATCCGCGCGATTCGCACGGAGAAGGGCCGGCACGACGCGCTCGCCCCGCTCGTCGAGTACGTCCGCTATTGGAACCAAGAGGGCTACCGCGTCGTCGTCACCGGCCGCACGCCCACGCAGGCCGAGCGCGTCGCGGCGCTGCTCCGCGCGCACGACTGCGACGCGCGGCTCTTGGTCAGCCGGCTCGAATTTACGCGCACACAATCAAGTGACGACGGCCGCAAGGGGCCGGACGTCGAGGTGCTCGTCGGCGAGCTCTCCCGTGGATTTTCGCTGCCGTCTCGCAAGATCGCGTTCGTCACTGAAGAAGAGATCTTCGGGGCGAGGGCGCGGCGCACGCGGAGGCAACGCAGCGAGAAGGCCTCGAAGACGAAGGCGTTCATCGACGATCTGCGGGCGTTGACCGTGGGCGACTACGTCGTGCACGCGGATCACGGGATCGGGCGGTACCTCGGGCTCGAGCACCGAAAGATCGGCGCGAACGAGACGGACCTGCTCGTGCTCGAGTACGCGAGCGGCGATCGCTTCTTCTTGCCCGTCACGCGGCTGAATCAAATCCAGAAGTGGTCTGGGGGCGAGGGCGCTCCGCGGCTCGATCGCCTGGGCGGAACGACCTTCGCGAAGAGCAAGGCCCGCGTCGAGCGCGAGGTCAAGCAGATGGCCGACGAGCTCTTGCGGCTCTACGCCGAGCGCAAGGCGCACCCGGGGCGCGCGTTCAAGAAGCCCGATTTGCTGTACCGAGAGTTCGAAGCGACGTTCGCCTTCGAAGAGACCGACGACCAGCGAAGGGCCATCGAAGAAGTACTCGCGGACCTCTCGTCCTCGACGCCGATGGACCGCCTCGTGTGCGGCGACGTCGGCTTCGGAAAGACGGAGGTCGCGATTCGCGCCGCGTTTCACGTCGCGGCCCAGGGCGCGCAGGTCGCGGTGCTCTGCCCGACGACGGTGCTCGCGCAGCAGCACTTTCACACGATTTCGGATCGTATGCGGGCCTATCCGCTCGAGGTCGCGGTGCTCTCTCGCTTCGTCACGCCGGCCAAGCAGCGCGAGACGCTCGATCGGTTGAAGAAGGGGCAGGTTGACGTGATCGTGGGGACGCATCGGCTGTTGTCCAAAGACGTTCACTTCAAGGACCTCGGGCTGCTGGTGGTGGACGAAGAGCAGCGCTTCGGCGTGAAGCACAAGGAGCAGATCAAGCAGCTCCGCGCGCGGCTGGACGTGCTCACGCTCTCGGCGACGCCGATCCCGAGGACGTTGCAGATGGCGGTCTCGGGGCTGCGAGAGCTGTCGCTCATCACGACGCCGCCGGTGGATCGACGGGCGGTGCGCACGGTGGTTTCGCGAGAAGATCCAGCGCTCGTTCGAGAGGCGGTCCTTCGCGAGATGTCCCGCGGAGGGCAGTGCTTCTACGTGTTCAACAGGGTCGAGGGGCTCTACGAGCGCGCCGAGAAGCTGCAGCAGCTGGTTCCGAGCGCGCGCGTCGCGGTGGCGCACGGACAGATGAGCGCCGAGGCGCTCGAGACCGTGATGACGGACTTCGTCGAGGGCCGCTACGACGTGCTCTGCTCGACGGCGATCATCGAGAGCGGGATCGATATTCCAAGGGCGAACACGATGATCGTGGATCGCGCGGACTTGTTCGGGCTCTCGCAGCTCTATCAGATCCGCGGGCGCGTCGGTCGGTCGCGCGAGCGGGCGTATTGTTATCTGCTCGTTCCGCCGCCGACGAAATTGAGCGACGAAGCGCGGCAGCGCATCGAGGCGATCGAGAAGTTTACGGACCTCGGCGCGGGCTTTCACGTCGCGACGCTCGACATGGAGCTTCGCGGCGCAGGCGACCTGCTCAGCGGCGAGCAGAGCGGAAACATCGCGCAGGTGGGCTTCGAGCTGTACGTCCAGATGCTCGAAGAGGCCGTGTCCGAGCTGAAGGGCGAGCCCGTCGCGCCGCACGTCGAGCCGGACCTCTCCTTCGACGAGCCGTTTTATCTGCCCGCGGAGTACGTCGAAGACGTCGGCTTGCGGCTGTCGATCTACAAGCGGCTCGCGTGCGCCGAGACCGAGGACGACGTCGCCGAGCTCGCGCAAGAGATGGAGGATCGTTTCGGTCCGGCGCCGGCGCCCGCGCGGGTTCTCGTGCGGGTGATGGAGCTCAAGGCGCGGCTGCGACCGCTGCGCGCGATGGGCATCGAGGCCAACCGCGAGCGCGTGGTGTTTCACTTGCGCGAAGACTCGCCGGTGGACGGATCGAAGGTGGCCGAGCTCTGTCAGCGCAAGGGCGCTCCGTGGAAGCTCACGCCGGACCTGCGATTGTCCCGGCGCTTCGGCGAGGGAACAGGGACGTCCAACGCCGAGCGCGCGCTGAAAGAGCTCGAAGACGTCGCCCTGGTGTGAGCGAGACCGTCGCGCTCGCAGAGGACTCGCGCTTCGTCGGGCGTTGCGCTCGCGCTCAGCGGAAGGTCCCGCAGTTCCAGCAGGAGTCGACGTTGGGAACGATCTCGCCGCGCGAGAGCTCGACGATGCCCCACGTTCCGAAGCCGACGGCGATCGCGCTCGCGGCGAGCACGGGGCCGAGCCACACCCACGTGTTGGTCCGCGGCCGCACGAGCGCGGCGTCGACGCGAACGAGCCCGGTTCCGCCCACGCGGACCTCGCGGCGCAGCGGTAGATATCCCTCGGCGGTGATATCGACGCGGTGAATACCAGCGCGCACGCCGGTCTCGAGCGCCCCTGTGCCCGCGTAGGTTCCGTCGATCGTCACGCGCGCCGTGGGCACCGAGGGCTCGACGCGCAGCCGTCCCTGGTCGTCGATTTCGGCGAGGCGCACGGCGAGCGTTCGACTCGCGCCCGCGCTGAGCTGAAGCTCCTCGCGAAACGGCCGATACCCGTCGTTGCGCGCTTCGACGATGTGCGTCCCCGGATCGAGCGCGAGGGGCTCGGCGGCGCTCGCGGGCCGCGCGTCGATGACGAGCTGCGCGGTCGTCGGCGCGAGCGTGATCGTCAGCCTCGCGAGGGACGCGGCGAGTCGATCGCGCTCTTCGCGCGCGGCGGCGACGCGATCGGCGGGGCTGCTCGCGGGCTGCGCGATGAAGCGATCGATCGCGGAGATCGCGTCGCGAATGCGACCGAGGCCGCGGTACGCGAAGGCGAGGTTGTAGAGCACGATCGGGTTGGGGTTGGCTTGGTACGAGCGCTCGAAGGACTGCGCTGCGTCGGCGAACCGCGACTCGCCCAAGTAGCGAACGCCCTCTTCGAACGCGGCGCGCCCGGCGGCGACGTTGGGGGGCTCGGGCGTTCGTCCGCGCTGCGCGAGCGCGAGGGGCGAGACAGACGCCGCGGCGAGCGCGAACGAGAGCGACACGAGGGCGCGCGAGCGACGGAGCTTCGATGACAATGTGCTGTGTTTCATCGGATGACCCTCGGTCAGTGAGCCATCGAAGTGCCGACGCCGGGCCCCGTGATGGGCTCCCACGCGAGCAGCGTCGAGGACGTAGCGACCATGCCTCCGGCGGGGTTTTGCGTGGGCTCGAAGCCGACGACGCAGCCATCGACGGTGGTCATCCCCGACATCGGGTGACTGCAGCGGCCGAGCGCGCCCATCAAGACGACCGTGCGATTGCCGAACGACGCGACTTCGGCGATCGCGACCGACGTCCCGAGGCGCGCGTTTGCAAACGTGTGCGCGTAGTGATGGAGCAGCGCGAGCGCGCCGCTCTGAAAGCGGTAGACCTTCACTTCGCCTGCGCTCGGGGCGCCGGTGCTGCCGTTGGGGATGCCCACGATCAACACGGGCGTCGCGGGATCGGTCGACGTTGGAATGTGCCCCATGGTGACGGCGGCGGCGTAGTCGGTTGCGCCTGTCGTCGGGCCCACGGTGGCTCCGAGCGCGCGGGGAGCGCGCCCGCGAAGCGACCACACGCTGACCGTTCCGACGCGGTTGCCTCCGGCTGCCGCTGCGGCGTCCGCGATCGCGAGATCACCGAGGCCGTCGCCGTCGAGGTCGGCGCCGCACGCGAGGGTCGAGCCGAAGCGTTGAAGCGACAGCGTTCCCGTGGGATCCGTCGGCTCGATCGCGACCGATGGGTAGGGCTGCGCGGGTCCTCCGAAGAACACTCGTACGGGCGCCGCGCCGATCGCCATCGCGTCGACGCTCACGGATCCGACGGCGAAGTCCGCGTAGCCATCGCCGTCGAAGTCGCAGCCCGACGCGACGGAGCCGCCGAAGCGCGGGTTGTCTCCGGGCACGACGACCGAGTTGCTGGTGATGTTCGTGGGGCTCGGGGACGCGTTGCCGAACAACACACGCGCGGTCCCCGACGTGGCGCCGGCGTTTGGCGAGCCGATGACGAGATCGCTGAATCCGTCGCCGTTGACGTCGCCGCCGCCGCTCGCAGACCACGCGGGCTGCGCGATGGTCGCGTCGGGAACGGCGAACTCGACGGGCTGCCATCGAAACGCTCGGGTGCCCATCGCTGAGGTAAAATCCACGCGAATCGCGAGGGTCGCCGCCGGCGCGATCGGGTCGGTGGGCCCTTGCGCGAGGATGATCAGGTCGCTGAATCCGTCGCCGTTGAAGTCACCGGCGTTGCGGACGACGCGGCCGAACGAAGCGTCCGTGTTCGACCGAAAGACGAAGGGACACACGGTCCCGGCGAGGCCGTTGACCTCGATCGTGGGATTCGGGCTGTTGCGTCGCGCGCCGAAGGCGAAGTCGCGCAGCGTGTCGATGGGGTTCATGAACATCGACGTTCCGACGGCGGTGGCTGGGGCTGTGGACGCGGAGGTGATCTCGATCGGTCGCAGCGTCGGAGCGCCGACGGGAGCCATCGACGCGTCGAGGTGCTCGACGCGGTACACGTGGCGCCCGACCGGGAGCGACACGGTCGCGCTCGACGAGCCCATCGCGGTCATCATCGGCGAGGCGCAGTCGAAATTCGTGCAGATCGAGACGCGCCCTTGGGTCGCGCCGGCAGGAGGCGTCCAGCGGATCGTGACGTTGCCGCTCGAGAGCCTCGCGCCCGCCCATGGAAAGCTCATCGGTGACGGATTGGGCGGCGTGCTCGCGTCGCCCGCGTCGGACATCGCCATCGGCTCGACGTACGGCGCGGATTCTCTGCGGCTGACTGCGACGCACGGGTTTGCGGTGTCCGCTGAGCCGCAGGTGAACTGCGTCGCGGCGGTGCTCGCCATCTCGCAGCGCTGCACGACGACGGGGTCGAAGCACTGCCCCGCGAGGAACATCGTGATCTGCCGCCACTCGCCGTCGACGAACACGACGCGCGCGCGCTGTCGAGCGGTCACGCCTCGTTGATTGGTGGCCTCGACTTCGATCTCCGTGGCGTCCGCTCCGTAGTCTCGAGGGATGCGAATGTTGCCGGGAAATCTCTGCTGCGGCTCCATCAAGCGCATTTCGCGCGGCCCCGTCGGTTGCTCGCCGCGGAGGTAGCGAAACGAGTAGCTCACGAGCAGCAGATCGCTGCTCGGAATGTCCGTCTCGACTCGCACGACGATCGTCGCCTTCTTGCGCGGCGCGCAGCTCGCGAGGTGCGCGCTGGCGAGCGTCGCGAAGAGCGCGACGCCAAATCGAATCCGTGAGCGTGTCATCGAGTTCACGCGCGAGCTCCCGTTCGGCACGCCTTGGAGGATGCCAAAACCCACCGCGCGCTGTCTGCTGCACGATATTTCGCGCCGTTGCTTTTGTGTGCGCTTCGGCGGATGAAGAGCTCAGCGAACCCTCGATGATGCTGAGCGCTCTTCTTCCAGACAAAACCACGATGCTCCGCGCGTTGATCGCTGGCACGAAAAAGCCAGCGAACGGCGCGTCGTCACCGGACGCTCCGCCGGTCCTGAAGACGCGGCTGCCCGCGGTCGGCGAGGGGCTCGCGATGCTCGTCGACCCGGTGCGATTTCAGAAGCTCTGCCACGAGGCGGTCGGGGACGCGTTTACGCTGTCGATCTTCGGCCTTCCGCTCGTGTTGGTGCAGGGCCCCGAGGCGATCGCGAGGTTCTCGAGCGCGGACGACGACGAGCTCGACTTGATCACGGCGTACCAGAAGCTGCTCGGCAAGCTCCTCGGCGAAGAGCTGTTTCAGCCGATTCCGAGGCCCATGTTGCGCGAGCTCTCGGGGCAGAGCGTGCGCAAGCGAAGCGCCGCGCTCGCGAGGGACGCGGCGAATTTTCTCGAGGCGAAGATGCGCGGGCCGCAGGGAGAGATCGACGCGCTTCGGCTCTGCAGCGAGCTCGTCCTCGAGATGACGTGCCGCTTCGTGTGCGGCGACACGCTCTCTCGCGAGCGGATCGCCGAGATCGCGTCGCTCTTCGAGGTGCTCGAGAGCGATTACTCTGTCGTGGGGCTCTTCTTGCCGATCGAGACGCCCGCGCTGCGGCGACGGGTCCAGGCGCGCGAGCGCCTGATCGCGGTGTTCGAAGAGGAGATCCAGCGCGCGGTCGCGTCGATCGACGGCCTCGAGGACGGCTATCTCCGCACGGTGATCGACTCGATGCTCGGGCCCGACCCGTCGCGCGCGTCGCGGTCGCAGCTGCGTTCGGCGGCGGTGGCCATCATGGGCGTCGTGTTCGGAGCGCACACGAACACCGCGAACTCGCTCGCGTTGTCGCTGCTCGACGTGCTCGAGCGCCCCGCGCTCGAGGCGGAGCTACGCGACGAACGCGCTCGTGTTCTCGCGGGAGACCGCCCGATCGATCTCGGCGCGCTCTGCCAGATGCCCGCGCTGCTCCGCGCCATCAACGAGTCGATGCGCATGAAGGGCGGCGGGGTTCTCTGGCGCTATACGCACTCGCCGTTTCGCATCGGGGCGTACGAGATTCCCGCGAAGAGCTTCGTGGGGATCTCGATGTCGCTGTTGCATCAGGACCCCGCGGTGTACCCGCGGCCCGAGCGCTACGAGCCCGAGCGCTACGCCGCGATGAACACCGACGACTTTCAGAGCCCGCCGCTCAAGGACAAGACCTACGGCGTGTGGGGCATCGGAAAGCACGTCTGCCCCGGACGCGGCGTCGCGTACACGATCATCGCGTCGGCGTTGACCGTGCTGCTCGATCGCTGCGCGCTGTCGGTGACGGCGGCGCCCAAGCGCTGGCATCCGCTCGTCACCGCAGGGATCGCGCGGCCGATCGGCGCGTTTCGCGTGCGGTGGGCGCGCCGCGATTGAGGGGGAGGCTTGCGCTGCGGCGCTGAACGCGCGATCACCTTCGGCCCACCGTGAGCGATGATCCTCTCGAGGCGCTCGATCCTCTCGCAGCGCGATGGTTTGCAGAGCGCTTCGGGAGCGTGACGCAGGCGCAGGCCCTCGCGTGGCCAGCGATCGCGTCCGGGTCGAACGCGTTGCTCGTCGCGCCGACCGGGTCGGGGAAGACGCTCGCGGCGTTTCTGCAGCCGCTCGGGAGGCTGGCGCGCGAAGCGCTGGCGCAGCCCGAGCCGGCCAAGGGGGGACCGCGCGAGCCGAGCGACGGCGTTCGCGTGCTGTACATCTCGCCGTTGAGGGCGCTCGACGCGGACGTTCATCACAATTTGTACGCGCCGCTCGACGGGATCTCGTCCTTGGCGCGCGCGGACGGGACGCCCATCGCGATCACGCACGCGGTTCGCACCGGAGACACGTCGCAGCGCGCGCGGCGCGAGGCGGCGAAGCGTCCGCCGCACGTGCTCATCACGACGCCCGAGAGCTTGTTCGTGCTGCTCGGGAGCGAGGCGCACCGGCGGTCTCTCGCGCGCGTCGAGCTCGTGATCGTCGACGAGCTCCACGCGATCGCGGACTCCAAGCGCGGGACGCACCTCGCGCTCTCGCTCGAGCGACTCGAGCTGCTCGCGGGCAGAGGCCTGCAGCGCGTGGGGCTCACGGCGACGGCCGAGCCGCTCGATCGACTCGCGAGGCTGCTCGGCGGCGATCGTCCGGTGCGGGTGCTCGACGGTCGACGGTCGCGCTCGATCGAGCTCTCTGTCGAGCTCGCGCCGAAGGCCGAGGGGCCTCGAGGCGCGGACCCACGAATTCAACGGGTGGCGACGCACGTCGCGCGATCGACGAGGTCACTTGTTTTTGTGGGCTCGCGCGCGTTGGCCGAGCGCTGGAGGCCGACGCTCGAGAAGGCGCTCGCGGACCAGTGCCCCGAGGGCGAGGAGCCGCCCGCGATCGGGATCCATCACGGGGCGCTCGCCAAAGAAGTGCGCGAGGTCGTCGAGTCGGGGCTTCGCGACGGAACGCTTCGCGCGGTGGTCGCCACGAGCTCGCTCGAGCTCGGGATCGACATCGGCGCGGTGGACAAGGTCGTTCAAGTCGGGGCGCCCGGCGGGGTCGCGCGGCTCTTGCAGCGCGTGGGTCGCGCGGGGCACTCGCCGGGGCAGACGTCGCGGGGCGTGATCGTGAGCTCCGGGGGCGTGGACTTGATCGAGTGCGCGATCACGGCGCGGTTGGCGATCGAGGGGCGGCTCGAGCCGGTGCGCGTCCCCGAGGGGCCGATCGACGTGTTGGCGCAGCAGCTCGTGGCGCACGCGGCGAGCGAGGCCGCTGGGACGAGCGTCGATGCGTTTTGGGCGCTCGCGCGAAGGAGCGATCCGTACCGCAATTTGTCACGCGAAATGCTCGTTCGCGTGGTGGACGCGCTCTCGAGCGAGCTGCACCGCGCGCCCAGGCTCGAGTGGGATCGGCACACGGGCGCGCTCACGGCGCCGGACCTCGCCAAGCGCCTCGCGCGCACCGCCGGGGGAACGATCACGACCCGCGGGCTCTATCGCATGCTCGACGCGGACTCGCGCGAGACGATCGGCGAGCTCGACGAAGAGTTCGTTCACGAGAGCAAGCCGGGCGATCGATTTTCGTTCGGCCTCGGCGTCTATCGCATCACGAGCATTCGGCCCGACGCGGTGCTCGTTCGAAGAGCGCCGCCAGGGAGCGCGCGGATGCCCTTCTGGCGCGGTGATCGACCGATGCGCGCCGAGGCGACGGGCCGCGCGATGGGCGAGGTCGTGCGGAGCCTCGAGGGCGCGGCGAGCGAGGGCGTCGAGCGATGCGCCGAGATGCTCGCGAAGCAGCTCCCGCTGTCGCGTACGGCGGCCGCGGGCGCGGCGGACGACCTGTGCGCGCAGGCGAAAGCGACGCCGCTTCCCACGGACAAGCGCGTGGTGGTCGAAGTGTACGCGGACGCATTGGGAGAGCCGCGGATCGTGATTCACGCGTGGCACGGGCGCTCGGTGCTCGAGCCCTGGGCCCTCGCGCTCGCGGCGCGGATCGAGTCGCGATTGGGCGGCGTCGCGCACGCGGTGGCGACGGACAACGGCGTGCTCGTCGCGCCGCCGAAGGGGCCCACGATCGAGCCGACGAGCGTCGCGCGCATGGTGACGAGCGCCGAGGTGCGCGCGCTGGTCGCGGCGATCTTGCCGAGGACGGCGATCGCGGGCGCGGCGTTTCGCGAGGCGGCCGAGCGCTCGTTGTTGCTTCCGAAGCAGCCCTTCAAGAAGCGCACGCCCTTGTGGATGAACCGCCAGCGCGCGCGCGATCTCTTGCTCACGGTGGGCGACGACCCGACGCACCCGCTCGTCGTCGAAGCGAGCCGCGAGGTCATGGACGACCGGTGGAACGTCGCCGCCCTCGAGCGCCTGCTCTCTGAAATCGAAGCCGGCGACGTGGCGGTCGAAGCGGTCGTTCGCCGCACGCCGTCGCTGTTTGCGCGGGGCCTCGAGCGCGCCTTCGAAGCAGAAAACCTCTACGAAGATGACACGCCCGCGGCCGAGACCGCCGCGCGTCGCGCTTCGGCGACGGGCGCGGACGAGGGCGGCGGGAGCTTCGAGCGGCCGCTCGAATACGTGGGTCTCGCTGAGCGCGCGGATCGCGGCGTTCTCGCGGGGCTCCCGCCCGAAGCCCCGCTCGCGCTCGTGCTCTTTCGCGCAGGCGGGCCCGTGGCGCTCGACGAGCTCGCGCGGCATTTGCGCACGGACGAGGCGCGCGTTCGCGCGCTCGTGCAACCGTTGTTGACCGCGGGTCAGGCGGTTGTGGGCCGCTTCTCCGAGCGCGAGCCCGGGGACACGAGCCTCGAGGTGTGCGACGCCGAGGCGCTCGCGAGGCTCCGTCGCAAGGCGCTCTCGAAGGCGCGTCGGCAGATCGAGCCTGTCCCTCGTCGCGCGTATCAACGATGGATGCTCGAGCGGCATCGGGTGGGGCCGTTTGCGCTCGAGGGCGAGGAGGCGATCGCCGCGGCGATCGAGCGCCTGGCACTCTTTCCTGTGCCGCCCGAGCTGATCGAGCGGGATTTGTTGCGGGCGCGCGTCGGGCGCTACGAGCCGGCGTGGCTCGACCTCGCGTTCGCGCGGGGCGAAGCGCGGTACGTGCTGCTCGAGTCTCCAGCGCGGATCATCCTGGCGCCGTCGTCGACGACGGAGCCTTTTCCTCCGCCGACCGCGCGGGTCGAGGGAGCGGTCGCCGAGGCGGTGCGCGACGTGCTGCGCGAGCGCGGGGCGCTCTTCACGGCGGATCTCGTGGTCGCGTCGCGAAAGCCCGTGGCGGACGTTGGCGAAGCGCTGGCGAAAATGCTCGCGACCGGAGAGGTCACCAACGATTCGTTCGCTGCGGCGCGGGCCGTTGTGGCCGGCGGGATCGCCGCGCAGACCAAGAGCTCCGGGCGGTGGGCGCTTCGCGCGACGCTCGGAGGCGAGGTGTCGATCGCCGCGCTGATCGAGCGGGTGCTCGCGCGGTACGGCGTCGTCGCGAGGGAGCTCGTCGACCGCGAAGAGCTCTCGCCCGCGTGGACCGCGATGCGCGAAGAGCTCGATCGCCGCGAAGCGCGGGGCGAAGTCCGTCGCGGCGAGATCGTCGCGGGCCTCGGGCCCGTGCAGTTCGCGCGGACCGAGACGATCGAGTCGCTTCGCGCGACGCGCACTGAAATCGCACACGATCCTGTGCTCCTCTCGTCGCGGGACCCGGCGCTCGTCGCCGAGTGCGGCGGGCTCTCTCGCGCCTCGTCGGTGCGCGTTGTCGTTCGCGACGGCGAGGCGATCGCGGTCATCGAGCGCGACGGGGCCGCGGTGCGAACGCTGCGAGACCTCGCCGAGCGCGACGCGTTCGCCGTGGGCGACGCGCTCCGTTCGCTCGCGCGGCTGCCGGCGACGCTGCGGCCCTTTCGGTCGCTCGCGATCGAGCGGCTCGACGAAGGACCCGCGTCGCGCGAGGGCGCCTTTCGCAGCGTTCTGTCTTCTCTCGGGTTCGAAGTCGACGGCGCGAAGCTGATGCTCGCCAGCTTTCGAGCGTAATCGACGCGCGCGCAGTACACTCGGCGTCGTTCGCGATGACGCCCAAAGAGCAAGCAGACGTTTTGGTCGAGCGGGGCAAGAAGGCGCTCGAAATCAAGCGGTACCATGAGGCCGAGTCTTCGGCGAAGGACGCGCTGTCGTTTGTCCCCAATCACCACCATGCGTTCGTCCTGCTCGCGCGATCGATCATCGCGCAAGGTCGATACGAAGCGGCGATCGAGGCGACGAACAGCGCGGTCTCGACCGACCCGACCGACGCGTACGGCCACTATTTGCGCGGGATGTGCTTCGAGCTGCTCGCGCGCTACGCAGAGGCCGAGCCGTCGCTGCGAAAGGCGGTCGAGCTCGACTCGCAAGACGGCGTGTATCACGCCCGATTGGCGATGGTCCTCGCGGGGCAGAAGAAGTCCGAAGAGGCCAAGCTGTCCGTGCAAGAGGCGCTCGCGCGGGGACCGGAGTTTTGGCTCGTCCTCGACCTGTGCTTCCTCGCGTTGATGCGCGCGGGCGACACGGCCGGGGCGATCGTGATCGGAGAGAAGCTCCGCACGATGCAGCCGAACATCGTCGAGCCGCATCGCCGCCTCGCGTGGGCGTACAACCTCGAGAAGCGCTACGCGGACGCGGCGGTGAGCGCGCGCAAGGCCATCGCGATCGCGCCCAACGACGCGGACGCGTGGTTCGAGCTCGGGTTTTCGCAGGCGCTCGAGAAGCGCGCGGACGAGGCGATCGCGGCCTATCGCGAGTCGGTGCGCATCAAGCCGAAGCAGCCCGTCGTGTACGAGAACATCGCGAAGCTCCTTCGAGAGAAGGGCGACTTCGAGAGCGCCGAGGTCGAGCTCGTCAAAGGGCTCGCGCAGACGCCGGGCAACAAGGCCCTCGACGAGCTGCTCGTGAAGACGCGCGAGAAGCTGGTCGAGCTGCGCAAGGCCAAGGTCGAAGAGGCCGAGCGGGCCGAGCGCGAGCGGGTCGAGCGCGAGGCGTCCGAAGAGCGCGCGAAGCTCGATCGCGACGCGAGGGCGCGCGCCGAGAAGGCGGACAACGCGAAGGGCGACGCGGCCGTCAACGAAGAGCTGAAGGTGCACCTGCAGCGCGCCGAAGCGCTTCGCAAAGAAGCGGACGCGCGCGCGGAGGACGCGAAGAAGCTCAAGGAGGCCGCGAGGCAAGAGGCGATCTCGAAGGGAGAGCTCCCGCCGGCGCTCGCGGAGGCGAAGAAGCGCGAGGAGCTCGCCGCGAAAGAGAAGCGCATGGACGCGACGCTCGCGGTGTGGTTCTTCGTGCTGCTCGCGGTGGTGGCCGCGGTGCTCTACGCCCGTGGCTGCTGAGCGTTCGGGTTATCCTGGCTGACGAAGGGGGCGGGGCGTTACGCTATCGGAGCGCCGACGCGTAGCTCGTGACCATTTGGACTCGTGATGCGCTCTGCAGCACGAGGGGCCGACGCTCGGTCGCCATCGGGAGGACTCACCATGGCAGGAACGCTTCGCCCAGGACGACACTACCAACTCTACATGGACGCGCTTCCGAAGGAGCGTCCGCTCGAACAGCTGTTGGGAGATCTGCTCGCGATGGACCCGTCGTGCGGGGTCGTGTTTCACGGGTTTCCGCAGTCGATGGGGGCGCGGTTCGATCCGTGGGCGGCCGCTGCGAAGAACGCGGGCCTGCCGTCGGGCGCCGCGTTCGGCCTCGACGGAACCTCGGTGAGCGCCGAGCACAAGGGTGACGCCGTCGGCGACGTCGCGTCGCGCGCCGGGGTGTACGTGACGCTGATCGACTGCGAGAGCCACTACGACTCGGGCCCGACGCGCGTGCAAGAGATGATCGCGCTCGGGCAGCACGCGCGGGCGAAGGCTCCGGACGCGCTCTTCATCGCGCAGCCGTGGCCGATGCCGCTGCTTCACTCGGGGTTTCCCTACGAACAAGAGAACGCGTTTTGCGACGCCAACGCCCCGCAGTACTACTACAACGACTGGAGGTCGAGCTACGGCGCCGCGCGCTACGCAGCGCTCGATCCGAAGTTCGATGAACAGTGGCGAACGCTCAACAGCGGGAGGCTCGCGCACATCGTCCGCCCGATGTTGAAGACGATCCAGAGCGAGGGGTGGGACGACGTGATCTGGGACTTGATCACGTGCCTGCTCGCGAACCCGACGGTGATCGTGTGGTGCGATCGCGGGGTCCCTTCGTCGCGGGCGTTTCCGACGGCGGTTCGCGCGATCGAAGCGCTGACGGACCGCGGGCACACCGGGGCTCGCGCGGTGTGGGACTTTCAGGTCGAGCAACAACGCGCGGGCGCATACAAAGGCCGCATCGACGGCAAGGCCGGCGCAGAGACGCTCTCGCTCCTCGGCATCAAGTGGTCTGCGTCCTGAACGTCGCGTGATCGACCACCACCGCGACGGGACCGCGCGGCGAGCGCTCAGAGGCTTTCCAGACGCAAACTCCGCGACTTCTGCGGCAGATCCGCGTCGCCGGTCAGCGTCATGTCCTCTTGCAATACCTCCAGTATTGCGGCGAGGACATTCCTTGTCCGGCTCGCGTCTCCTTGCAGAAGTCGCG
>JAEUKI010000081.1 GCA_016793325.1 Myxococcales bacterium | reverse complement strand
TCCTCTTCTTCTTCGAGTCGGTCGAAGAAGAAGAGGAGGCGAGTGGGTCGCGCGCGTCACGCGTGTG
This sequence comes from Myxococcales bacterium, assembly GCA_016793325.1. Classification (GTDB taxonomy): domain Bacteria; phylum Myxococcota_A; class Polyangia; order Polyangiales. The sequence continues at coordinate 27,290 of JAEUKI010000081.1, read as the reverse complement.
GTGGTGATGATGATGGATGCGTGGCGTTCCGGCGAAGCTGCCTCTGGGCAGCGGAGCCGGTTGCGGAGGGAGCGCCGAGGAGCGCGGCGTTGCGCTGTGCCGTAGGCATTGCGCAACGTCGCGCGACTCGCCGCACCCGAAGCAAAGTCCACGCATCGAGTCAGTCCAGTCCCAGAGCACAGCGTGTTTCGGGCTGAGTGTGTTGTGGGTAAAGCGCGCGGGGCCCAGTGAAAACACACGCCCTTTGTCCCCGAAACACGTTGACCCGAGGCGCCCACGCTCGAGCGAGCGTCGCGCGCGGGGCCCACTGGAGACACACGCCCGCTGTTCACAAAGACGCCCGCGCTCGGCCGCGCACGGCGCGGCTGTCGCGCTCGGGTTCTCGAAACACTGTCGCTCGGTGCCGTGGAAAACACGGTCACAGGGCGGGACTGGACTGACTCGATGCGTGGACTTTGCTTCGCGTCCGGCGCGGCGCGTCGCATTGCGCAATGCCTACGGCACAGCGCAACGCGACGCTTCGCGGCGGTCGCTCCGCAACCGGCTCCGCTGCCCAGAGGCAGCTTCGCCGGAACGCCACGCATCCATCATCATCACCACCACACGCGTGACGCGCGCGACCCACTCGCCTCCTCTTCTTCTTCGACCGACTCGAAGAAGAAGAGGAGGTCTCACCCCAGAATCTCCAGCTCGCGCTCCTCGCCAATCACTCGCTCGCGGATCGCTTGCTCGCGGATCGCTTGCTCGCGGATCGCTTGCTCGCGAATCACTCGCTCGCCAATCACCCGCTCGCGCTGCTCGCGGATCACCCGCTCGCGGATCGCTTGCTGGTTGTGCTCGATACGCGATCGATGGGCGCACGAAGCGCGCTCCTCGGTGTGTCTCGTCGCGCGTTCGACTGCGATTCGACTCGCTGAACGCGCGTGCGTCCGGTGCCCCCCGCGCGGTGGCTACTGCTGGCGGTTGATCGCCTGGCTGAACACGACGTTCGTCGACGGCGAGCCGACGTTGGCGTCGACCTCGGCCGTGATCTGCACTTCGAACGACGTCTCGGGAACGGTCGTGTCGCGGAGCTCACCCGTGCGCGAGCCGTCGACGTACGCGAGCGACCCGACGCGCGACCACGGCGAGCTGCTGTTGCGCCGCTGCCACACCATGAAGACGGTCCCGTTTGTCACGAGACGCGAGGCGGGCGGGAGGTTCGACGCGCGGATTTCGAGGCGCGTGTTGTTCTGGCCGCTGTTGACGTTGGCGACGACTTCCGCGTCGGCACCCGGCGCGCGTTGCGAGCTCTGCACCTGGTAGCGAAGCGGTCCTCCGCATGCTGCGAGGGTCGCGAGCAACGTGAGGGTGGAGAACGCGCGGGCGAGCTTCGAGCCTGATTGATACATGTTCACTCCTGTTCAGAGGGCGGACGGAGCGAGTCGTATCACGGTGAGGGGCTCCGATGAAATCCTGTGTTTCGTGCGGGTGTGTGGGCGTCGAGGCTTGCGCCGCTCAGAACAAAATGCCGTTGCCGATCCATTGCACCGCGGGGCGTCGCGCGAGACGCTGACGGTTCTGGTCGTACACGCGCGTGTGCATGTTGCCGAGCGACACTTGGCCGTACACGCCGAGGATCCCGCCGCCGACGAGCATCGCGAGGCTCACCCCCAAGGCGGAGTACACGACCGTTCGCAAGCCGTCCGTGCTCGGGGAGCTGGGCGTCAGCGGCAACGTCAGCAACGCGACGTACCCCGTGTAGATTCCGCCGAACAAGCCGAGGCCCCCGACGATGAACCCCGTCGTGCGCATCACGGCCATGCCGTCGTACGCGCCGCGCGAGACCGGCTCGACGAGCAGCCTGGTGATCGACTGGTTGACCAAGAACGACGTCGACGGTCGCGAGTTGGGCGAGATCACGTACGCGATCTCGTCGCGCGCGACGGGGCGATTGCAGGGCGCCGCGCACGGGGCGAGCGGCTCAGCGCCGCGCGGCTGCATGTGCTGGGGCATGTTGTTGGCCGCGTTGTAGACGAGCTGCAGCGACGGGTCTGTCGATTGGATCTCGAGCGGCGCCGCGTTTCCCAAGGGCGGCGGAGCGCCGAGCGGCGCCTGCACGACGAGCGGCTGCACCGGCTGCGGTTGTGGCTGCGCGGGCTGCTCGGGCGCCGGGTTGGCCTGAATGGTCATCGGCGCGAGTTCGTTGGGCTGCTGTTGAGCCATCGCTGCCGGAGCGGCCGCGGTCGACGCGATCGCGCACAGCGCGGCGAACGTCCGTAGCGTGACGCGACGGTGGCTCGATGACGGCGAGATCGAATGATCGTTCATGGTGCGAGGCCTTCGATGGCAGCGACGATGGTTGAAGGAGTCTTCGAGTGAAGCAAGCTCGAAGGGACGCCAGCCGGGGCCGAGCGTAGCCGAATCCGCCGTGGGTGCTACCCCATCATCGCGACCCAAATTGTACAAGGAGAATTCCAGGCGAAGCGCGATCCTCGAACGGGCCGAGCGCGACGCGATCAACCTCGGCGTCCCAGCGGACACAGAGATTCATCTCGGCCTGTGGGGGGGCTGCGCTGGCCGAGCGAGCTCAGCGCGCTGCGTTCGCCGCGGGCGCCTGCGCGATCGGCGCGCGCACGATGAGCCTCGCGACGACGTGAACGACCTCGGCGCGCGCGCCGATCTCCGGCGTGGACGCGGTCAAGTGCGTTGCGATACACGAGGCGAACGGGCCTCCGATGGTCCCGTTGCTGTTCTGCACGCGACCTTCGCGGCTGATGTCGAAGCGCACTTCGACGCGCTCTTCGCCGTGCGCAGGCGCCGAGTCGCGGCACTCCTCGACGATCCTTCGGAGGGCGGTCGGCACCGCGGGGACGAGCCCGTTCGCCGCGCTCGGCGGGTCGACCAGAATGGCCCCTTCGCGCAGCCGCTCGCCTGGGGCGTCGAGTCGCCAGCGCGCGACGCCATCGGGCGCGGGCGCGACGGCTTGCTCCTGCGCGCGGGGAGGGTCTTTGCGGCAAGCAGCGACCGAGACGGCCGCGAGCGTGGCCGCAAGCGTGATCCACGAGTGCGTTCGATGCGTCATGGCGTTGGCGTTGGCGTTGGCGTTGGCGTTGGCGTTGGCGTTGGCGTTGGCGATGTTGTGGGCGCTGTTGATTGTGTGGGCGCTGTTGATTGTGTGGGCGCTGTTGATTGTGTGGGCGCTGTTGATTGTGTGGGCGCCGTTGATTGTGTGGGCGCCGTTGATTGTGTGGGCGTTGTCGTCGCCGCTGGGGACGCGGGCTGCGCGGGCGCCGTGGGGCGCGCGGGCGGGCGCGGCGCGGCGCTCATGGGGAGGCGGTACGAGCGGCGATCGAAATAGAGTCGGTGCGCGATGCCTCCGAGGGGAATGCGCAGCCCGAGGCCGATCCACGCTTCGATCGGGTTGCCGAAGTAGAAGTGCGCGTCGGCGTAGAACCACGCGAAGCCGAAGTTCGCGCCGAGGACGGGGGCGCCCAGAAAGTCCGCGCCCGCGAGGATCCCGGCGCCGAGCCCGCCGGAGCCGTCGAGGTACTGGGCGTAGCCGCCGAGCACGAGGCGATCGGGGGACCAGTATTCGAACGTCGCGCCCACGCTGAGAAAGTGGGGCTCTCGCACGATGGCGGGGCCCGCGTCGAAGCGCAGCCGAAGGTGCAGCCGCGCGTCGGCGGTGCGGATCGCGCCGAACACCGAGGGGTCGACGAAGAACCAGAAGTGCGTCGGGCGTTCGAACTCTTGCGCGAGGGACGGCGCGGCGAAGCACGTGATGGCGAGCGCGGCTCCGAGGGCGGAGAGCGTCGCGCGTACGTGGTCTCTCGCGCGTGGCGGCCGTTGTGCGCGGCGTCCGCTCGCGCCGCGTCCTGTGAACATGCGCGGACCATCGTCGAGACGGCGTCCGAGCGCAACTGCGGAGCGATCGCGAAGAGCGCGGCGGGAGAAACGACGACGCCTCGAGTCGCTCGGAGATCGAGCGATCGAGGCGTCGAGCGCTGTCTCGTCGCCTCCCCAGCGACGAGCAAGGAGACTACGGGCCGTTGGCGTCGGCGCAGTTGAGGGCCGGGCCGTTGGCCTGGCAAGCATAGATGTGGCGCAGCGCTCCGAAGAGGAACGAGTCGTTGCGCGCAACATAGACCGTGCCGTTCGGGGCGACCGCGATGCCGCCGTACGAACATGCGTTCAACGCGGACGCCGCGAGAACGAACAACACTGCGAGTGACTTCTTCATCCTTGTCTCCTTACGAACTCCACGAACGTCGTGGGGGCCGATGCCTGCTACCGGGCTCGAAGAGAACGCCACCTTCGTGATGATTCCCTCCGGGTCGATCCCTCGGACCTCGACAGCGGGGCGGAGGATGGCACCGGCGCTTAACACTTTGCAACAAGGTCGACACATCGGTTCGCTGACGAAATTCAGCGGCCCCGCGCGGTGCGAAAATTGCGCACGAACACCGCGACTTGCGTGTGGACATTCTGTGCCCCAACCCCGCGAGATCTCGTTGACCTCGGGCGTCCGAAAGGGGGACGCTCCGCGGTCCGGAAGAGGGCCTCACCTGCGCAACGATGACGGATCGGCGACGCGATGCGCTGACCCCAACGGACCTCTCACCGCGCAACCCCAACACCACGCCAACATTGAACGTCGTTGAAACGAGACAAGCGTCGGCGCGGTTGAAATCAAGTCAAACCGCCACGAATCGATCGAGAAAAGTACGTCGATCGCATGAGTGGCGGTTGAGTCATCGAACGGAACGCCACCTTCGATCCCTGCACTCAATCCCTTCGCACGAGAGAACACGCCCGCATGACTGCGACCACGATCACTCTGGCGGACCTCGACAGGCTCGCCGAGGCTGAGGCCCCCGACCTCTGCGACGCGATCATCACGTTGGCTCAGACCGAGCCGCCGCCGCGAGAGACGCCGTTGCCCGAGGGCGCGATCGCGCCGGAGCAATTGCTCTCGAACCTCTATTCTGCGCGCGCGGCTTGGAGCAAATCGCGCCGTCGCGAGCAAGCGCTCGAGGTGTGGCGCAAGTTCTTGAACCACCCGGACGCGAAGGTCCCTGATCGGTTCTTGCTCGCGGATTGGCTCGTGAAGCTCTACGAGGGCGGCCGCGAGACGCACCGCGATGTGATCGTCGAGCTCGCGATGCGCGCGCCGTTTCGCCTCGGCCTCTGGGCGGGGCTCAAGCGCATCTACAAGCTCGCCGAAGAGAAGCTCGACGCGCGCGTGTGGGGAGCGCTCGCCGCGCGCTTCGACCTCGTGCTGCTCCGCTACGACGCCAACGAAGTGTCGCAGGGGACGTTCTTGTATTTGCGTCGTCGCGCGTGGCGCTACCTGAAGAGCATCGGGCAGGCGACGCCGGCGCTCTACCCGCAGTTCGCCGTCGAGGTGCTCAAGCACTACCCGACGGACATCTATTTCGAGCGCACGTGGATCGGGACCCACGTGATGGCACACAAAACCAAGAGCTTCGGCCGGCGCTTCTTCGAGTCGCGCTTGCCCGCGGACCTGACGAAGTCGCGCGCCTTCGAAGACGCGTGGAAGGGCGCGCCCGAGTCGCTGATGAGCATGCTCGAGTCGGCGCAGCACGACGCGGTCGCGCGCTTCGCGATCCAGTGCTTGCGCAAGGACGTCCCCGAGCGGCTGAAGGACGTGACGCCCGCGTGGCTCGAGCGCCTCGGCCGAAAGAACCTCGCGAGCGTCCACGAGTTCTTGATCGAGACGCTCGACGGGAGCCCGGAGTTTCACAAGGGCAAGCTCAAGGCCCTCGGCCTTCACGACACGGCCGTCTCGATGTTGAACAGCGCCTCGGACAAGGCGCGCAAGTGGTCGATCGAGTACGCCCGCGCGCACGCGCAGGACCTCGCGAGCGAGGAGCTCATCGAGCGCTTCCTCACATCGAGCTTCACAGAGACCCGTAAATTCGCTGGCGAATTGCTCATGGGTCGCAAGGCCAAGGAGCTCGGGTACAAGGCCCTCGGCCGCATGATGGCCTTCAGCGAGACCTCGAAGTGGTCGGTCCAACAGCTGAACGACGGCTTCGAGCGCAGCGAGATCCCGCGAGATTTCCTCGTCGAAATGGCGTTCGCGGGGGACGGCCAGCTCAAGTGGCTCAAGGACTGGGTCGACGCGAAGTACGCCAAGACCGAGCGCGACCCCGAGCTGTGGATCTCGATCCTCGGCGACGCGCGCGCGGTCAACAACTGGCGCGCGAAGAACACCGCGCTCACCGAGCTCGGCTCGATCGGCGTGAAGAATCTCCCGTCCAAGTGGGTCCTCGACGCGATCGCGCACATCGAGTACTCGGCCACCGTCGCCGGCTGGCTCAACAAGGCCGACGCGCTGCCGGGGCTCGACGTCGAGCGCATCAAGGGGCTCGTGTTCAACCCGCAGTTTCGCGCGGCGGCGCTCGCGATCCTCGGCAACCGCAAGCTCGTCAAGCCGAAGGACATCGGCCTTCCGTGGCTGCTCGCGCTCGCGCGGAGGCCCGACGCGTCGCTGCGAGACTTCGCGCTGACGACCCTGCTCGAGCACAGCAAGCCCGAGGACTTCGGCGACGGCGACAAGAACGCGGGCGTCACGCGGCTCGTGAAGATGGCGCGCGAGGACAAGGACCAGCCTGTTCGGTCGTTCGCGCAGAGCTATCTGCGCTGCCACCACCCGGACATCGGCAAGGATCAGCCCGAGAGCAAGCAGTACGGGATCAAGCCGGGCCTGAAGTCCGACGTGTTCTCGCTCGAGCGCATCTGGCCGTTCTTCTCGAGCATCTACGAGGACGCGCGTTCGTTTGCGGTGACCATCGCGCGCGCCGAGCTCCGTCAATGGAAGGCGATCGGCAGGCTCTTCGACCTCGCGGACCACGAGGACTCGGTCGTGCGTCGGTTCGCGTTCGACTCGCTCACGAAGGCCGGTGATCCAGACGCGCCCAAGGAGCACACGCCTACGGTCGACGAGCTCGATCCGGCGCGCGTGTTCGCGCTCACCGAGAGCCGCCGTCGCGCGACGAGGGACATCGGGATGGCGCTCATTCAGAAGCACTACGTGAAGCTCGGCGGCGCCGAGAAGCTCGGGCGAATCATGGAGTCGCCCGACCGTGACGTGCGTCAGTTCGCCGTGCGATTGCTCTGGTCGAAGCACCGGCCGCGCGCGCTGCCCGAAGGGTGGAAGCCGAAGGGCAAAGGCGCCGTCGCGCCCGACGAGACCACGCGCTTCGAAGACGTCGACGCGCTCCGTGACTTCCTTCGGAGGCTCCTGTTCGGGCTTCCTCCGGGGCGCGCGGGCGAGGCGCTCGAAGTGGCCGCGACGCGGCACGTCCCGGCGAGCGTGGCCAAGCGCAACGTGATCGAAGTCGTGCGCGACCTCGGGCTCGAAGACGAGGCGTTCGCGCAGTTGATCGCGCCGGTGCTCCAAGAGTTTACCGGCTCGATGGCCAAGGGTGAGTGGCAAGCGTGCTTGTCGGCGCTCGCTCAGCTGCGCAGCGCGCACCCGTCGATCGGGCTGCGCGCGTGAGGGCTCGGTCGTGGTGAGTAGAGAGTTTTGCGTAATCCGCAAGGTCGGTAGGTGATCAAGATGGCAGCGATCGGACACTACGAGCGAGTCAGGGCCCTCGTCGCGACGCCGCGGTTCTTCGTGACCGCGGGCGTGACCGCGGAGAAGAGCAGCGAGGTCGTCGTCTTCGCGCGAGCGACGAACAAGCACCAGTCGTTTTTCAGCGTTCCCGCGCACGTGTACGGGCTCGACAACGTGCGCGAAGAGTTGATTGTGTGTGCGTGTTCGGACGGCAAGGTCCGCGCCCACCAATTCAACGACGGCAAGAGCGCGTGGGAGCTCTCTGCGCACGGCGGCGCGGTCAACGCGGTCGGCATCGCGGGCGACGACGAGACCGTGGCCACCGTGGGCGACGACGGGTTCGTCCGGCTGTGGAAGCTCTCGGACCGCGCGAAGAGCAAAGAGGTCTCGCTCTCGGCGCAGCGGCTGCGCGCGGTGGCGTTCGACGCGAACGTCGAGTACGTCGCGGCCGCAGGCGACGACGGGACGGTGTACGTCGTGACGATCGCGACGGGCGCGGTCCGCGCGATGAGCGGTCACGCGGGGGCCGTGCTCTCGTTGCTGTTCAACCCGAAGGACGGGCGGCTCATTTCGGGCGGCGAAGACGGGACGATTCGCTTCTGGTACGTCCAGGGCGAGGTCGACAGCGAGGTCCGCGGTCAGGACGACAGCGGGCACGTCGGCGGCGTCACGGGGCTCTCGATCGCGCCGGTGTGGGAGACGCCTCCGCCGGGGACGACCGTCGCGCCGAAGCTCATCTCCGTGGGAATGGACGGAAAGCTCCGCGCCTGGCCCCTCGACTCCAAGCGCAAGCCGAAGACCGTCGAGCTCTCGGGCAAGGGGTTGTACGCGATCGCGCAGGTCCCGCCTCGCAGCAAAGACTACGAGACGTGGAACGACGCGCAGCACGGCAACGGCTTCATCACCGCGGGTGACCTGCGCACGGTCTACTTCGTCGGCTGGCAGCTCGACGGGACGATCGACGACTTCAGCACGACGTTCGGCCACGCCTTCGAGGTGCTGCAGCAGAACCTCACGGGCCAGCCCGCGGTCCGCGAGAAGGCGATCAACACCCTCGCCAAGAGCGAAGAAGAAGACGCGCGTCCGCTGCTCTTGAGCTCGCTCTCGAGCGACCGCGAGCCGAACCTCCGGACCCTCGCGGCCAAGCTCCTCGGCGACAAGCGCGCGCGCTGGGCTCGGACCGCGCTCAAAGAGCGCCTCGAAGACGACGCGCCCACCGTGCGAAAGACGGCCCTCGCGTCGCTCCGCGCGATCGACGGGGACAGCTCGCTCGCGCCCTTGCGCTTCGCGCTCGCGAGCCGGCACGCGGACGTCCGCGTCGAGGCGGTCAAGCTCCTCGCCGTCCTTCGCGACACGACGCCGCTCGCCGAGGGGCTCATCATCGAGCGCCTCAGCGATGGCCACGAGACCGTGCGAAAATGCGCGCTCGATGAATTGGTGGGCCTGTATCCAGCGCGCGCGCCCGAGCCCCTGAAGCTCGGCTACGACCGCGGCGCCGAGGACGTCGTCGTGGACGTGCTCGTGCGCGCCGCGCAGTCGGGGCTCGTGAGCGACCCGTCGTTCTCGGGGATCTTCGCGCGGGCGCTCGATCACCAGAGCTTCGCGTCGGTGCGTCGGATCGCGTTCGCCCTTCGGGTGAGCGAGCGAAAGCCCTTGCTCGCGGCGATCGTCGAAGGCGACGAGGACCTCGTTCGTACGCTCGACGACGTCGCCCGCAGGATCGCGATCCGCGCGCGAGAGAAGGCCCCCGCGCAAGACGCCGCGCAGGCGAACAAGCCGGTGACCAAAGAAGAGCTCGACGCTGCGCGAAAGAGCCTCCCGGGTGTGGGCGACGCGAGCGCGAAGCCGAGCGAGCAAGACCTCGAGCCGCTGCTCACGGCGATGGCGTGCCGCACGCCCGAGACCGCCCTTCGCGGGGCGAGGGGCCTCGCGCGCTTGGGCGACACGCGCGCGCTCGGCGCGCTCTTGCAGCTCTCGCGCGAGAGCGAGCCGGGGCTTCGTCGCGAGGCGGCCCTCGCGCTCCGCGCCCTCGAAGATCCGCGGGCGAAGAAGCGCCTCGTGTGGATGCTCGACGACGGGGACGCCGCGGTTCGTGCGGCGGCGCTCGACGCGTACTCCAAGCTCGAGTCGAGCAAGGACCTCGTCGTGGCCGAGTCGGCCCTGCGCAGCTCGCACGAAGACGTGCGCGTGCGCGGGCTCGATCGATTGGTGAAGGTGGGCTCCGACGCGAAGTCTCGCGAGGGCCTCGCGGAGACGCTCCTCGGGGACGCGCTCGCGGACGAGTCCGAGAAGGTGCGCGCCGAGGCGTTTCGAACGCTGTGGGCGTGGCACGACAAAGAGCCCGAAAAGGCGCTCGATCGCGCGCTCGCCGGGCGCTTCGCGGACCTGCGCCTCCGCGCGGTCAACGAGCTCGCGAGCAAGAAGAAGGACGCCTGGGCGCTCGATCGGTTGATCGCGGCCATCGGCGATCGTGACGACACCGTGGCGAAGGCCGCGTTCGACGCGGTGATCGAAGCGAAGGGCAAGGACGACGCGGTCGCCTACGGAAAGGCGATGGAGTCCGTGCTCCCGTCGCAGCGCGCGCGGGGCGCCGAAGGCTCGAAGAAGACCAAGAGCGAGGCGCTTCGTCCGCAGCTCACCAAGCTGTTGCAAGACGAGCACTCGTCGGTGCGCATCGCCGCGGTCGACGCGCTCGACGCGCTCGTGAAGAGCGACAACGGGCCGCTCTACGCCGCGCTCCAGTCGGGCTTCTACGACTTGAAGGTGCGCGCAGCCGAGCACCTCGCGAAGCGAAAAGACGAGCAAATCATCGAGCCGATGCGCGCGCTCGTGCTCGACAAAGAGCTCGCGCAGCGCTTCACCAAGGCCGTCGTGGACGTCTGGCGCGCCCGCGCGACGCAAGCGCTGGCGACGTTGGGCTCGCGGCGGTCGCTCGAGTTGTTTGCGACCGAGCTGTTGAAGGACGAGCTCGCCGCGGTGCGCGAGGCGGCTGCGCGAGGGTTGTCTGTGTGCTCGCGGCGCGGGGACGAGGGCTTCTTGCTCGACGCGCTCTCGCACGAAGACGTGTTCGTTCGCTCGTGGGCTGCCGATGGTCTCGCGCGGCTCGGCGACGTCCGCGCGCTCCCGGTGCTCACGGGAAACCTCCGTCACTCGCACTTGCCCATTCGCGTGGGAGCGATCCTGTCGTTCGCGGCGCTCGGCTCCGAGGGCTACGGGGGGATGCTCCAGGGCCTCGAGGACGCCGATCGCGAGGTGCAAGAGCGCGTGTTCGCGATCGTGCTCGCGCGCGATCTCCAGGCGTTTCGCAAGGGAGAGGCGCCCGAGCTGCTCACGAGCGCCCTCTCGTCGCAGCGGCCCGACGTGCGCTTCGCCGCGGCGCGCGCGCTCGAGCTCCGCACGGACGCCGAGGACTACCTCGGTCACGTGATCGAAGTGCTCTTGCCGCCCAAGCCCGAGAAGGCCGCGGACATGAAGTCCTGGCCGAGCGAAGAGCAGCGCGGAAAGATCATGGTGGGCCTCGCCAACGCGCTCGCGAGCGACGTGGCCGAGCAGCGCTACGCCGCGGCGCAGGTGTTGAACCTCCGCAGCAAGCCGCTCGAGTACTTCGTGGCCGCGCAAGAGGCCGCGAAGCTCAAATCCCTGGCGAATCCCTGGGTTCCAGACAACGCGTTGCCCGAGAAGAGCGAGGCGGACGCCAAGCCCGCGAAGGGCTGGCTTCGACGGCTGTTCACCGGCGACGAGAGCGACGCGAGCAAGCCCGCGAAGGTCGGAGACAAAGAGCAGGCGCACTTGCTCAGGCTCGCGTTCGGCGCGTACGTGGGCTTGCTCCGGCAAGTCATCACGGACGACGAAGCGCAGCGCACGAGGCGCGACGCGGTGGATCGCATCGTGTCGCTCGCCAAGCACGAAGAGATCGGGCTCTCGGCGGCGCTGCCTGCGATCGTTCGCGCGCTCGACGACGACCATCACTTGGTGCGAAAGGGCGCGTTTTCGGGGCTGAAGAAGCTCTACAAAGACGAGCCCGAGAAGGCCCTCGAGCTCGCGCTCGCGGCGCAAGCGGGAGACGTCGCGCGGATGGCGCTCGACGAGCTCGCGCAGAAGGGCGCGGGCGAGTGGGCGCGGATCGCGAGGGCGGTCAACGCTCCGGCGGCGGACGTTCGCAAGTACGCGTTCGAGCTGCTCGAGAAGCTCTCGCCCAAGGGCTCGCTCGACCCGCTCATCGCGGCGCTCGGCAGCTCGTACGCGGACCTTCGCTTGGGCGTGATCGAGCGCCTCGCGCAGAGCGCGGACAAGCGCGTGACCGAAGCGCTCTCTCGCGCGCTCGGGAGCGAGCACGATGACCTGCGGCTGCGCGCGTCGGAGCTGCTCGCCGAGCGCAAGGACACGCGCACGGCGGAGGTGCTCTCGGCCTTCTTGCGGCACGACAACTCGAACTACGTCTATCGCGCGGGCGAGGCGCTCGTTCGGTTGCCGGCCGAGGCGTCGGTCCCGGTGTTCTCGCTCAGGCTCGACGAGCTCGCGGTCGAGTCGCGCGGCCAGGTGATCAACTGGCTCTCGCGCGTGAAGAGCGCGCTCGCGGTGGACCTCCTCGCGACGCAGCTCGACGTCGAGCACGAAGGGATCCGCAATCAGGCGTTCGACTGCGCGCTCACGATCGCGAACAAGGACCGCAAGAAGCGCGATCGCGCGCTCGCGTGGCGGCTCGTGTCGGTCGGCGCGCGAAGCAAGCACCCGAACATCCGCTTGCTCGCGGTCAACGAGCTCGACGACGTCGACGAGGGCGCGGCCAACGACCTCCTGCAGTCGCTCTTCGGCGACCGTGATCCAGCGGTGCGCGTGGCCGCGGTGAAGAGCTACGCCGAGCGCGTCGTGAAGAAGGGCGCCTCGGTCGAGCCGCTCCGCGATGTGCTCAAGGCAGGGACGCGCGAGCTCGTGCTCGGCGCGGCCGAGGGCGTCGCGAGCAAGGGCGATGTGCTCGCGTTCCGGCCTCTTTTGCTGGTCGTTCGCGCGGGGCTCCCCGAAGAGCGTCCGCGCGCGCTTCTCGCGCTCGGGACGCTCGGTGACGTCCGCGCGCTCGCCGAGCTCGAGGTCGTCGCCAACGGCGGGACCGAAGAGATCCCCGTCGACAGCGCGATGAAGGACGGCGCCATCGAGGCGCTGGGGCGTCTATTCAAGAAGCTCACCGACGAAGACGCGAAGAAGCGCGTGATCGATCGCTTGGAGCAGACGCTGCTCGACGGCGAGACGTGGGAGCTTCGCAAGGCCGCGGCGCGCGCGCTGCGCTACGTGGGCGGCGAGTTCGGCCGCGTTCAGCTCGAGAACAACCTGTCGCACCAGTGGCAGGGGCAGGACATTCGCATCGAGTGCGCCAAGCAGCTCGCCGAGCTAGGCGACACGGCCGCGGAGCAGACCCTCGCGAGGATGCTGCTCGACTACAACTACTACATTCGGTTCGCGGCCAAAGAGGCGCTCGACAAGCTCTTCGAGAAGGAGCCGGTGCGGGTTGCATTTTTGTGCCTCGACTCGCCGCACGCGGACATCGCGGACAAGGCGGTGGCGTTCTTGGCGAACGAGGGCGAGCCTTCGCTGCTCGTTCCGCGGCTCGCGACGCTGCAGAGCCTCGCGATGCGCGCGGTGATCCGCGCGGGGATCGAGCGACGCGGGGTCGTTCCTGTGAAGGAGGCCGTGGAGGTGCTCGAGGGGCCCGACGCGACCGGACGCACGCAGGTCGCGCAGCTCGTGGGGACGCTCGCGGACAAGCTCGACGCTTCGGCGAAGAAGGCGTTCGCCAAGGCGCTCTCCTCCGCGGTCGCCAAAGCCGACGCCCGATGGAACGAGAACCGCCTCCGCGTCGAAGAGGTCGCTGCGTGGCGACAGGCGCTGTGGGCGGCGTTCAGGGTGGGCGCGGACGACGTGCTCGCCCTCGCGAAGGCGACAGTGCAAGCGGGCGACGCTCGCTCGCCGGGAGCAGTTCGTCGCGAGGCGCTTCGCGTGCTCGTGGCCGTGGGCGGCGACCAAGAGCGCGCCGTCGTCGAGAAGGCGCTGCTCGACACCGACGCGGGCGTTCGTCGCGTCGCCATCGACGTGCTCGCGCGCAAGGACGTGAAGGCCGCGGCGAAGACGGCGTTGCCGCTCGAGCCGTTCGATCCAGTGACGCTCTCGCGCCTCGCGGTCGACCCGTCGTTGCGCAAGGAGCTCGTCAAGGAGACGCGCGGCCGCAAGGTGGTGCTCGCCGCGGTCATCGTCGCACACGAAATCGACGAGCTCGCGGAGATGGCCACCACGTCGAACGACGGCGACGTTCGGCTCGAGGCCTGCCTCGCCCTCGGGCGCGCGGGCGGAGCGAAGGCCAAAGAAGTGCTCGCCCTCGTGGCGAAGGACAAGAAGGGCGCGAGCGCAGAGCTTCGAAAGAAGGCCTACGCGGCGCTCAAGCGTGCAGTTCGCGCAGAGAAGCGCGCGGCGAAGTACAGCGGCAGACCGGTTACGACCATCCGCGGTGAGACGGAGGCGGCGCGATGAGCGACCAGGCGACCAAGAGAAACGTGAAGCTCGAGTACCCGATCGATTCTGCGGCGGAGATCGCCACGGACCGCGCGCACGTGCGCGTCGCGCTCGAACAAGGGCGAGGCGCGGTCGGCGTTCGCGCGAAGGTGAAGGACCCTGGGCTCTTTCGCGACGCGCTGTTGACGGCGATCGGGATTCGCACGAGCGACCTGCGCTTCAAGGCCCGCGATCGATCGCAGTACCTCGCGTACTTGATCAAGAAGGGCAAGACGGCCACCAAGGAGATCTGGGAGGCGCACAAGGCGTTTCTCGATCAGTCGTACGCCGAGGACAAACACAAGGAGACGACGCTCGACCCGGTGTGGACCGTGCACCCGGACGAGCTCTCGCTCGAGGTGTTCTCGAAGGACGAGAGCGCGTACGCGCGCTTGTCGATCTCCAACGACCTCTTCGAAGGCCGTCAAGCGAGCCACGGAACGACGTTCGCCGACCTCACGCCCAAGCTCGCCGAGGGCCTCGAGCGCCTGCGCACGTACCACCCGCTCTCGCTCGAAGCCGACGCCAAGAGCGCTCCCGCGGACGGAACGCCCGCCCGTGAAGCGCGCGACGTCGAGCTCTCGCAACAGTGGCTGCGAGGCTTCTTGCAGGTCCAGAGCGCGTCGACGCTCCCCGCGGCGGTGGCGGAGTTCTCGGGGATCGACCTCTACAATCTCTTGTTCTTGCTGCGCACGCGAAAGGCCAAGAAGCCGCCGCGCGCGCTGCGGTTCGAGCTCGTTCCGGGCTTGGCGCCGAGGATGATCGTCGAGCCGTGGGAAGCGGTGCTCGAGAGCCACGCTGGTCCGTACACGGGCAAGACGCCGCGCGTGGTGCGCACGTTCGGACGGCAGCGCTTGATGGGCCTCGCGAGGCTCCTTCCGCACATCAAGAAGGCGCGCGTTCACTTGCTCGGCGCGGGCCTGCCCACGTTCTGGGTGCTCGATTGCGGAAAGGTCACGCTCACGCTCGCGCTCACGGGCTGGGTGGACTCGGGCTGGGCCAGCGCCGCGACGTTCGACGCGCTCGTCCCGGGTGAAGAAGCGGTCGAGCTGTCCAAGAAGATCTTGGGCGTGCTCGCGAACAAGGGTCCCCTCTCGCTCGAGGCGCTCTGCGCCGAGACGAGCGCGACCCCTGCGCAAGCGCGCGCTGCGACGCAGTGGGCGTGCCTCCACGGCGAGCTGCTCTTCGACGTCGCGCACAACGTGTACAGGCCGCGGTCGCTCTTCGCGGCGCCGGTCGAAGACGCGCTCGTGCGCTACGGAAGCGAGCGCGAAGCGAAGGCCCACAGGATCATCGCCGAGAAGAACGGCGTGAAGATCACCAAGGTCCACGAGATCTCGGGCGAGGGCGTCGAGATCCACGGCGACGTCGACGACAAGGCCGCGTCGCGCAAGGTCTCGCCGAAGTTCACGATCGACCTCGAGGGGCGCGTCATCGGCGCCTCCTGCGGATGCCCGCACTATCGTCGCGCGGGAATGCGCGAAGGCCCCTGCGAGCACATGATCGCGCTGCGCCTGTCGTACGCGCGTCGCAAGACGGAAGAAGAGGCGCTCAGGCAGTCGCCCGAGGGGCGCAAGCTCATCCGCGCCGAGACGCGCACGCTCGTTCGTCGCGACGCGCTCGGAAAAGAGACGGTCTACCGCGTCACGCTCGACGACAAGGTCGTGCGCGTCGCGTGGGGCGCTCGCCAGGGCTTGGACGACAGCGGTTCGAGGCAACAGCGGCTCTGGTTCGACACGGACAAAGAGGCGCGGGACGCGTACTTCGCGAGGCTCGACGCGCTTAGCGCCGAGGGCTTCATCGACGCGGCGGACGCGTGATCAGGGAGCAGCAGGGACATGGCTAGCAAACTCGAGACGATGGTGTCCGCGGCCGCTCCGGTCGAAAAGGAGCAGCCCGCGCCGAAGAGCGCACCGACCGAAGAGCAGCTCGCAGCGCGCGCAAAGGCGCACGAAGAGCGCGTTCTTCGTTGGAAGCAAGTGCAAGAAGCAGGCGGCGCGGACGAGTGGATCCGCGGCGAGCTTCGAAAGAAGGGCCTGCTCGTCGAGTCCGACCCGTCGCGCCTGGGCGACCGCGAGAAGGGCTCGTTCAAGGAGCAGAAGAAGGCCGAAGCGGCCGAGCGCCGCGCGCTGAAGAAGCTCGTGTGGGACGCGTATCGCGCCACGCACGTGGTTCACCTCGGCGTGGGCGTGCACTGGAGCGATCACTTCGAAGCCGATCGCTTCGACATCGAGCGCCGCGAGGATCGACTCAAGGCCAACGACCTGCCCGAGTACAAAGACGCCGAGGGGCTCGCGAAGGCGATGGGCATCGACGTTCCGACGCTGCGGTGGTTTTCGTACCATCGTGACGTCGACGCCGGGACGCACTATCGACGGTGGCAGATCCCGAAGCGCACCGGCGGATCCCGCACGATTACCGCGCCCAAGCGCGGGTTGAAGGCGGCGCAGCGCTGGGTGCTCCGCAACATCGCGGAGAAGCTCCCGGTTCACGGCGCGGCGCACGGGTTCTTGTCCGCGCGCTCGATCGTGACCAACGCGCAGGTGCACGCGGGCGCGGACGTCGTCGTGAAGGTCGACGTGAAGGACTTCTTTCCGACGGTGACGTGGCGCCGCGTGAAGGGGCTCTTTCGCAAGGCGGGCCTCAACGAAGCGACGGCGACGATGCTCGCGATGGTGTGCACCGAGGCGCCTCGGGACGTCGTCGAGTTTCGCGGTCGCACGCTGTACGTCGCGAGCGGCCCGCGCGCGCTTCCGCAAGGAGCGCCGACGAGCCCCGCGATCACCAACGCGATCTGCTTGCGTCTCGACCGTCGCCTCTCGGGCCTCGCTCGCGTGCTGGGAATGGTCTACACGCGTTACGCGGACGACCTGACTTTCTCCTGGCGAAAGAGCGACGACCGCGCGAAGGCCCCCGTGGGCGCGCTCTTGGGCGGCGTGAAGAAGATCCTCCGCGCCGAGGGCTTCGTGCTGCACCCGGACAAGACCACGGTGATGCGCGACGGTGACCGGCAGAAGGTCACAGGGCTCGTGGTGAACAAGGCCGAGGGGCAACCTGCGGCGCGCGTTCCGCGCGAGACGCTGCGCAAGCTGCGCGCGGCGATCAAGAACCGCGAGCTCGGGCGCCCCGGCAAGGGCGACGAGACGATCGATCAGCTGAAGGGCATGGCCGCGTTCGTGTTCATGTGCGACGCGAAGAAGGGCCAAGCGTTTCTGGATCGAATCGCGAAGCTCGAAGGCAAGTGATCGCGAAGCAGCGCGGGCGCGGCCCTCGAGCAGCATAGGCGCCGAAAACTGCCGCAGCTCATCGCCAGTTCTGTGGCGAGCACTCCAGCGTGTCGTGCGATCGAGCATCACAGCCCAACACACGTCGAAGGCATGTTGATCCGAGCGCGCGTTTCGCGCGGTGGTTTTGCCTCACCCCCGCTGCCGCGCGCCCCTCTCCCGCGCTCCCGCGCGGGAGAGGGGCTTTGATTTTGTGTGCATCATAGACAGCTGTTGGTTTTCTGCCGCGACGCTTTGGTCCCAGTAGCCCCTCTCCCGCGCTCCCGCGCGGGAGAGGGGCGCGCGGCAGCCGCGGGTGAGGCCGCGGACGCGCGTGTAGCGCTGCGTTTGGGCGCGAGTTCGATTGGGCTCGTTGGTCGGGGACGGACCTCGCATTTCGAAGACGAAATGCGAGATCCGTCCCCTTCATCCCTTTGCCCTTCGTCGCGTTGCCCATCTTCGCTTTGCGCGGCCCCGTCCCCGTCTTCGATTCCCTTCAACTTAAGTGCGCTTCACTCGCGGGCGTTCGCCGTTGGCGCACCCTTCGCGGCCATGAAGACACGACACATCACTCGCTCGTTTTGCTCGCTCGTCGCGCTCGTCGCGCTCGCGGCGTGCAGCCCTTCGACGCCCACCGCGGACGCCGCAACGGACACGCCCAGCGCGGATCGCACGACGCCCGCAGAGGCCTCTGCGCCCACGGCTGAGTGCAACGAATACTGCTCGACCGCCGCCGCGCACTGCGACGGCGCCAATCAGCTCTACCCCAACAACACCGCGTGCCTCGCGGCGTGCGCTGCGTTTCCCACCACGGGAATGCGTGGTGATCGCGCGGGAAACTCCGTGTGGTGCCGCCTCTACCACGTCGATCAACCCGCTGCGATGGACCCCGCGACGCACTGCCCACACGCGGGAGTCTCTGGCGGCGGCGTGTGCCAATAGCGCTCGCGCTCAGCGCTGAAGCACGCAGATCGCGACCTGGTTGCGCGGTCGGCACTGCGCGACCGGGCGCGGCGTCGTCGCCCCGAGCGACGGAAGAAACGCGAGCCCGCAGTGCCCGTGACCAGGGCTGTCCCCAGTCGTCGCAAACGGAACGCGCTCTCCGCGGGCGATGCGCGCGAGCTCGTCGCCCGTGAACTCGACCCGGTGCGAGCCGTCGAGAAACACGAGCACTTCGTCGCGTCGAACGCGCCTCGGCCCCACGCTGAACCCGTGGTTGTGACCGCTGCACGACACGTCTTCGAGCAGCACGGACATGCTCACCAAGATCTCGACCATCTCGCCCGTGACGACCGCGGGCGGCGGACGATCCGTCGTCGCGTCCACCGTCGATCCATCGCGCGGCGCGCGAACGTCCGCTGCGAGCGCGTCTCGCGTCGGCGCGTCGGGGGACGCTCCTCCGTCGTCGCTCGCGGGCGAGACCATCGCGCCGCATCGGGTCAGCGCTGCGCCTGCGCCGATCGCTGCGATCGCCGAGAGAAAACGTCGTCGGTTCATGGCCGAGAGCGTGTGTGCCCGTCGCGCGAGCGGCGACTTAAGCCGAATGAATTCGTGGGTCGCGGAGGCGCTCGCGCTCGGTCGCTCGACCAAGCGCGGCGCGTCGGTGGACGATCGTGGCGAAGGGGCGTAGCGTTCGTCTGTGGATTTGCGCTGCAACGCACGAACGATCGTGAAGGCCGTCGCCGTGGCGCTCTGCGCGGCGGCGTGCGGCGACGTCGCGACGCCTGCGTTTCCGCTGCGCGAGCAGTTCACTGGGCGCGTCGCGCAGAGCGACGTGGCTGTGGCCGTGGTGCGTGACGGATCGCAGGTGGTCGCGTACGTGTGCGGCGGCGACGCGACGCTCGAGTCGCACACCGCGTGGTACCAAGGCGAAATGCAGGGCGATCGCGCGGTGCTGCGAGGCGCGCGCGGAGAGCTCTCGCTCGCGTTCGAGCGAGACGCGGTGCGAGGCGCGGTCGGCGCGCTCGCGTTTCGCATCGAGCGGACCTCGGCGCTCGGCGGGCTCTACGAGCATCGCGGCGCGTGTCGCACCGGCGTGATCGTCTTCGGCGGCGGCGACGGAGACTTCGCGGCGCAAGGGGCCGGCTGCGACGCAAACGGCCGTCGATCGCAGGTCACGCCGATTCGACCGATGGAGCTGCTCGCGGACGGGCTCGCGGTCGTCGTCGATCGCGACCCGACGCGCACGCTGTTCGTCCGCCCTGTGTCGATCGGTCGTTGACTCAGCGGTCGCCGCTCGCGCCCTTGTCCGCGCTCGTCGGCCGCGTGTCCGAGCGCGAGCGACTGCGCCGCGCGTTCGCCGAAGGGGCTCGCGTCTCGTCGCTCGTCGGCCCCGGCGGTGTCGGAAAAACTCGCCTCGCGCGCGACCTCTGCGCCGAGCTCGACGGAGTGTTCTGCGACTTGTCCTCGGCCACTGACCGCGCGTCGATGCTCGCCGTCGTGGCCGAGGCGCTCGACGTTCGGGGGGATCGATCGAGCGCGAGAGAAGATCACGCGACGGTGAGCGAGGCGACGATCGAGGCTGCGCTCGCGTCGGGGCCTCCGTCGTTGCTCGTCTTGGACAACGCCGAGCAGATCGTCGACGAGGTCGCGCGGGTGGTGCAGCGATGGGCGAGCGCGGTCGCGGCGCTCTCGGTGCTGGTGACCTCGCGCGAAGCGCTCGCGATCGACGGTGAGAGGGTGTTCGCGCTCGAACCGCTGTCGACCGAGCCGCGCGGGCAAGAGCCGAGCGACGCGGCGCGGCTGTTCGTCGAGCGCGCGCGCGCCACGGGGGCAGGCGAGATCGCGCCCGCGGTCGCAGAGCGCGTGGCGTCGGCGCTCGAGGGGCTCCCGCTCGCGATCGAGCTCGCGGCAGCGCGCGTGGGCGTCCTCGGCGTCGACGCGTTCGTCCAGCGAAGCGAGCGGTGGATCGATCTGCTTCGCACGGGGCGACGAGACGCTCCGCGGCGCCACGAGACGCTGCGCCGCACCATCGATTGGTCGTGGAACCTCCTGTCCGACGATCACCGCGCCGCCTTCGCCGCGTGCTTCGTCTTTCGCGGCGGCTTCGATCGCGCGGCCGCCGACGCCGTGCTGTCGACCCCGTCGACGCAAGGGATCGAGTTCGTCGAGGGGCTCGTGCATCGCTCGTTGATCCAGCGGAGCAGCGACGGAGCGAGCGGCGGCGAGCCGCGGTTCTCGCTGTTCGAGTCGCTTCGCGCGTACGCCGAAGAGCGCGCCGCGGAGCTCGCGATCACCGACTCGGTCGTCGCGAGGCACCGGGCGCACTATGCGTCGCTGGGGCTCGCGCTCGTCGACGCGCTCGACCGAGGCGCGTCGCCGCTGTCGCTCGCGGCGATCGAACGAGAGCGAGCCAACCTCCACGCGATCGCGATCGACCCGAGTTCTCCTCGCGAGTCGCTCGCGGCCCTCGTCGCGCTCGACCCTGTCGCGCGGCTGCGCGGCGCGATCGAGACGCAAGCGCCCGCGCTCGAAGCGGCGATCGCGCGCTGGGGCTCGACGCGCGACGCGCTGCTCGCGAAGGCGCTCCGCGCGCTCGGGCGCACACGATTTCATCGCGGCGCGATCGAGCAGGCGAGGGCGGCGTTCTCGCAAGCCCTCGAGGTCGCGCGCGAGGTTCCTTCGGGCGAGCGAGTCCTCTGCGCGCAGCTGCTCGTCGAGCTCGGCGTGCTCGAGCACCAGCAGCGACAGCTCGACCGCGCGAGCGAGCGCTACCTCGAAGCGCTCTCGGTGGGAGGCGAAGACCTTCGATTGAGGGCTCGGGTCCAGGCGAACCTCGCGGCTGTTCACCACGATCGGGCGGACTTCGACGAGGCCGAGCGTCGTTATCGCGAAGCGCTCGTGACCTTGGGGGACTGCGACGACCCCAGGCTCGAGGGGATCACGCGGAGCAACCTCGCGCTGCTCGCGCTCGAGCGCGGGGCCTTCTCCGAAGCAGACGCGCTCTTCGACCGCGCGCGCCTCGCGCTCGAGCGCTCGGGCGACGCGCGCCTCTACGCGATCAACGAGGGAAATCGCGGCCTCTTCTCGCACGCCACCGGGCGTCTCGACGCCGCGCGCGCCTCGTGCGAGCGGGCGGCCGAGACGCTCGCCTCCATCGGCGAGTCGCGCTCCGAGGGTCTCTGTCGCGCGCGCCTCGGGGGAGCGCTCGCGGACCTTGGCGAGCTCGATCGTGCGCGCACCGAGCTCGCCCGCGCAGAGCTGCTCCTCGAGCGATCGAGCGACGCGCTGGGGCTTCAGGCGCTGTCCCTTCACCGAGCGCTGCTCTCGCTCGCTGAAGCGCGCATGCAAGGCGGGCCCGTGGTGTCGGTCGCGACCCACGAAGCGAGCGCGCTCTTGCAG
Source organism: Myxococcales bacterium (assembly GCA_016793325.1). Taxonomy (GTDB): domain Bacteria; phylum Myxococcota_A; class Polyangia; order Polyangiales. The sequence continues at coordinate 5,579 of JAEUKI010000081.1, read as the reverse complement.
CGACTCGCGCCGAGCGGGGGGCCGTCGGGCGAGGCCTCGCTCTCGGACGACGTGCGGATCGCCGCGCGGATCGTGCGCGCGAGGGTCTCCGGTGATCACAGCGCGCTTCGCGCTGCGCAGGCGGTCGAGCCTTCGGTGGTCGTTCGCGCGTGGCTCGAGATCGGGCCGTCGGACGAGTGGTTCGCGATCGACGAGGGAGAGCGGCAGGACCTGCGGCTGTACGGGCCGCTCGGGCGTGTGTTCGTCGCGCTGGTCGAAGCGAAGTCGCGTCCGGGCGAGTGGCTCTCGATCGACGCGCTGTTCGCCGTGGGCTGGCCCGGTGAGCGCGCGCTCGCGAGCGCGGCGAACAATCGCGTGCACGTGGCGCTCTCGGACCTGCGTCGGCGGGGGCTGCGCCCGTGGCTCGTGCACCGAGAGGGGCGCTATCGGCTCGCGGACGCGCTCGGGGTTCGGCGTTCGACCGAGGGGTTCTCCGAGCCGGTCGTCACGGTCCAGCGACGCGGACGCCGACGGTAAACCGCCACTCAACACCCCACAGAGCCTTTTGGATGTGTCCCTTCGCGACTCGTCCCGATTTCGGGACTCGGTTGTGCGAAGCTCGCTGCGATGACGAAGCGCACGACGACCGATCGACTCGCGGCGGTGAAGGACCTCGAACGTCGCGCTCGTACGGGGCTCGCGAAGCAGCAGAAGCGGTACGAGGCTGCGATGGAAGAGCTCGAAGCGGCGACGGCCCTCGGCGATCGCGGGTTCGTTCGGCGGTGGAGGGCGGTCGCGAAGGTGCTCGACGAGCGGCTGTGGCTGGCGGTCGCTTCGTCGGCAAATGAGTGGCTCGCGACGGCGGTTCGCGTCTCGCGCACGAGGGTGTACGCGAAGGTGAAGATCGCGCGGCTCGTCGAGCAGAGCACGGTCGACGCGTGCGGCGAGAGCGTCGTGGGCGCAGCGATCGCGCTGCTCGAAGCGCGTCGGGGCCGCGCGCTGACCCCGGACGACGCCGTCGATCTCTCGCGCGTCGACGTGCGGGGAAAGAAGCGCTCGCTCGCGACGCTCACCGTGCAAGAGCTCGAGGCCGAGCGCGATCGCGTGCTCGGCGTGGCGGTGGACGCTCCTGTGTCCGTCGAGAAGCTTCGCGTGGTGATCGCGTCGAGCGCCGAGCTCGCGGGGGTGCGAGTGCGCTTTTCGCGGGGAAGAATCGCGATCGACGGCGTGCGCGACGAGCAGCTCGTGACGCTCGCGCCCGCGATCATGCTCGCGGTGTCGAGTGGTAAGCGCGCGACCAAGTAGCAGCGGGTACACCCGGCTGTACTCGCGCGTCCCGATTTCGGGACTGCTCGGGTCACGAGGAGCGGACACGAGCGCGCGGGGGGCGCTCCGTTTGTCTGCGCTCCGGCTCGGTTGCCGCCGGGATGCTGCGTCAGTGATATCCGCGCAGCAGCAACCGCACGACGGTTCGATTGGTCTTCGACACCGAGACAACAGTCACGACGTAGCGCTCTTTCCAGGACGTTTGCGCCAAGGCGAGGATCGCTGACTCGCGGCTGAAGAAGCGGACGTGTCGACCTTGGCTGTCTTCGAGCGTGAATCCTTCGAAGTCACCAAAGTGATCGAACAGGAGCCCGCTGACCTTGCCGGACCACAGATGCGCGGTCGTGGGGCCTGGGTTTCCAAGCCAGTCTTCCGTTGGCTCGAACGCCGAGGGATCGTCGTCGAGCGTGCCGCCAGGATTGCCGCCGGGTTCGACGCCACCGGGTTTGACGCCACCGGGTTTGACGCCTCCGGGGCCAGCGTCGCCTGCGTCGGGCTTCGCGCCGCCAGCGGATTCGAGGTCGAACCTGCCGTCGGGCGTGGCCGGGACCATCTCTGGACGGCCTCCGAGGGCGCGGACCTTCTGTGCGGTCATTTCGACGTAGCGGGTCATCGTCGCGACCCAGCGATTGCGAGCGGGAAGCTTCTCGAGCCGCCACTGAAGGACCGACAGCAGGCGCAGAAAGTCGTTCAGCATGTGGGCCTTCGTCGAGACCGGGATGGCGAGTTGGAATGCGCCGACGAGCCTGCGCCACCGGCCGTTTCTTCGCTTCGCTTCCTCCACCTCTTTTCGGTGGGGCGCCTCGAGAATCACCGCGAACTCGCCAGCCATATCGAGAACGCGAAGGTCGGTCACGAGCGTCGTTCGGTCGCCGAGGTCGAACACGCCCATCGGCAGCTTGCCGGGCTTCTTGCCAGAGTCAGCGTCGAGGAGCTTTCGTTCGCGAAGGAGCGCCGCGGCTTTGTCGAGCGGGATTTGCTTGGTCTTCGTTCCCGGAATCTCGAGGCCTCGCGTTTGGTTCGTGATCTGTCGGACCGAGAGGTCGAAGCGTTGCCCCTTGGTGATGCCGAGCGGCAAGTGGGCGGACAACACGCCTGTCTGGCGCGACTTGCTCGCAGGAACGGGAACGTATCGGGTTCCGCCAGCGGGCACCGAGATCGTGTGCTTGTCCACCACCGTGATCTCGTGTCGCGCGTAGTACCGCTCTGCGAGATCGACGACGGCTTGTGCGTCCCACGTGGGAATGAAGAGCTGCACCCGCGTTCCGTCTGGCGCCTGCTTGCGCCACCGGAGCACGAGCTCATCGGGCGGAAACGCTTCGCTGATCGCGCCGCGCGTCGCTTCGATCTCGAACGTATGAATGGCTGCTCGCGACGCATCCGTCCCTGGATTCGCGACCTCTGTGAACGCGATGTTGCGTTGCGACAACTTGTCCGACGTCGACGGACCCGAGCCAGAGGGGATCGGCGTCCCGGCGTACTCCACCTGCGCGACGATGCACTGATGCTCGCTCATGAGCAGGTCGCGGATCGACGTGACGGGCCCGCCGTTTGGCGTCTGTGGAAGCGCGGGGTCGTCGAGATTGCTGTCGATGAGCGCGCCGAAGAACGTCGAGATCTGCGAGCCGCCGGCCGGCCCGAACGACGCGCGCACGTTTTCTGTGTCCTGCTGACTCGAGGGTGTTGCGTTGCGGGCCGCCGCGAACATCGGGATCGACAGCCACTCGCTCCCGGAGCTGTCCGGGCTCGGAAGGGCGATGGGCGCGGCTCCGCCCGTCTGCAGGTATCCGCCCGTCGGACCGCTCATGTTGCGGTTGAACTGGAGCGCCGCCGTCGTCTGCGACGTGAAGATGCGGAAGAACACGCGGAGGTTGTTCGCGATGGCTGCGTTGCCGTTCAACCGCACCCTCGCTACCGCGAAGTTGTAGACCTTCGGACCCGTTGGGGTCGTGGTCGGCATCGGCCGCAGCTTCGAGCCTTCTTGGGTGATCGCGAGGGACTCGAACTGCGCGATCGACATCGCATCGACGAGCTGCTCGAGGAACGTGAGCGCCTGCGTCCGGTCGGCGTCGACCGGCAGCAGCTTGCCGTACATGGTCTGCCCCGCCACGACGGCAAACACCCGCAGGTCGGAGCTCAGCCAAGGGACGTCATTGTTGTTGGCGAGATCGAGCATGAACGGGTTCGCCGACTTGACGAGCTGCACGACTGCAAAGTCGGACTGCGTCGCGCCGCCGATGGGAGTGAACGTTGCCTCGACCTGCACTTCGCTTCGCTCCGCTGCGAAGTCGAACGCCTCTGCGACTTCGACTTCGATGCGGTACGTGAAGGTGAAGCGCTGCAACCGATCGGCCAGGCTCGGGTCATCGCTGTCGACCTCTGTTGGCACCGCCCGGAGTCCGCTGCCTGCTGGAAAGGTTACCGCGGGCGCCCACGTGGCGAGCTGCGGCGGGTTGCCGAGGCTCGTGATCGGGCCGTTGGGAAACTGGTTCGGACGGATGCCGTCGATCGTGATGACGATCGCCTGCTCGATGTCCGCGTCCGCGATCGCCTCGTCCTGGCTGATCGTGCTGCGCTCGAGGATCAACTCCATCTTGATCCGCGGCTTCGCGAGCCAGTTGGTGATGTTGATGAAGACCTGCTTGATGTCCTCGTACACCCCGGCGGCCGATGGCGTGCCGTAGAAGCCCTTGCCCTTTGCGGCGTCGGCGCCGGCATTTGCCAAGCCGGTTGCGCCGAGGCCGCTCGTGCCGTCGAGGTTGATGTCGATGTAGTGGTGAAAGGTCGACGCGGTGACGATGCGGCCTTTGCCAACCACAGCGCCGTCGTAGACGCACAGCGTGTTGATCGATTTTTCGGAAGGCGGCGTCTGCCCATAGGAATTGCCTGTGTTCGCATTGCCGAGATCGGTCGGCGGCGAGACGGTGTGGCCCGTCGCGATCACAAGCGGTAGTTCACGGTGGCCGTTCAGCGCGGGGAAGTCGATGACCGAGCGCCCGGAGCCGTCCGCGAGCGGAAACGCGCTCGTGTAGTCGAAGATCCCTTGGAGATCGGCGACGCCGAGCGTCTGTCCCTCGTGCATGTGGTCTGCGTAGACCACGAGATCGCGGCCGTTGTGGCGCAGGATCGGGTGCGCCGGAGCGGTCGTCGGCGAGAGCGGCTGCGGTACCGAGTCCGATTGATTTTCGAACCACACCCGATTCGCCGTGGGGTAGCTGCCAGCGGGATTGCGGCGCAGCGTGTCGGCGCGTCCTGCGTCGTTCTGGTCGAAATTGCGCGGGAAGCCGGGGACGCCGAGCATCGGCGAGTTGTTGCCGAACGCGCCGTTTCCGAACCACGCGCGCATGAGGCGAACGCGAGGAAGGCGTCCGCACATATCCGCGCCGATGCTCTCGTGGTCGCCCGTTGCGAACACGCCGCCGCCTGCGTCCATGAACGCCTCGACCGCTGCCACTTCGGTGGGACCGAGATTTCTCGCACCATCCGCACTCTGGCCGTGGGCACCAAACATCCACACGACGTCGTAGTCGAGCAGGTTGATCACCGAGGGATTCGCTGGGTTCGGCGCGGCCGCGAGCGTCACGTTGTCGATGTCTGCCGAAGCATCGGTGTCGCGGTGCGCCTTGGTGACCGCCATGCCAGCGTTGCTCAAGATCTCGACCAGCCGCACGAACGTGAAGTCGGTCGCTCCGCTGCCCGAGGCATCGAAACCATAGAACCCGTCGAGGAGGATCAAGACTTTGGTCAAGACGCACCTCCCGGCGTCACCGTGATCGATGTCTGTTGGCGCGATGGACTGGGTCTCGGTCTCGTGGTCATCGTGAGTCCGAGGGTAGAGCACTTGGTCTCGCGCTGTCGACCGATCCCTACTCGGGTGTTGTTCGTACGCTGGTGCGACCGAATTCTCTTGTGACTCGGACGCACGTTGACTGGGCAACAAACTCGTTTTCTATGGTGAATCTCGCGCTCGCCTTCACGAGACGTCCGTGTCGAGTGGTGGCGATCGTGGCGCCGACGCCTCGGTGCCGATCGCTCGTTGCGCGGATGGAGAGTCTCTGGGGATATCGTTCGCGGCGTGGCGTCCTCGTCGCGTCGCGCCGCGGCAGCGGGGGTCTCATCATTCGTCACTTCTGCTAAACCACTACCGCGACGGGCATCGTAGTTTTTCTCCGGCCGTGAGAAGCTTGGAGCTCCAGAGGACAAGCGATGACCCTCGAGCTGCAGATCGAGCGCTGGAAGCAGACACCCGAAGACCTACGACGGCTGTCGATCGA
>JAEUKI010000088.1 GCA_016793325.1 Myxococcales bacterium | reverse complement strand
CCAGGGCGTCCGCCTGGCCTTCGCGATCGTCTCGCCCGAGACTCGAGCCACCCAGCGATCGATCGCGGCGAGGCGTCGCAACTTTCCAGCAGATCGCTTGGTGGATCGCGTTGAATCGTGGTGCCTGGGTAGGCCCGGCGGGCGCCGAGCCCGCTCCGCGGAGCGCAAAGGCCGGGCGCTCGTCTCCCGGCTGTGTGCTCCATTGGAATTGGACTGGACTGTCTGCGGCGCCTGCCGACTTCGAGATGAGGTCAATCCTGAGTTGTAGCGCTCAGTGGTGGTGGTGCCCGTCGGGGCCGTGCGCGTGGCCGTGCGAGAGCTCTTCGGCGGTGGCGTCGCGCACTTCGCGAACGGCGACGTCGAAGTTCAACGTGAGGCCCGCGAGCGGGTGATCCGCGGTCACGAGCACGGCGTCGTCCTCGACCTCGACGATGTAGAACGTCTGCACTTCGCCCTCGGGCGACTCGGCGTGCAGGTCCATCCCGATCTCCGGCTCGGGCTCGGGCGGAAGCGCCGTGCGCGGAACCCTGATCGGCGGCTCACCCGACTCGGGTCCGTACCCGAGCTCGGGCGGAACCGACACGCTGAACTCGTCGCCCACCACGCGCCCTTCGAGCGCCTGCTCGAGCCCTTCGACGATCTGCCCTTCTCCATGCAGATACACCAACGGCTCTTCGCCCTCGGAGCTGTCGATGACCTCGCCATCGTCATCCGTGAGCTTGTAGTCGATGGACACGACCTTTCCGCGCGTGATCTTCATGCGCGCGTGTTACGCGATGCGCGCGCGCGCGTCCATCACCTACGAGACGTTTTTTGCGGCGTTTGTGCGCTTTGCGCTCACCAGGGTTCGCGCACGCCGATAAACGAATACGGGTATCCCCAGTCGGGCTTGCTCACGGCGTCGAGCTGCTGAATGTCCGACGGATCGAGCCGCACTTGCTCGGCCGCGAGGTTCTCGTCGAGCTGCGCGACCGTGCGCGCGCCCACGATGATCGAGGTCGTCTCGCTCCGCGCGAGGAGCCACGCGAGCGCCACAGCCGACGGCGTCGTGTCGTGCTTCTCGGCGAGCGAGCGCAGCGCGTCCACGATGGCCCAGCAGCGGTCGTTGTCCATCGCGCGCAGGCTGTCCTTCCACGCCTCGAGGCGCGTGCCCGCGGGAGGGGGCTCGTTTCGCTTGTATTTTCCCGAGAGAAAACCGCGCGCGAGCGGCGACCAGATGAGCGTCCCGAGGCCGAACGCCTTGCACGCAGGGAGCATCTCGCGCTCGGCGTCGCGCACCGCGAGCGACCACTGGAGCTGCACGCACTCGAAGCGCGCGGTGTTGCGCTTGTCCGCGCTCCACAAGCTCTCGACGAGGCGATAGCCCGTGTAGTTCGAACAGCCGATGTAGCGGACTTTTCCCTGACGAACGAGGTCGTCGAGCGCGCGCAGCGTCTCGTCGATCGCCACCGACGTGTCCTGCATGTGCACTTGATAGAGGTCGATCACGTCGGTGTTCAGCCGCTTCAGCGAGTCTTCACACGCGCGCATGATGTGCTGTCGCGAGAGGCCCTGCTCGTAGGGCCCAGGCTTGAGCCCCTTGGTGCCGAACCCGATCGGAAACCTGCACTTCGTCGCGAGAAGAACGCGGTTGCGCTTGCCCTCGAGCCACTTGCCCGTGAGCTCTTCGCTCCGCCCCTCGGAGTACACGTTGGCCGTGTCCACGAGGTTCATGCCCGCGTCGATCGCGCGATCGAACACGCGCCGCGCTTCGTCATCGGGCGACGTCACGCCCTTCATGAACGTCTCGGACTCGCCGAAGGTCATCGCCCCCAGCGAGAACACGCTGACCTTCAGCCCGCTCGTTCCCAGTCGTCGGAGTTCCATAGTTGGTTGCGCGCGAGTGTAGAGCGACCGTCGCGACGTTGGGTGTAAAGCCTTGTGAATTGTGCGCGGCGCTCAGCCCTTCTCACCGCGCGGGTCTCGTGCGTCGTGTGCGTCGTGCGCGAATTCGCTGGGCACGAGCGGCGCGACCTCGGCGTCCACCTCGCTCGTGTCCGCTCGGATGTCGGTGACCGTCGCGGCCATGAGCGGCGAGAACCTCGCATGGCCTTGGGCTTCGAGCAGCCCGTCTGCGCGTTTCTCGAAGATCACGAACTGACCGAGCGCGACGCACGTCAACGCCAACGGCGCTCCGATCGCGACGAGCGCCGCGATCGGATCTACGTACTGCGTGAGTTTGGCGAACGCGACGACGAGCGCTCCCAAGAGAGCCATCCCCCCGTAGCCTGCGATCGATCGGCTCACGTGCGTGCGTGCTTTGAACACCTCGCCCTCGAGCAACGCCGTGCTGCCCGTCCATGCGTGCCGAGACGCAAACGCCCAAAACACCATGATCAACGCGATCGCGATCGCGTTGATGACACGCACGGTCGCGGAGCCGTCGCCGATATCGATCAACGCCGTGAACACCGCAATACACGCGGAGAACGCCGCGATCGGCCACGCCTGTCCGAACAAGAGCGCGACGAAGCTGAGCACCTTGAGCGATCTCGGCGCGCCCGCAGCGATCCTCTCTTCAGCGACGTACTGCACCGAGCCATCGCGAAACGCTCCGCCGTCGACGCGCACTTGCACGCGCTTCTTCGCGACGTGTTCGGGCCAGTGAAACCGCTCGTTCGCGATCCTCGACCACCACGCCATCAGGGGGATGCCGAGAAATATGATAAGCGCCACACCCCCGATAAAGAGCGAAGAAAAGAGCTGCGTCATCGCTCCCCCGCCAGCGTGCACAAGTGTTCGATCAGTTGCTCTTCGAGCGCGCGCATCCCCGGCAGGCCCGGCTTGTCCCAGAGCCCCTCGAGCGCGATCTGCAAGAACCCGTGCGTCGCGGACCACAGCGTGACCGCGAGCGCTTGCGCCTCTTGTGACGTTCGACCGCGCTTCACCACCCGCAAGTACTCTGCCCACTGCGCGAGCGCGCCCGCCGCGACCGCGCGAATCGACTCGAACCGCGCCTCCTTCAGCTCGGGAAAGAACATCACCCGATACTGCGCCGGGTGCATCTTCGCCCAGCCCAAGTACGCGCGAACGACGCGCTCGACGACCTTCGTGTCCGACGCGTTGTCCACGCTGGACGCCATCGCCGAGCCGAGCTCGAGGAAGCCGTCCTCCGCGATGGCCGCGAGCAGCGCGACCTTGTCCTCGAAGTGATGGTACGGCGCCCCCGGGCTCACCCCCGCCTTCGTCGCCACCGCGCGCAGCGTGAACTCCGAGAGATCCCCGCGCGATTTCTCGAGCAACGAGAGCGCCGCAGCGACGAGCGCCCGCCGCAGGTCCCCGTGGTGATAGCGGTCCTCGGGCTTCTTGATCGGAGCGCGTTTCATCGATCGCGGCGAGTCCCATCGTACGACGCCCTGTTGGAAGAAGACACGCAGCGAGCTCTCCCTGTCGTTTCTCACGAGATTCCAAGCCCGCGTGTCGCCAACGGATGGCAGAACCGTTGTGCAGTGACACTTCTTCAGCGGCTGCGTGAGCTGCGCTCCAGTGGCGGCCCAGCATCGACACCGTCGCTGTCGGTGGTTCGCGTCGAAGAGTCCGACGAGTCCGACGCGCGGGTGTCTGCGAGAATCTCCACGCGCACGCTGTTCGCGGGTGAAGGCCACCCCACGAATTCGCGCGCATCGATCGCGCTTGTCGCGGGCGCAACGTCACCCTGGGCACGAAGAATGGCCTCCGCGTACTTGTCGAAGATCCACCGCTGCGCACAAACCACGAGCATCGCGACGAGCGGCAACGCGGGAACAATCGCCTCGACGCCTCGCAACTTGCTGTCCGAGTTCGCCATGAGCAACGGCGTGAACAGCCCAGTGAACGACGCCAGCCCATAGCCGACGATCGACTTGCGGATAGGCATCCTTGCAGCTCCGGCGCGGCGTTCGAGGAGCGCGATGCTTCCGTTCCAGCCGTGGAACGAGGCAAAGGTAAAGAGCGCTGCGAACAAAGCGAGCGGCACGCCCGACAACGCTGCGACGAACGCTTGGCGCGAGTTGGTGTCGAGCGCCATGAACACCGTTGTCAACGCCGCTGAAAACGCGAGCAGACCCGCGACCGGGCACAGCGCAGCGAACACCATTGCGACGTAACTCGAGACGCTGAGCGAGACAGGCACCTGTGCGGGCACGGTCTCTTGGACCTCGTACCGCGCGACGGTTTCACGAAACATGCTGTCCTCGACCTTCACCTCGTGCTTCGTTGTCTTCGTTGTAGCAGGCCAATACATCGCGCCGTTCTTCGTCCGCTGCAGCAGCGCCCACGCAGGAACGCCGAGCCAGACGCTCAACACGACGATGGCGACGAGCCAGAGCAACGGAATCACCTGCCTTCGTGAGCGCGGAAGAGCGCACGCGTGACGAACCTCCGGACGTAGAGGATCGACGAGTCGAGATTCTGCCGACAACACGCCGCCGCAATCAACCCTCGTCGAGGTCGCTCGCCCACCCTCGACGCCCTGAACGCGGCCGACCGCCTCCGTCGCCCCCTCGCACCAAACGCGCGACGAGTCGCCATCAACGAATCGAGGCCCCTTGCGCGACATCTGAACAGCATTTAGATGCCATCTGAACACGGTTTAGATAGCTGCTCACCGGGAGGTCTTCGCCATGCGAACGCTGTACACGTTTGGAGACTCGATGCTCGATTGCTCGCACTACAACGACGATCTCGTCGCGCCGGGCGCGCTGCTCTGCGAGAACCGAGACGACCTGTTTCCCGAGTTCGCGGGCGAGGACCTGCAGTCGCTCGGCGCGGGGCCCGTGACGCTCGCGCACCGGGCGCGAGACGGCGCGGTGCTGCACGGGCTTCGCGCGCAATTTCCTAGAAAATCACAGCCCGATCACGCGTGCGCCGTCATCACCATCGGCGGCAACGACCTTCTGCAAGGGCTGCTCTTTCTGCCCGAGCAGCGGCGGGACGCTGTGTGGGGCGATTGGTTTCGCGACTTCGAAGCCGCAATCGCAGAGTGCCCTGTACAAACACGCTTCGTCGGGACCGTGTACGACCCGACGTTTCGCGATCCCGCCACGGAGGCGCGATGGGGCTTCGGCGACGCGGCAGAGTTTCTACGCGCGCGACTCGTGAGCTTCAACGAGCAGCTCTGCGAACGAGCGCGGCGCGCCGGCGCGATCCCCGTGGATATTCACGGGCACTTTCTCAGCGGCGATCCGTCGTGGGTCGTGCAAGAGATCGAGCCCTCGGTCCGCGGCGCGAGCGAAGTGCGCCGCGCGTTTCTGCACCCCGTGCTCGCGTGGGCCCGCGGCGCGGTGAGCGGACGCGCTCAGTGAAGCCAGCGTGCGTCGCGCGCAAATTCGTCGAAGATCGCGATCGAAGCGCGAGCGTCGGGCAGCCCGAGCCACGCATCCTCTCTCGCGCGTGATTGTTCGTCGCGCAGCACGGTGAGCGCGCGGAGCTTCGCCTCGCGAACGAGCATGGTCTCTCGCGCGGTCAATCGCGAGGCCGTCCACTGGTCGATCTCGAGCGCCAGCGCTGCGTGTTTCGCCTCGTCTTCTGCGATCGTTCGATAACACGCGCGCACGCGCGGATCGGCGCCATGCTCGGCCTGCCACGAAGCGATCACCACGCCGAACGCCTCGCGGACGCAGCCTTCGACGGCGTTTTCGAGGGCGACGTCGAACAGCGATCGCAGCGCCAGCGCGTCGGTCGGAGGCGCTTCGATCACCGCTCGACCGTCGAGCGAACGAGTCATCTCGACGTGCCGGCGCTCGTCGTCCGCGCTCGACTGAGCCCACGCGACGAGCGTCTCAGGAGCCCCGAGCGCAGCGAGCTCCCGCGCCAAGCGCTCGAACGCAGCGACAGCCTCGGCTTCGAGCGCCACGAGCCCGCCCAGTACATCGCCTTTGCTGTCGATCGCCGCCCCGTCCGTGCGTCGCCCGCACACGCCCTCGAAGGGAGACCGCGGGCACTCGTACGTCGTGAACGCGCAGCGCACGCCAGCACCGCCGTCCGACTCTGCCACCGTGCACGAGCGCAGTTCGCTGTGCACACACTCGAAGAAGACGTTCCGTCGGCAAATCTCGGGACACGACGCGTCGTCGATGCTCGCGTCCGATGCGTCGCGAAAGATCTGTGCGGCGCCAACGAACCTGTCGGAGCGCTCGAGCTCGCGGCAGCACGCGCTGAGCGACAAGACCGCGACGCTCGCGACCACGCGTCGCGCGAGCGCAAGAAGACTCCCCGAAGAATTCATGCGCAGAGCGTAGCACGCCCCCCGACGCCCCCGTCGCAGCGTGCGCCCCTCAGCTCTTGGCGTCGCCGCGGGCGAAGATCGAGCTCACGTACTCGAGCACGTTCTGCGCGGAGATCTCGTCGTAGCCAAAGTCGCGGATCAACCTGGTCTTCACCGCGTCGATCTTCTCTTGCGTCTCGCGGTCGACGACGTTGCTCACCACGGTCGTGAACTTGATCGTGTCCTTCTTGTCCTCGAAGAGCTTGAGCTCGAGGGCGCGACGGAGGCGATCGTTGGTGTTCCACAGGAACTTCTTGCCCTCGAGGGCCAGGGCGCCGATGAAGTTCATGATCTCGCGGCGGAAGTCGTCCTTGCGGCTCTCGGCCACGTCGATCTTGTCTTCGATCGACCGCATCAAGCGCTCGTCCGGCTCCTCGTCGCGGCCCGTGTAGCGGTTCTTCACCTTCTCGCGCAGCGTGTACGCGCGGACGTTGTCCACGTAGTTGGCGGCGAGCTTGGCGATCTCGCTCTCGTCCGCAGAGATCGCGCGCTGAACCTCGTTCTTGATGATCTCTTCGTACTCGCGGCGGACGATCGAGATCAGGTCCGTGTAGCGCTTTCGCATGTCGTCGCTGGTGATCAGCGAGTGCGCCTTCAGCCCGCGCTCGATCTCGTTGAAGACCATAAACGGGTTGAGCGTCGGCTCTTCGTAGCGCACCAGGGCGTTGGAGATCATGTCCTGCACGAAGCGCGGCGAGATCCCGTCCATGCCCTCGCGCTTCGCTTCTTTGCGCAGCTCCTTCACGGTGTCCTGCGTGAAGCCCGGGAGCATCTTGCCGTCGTAGAGCTTCATCTTTTGGATGAGCGACAGGTTGCCGTGCTTCTTCGGCTCCTCGAGGCGCGTGAGCAAGGCCCACATCGCGGCCACCTCGAGCGTGTGGGGCGCGACGAACTTTCCTCGGACTTTTCCGCGAGCGAACGACTTCTCGTAGATCTTCACCTCCTCGGTGAGCTTGGTGATGTACGGGATGTCGATCTTGATCGTGCGGTCCCTCAGCGCCTCCATGAACTCGTTGGCGATGAGCTTCTTGTACTCGGCCTCGTTCGTGTGACCGAGGATCACCTCGTCGATGTCCGTCTGCGCGAATTTCTTCGGCTTGATTTTGTGTTCTTGCGACGCTCCGAGCAGGTCGTACAAGAACGCGACGTCGAGCTTGAGCACCTCGACGAACTCGACGATCCCGCGGTTGGCCACGTTGAACTCGCCGTCGAAGTTGAACGCGCGCGGGTCCGAGTCCGAGCCGTACACCGCGATCTTGCGGTAGTTGATGTCGCCCGTGAGCTCGGTGCTGTCCTGGTTCTTCTCGTCCTTCGGCTGAAACGTGCCGATGCCCACGCGGTCCTTCTCGGACAGAAGCAGCCTGCGCACGCGCACGTGGCGGTTCACCACGAGGTCCCAGTGACCTTCGTAGCGGTCCATGAGCTTCTGAAAGAGATAGCGGTCCGCAGGGTTGAGGTCGCCGTCGATGCGGATCTTGTAGCGATCGCTGCTCATCCCGAGCTTCTCGACCGCCTTGCCGCGCCACTCTTCGGGGATGAGCTTGAGCGGCTCTTCGTTCATCGGCGAGGGATATCGCCCGCGCTTGTACTCGTCGCTGTCCTCGGGGATGAGCCCCGTCCCCTCGAGCGCCACCCAGTCGAACGTGTAGATCGCGCCGTCCGCGGTGCGCGAGTACTCCTCGAGGCCCTTCTTCAACAGCCGCGCGATGGTGCTCTTCGACGAGCCCACGGGGCCGTGCATCAAGAGCACGCGACGCTCGGGGCCGTAGCCCTCGGCGGCGGCCTTGAGCACCGTCACGAGGCGCATCAAGGGAATGTCGAGGCCGTACACCGCGTCGCGCTGCCCGTTGGCCTCGTCGCGGAAGAAATTGTACCGAACGAGCTTCTTCTTGTTGTCGACGTACTCCTCGAAGCCCGCCGCCAGGATCATGTCGTACAGCCGCTGAAACGCGTTGCGCGTCACCTGCGGCCTCTGGCGAACGATCGCCAGGTACTCCTCGAAGCTCCCCTCCCAGTGCAGGTCCCGGTACTGCTCGTAGTTTTGCAGTCCAGCGACCAGATCGACCATCGAGTTCATGCGTCGACGCTACTCCTTCACCGTTCGAATTCGAACGCGCTCGAAGCGTAGCAGAGCGCACCATCCCCTTCGACCCGCAATCTCACGAGACGACACGTCGCGCGCGCGGTCCGCGCGTCACGTTGTCGCTTGCTTCGGCGCGGCGTTCGTGGCGGGCGCGTCGCCGGTCGCGAGCATCGAGAGCGCCGCAGGCAACGCGAGCCAAAAACCCGAGGCGGGCATCCACAGAACGCCCAACGCGACGAGCGCGATCGTCGCAGCGCCGAGCCGCCGCAGCGAGCGCCCCTCGCGCTCGAGCTGATCGACCGCGAGCGCTGCGATCGCAAACGCTCCGCCGAACAACACGAACCACGCGACCGCGCCCCGCATCGGGTCCGTCTTGATCGCGTCGAACATCCCGTCCCGCGCGATCTCGCCGAGCGGCGCGCGAAACACGACCAACGCGAACGCCGTGTGCACGGCACACACAAACAAGAGCCACCGCCCGCGCCAGCGCTTCACGACGCACCTCGCTGAAAAAAACCACCCATCGAGACGCTGCGTTCGACCATCACGACACCTCCATACGGCTGCGTATGGGGCTGTAGGGCCACGCCCGCCCGCGATCAATACGGCACCGTATGGAATCTCTCGAGCAGCCCGCTACGGCTCGAGCGCCGCCACGAGGACCATGTGCCCGGGCAGCGTGTCGATCAGCAAAAATCCGAGCCGCAAGATCGCGTCGAGCGGCTCTGTGACCCAGGGCACGTCGGTAAGCGCGCGATCCTCCCAACGGGGGTGCATCACGCCCGCTTCGGGCAGCGCTCCCACGGTCCTCGCGCCGCGCTCGAGGAGCAGCGACCAGCTGCGATGCGCGCGCCACTGCTCGCACGCCATGCGGATCAACGGGAGCTCGTTCGTCTTCGAGTACTCGGGCCGCAGCGCTTCGAACGGGCGAGCGCTCTCGTCTTCGCGGAGGGCGACGATCGCATCCGCAGGCGCCGCGACCGACGTCGAGAGCACCTCGCTGTAAGGCATCGGCCACGCGAAGACGTCCGCGATGCGATGCACGGGATTCTCTTTGACCCTCGGGTGATCGACGACGAGCCAACGCAGCTCCGCGGGCTCGCTGTCGAGCCATTCTGCCGCTGCAAACGCACGAAATCGCGCTTCGTACTCGCGCGCCAAGCGCTCGGCCTCGACCACCGCGCGCGGGGCCTTCGCGAGCGCCCACAACGCACGAAGCCCTCGCGTCCCCCAGGGAACACCGTCGCGCAACGATGTGCTTCCGTACCCCACGCAGCGCGTCTCGGGACGGAGCCAACGGTCGTCGAGCGTTCCCCGCGCGACGAGCGCTTCGGTACACTCGCGCGTGAATCGATCGCTGAGCTCGGGCCCGAGCGTCTGCTCGAGCTCGCCGAGCCACGGGGCGATCATCGGCTCTTGCAAGCGCTCTTCGATCACCGCGCGCACTGCCTCTTCGTCGCCCTCGGGGTCGAACCACCGCGCGCCCTCTGCGCGAAGCGCGTCCCACCCTGCGGGCAACGGAGGATTCAGCGCAGCGTCCACATCGACGACGACGCGCTCTTTGGGCGCGGGGCCTTCGACCCACCGCGCGAGCGCCACTGCAGCGCGCGGACCGAACTCGTTGTACTCGGGCAGCTCGGGCGCCCAGTACACCCCGTCGAGCGCGTCCTTCGGCGTCCGCCGCACTCGCACGCGCGCGCGTGGGCCGGGGATGTACCACGCGACCGTTCGACGATCGTCGCGCATCACGACGAGCCGCTCGTTGCGCCAAAACCGATCGAGGCCGCGCCAGTGCCAAGAGACGCCATCGACCACCACGGGGCGCATTCGTCGAGTGTTGATCGCCATCGCGAGAGCGTATCCGGTCTGCACGATCCCGCGCGAACGCAAGTCGATCGCACTGCGAATCAGCTATCGTCCCCGCGTGCTCTCTCGTCGATCGCTCTCTGTCCTCTCGCTCACCGCGCTCGCTGCGTGCGCGGGCCCGATGACCATGGACCCGGACAGCGCGCTCGATGCGCGCGCGACGGACACGGTCTCGCCACCCGACAGCACGACGCCGGACACGATCGCTCCGCCGCTCGACGCGAGCGAGCAGGACAGCGCCTCGATGGACGCGAGCGCAGACACACAAAATCCCCCCGCGGACTCGGGCGCACGCCCGGACGTCGCGACGGATGCGCGATCGGACGCTGGAATCACCGAGGGATCGCTCGTCGACGCGACGCACCCGCGGGAGTTTCGCGCGATGTGGGTCGCCTCGGTCTACAACCTCACGTACCCGACGAGCTCGTCGCTCAACGCCGCGCAGCTTCGGACCGAGCTGCAGACCATCGTCGACACCGCGGCGAACACGGGGCTCAACGCGATCGTGTTTCAAGTGCGGCCCGAGAGCGACGCGGTCTACCGCTCGTCGATCGAGCCGTGGTCGCGCTTTCTGACGGGAACGCAGGGCCGCGACCCCGGGATCGACCCGCTCGACGTGCTGATCACGATGGCGCACCAGCGCGCGATCGAAGTGCACGCGTGGATGAACCCCTATCGCGGCGCGGCGGACACGCGCTTCACGACCGCGGCAAACAGCGTCACGAGGACGCTCTCGCAGTTCGCCGTCACGTACAACAACGCGATCGTGATGAACCCCGGTTCATCCGAGGTCCGCGCGCACATCGTCCGCGTCGTGCGAGACGTGACGACCCGATACGCGCTCGATGGCGTGCATTTCGACGACTATTTCTATCCGTACCCCGATTCGATGAGCACGCCGTTTCCCGACGACGCGCTCTTCAACGCCTATCGCTCGGGCGGAGGAACGCTCACGCGCCAAGAGTGGCGACGCGACAACGTCAACCGCATGATCGCCGAGGTCTCGATGGCCGTTCGCGCCGCGCGACCGACCGCGCGCTTCGGCGTCTCGCCCTTCGGGATCTACCGCCCTGGAATGCCCGCGGGCATCACCGGCCTCGACGCCTACAACGTCATCGCGTGCGACCCGCTCGCGTGGGTGCGCGCAGGGCACGTCGACTACATCGCTCCGCAGCTCTACTGGCCGAGCACACAAACCGCGCAGTCGTACACGACGCTCTTGCCGTGGTGGGCGAGCCAGACCATGGGCCGCGCGTACGTCTTCGCCGGCAACGACATCACCAAGATCGGCACGACCGCCGCCTGGACGCTCGACGAAGTGCGCACACAAATTCGAGCCACGCGCACGGCGAGGGACCGCGGCGCGCTCGGCAACGTGTTCTTTCAGGGGCGACAGATCCTCCGGGACACGATGGGCGTCGCGGCCATGTTGCGCAGGGATTTCTATGGCTCACCCGCGCTTCCGCCGCCGCTCGTCAACGCCACGGGGACCGTCGAGCCGCCCACGGCCACGGGCGCCGCGGGGTCGATCACCGTGTCGCACAGCGCGCCCGCGACGCTCCGCGCATGGGTGTTCTATCGACAAGACGCCGGCACCGGAGCGTTCGTGATCGATCGCATCGTCACCAGCGCAACCGCGACCACCGCGGGGCTCACCCGAGGACGATGGGCCGTGAGCGCCGTGGCCCTCGACGACCGCGAGAGCCGCGCCCGCGTCGTCGACGTTCGATAGGGCTCCGTCGTCAGCGACGGCCGGCAAACTTGCCGGACCTTTGGCACATTTGCCGATGTTCAGAAATGCGTCGATTCACGTGACACACTGTCGTTCGTCGAGCGCACGTACGAGCATGAGCACCGATTCGCCCGCGCATGGCCCCCTCGCTGAGCTGCTCGCGCTCATGCACGCAGGGGACATGCACGCGCTCGACGTGATCACCCGCGCGTACGGAGCGCGGCTGCTCGCGGTCGCGAAGCGACGATGCCACGCGGCGCACGACGCAGAGGACGCCGTGCAACAAGCGCTGCTCGCCGCGCGGACCTCGATGACCACGTTTCGCGGCGACGGCTCTCCGCTCGCGTGGCTCTCGACGCTGGTCTCGCGCTCGTGCGCGCGGCTCAACGCGAAGCGCACAAGAGAGCCTCTCGACGATGATCGCGAGCTCGAGTGCGGGTGCGAGGATCCAGAGACGATCGCTTCGCAGCGCGAGCTCGAAGCGAGGCTCGAGGGCGCGTTGATGGGGCTCTCGCGCACCGATCGACTCGCGTTCTTGCTGTCCGTCGAGGGCTACACGTCCGTCGAGATCGCCGAGAAGTTCTCGCTCTCGCACGACGCGGTGCGCAGTCGACTGAAGCGCGCGCGAAAGGTCCTGCGATCCGCGGCGGACCTCGATGACACACTCTCGAACGCGACGAGCACTGCATCAGTGAAGTCCAACAAGGAGCCCGCCGATGCAGACCAACTCACCCAACGTTCCGAAGCGCGCTGAGCCAGTTCATTCCCGTCACGTACCCCGCAAGCGCGCGACGGACGCCGCGCGATTCGACGCTGACGTGCGAAGCGCCCCGCGCGTGCTCGTGAAGTTCACCGGCCAGTGGTGCGCCCCCTGCAAAGCGCTCGAGCCCACGCTCGAAGCGATCGTCGAAGAGCGACCCGCGATCACGGTGCTCGAGCTCGACGCGGACGACTGCCCCGACGTCGCGGCGCGCTTCGGCGTTCGAGTCTTGCCGACACTCGTGTTGTTCGCAGACGGGGTCGAGCGCACGCGGATCATCGGCAACCAGCGAAAGTCGGCCATCCTCGCGGTGATCGACGAGCACGGCTGACAGCCCTCCAACGGACAGGCGCGCACTCGTCCCCACACGTCGCGGTCCCTACGCCAACTCGGTTCTTCAGCACTTTTCCAGTATATTTGCTGTCGAATTCCTTTTGTTCGAGATCATTTAAGTTGTCGGGGAATTCACCGATTATCGAGTGGATGAACCTCTCTCTCGAACGGTGGCTCGCCCTCTGCGCGGCCACGCTTCTTGTCGCCTGCGGCTCTCCGGTCGTGGGTGGCACGCCCGATTCGGGCATCGATGTTCCGTCCGCGCCTTCGTGCGACGGCGGGCAATTGGCCTGCAACAATCGCTGCGTCGACCCGCAGACCGACCGCGACAACTGCGGAATGTGCGGCAGATCGTGCCCTGGAGGCCAGGTCTGTCGCATGGGCGCCTGCGCGGTCGAGTGCCCCTCGGGCCAGACGCTCTGCGACGGCGTGTGCGTCAGCACGCAGGGTGACCGGGCACACTGCGGAATGTGCGGCAACGCGTGCCCCGCCGGACAAGTTTGTTCGATGGGCGCGTGCGGCGCGACGTGCGCCGCGGGCACGACCAACTGCATGGGATCGTGCCGCGACACCCAAAACGATCGCTTGAATTGTGGCGCGTGCGGCACGACGTGCCCGAGCGGACAAGTGTGCGTGATGGGCGCCTGCCAGACGAGCTGCCCCATGGGGCAGACCGAGTGCGGCGGTCAGTGCGTGAACACGCAGACCGATCGCGGCAACTGCGGCGCGTGCGGAACGGCCTGCGCGCCGGGCCAGATCTGCGCGATGGGCATGTGCCAATTGACCTGCGCGACCGGGCAGAGCGCGTGCGGGACGCCTCCTGCGTGCACCAACACGCAGGGCGACCGCGCGCACTGCGGGATGTGCGACAACGCGTGCCCCGCGGGGCAAGTTTGTTCGATGGGCGCGTGCGGCGCGACGTGCGCCGCGGGCACGACCAACTGCATGGGATCGTGCCGCGACACGCAGACGGACCGCTTGAATTGTGGTGCTTGCGGCACGATGTGCCCGAGCGGACAGGTGTGCGTGATGGGCGCCTGCCAGACGAGCTGCCCCATGGGCCAGGTCGACTGCGGCGGGCTCTGCATCAACACGCAGACCGACCGAGAGAACTGCGGAGCGTGCGGGACAGCGTGCGCCGCCGGTGAAATCTGCCGCATGGGCGCCTGCCAGCTCACGTGCGCCGCGGGGCAGACCGCGTGCGGGACGCCCGCGGCGTGCACGAACACGCAGAGCGATCGAGCCAACTGCGGAGCGTGCGGAAACGCGTGCGGCGCCGGGCTCGTGTGCGACATGGGGATGTGCGTTCCTTCGTGCCGCGCGGGGCAGACGAACTGCGGCGGATCGTGCACGTCGACGGCGACCGACCCGAACCACTGCGGGATGTGCGGGACCGTCTGCGGCCCGTACACCAACGCGATCGCGTCGTGCGCCGCGAGCAGCTGCATCATGACGTGCAACGCGGGCTTCAATGACTGCAACGGCAACCGCATGGACGGCTGCGAAGTCGAGCTCGCGACGGACGCGTCGCACTGCGGACGCTGCGGAAACGCCTGCACGTTCGCCAACGGAACGGGCACGTGCTCGATGGGCGGCTGCCGCCTGACGAGCTGCAACGCGGGCTTCGACAACTGCGACGGCATCGACGCCAACGGCTGCGAGTGCCGACGCGCGACGGTGGGCACGGGCGGCGTGGACTTCTCGATGGGGACGTTCAACGGCTCGCGCGTCGACCCGATGCGCGGGGTCATCCCCGACGGGATGGTGATGACGAGCTCGAGCGACTTCTTCTGGATCGTGAACACCGCCGAGAGCACCGTCTCGAAGTGGGACGCCAACACCAACCCGCCCACGGAGATCGCGAAATACCGCGTCGGTCTCGCGGTGGGCGAGTGCAGCGGCGCGTGCTGCCACAACAACGGCTGCAACATGGCCTCGCGCGTGGCGATCGACGGCAACGGCGACGTCTTCGTCGCCAACCGCGGCTTCGCGATGCAGGGCACCGTCACGAAGATCGCTGGATCGCGCTCGAGCTGCGTCGATCGCAACGGCAACGGCATGATCGACACGTCGTCGTCGCGCACCAACCTCCTCGGGTACGTCAACGCGACGGGGCAACCCGTGGACGAGTGCGTGCTCTGGACTGCCACGGTGGGACCGAGCAACGCGCTGCTTCGCGCGATCACCGTGGATCGCGGCGACGCGAGCGCGCCCGGCGGCTACGTGTGGGTCGGCGGGTACAACACGACGGCGTTCTACAAGGTCGATCCGCGCACGGGTGAGACGCTCGCGACCGTGACGGTTCCCGTCAATCCGTACGGCGCGGTCGTGACCGCGGACGGACGGCTCTGGATCGGAACGCTCGACGGCGGCGCCACCGCCTCCATCGACACCACTGCAGCGACGCCCACCGCGTCTGCGCGCATCGCGTACCCTACGGCGCTTCGCGGCGGATGCACGCAGAGCTACGGCATCACCGCGGACTCCGCGGGGCGCATCTGGTTCTCGGGTTGGGGCTGCCGCGACGCGCTCGGGTACGCCCCGGGCTCGGGCGCCGGCGGCTCGGGCGGAACCTGGTCTCGCGTGGACACCACCGCGCAAATCGACGGCTACGCCGGCCGCGGAATCACCGCGGGCTCCGACGGATTCGTCTACATGGCTGGCGAAGACGGCGCAGAGAACAACTCGCGCGTCGTTCGTTGGCTCGCGGCCGATCACGCGATGGGCTCGATCCCTGCGGCGCGCGTCACGCGCGTGATCACGCCGGCGCAGCGCGGACCCGCGGGCATCGGCTTCGATCGCGGCGGTCGCTTGTTCCTCACGCACTGGGGCGCGGGCGCGCCGCTCGTGCGTTACGACCCGACGACCATGATGAGCACCAACCTCATGGGCGTGAACCAGAACTACTCGTACTCGGACTTCACGGGCTCGGTGCGTCGCACGACGATCCCCGAGGGTTCGTTCTCGTACGTGTTCGACACGACCTGCGCCAACCCGCGGTTGACGTCGTTCTCGCTCGGCGCGGACCTGCCCGCAGGGACGGTCATGACCGTGTCCGCGCGCACGGCAGGCACCGCCGCAGCGCTCGCGTCGGCGATGGACGTCCCGGTCGCGACGCTCCCGCCCAACGGGAGCCCGTACGACCTCGGAGCCGCGTTCCGCGCTGCCGCCGTCACCCCGGCGCAGCTCGTTCGCGTCACGGTCACCATGCGCGCCGCGGCCTCGGGCATGACGCCCGCGCTCAGCACGATGAACGCCGCGTGGACCTGCCCGTGAGCTGAAGCGCTGCCCCTACGCGCTCGCGCGGAGGCAGCGCACACCATCGTTGCGCGGGGGACGCGCGCCGTGCTCGATTGCGGGCATGCGCACCCTCCCTCGCCGCGGAGCGCTCGGAATCCGCTTCGAACCACGCAAAGGCGCCCCCGGCGTCCGCGTGCTCTCGGTCGCCGAAGGCACCGCCGCGGCGCGCGCCGACGTTCGTCCCGGAGACGTCTTGCTCGGAGACCGAGGCACACCGTTCGCCGACGAGCGCGCGTTTCGACAGTGGGCGTCGCGGCTTCGAGCAGGCACACAGATTCAACTCTTCGTCGAGCGCGACAAGGGCACGCCCGACCTCGTCGAGCTCGCCATCGACGAGCGGCCCCGCGAGCGCGCCGCGGGCGTCGTCCACCACTACACGCAAGCGTCGCTCGGCGACGGGACGCTGCTGCGCGTGATCGTCTCGCAGCCAGAGCACACACAATCGAGTCGCGGGAGAATTCTCGTGCTCCCTGGCTACCGACGAGACAGCTGGGACTGGCCCGGAGCGTCGGACTACCCCTTGCGAAGGTGGGTCGAAGACCTCGCGCGCGCGCGCTTCTCGGTCGTGCGCATCGAGCGCCGAGGGCTCGGAGACAGCGAGGGGGACGGCGCGAACCAGAGCCTCTTCGAAGAGCGCGACGACCTGCTCCACGCGGCACAACAAATCAACGACGAGGGCCACGACCTCGGCCCGTGGGTCGTCCACGGCTACTCGCTGGGGGCGCTCTCCGCGCCCCTCGCGGCCGAGGGGCTCGACGCGCGCGGCGTCTGCGTCTTCGGCGCGGGAATCGACACGTGGACCGAGTACATGGACGCGCTCTTGCGCCGCCGCATGACGATGCTCGGCGCGGGCGAAGGCGAGATCGAGCACGCCGTTCGCGCGCAACAAGCGCTCACGAGCGTCGTTCACGTCGGCGGCGCGAGCGTGCGCGACGCCCTCGGGCTGCACCCGCCCCTCGAGCGCTACGCCGAAGAGTGGGCCCTCGACGCCGAGGCGAACACGATCGACGGGCGGCCCGCGCGCTTCTGGCGCGACGTGTACGAGTGCCCCACGGCGGCGCCGATCGAGGCGATGAGCGTTCCGCTGCTCGCGCAGTGGGGCGAGTGCGACTGGATCACGTCGCGAACCGAGCACGAGCGCATCGCGCGCTGCGCAAAGCGGGGCGAGTTCGCCAGCGTCCCCCGCACCGACCACGGGCTGCACGCGTGCGAGAGCGCGATGGCCTCGTTGCGCGGAGAGGCCGCGGGCTACGCAGAGGGCGCCGCGCTCGCGCTCGCGCGCTGGGCGAGCGCCCTCGTGTGAGCGCAGCCCTGTGTTCTCGCGGGATCGTGCGTCGAGGCGCTCGCGAACAAGCGCTGCAGTCGATGCGCCACGCAGCGCGTTGCGTGCACGATCGAACGATCAAAGGCGCAACGCGCGCGCGCTGGCGAAGCTCGGCTTGATCGCTGATTCGACGCTAGAATCGCAGGCCATTCGCGAACGAAGCATCGACGCTTACGCGCGAGCGACGACCGCGGTCCGCGCATTGCACCAGCGCTCGAACCGTCGCGAACGGAGGCAACGCATCAACCGCTCGTTCGGCGACGTACGGAGTTTGTATGTTCTCGAGTGGCAGATTCTTGTTGGCCGTCGCTCTCGTGGGCGCGGCGGTGTCGTGCTCTTCTGGGACGCCTCCCTCGACACGAGGAGCCATCACAGGTCGCATCTTCGTCGTGGGATCGACGACGCTCGTCGGAGGAGCGGTCGTCACGCTCAGCGACGGGCAGAGCACGCGTGCAAACGAGAGCGGGTGGTTCTTTCTGCAAGACCTCGCGCCGGTCGAGCGCACGGTCGTGACCGTCGTGCAAAACGGGTACATCGAGGCGCTCGAGCCCGTCATTGTTCGTGCGGGCGCCGTCTCGCACGTGGACGTGTACATGGTGCGCGGAGGCGTCGCGCGAACGGTCGCTGCGGCGACGGGCGGCGAGGTGAGCGACGGAGCGGGAGCGAGCGCGACGTTTCCTCCGGGCGCGTTCGTGAGGCCTGACGGGCAAGCGGCGAGCGGCGATGTCACGGTCACCGTGGTGGCGATCGATCCTACGGATCGAGAGCAGATCAGGGCTTTTCCCGGGGATTTCTCAGCGAGACGAACAAACGGGAGCGCGACGCTGCTCGAGACGTTTGTCCCGATGGCGATCACTGCGCGGCAGGGAGACGCGGTGCTCGGGCTCGCGCCAGGAGTGAACGTCGCGGTGACGTTTCCGATCCCTGCGTCCTTGGCGGCGACCGCGCCGTCGAACATCGAGCTCTGGAGCTTGAATCCCAGCACCGGCGCGTGGGTCGAAGAGGGAACGGCTGCGAGGCAACCAGACGCCACGGCCCCCAGCGGAGCGGTCTATCGCGCCAGCATCAGCCACTTGTCTTGGTGGAACTGTGATCGCCCGATCTCCGAGACCACCTGCGTTCGCGGCTGCGTTCGCACACCGGACGGACGCAATGTCCCCAACGTTCACGTCAACGCTTCGGGCGTAGACTACCGCGGCGAGAGCGATGGAACCACTGGCGCAGACGGCTGCTTCGCGCTCGACGTGAAGCTCTCGTCGCGCGTCGCGGTCGTCGCCACCACCGCGGGTCTCGTGAGCGAACCGCAGACGATCACCGCGTCGAGCACGCCGATGAGCGCCGCCCTCGGCGCCGCGCGCTGCCAAGACATCGGAACGCTCCTGCTCACTCCCCCGTTGGCGCAGTTCGTCCTGCAGTGGGGCGAAGCTCCAGCGGACCTCGACTCGCACACGACCGGCCCCGGCGAGACCGAGCGCTTTCACATCTCGTACAGCAATCGCGGGACGCTGACCGCGACGCCGTACTGCTCGCTCGACACCGATGACACGAGCAGCTTCGGCCCAGAGATCACCACGATCACCCGGGCCCCGTCGGGTGTCTATCGCTTCTCTGTGCACAACTATTCGAGTCAATCGCAAGGTGCGATCGAGCGCTCATCAGCGACGGTCATGCTCGTTCTTCCTCGCCAAGGGCTGATCCGAAGGTACGCCGTACCGACGGCGAACCCCGCGAACTTGGACGTGTGGCGCGTGTTCGACCTGCAAGCGAACGGATCGGGAGATTTCAGCGTTCGAGACGTCAACGGCTTTGCCGCGTCGTCGGACGGCTACAATCCGTGAGCTCGAAGGATCGCCTCGAAGGACTTCGCGAGGAGTCGCTGTCGCACGCCCGACACGATGCTCTCTCTCCGAGGGCTCTCGAACCATCCGGGGTCCGCTCGTCCCAAACGGCGGACGAACAGCCGTCGCGAGGCGATGACGCGCGCATCCACGCAAGGACGCCCCACCGTGGCGATTCGGCAGTCACACGCAGCGCGCGCGACGTCAGCGGGCGTCAGCGCAGCGGCAGACCGCGCGCTACGTGATGGACGCGCCCACGAGGCGACCGATCAGCGCGGTGACGGCCATTGCAGCCGCGCCGCCGATGGTGACTCGCAACGCGGCACGGCCGCGCGGAGCGCCGCCGAGCGAGCCACCAAACGCGCCGAGCGCGGCGAGGCTCACGAGCGACAGCGCGGCGATCATCGGGATGCGCAGCGCCACCGGCGCGACGAGCAGCGCGACGATGGGAACGACCGCAAAACACGCGAAGCTCGCCGCGGATATCCACGCTGCTTGGAGCGGACGCGCGAGGGCCGCGTTGTCGATTTGCAGCTCGTCACGCAGGTGCGCGCCGATCGAATCGTGCGCGCTCAACTGTGCGGCGACCTGCATCGCGAGCGCCTTGTCGACCCCTCGCTTCACGTAGATCATGGCGAGCTCGTCGAGCTCGGCTTCGGGCTGCGTCGTCAGCTCTCGTTGCTCGCGCGCGACGTCCGCTCGCTCTGCGTCTCGCTGCGCGCTGACGCTTACAAACTCGCCGACCGCCATGGACGTCGCCCCTGCGACGAGGCCTGCCACACCAGCGACCAAGATCGCGTTCTTCGAGGCGGCCGACGCGGCGACGCCGAGCATGAGGCTGGCGGTCGAGACGATCGCGTCGTCGGCGCCGAGCACCGCAGCGCGCAGCCACGTTGCGCGACCGCTTCGGTGAATTTCGCGGTGAACAGCGGCGCGCCGAGTCACGTACCGGCCGTCGAGCGCGGAGCCTGAAGCTGCGTCACGATCTTGCTCCACGTCTGCTCGTGGACCGCGCTGCGCGGAAGCACTGTACCCATGGAGACAACGGCTCCGTGCGAGCGTTGAACGCCCTTGGTGAGCTGCTCCAAATCGACGTACTCCTCGCCGTCCGCGAGCTTCGCCGCGGTCTCGGCGGTGCTCACTTTTGCGACTTCTTCATCGGACAGAAGCTTCATGAGGCTGTCCCGAGTGAGGTAGTCCGTGCGTTGATTGGTCTTCATGATGAGCTCCAGTCGCGAGGGTCGTTTCCGATGCAGTGAATGCGAACGCGGGGACGATGAACGTCGCTTCCCGCGTTCGAAGCAAATGCACCGCAAGAACGAAGCCAAGGCCGCTCGCACGAAGAAGCACGCGTCAGGTGAGCGAGCGAGGGTGCGCGCGACGGGGCTCGCGATGCTGGTCGCTCAGGCGGCGTCGAGCTCGAGCCACAGCTCGTTGCGTCGCAGCAGAGGCAGCGTGCTCGGGGGATCGTAGCGCGCGCTCGTCGCTGGCCCCGAGGCGGACAACCCGTTGCGCGTGAGCCAGGCGCGCAGGGTGCGCTCGTGCGCTGCGAGGACTTCGGGAGAGCTCGAACCGCTGTAGCGAAGGACGGCGACCCGACGCGCAGGGATCGCGCGCAACGTGACGCGCGCGTCGTTCGGGACGGGCATGGACTCGACCGCGCTCCCGCGCGGCATCGTGAAGGTGACCAGCCACGAGCCTCCGTCGCCCGACGGCGTCACCGGCGCGGTCATCGCGATGCGCTCGCCGCGCTGCGACTGCGTCACGGGCGCGGTCATGGCGATCGTGTTTCGGCCGTGATTCGCGCCGAAGATGTAGCCCGCCAGCCGACGAAACCCCTCGTTGACAGCGATGTTCCGGTCGCTGTTCTCGACGGTGGTCTCTGCGCGAACGACCGGCGCGTAGCGACGAATCTCGATCGCTCCGTCGTCGCGCTCCACAGTGAAATCAGGCTCTTCGACGAAGCGCCCCGCCGCCTGCCAGCGCACCACAGCGAGCGAGACGAGGGCACCAACAGCAGCGAACGCGAGCGTGCGAGGGGCAATCATGGTCGTTGGATGCTGGCCGCGCGGCGTGCGTGGCGCGAGCGCGTGCATCCCGCGCCGATTCCGTGCTCGGATCCGCGCCCATGGAAGCGAAGCCCCACGTCGTGATCGAGCTCCCCGTGCAGTGGGGAGACATGGACGCGCTCGGACACGTGAACAACACGCGATTCTTCACGTGGTTCGAGTCTGCGCGCATCGCGCTGTTCGACAAGATCGGCGTGAAGAGCGCGGGCCCCTCGGCGGTCGCGCCCATCTTGGCGACGACCACGTGCAACTATCTCGCGCCGCTGCATTTTCCCGCGCAATTGCGCGTGAGCGCGCGATGCACGAAGGTCGGCGAGACGAGCCTCACGATGGAGTACGAAGTCGCGTGCGGCGATCGCGTGCACGCCCGAGGGAGCTCCGTCGCGGTGCTCGTCGACTACGCGTCGTCGACCAAGGTGCGCGTTCCGGACACCGTGCGCGCGGCGATCGCAGCGCTCGACGCGACGACCGCGTAGCGCTCGCGACGCTACGCCGAAGGAGCCGCGCTCGCGCTCGTCCGTTGGGCGAGCGTCTTTGTGTGGGCCTGATCGAGGGCGCCCCACACGGCCGCAGAAAACACAGGGTCCTTCGCGAACTTCGGCGCCGGCCGAAGCTTGCCTTCGTAGTAGAAGCCCGCGGGTTCGATCGCTTCGGTCGCGAGCTTCACGTAGCGGGCGGCGGCCTGCTCGGGCGTCGAAGCGATGCGAAACAGCCGCGCGATGAACGGGCCGATCTTGCGCAGAATGGCAGGCATTTCGCTGCCGAAGCGCGTCTCGGGGATGATCCCGGGGTGCAGCGCCACGAACGACACGCCGCGGCCGCCGTACCGTCGCTGCTGCTCGAGCGTGACGGACAAGAGGGCGAGCTTGGCGCGGATGTACTGCCCGTTTCCCGCGCTGGCGCTCGGCCCGAAGAGCTGCTCGGGGGAGGCCTTCATGAAGTTTTGCAGCCCCGTCACGACGTTGATCACGCGCCCGTTCGCGGCTTCGAGCGCCGGGAGCAGCCCCTCGGTGAGGCTCCACGCGGCCTCGAGGTTGAGCGCCACGGTCCGTTCGACGCCGTCCACCGTTCGCTCGTCGCGAACGAACGAGCCGCCCGCGTTGTTGACGAGCACGTCCACGCGCGGCGCCTTGTCGAGCAAGACCGAGACGAGCCTCGCGACGTCGGCCCTCGAGAAGAGATCGGCCGCGACGAACTCAGCGTGGCCGCCCTCGGCACGGACGCGATCGATCACGGAGGCCCCGCGCGCAGCGTCGCGTCCGACCGCGATGATGTCGAATCCCTGTCGAGCCAAGGCGAGCGAGGCGGCTTCGCCGAGGCCCGAGGTCGCGCCGGTCACGATGGCGAGCTTGCGTGCGGTCTTCGTTGCAGTGTTCATGACCCAAACCGTGCAACATCACCGATGGGTTGACGACTGAGGCGATCGACGATGCTTCATCAACCCACGGTTGACGATCAGGCTTCGTCGGCTCCTCGAAATAGCTCCTTCGCCCACGAAACCAGGGCGCGAACGTTGGCGCTTCGCGCGCGTTCGCGGGTCGAGACGAGGCGGAGCTCGGGGCCCGCGGCGCTTCGATCGGCGAGCACCTCGACGAGCTCTCCCTTCTCGATGGCGCTTCGGACCATGAAGTCGAGGACCTGCGCGACGCCGAGGCCCGCGAGGGCCATGCGGACGAGGTGCTCGCCCTGATCGACGAGGACCGCGGGGGCCACGCGAACGGACGTGGGCGTCGTGTCGGTGGCGAAGGTCCAGGCGCGCTGGGTTCCGTTGGGCATGACGAAGCAGAGGCAGCGGTGGTCTTCGAGGTCGTCGGCGCTGGTGATCGGACGATTGCGCGCGAGGTACGCGGGGCTCGCGACGGTGACCCAGCGCGTGTCCGCGAGCTTGCGCACGACGAGGCTCGGCTCATCGTGGCCCCCGACGCGAACGCTGACGTCCACGCGGTCCTCTGCGAAGCGCGCCATGCGATCGCTGAACGACAAGCGAAGCTCGACCCTCGGATAGCGCGCCACGAAGCGATCGAGCTTGTCGACGAACAGCGACGCCACGATGAACGAGAGCGAGACGTGCAAGGGCCCCTTGGGAGCTGCGCGCGAGGCGCTCACTTCGTCGCGCGCTGCGAGCAGGCCCGAGACGGCCTCGTGCGCGCGTCGGTAGAACGCCTCGCCTTCGGGCGTCGGGCTGGCCCCGCGCGCTCCGCGCTGCAAGAGCGTCACGCCGAGGCGCGCTTCGAGGGCGAGGACCGCTTTGCTCACGGCGGCGGTCGAGCACCCGAGCCGCACGCCCGCTGCGCGAAAGGTCTTCTCTTCGACAACAGCGATGAACGGAACGACGCCCGCGAACCAGTCCTGTTGGCCTTGGATCATCAACCGTAGGTTAACGCAGCTTCGAGGATCCGCGCCTTCACCCGCGCTTCGGTTGACGCCCGGTGTACTCGTCCGGCGCTGGCACGATCACTTGGGGGCTTCGTTGGGCATTGGGTGGTCTTCGATGCCTGCGTAGAGCTCGATCGATCGCTCGATGAACTGCGCTTGATTCGGGCTGTTGAGCCCCCTCGCGATCGTGATCGTCACGGCGCCGAGGGTCTGTTCGAACTCGACGACCGACTTGCACACGGGGCAGTGAGCCAAGACTCGGACGATCTTCGCGCGCTGGATCGGAACCATCGCGCCACACGACGGACAGGCGAGCTTCATCGAAGGGCAGGATCGTCGCCCGTCGGCGAGCGGCGAGCGGCCGCGTGGAAGTCAGTGCTGAAAAAACCTTATGCCAGCAGCGAGGTGATCCACTTTTGCATTCCCGCGCGCGCGGTGTCGGGGCGTGGGGCGCTCGGGCTCGGCCTGCTCTTCGCGTGCTCGAAGGCGACGCGCTCTCCGTCTTCGGGGATGCACACGCGGTCGCCGAGCCCCTCGCGCTCGAAGCGCTCGCGGAGTCCCTCGCGGGTGGTCGGGCAGTGGTCGAGCGCCTCGAGGTGGTTGCACACGAGCGTCGCCTTCGAGCGTCGCGCCATCGTGACGAGCTCGTCGACCGAGAAGAGAATGTCGCCGCCGACGCCGAAATTCGCGGCGCCCGCGGGGGCGACGATCACCGCAGGCTCGTGCCGGTCGATCGCGTCGAGGACAGCGTCCGTCAGGATCGAGTCGCCCGTGAGATAGACCGTCGGCTCGTCTGGGTGCGAGAGCACGTAGCCGCACACGGGGCCCATGATCCAGCCGATCGCGCCGCGGCCGTGCTCGGAGCGCACGACTTCGACGGTGAAGGGAGCGCCGAGCTCCTCGAGCAAGCGCACGTCGAGCCCGCGGCCGCGGAGGTGCGCTGCGTCCACGCGGTTTGTGTACACGGGCAGCGAGCGCTCGATCGCGAAGCGCACGCCCGCGCTGTCGAAGTGATCGGGGTGCTCGTGCGTGACGAGCAGGCTCGTGACCTTCGCCAGCGCTTCGTCGGTGTTCGAGGGGAGCTCGACGGTCGGGTTGCGTCGGCGCCGTCCCGAGAGGCGAAAGGGCGGGAGCGTTCGCGCGCGGCAGAGCATGGGGTCGACCAGCCAGCGGTTGCCTGCGTACTCGAGGACCATCGTGGCGTTGCGGAGCTGTTGGATGTGCATCGTCGGTGAAGAGAGACTTGCGCCCGGTGATTCATCAGCGCAATCACTGGCAACGAATCGCCATCATCCGTTTTTGCATGATGTCACTTGGGGTACGTTCTCGTCCGTGGCGATCGAGAAGGCGTACTGGGATTTGTTTCGAACGTTCGAGGCGGTGGCGCGAAGCAAGACGATCACGGACGCGGCGCGGTCGCTCGGGATCAGTCAGTCGACCGCGAGTCGGCACCTCGCGCGGCTCGAAGAGATCGCCGGGTGCGCGCTCTTCGTGCGGGACGCGCCGCTCAGGCTCACGCAGCGGGGCGAGGCGCTGCTCGCGACGCTCGGGCCGATGGTGGACGCAGCGCTCGCGGCGACAACCGCGCTCGAGGCCCCGCAAGAGCCGCGGGGAACGGTGACGATCACCACCGTGAGCGAGGTGTCGCGGTGGGTTCTCTCGCGGCGGTTCGCGCAGTTTGCGAAGGCGCATCCGCTCATTTCACTGAGGATTCTCTCGGACAATCGCGTCTCGAGCCTCGCGCACGGCGAGGCGGACATCGCGATCCGCCTCGCGCGGCCGACGGAGGGCGAGCTCGCGGTGAAGCGACTGTTCACTGATCACTACGGGTGCTTCGTCGAGCGCTCGACGAGCGCGTCGAGAGAGACTCCGTGGGTGGGGCTCACGGGCTCGCTCGCCGAGATCCCCGAGCAGAAGTACGCCGAGCGCGCGTTCGCGCCGAGGGCTGCGCGGATGCTCGTCGAGGACGTCGAGTCGCTCGCGCTCGCCGCGCGCGCTGGCGTGGGCGCGGCGATCCTGCCGAAGCGATTGGCGCGACGGTACCCCGAGCTCGTCGAGGTCGCGCCCGAGCACCTTGGCGCGGCGACGAGCGACGCGGTTCCGAGCAGGGATTTCTGGCTGGTCGTGCACAGGTCCAAGCGCCGCGTCGCGAAGGTCCGCGCGGTGATGTTGTGGATCGAGCAGGCGTTTGCTGCGGATACGAGTGGGTGAGGGCGGCCTCACCCCCGCTGCCGCGCGCCCCTCTCCCGCGACGAAGCGCGGGAGAGGGGCTTCGTGAGCAAAGGCGTTTCGGCATCGGGAATGCGCGGAATGAGCAGGGACGGAGAGGGGATGGATCTCGCATTGTCGCTTCGAGAATGCGAGGTCCGTCCCCGTCTCGATGCGCGTGCGAAAGTGAACGGGGAAAGTGAACGGGGACGGATCTCGCGTTCTCAACGGAGCGGGGACAACGGAGAGGGGACCGCGGAGAGGGGACCGCGGAGAGGGGACGGATCTCGCATTGTCGCTTCGAGAATGCGAGATCCGTCCCCGTCTCGTTTCGCCCTTCTCGTTCGACAATGCGAGATCCGTCCCCTTCTCGTTCCCCCTTCTCGTTCGCTCAGCCCGCTTTGCCCGGCGACCGCTGAACGCTACGCCCATGAAATCAAAGCCCCTCTCCCGCGCTTCGTCGCGGGAGAGGGGCGCGCGGCAGCGGGGGTGAGGCCCCCATGCAATTCCCCCCGCGCACGCGCTCAGTCGCTCACGCGATGAGCGGCGCGATCAAGAGCGAGACGACGCTCATGACCTTGATGAGGATCGAGATGCCGGGGCCCGAGGTGTCCTTGAAGGGGTCGCCGACGGTGTCGCCGACGACGGCGGCCTTGTGCGCGTCCGAGCCCTTCTTGTGGCCCGGAAGTCCGCCCTTCTCGATGAACTTCTTCGCGTTGTCCCAGGCGCCGCCCGCGTTGGCCATGAGCAGCGAGAGCGTCGCTCCGACGGCGAGCGCGCCCGCGAGCGCGCCCGCGAGCACTTCGGGGCCGAACGCGAAGCCGATGATCACCGGCGAGACGACGGCCACAGCGCCCGGGTAGATCATCTCTTTGATGGCCGCGGTGGTCGCGATCTGAACGATCTTCTTCGGCTCGGGCTCGACGCCCTCTTTGCCTTCGAGGAGGCCCGGGATCTCTTTGAACTGACGGCGGATCTCTTCGACGATCGCGCCCGCGGCGCGTCCGACGGCGGTCATCGTGCTCGCGCCGACGAGGCACGGCAGGATCGCTCCGAACAGAACGCCCATGAGGATCTTGGCGTCCGTGAGGATGAGCACCAGCGCCTCTTGGTTGCGCGTCGCGCGCACCGCGTTGATCTCCATGTTGAACGCCGCGAAGAGCGCGACGACGGTGAGCACCGCCGAGCCGATCGCGAAGCCCTTGCCGACGGCCGCGGTCGTGTTGCCGACCGCGTCGAGCTCGTCGGTGATCGCGCGGACCTCTGGTCCGAGGCCGCTCATCTCGGAGATGCCACCGCCGTTGTCCGCGATGGGTCCGTAGGCGTCGACGGTCATGACGATGGCCGTTCCCGCGAGCATGCCGACGGCGGCGATCGCGATGCCGTACAGGCCGAGGTAGTAGTTGGACACGAAGCCCACGACGCAGAGCGTGGCGAGCGGAATGGCGCAGCTCTCGAGGCCCACGGCGAGGCCGCGGATCACGTTGGTGCCCGGGCCGGTGAGCGACGATTCAGCGATCTGGCGGATCGGCTTCATCGACGTGTAGTAGTCCGTCACGAGGCCGACGACGGCGCCGCCCATCGCGCCCGCGGCGAGGGTGATCACGGCGCCCATCGTGATGCCGAACATCGGGAGCACCACGAACGCCGCGCCCGTCACGAGAAACGGCGGAATGATCAGCGCGAGACGCAGCACCGTCGCCGGCGGCATCTTGTTGAGCGTGCGCGTGATGAAGATCCCCACGATGCTCACCGCGAGACCCACGGTCGCGAGCAACAGCGGGAGCTCGACGGCGAGCAGCCGAAGCTGCGAAGGATCGGTCACGCCCGGCGCGAGCTTCGCGCGGAGCACGTCCGTGGGAATGGTCATTCCGAGCGCCATCGCGCTCACGATCGCGGCGATGTAGCTCTCGTAGATGTCAGCGCCCATGCCCGCGACGTCGCCGACGTTGTCACCGACGTTGTCCGCGATGACGCCCGGGTTGCGGGGGTCGTCCTCGGGGATGTTCGCTTCGACCTTGCCGACGATGTCCGCGCCGACGTCCGCGGCCTTCGTGTAGATGCCGCCGCCGATGCGCGCGAAGAGCGCGATCGAGCTCGCGCCCACCGCAAACGAGTGAAGGATCGCCGACTGGTGCGGGTTGCCCTTGAACGCGAAGTACACGCCGCCGAGGCCGATCAACCCGAGCCCTGCGACGCAGAGCCCCATGACCGCGCCGCCGTCGAGCGCGATGACGAGCGCCTCGGGCTTGCCCTTGCTGCGCGCGGCCTCCGCGGTGCGAACGTTGGCGTACGTCGCGGCCTTCATTCCGAAGAAGCCCGCGAGCAGCGACAAGAACGCGCCCGCGAGGAAGGCCAGGCCTGCCATGACCCCGAGCTTCCACGCGAGCAGCCCGAAGACGACCAGCGCGTATCCGCCGAGCACCTGGTACTGCCGCGTGAGAAACGCCATCGCGCCCTCGCGGATGTACCGCGCGATGCGCGCCATGGCTGCGTTGCCCTCTGGCTGCGATTTGACCCGAAAATACAGGACCAACGCGACGGCGAGCGCGACACCGCCGGTGCCCATCGCCTGAAGTTGAAGAGACTGCACGACCGTAGGTTTCCTTCGAGTGTTGTCGCCGCCCGGAGCCCTGATCGGGCGCACGCCCGAGCCGCGAAGCGCCGCCAGAAACAACGAGTTTGCCTGGTGGGTCAAGCCCGCAGCGCGGTCGGGACCCCCATTTCGCCCCCCGAAATGACGAATTCGCCGAAAAGAATCAGGCCATTCCGCAGTTGGCGATCGTGACGGTGCCGCTCGTCTTGCCGCTCTGCGAGCCCTTGGCCTCGATCGCCTTCACGACGTCCATGCCCTCGACGACCTTGCCGAAGACGACGTGCTTTCCGTCGAGCCAGGGCGTGGTCACGGTCGTCACGAAGAACTGCGAGCCGTTGGTGTTGGGGCCCGCGTTGGCCATCGAGAGCAGGCCCGGCGTCGTGTGCTTGTGAACGAAGTTTTCGTCCGCGAATTTGTTGCCGTAGATCGACTTTCCACCGGTCCCGTTGTGGTTGGTGAAGTCGCCGCCCTGGAGCATGAAGTTCGGGATCACGCGGTGAAACGTGCAGCCCTTGTAGCCGAAGCCATGCTCGCCCGTGCAGAGCGCGCGGAAGTTCTCGGCGGTCTTCGGCACGGTGTCCGCAAAGAGCTCGAACACGATTCGACCCATGTCCTGGTCGTTGAACTGCACATCGAAGAACACGCGGGGGTTTGCCATTTCGCTCTCCTCATTTCGGGCGTCGCACAGACGCCCATTCGCGGAGGAGCGAGACCTCGAAGCCTCGCCCTCCGCCAGTGGGGCAGCGTTGGTACCACCGGTTTCGCGCGCGTTCTACCGGCTACAACAAACTCTCGTTCCAGCAACAGTTGCGGCCCGTACGAGGGGCGCACACGCCGCTCGGATTGCTCGATCGACACGTGCACGAGAGCTCGCCGACCGAGCACTGACAGATCCCCGTGCGCGAATCGCACAGCGCGCGCCCCGGAATCGCGTTGGACCCATCGAAGTCCACGAGGCCGAACCCGCAGAGCGCCGCGTCGCTGGTCACTTCGCCGCAGCCACAGACTCGCGTTCCGTCCGTCGATCGAACGCACGACGCTGTCGTGTCGCGGTTGTTGCACGTGCTCCACGCGAGCCTCCGCGCGGTGCTCAAGCGATCCGGCGAAGGACACTGCCGTCCCGGCCGCGCGTCGGTCACCGCCGGCGCGTCCGCCGGCGCGACGACCACGTCCCCGCGCCCGATGCGAAGCTCCGAGCTCGCTCCGCAGCCTGTCGCGACGAACAGCGAGAACCACAAACACCAGCCCCGTCGCCTCGACGCGCGTCGTTTCTGCCCTGGCATCTCTCGACTCTCCGTCCTTCGCCCGCTCGCTCGACGAGCGATCTCGATGTTGCCGAAGCGGCTGTCGTTGTCGATCAAAAGATTCGCCCCGCAGCGGTCTCAGATGCAGGCATCGCCAACTCTGTTGGCATGGATGATGGCGTGGGTGGCAGGCTCCGCGCGATACTGCCTGCGCCGCAAACGAACCGCGGGTTCAATCGAAGAAGCCGAAGTGCCGCGCATACGATCGATGTCCGAGCTCGTCGTGTGGCTCGCCCTCGCGGGTTGGGCGAGCGCGGGCTGTCTTGCGCCGCCGACGCAGGTGCTCGTGTTCGTGAGCACGGATCTGCCCGAGCAGCTCCCGATGACGCTCCGCGCGTGCGTGCAGCGCGAGGGCGCTGCGCCCGCGTGCCGACAATGGACGCGCGACGGAGCGCGCGGAATCACGTTGCCCGCTTCGTTTACCGTCGTTCCGCGCGAGGGCGGGCCGCGCGACGAGCTCGTGACGTTGGCGGTCGAAGCGTCCGCGACGGAGCCTTCGGGGACCGTGCTCGCGTTGCGTCGAACGGCGCGCTTTCGATTCGCCCCGCAGAACCCGCAAGAGCTCCGCGTGTTTCTCTCGGCCGCGTGCGCGGCGAGCGCGAGCGACTGCACAACCGTGGCGCCGAGCGCGTGCACGGTGAGCGTTCGTTGCGCAGAGCTCGGGCAGACGTGCGGCGACGAGGGGACGTGCGTCGCCGTGGAGGTTCCGCTGCGACCGAGCCCGCGGATTCCATTCGAGCCCGATGACGCGGCAGCGATGGACGCGCGAAGGGACACCGGGATCGACGCGCGAACGGACGGCGCGATCGACGCGAGCGGGGACGCCATAGGAGACGCAGACGCGAGCGTGGCGGACGTTCCGTCGGACGTGCGCTGCGGAGTCACGGGGACGCCGTGCTGCTCGGGGAGCGCGTGCTCGAGCGGCTCCGAGTGCTTCGGCGGGACGTGCCGCGCGTGCGGGCAACCCACACAATCATGTTGCCCGGGGAGCACGTGCGCGTCGATCGCCGAGTGCTCCGCGGGGACGTGCCGCGCGTGCGGAGGGATCGACGAGCGCTGCTGCAACGGGACCACGTGCCGCACAGGAGCCGACTGTCGCGCAGGAACGTGCCGCGCATGCGGGCAGCCCACACAATCATGCTGCTCGGGAAACACCTGCGCGTCGATCGCCGAGTGCTCCGCGGGAACATGCCGCGCGTGCGGAGGCGTCGGCGAGCGCTGTTGCAACGGGACAGACTGCCGTTCGGGTGGCCAGTGCTCTGCGGGCATGTGCCGCGCGTGCGGCGCGCCGGGCGGCTCTTGTTGCGCAGGAAACACCTGTGACGCGGGCGCCTACTGCTCCGCAGGAACGTGCCGCGCGTGCGGACAACCGACGCAGACGTGTTGCCCGAGCAACATGTGCGCGTCGATCGCCGAGTGCTCCGCGGGGACGTGCCGCGCGTGCGGCGGGATCGACGAGCGTTGCTGCAGCGGGACCACGTGCCGCACAGGAGCCGACTGTCGCGCCGGAACGTGCCGCGCGTGCGGGCAGCCCACACAATCATGCTGCGCGGGAAACACCTGCGCGTCGATCGCCGAGTGCTCCGCGGGAACATGCCGCGCGTGCGGAGGCGTGAGCGAGCGCTGCTGCAACGGGACAGACTGTCGCGCCGGGGGCTACTGCTCTGCGGGGACGTGTCGCGCGTGCGGGGCCAGCGGGCAACCGTGCTGCCCGAGCAGCACGTGCAACGCGGGGCTGCGGTGCAGCGCAGGCACGTGCAGGGTGTAGGCAGGGCGCGGCAGCAAGCAGCCGCGCACTGTGCTTCGCAGACCCGGTCAGCGAGTCATCTCGAGCTTGCTCCGCAGGCGTTCTCGCTCGCGCTCGAACTTAGGAACGTGAGTAGTCGCGCCAGCGAGCTGCGATTCCCCTGCAAAGGCGAAGGTAGAGTTCGAGAGACTCTTCTCTCTAGTTCGAGCGCGAGCGAGAACGCCTGCCGAGATAGATCGCGTGACGGTGCCCCGTGATGTCTTCGAGGCACAGTGCGCGGCCGCTTGCTGCCGCGCCCTCGCTGCCGCGCCGCTCGCTGCCGCGCCCTCGCTGCCGCGCCGCTCGCTGCCGCGCCGCTCGCTGCCGCGCCATCGCTACCCGCCGCTCGCTGCTCCCTGCGCGCTTGTGCTCGCGGTCGCGCCCTCTGCGCGGCGTGCGGCGACGGGCTTGGGGAGCAGCATCCAATAGCGGCCGCGTTGGCGCATGCGGCCTGCGCGGTCGTAGGCGTCTTGCCCGTGGCCCCAGAAGAGATCCCCGCGGACGGCGCCGCGGATGGCGCCTCCCGTGTCTTGCGCGACGACGAGGCGACGAATGGGACCCACGCCCTCGAGCGGCGCCACGTCGAGATACAGCGGAACCCCGAGCGGAACGAACCTCGGGTCCACGGCCATGCTCCTTCCGGGCTCGAGCACGACGCCTTCGGCGCCGTGCGCTCCCTGAGTCTCGCTCTCGCGAAAGAACACGTACGACGGGTTGGTGTTCATCACGGACTGCGCTTCGCGAGGGTGCGCGCTGAGCCACGCGCGAATGGTCTGGAGCGAGACCTGACTGCGCTCGATCGCTCCGCGGTCGATGAGCGTGCGCCCGATCGCGACGTACTCGTGCCCGTTGCTCGCGGCGTAGTTGATTTGAAGGGTGGTTCCGTCGTCGAGCTCGACGCGCCCCGAGCCTTGGATCTCGAGGAAGAACGCGTCCACCGGATCGTCTACCCACACGATGACCTGCGCCGTTCGTCGCAGCGCGCCCGCGGCGATCTCTGCGCGTGTGTGGTAGCGACGAAAGCGACCGCGCACGAGGCGACCCGTTCCGCGCGGGGTGGACACCATGTCTCGCGGCCGCGTGTAGAGCGGCGTTCGAAAGCGACCGTGCCTCCGTCGCGAGCCTCGCAAGAGCGGCTCG
The DNA here is from genome assembly GCA_016793325.1 of Myxococcales bacterium. Lineage (GTDB taxonomy): Bacteria > Myxococcota_A > Polyangia > Polyangiales. The sequence continues at coordinate 5,557 of JAEUKI010000088.1, read as the reverse complement.
TAGTAGCCCGTGAAGAAGCCCTCGGTACCGTTGTCGCCCGTGACGGCGACGGGCGTGAACCAGCGCTCGAAGAACGCGCGCACGGTGGTGTGATCGGCGTCCGCAGCGGGGAGCGCGGCGCAGGCGGGTCGCCAGTCAGCGATCGTTCCACCGGCGTTTTCGCGGCCGACCGAGCGAGTGTCCGAAGCGCGCGCGATGCGCTCGCACGTGCGACGAAAGGCAGGGAGCGCCTCGGCGATCGTGTCCTCGGACCAACCGGGCAACGCAGCAAACGGGCTCACGGGCGCAGCGGGCGCCGTCGCGACAACGGGCGCCGCGACGACCGCGGGCTGCACAACGGGCCGAGCGACAGGGCGCACGGGAGGGCGCCGCGCGATCACGAGCGAAGGGCGCACGACCGCGCGCGGAGTGCACGCAGAAGCGAGCGCGAGGGCGACGAAAGCGAGCAACGAGCGCACGGCGACGCGAGGGTAGCGAAGGTGCCGAAGAACGCGCAAAACGTGGCAAAGGGTGATCGCGAAAGGGTGGAGGGAAGCGGGCAGCGCGCGCCATCAAGTGGCTGGCAGCTCGCCACCAGTGGCTGGCAGCGCGCCACCAGTGGCTGGCAGCGCGCCACCAGTGGCTGGCAGCGCGCCACTGGGTGGCTGGCCGTGCGCTGGCGTCGAATCACTCGGCGAGAGGGCTCGCCCTGCGCCTATCCCCGCGCGATGTTCGCTTCGCAGTAGCGCTCGAGCGCGCGCGCGGCGGTCTCGCTGCCGCGAAACGTGTGCTCGACGCCTTCGCGGATCGATTGCGACACGCGGACGGTCGATCGAAACCCGAGGAGCGTCAGGATTCCGGTGATCGCGCCGCGGTGGATCGCGGACGAAAATCCCTCTCCGAGAATCACCGCCGCCGCGGAGTCGATCCGAGGCCCCAAGTGCGCCGCGTCCAAGAAGGCACGGCGGACCTCCGCGGACGGGGGCTTGGTGATCGCCGGTGAAAACAGCGCGAGGAGCTGCACTGCGCTCGCCCCGCGACGGATCGCCCTCGAGACCACCTGCGCGGCCGAGTGAACGTGGCTCGGGTCGGAGTGAGAAGCGGCTGCGAGAGACAGGATCACGAGCGTTCCGGAGGTGGCGATCCAGTGGCTGGAGGTCTTCTCTTCGACGAAGAGCGCGACGCCGGGAGCGAGCTCGATCGTTGATTGCGCCACAGTAAAACCTCGTAGAAATGGGCCGAGCGTCGGTGCGGTTGAAGTCGAGTCGAACCGGCGCGAATCCATCGAGAAACGTGCGTCAATCGAAGGCGTGGCGGTTCAGCGGCATCGTCAGTCCTCACGTCGCGAACGCGACCTCGAGCACCGTGGTCAACGGAAACAGCGTCCGGACCGACACCCGCGCGCGCGGCGCAGCGATGCGCGCGAGCAACGTGAGCTCCGTCTCTGCGTAGAGCCTCCGAGCGCTGATCCACGCGTCGCGCGTGAAGTGCCGATCGAGCGACGCGCTCGCGATCAACGGCAACGCGACGAGCGTCCTCGCGCTGCGACGACCGTCGATGATCACGAGGTGCGTCGCGCCCGCGCGCCCCGCCTGCGCGATGATCCGAGCGATGCTCCCCGGCGAAAAGTGATGCGCGCTCTGCGCGAGAAACACGACGTCGACCTCGCCGACCACCGCCGCGTCGAGCGCGAACGCGTCGATCACGCGAAAGCTCGCCGTCGACCCGAGCGCGCGAGCCCGCGCGTTGGCCTGCGCGATGTACGCAGGCTCGACGTCCGAGCCCGTGATCTGCACCGCGGGTCCGCCGCGCGCTTCGTCCGCGAGGCCGATCGCCATGTCGCCGCTTCCGCACGCGAGCTCGAGCACGCGCACTGGCGCGCCTTGACGGCGCTGCGCCGCGGCTGCGATGGCCGGCGCGAGGGCCCCTCGATAGCGCCGATACGAGAGCAGCGCGAGGTTCTGCCAGTGAAGAAACCGAACCTGTCGGACCTTGGCCTCCTCGGGGTGCGCGGGCTCGTCGAGCGACTCGCGTTCGGTCGTGCGGACGTGGCCGTCGAGCCAGCAACAGACGCGCTCCCACAGTCCGCGAGCGAGCTCTTCGCGACGCGCTCGCAGCGCGGTGATCGAGCGCTCGGCCTCGTCGGCGAGCTCGGTCATCGTGGTCCACGTCGAGGGCGGGCGCTCGCGCGAGAGCGATCGGAGCGCGCGTTCGTCGAGCTCGGCAAACTGCAGCATCAACGGCGATCGTGACGGCCGCCGCGCGAGGGCACAACGTCGCGCGTCGACCAGCAGGTGGCCGAGTTTTGCTCAGCCGCTGCGGGCAGGGGGAGGCATCGTCGGTCGAGACATCGATCGAAGCAGGTCGAGCGCGCTCAAGATCTTCGGAACTTCACGGAGCCCCGAAGGCATCACCACGCGCAGCGCTCGCTCGGCGCCCACGACGTCGTCGAGCACCGGGACGAGCTCGGGCCCCGCGGCGACGTCGCCCGGAAGCCCGCCGTCGATCGAATAGAGGATTCCCAGCCCGTCGCTCGCCGCGACGCGGAGCGCGTGCGTGTCCGAGGCCCAGAGGATGGGCGCGACCGGGTGATGGCCGCCGTTGCGCAGCGTGATCCGCGGGGGAATTCGCTCGGGCCCGCGCCAGAGGAGCAAGTTGTGCTCGGCGAGCTCGTCGAGGGTGGTCGGCGTCTTGTGCGTGGCGAGGTACGAAGGGCTCGCGACGAGCCGCTCGGGAACGCGAACGATCACGGACGTCACCCACGGCCCCTCCGACGGCACATCACCAAACGACACCGCGATGTCGATGTCGTGCGTGAGCATCGCCACGGGATCTTCTGCGAAGCGCACTTCGAGCCGAAGCTCGGGCTGCGCCGCGCGAACGGCCGCCCAACACAGCGACAAGAGCTTCGGCGGAAGCCCCACGGGGAGCGCCACACGGAGCGTCGCGGTGGAAGCAGATGCGCGCTCGCGCACGAGGGCGACGACGGCGGTCGCCTCACCGAGCAGGGCGCGACCGCGCTCGGCGAAGAGCGTTCCTGCGCGCGTCGGCGAGGCCCCTTGTTCGCTTCGCACCAAGAGCGGAACCCCCACGAACGCCTCGAGCTCGTCCACTCTCCGGCGCACCGACGCCCTCGGAATCCGCAGCACCGCCGCGGCCGCGACGAACGATCCCGACTCGACCACGGCGAGAAACGCGCGAACGGCATCGAGTTCCACAGCCCCGAGCGTACCGCGCACGATACCAGCTCCGCTTCGGGTTTGTGACAGGCGCGAACGCCAACACCTTGCAAACGCATCGGTTCTCGATCTTGCCTGTCATCCTTCGAACCGCGGCTCCGCTGGATGGACACTGCGCTGCGCGCGAGCCGTGGTTCGTTCGAGCCGCTCGATTCGCCCAATTGGGCGTTCGCCTCGCGGCTACGATCGCGCGTCGTGAGACCTCCAGCCGCGCTCCGCCTTCGCTATCGCGTGCAACCGCGGGGGCTGTGGCCCGAGGGGCGCGTGATCGATTCATGGATGAACCCCGCGCGGACGTGCTGCTTCGCGCTGCTCGACACGGGGTGGGTCGTCTCGATCGACGCGAGCTCGGGGAGGTCTTCTTGTGTCGAATTGCTCGGCGCAGAGCGAGCGCTCGATCGCTTCGAGTACGGAGCGTTCTTCGGCGAGGAGCGCTGTCGATTGTGCGTGTTGAACAAGCGCCGCGAGTGCTTCTTCTTCGAGCTCGAGCCAAACTCGCCGCCGCGACTCGTGGAGCGCGCGTCCTTCACGGAGGATGGAGTGCTCTCGATGCGGCAGAGCCTCGATCAGAGTCGCATGATCGTCCACGGCGTGAATCGATGGTGGGTTTTTCTCGCGTCGACGTTCGAGCTCGACGACGCAACAGCGTACCCGCCCGAGCTTCGCGAGTGGTCGGGGCGGCTCGTTCGAGGCCACGAGAGGGAGGTCGTTCTCTGCGACGCGAGCGGCGTGCGCGTGTCGAGCAAGGACCGCGCGCCGTGGCAGTGCGTTCGCTTCGACGGCGGAGGGTTCACCGAAGTCACCCGCGCGAGCGCGACCGCGTTGCTCGCGGTCCAGCGGTCCGACGACGGTCGACTGCGGGCCGCGTGGCACATCGACCTCGCGTCACGAACCATCCACGACCTTCGCGCGATGGGTGTTTCACAAGCCGGCCGCGCGCTCTCGTGCGGCGCGATGCTCGCGCTCTCGCGAGACCGAGACCAGATCGACCTCGTCGACCTCGATCGCGGGACGATCGTCGCGACGTTGAACGTTGGTTTGCACACGCTCGTGTCGATGGACAGCGATTGTGTGTTCGTGTTGCGCCACGGAGCGCTCGCGCGGGTCGACCTTCGAGATCGCTCCGTGACAGCGGTCGGCGAACAGACGCACGAAGAGACCGCGCCGATCACAGCGATCTTCGTGACCGATCGCGCCGAGCTCGTGACGGTCAACGCCACAGGCAGGCGATGCGCATACGACAGCCAAGGAGCGCTCGTCGCAGAGAGCAACGAGCCGATCTCGTCCCTGGAGCGCGTTCGGTTCATCGGCTCAGCCGACGGCGACACGTTCATCCTGGAGCAAAAGACACAGGATTCGCGAGGGACGGTGATCACCAAGCGATCGCTCGCAGGGCGAGACCTGTTGCAAGAAGTCGCGCGCATGGTGCTTCCTCGCGGCGAGGTCGTGCACGGCTGCACGAGCGAGGGGCGCGTGTTGTCCTCGCACTACGCGAGCTCCGCGTGGCTCTCGTTGTCGAACGCGGACCTCTCGAAGAGCGAGCGCCTCTTCGGCGCAGACGGAACCATCACAGCCTTCGCCGTTCGAACCGCAGAAGGACACACGCGACTCCAGTGCCACGCGCCGGAGATGTACGACGGCGACGGCAATCCAATGGGGCCTCCACCACCGGAGTTTCTTCTGTACTTCGCGCGGGGAGACACGTCGGACGCGCGAGGGCCGGGGCCGTACCCACCGCCGAAAGAGATCGCTCTCGTCGGGCCCTTCGCGGTGTACGAAGGAGCGCTGGGTGAGCGCTTCTTGCGCGTGCGACGAGAGCTATGGAGCAGACGCGTGTACGCGTTGGGGCTCACGGGCGACGAGTCCTCGGGTTGCGCAGTGGCGGACCAGGACGAAATCGTCTTCTACAGCGCCGACGCGCGACGAGAGACGTCCGTGTCGTACGCAGGGTGGTTCGCGGCTGGAGAGTTCGTGACGGAGTGTCGCTTCTCGACGCAAGCGAAGCACCTCGCGCTCGCGACGTCGCTCGGAAGAGTCTTCGTCGCGACGCTCGAAGAGGGGTCGATCGAATCGGGCGCTGACAACGAGGAGTGAGGGCGCGGCAGCGAGCGGGCGGGGCGCGGCAGCGAGCGGGCGGCGCGCGGCAGCAAGCGGGCGGGGCGCGGCAGCAAGCGAGCGGGGCGCGGCAGCAAGCGAGTTGGGCGCGGCAGCAAGCAGCCGCGCATTGTGCCTCGAAGACATCGCGGGGCGCGTTCACGCGATCTATCTCGGCAGGCGTTCTCGCTCGCGCTCGAACTTCGAGAGAAGAGCCAATCGAACTCTACCTGCACATTTGTAGG
>JAEUKI010000078.1 GCA_016793325.1 Myxococcales bacterium | reverse complement strand
ACGCTCCAAATGCGAGGTCCGTCCCCGCTCCCTGTCGAGAATCCCCGTTGCCCGCTCGCGCTCCCTCTACGCTCCAAATGCGAGGTCCGTCCCCGCTCCTCGTCCGCGCGGATTGCGCTGCACGCGTCGCGCGGGAGGGGTACCTTTCGCGCGATGGTTTCACGCGCTCCGTTCGCGCCGCTGGTGACCCGGCTCGAGAAGCCGGTGCAGGTCGACAAGGACCTCTGCTTCGCAATGCCGCTCTCGGTCGAGGCGGATGCGGCCAAACGATTGATCGACGCCGAGGCGAAGGGCCGAATCGCGCGTCCGGCGGACCTCGAGACGGCGGCGTTCTTCGAGGCGCCCGTCCTCGTGCACATTCCGGTGTGGCGCGCCAACGTGCACGCCGAGGGGTTTCACATCGGGATCTCGACGGTGAGCATTCCGTCTGCGAGAAACCGGCACGTTCCGATTCCGGTCCCCACCGGAGGAACGGACAACCGCGACGTCGTCCTCGTCACGGCCGCGCGGAGGTTCTTCGCGTACGACGTCGCGCCGTACGTGTTTGCCCCGCAGGAGAAGCTCGTTCCGCTCGCGCACGCGACGCTCACGGGGCAGGTGGCCGAGCCCGATGTCCCCAAGGAGCAGGCAGAAAAAGAGAGCGTCTCGCAGGTGCGCTCGTCGATGCGCCCGAGCAACGCGATCTACGCCCGCGCCGAGGCGGACATTCGATCGATCGCGCTCGTGTACGTGCCCTTGTGGGTGATGCGCTATCGGTACGACGGCGAGGCGGTCCCCGGGCTCGCCGAGGAGTTTCACGTGGTGCTCGACGGCGCGTGGGGCCGCGTGCTCAGCGCGAAGCACCCGTCGAAATTTCGCTCGCTGCTCGGCAAGGCCAAACGCTTGTTCGGCGGCTGAAATGCGCGCTGCCGCGAGCCGCGCGGTTTGTTCAACGCGCTCGCGCGTTGTAGAACGCCATTCGAACGCGTCGCATGTTTGGCATCGGAGCCACTGAAATCTTCGTCATCGCCGTGGTCGCGCTGGTCGTGCTCGGCCCCAAGCGCCTGCCGCTCGCGATGAAGACCGTCGGCCGCGCGATCGGACAGTTTCGCCGCGCCGTGACGCAGCTCAAAAAAGAGGTCGGCTACGACGAGGTGGTCGACGAGGTCGTTCGCCCGCTCCGCGAGGGGATGCACGACTTGAACGAGCAGGTGCGCCGCGAAGCCGAGTCTGTCGAACGCTCGGTCGACCTCGACGACACGGCGCAGGGCTTGACCATGGAGTACCCCGAGAGCGGACCCGATGACTACGGCGCGCTCCCCGAGCAGGGCGCCAACAGCTACGGCGAGAGCGGCTACGGAACGGCCCTCGCGAGCGGCGACAAGTGACAGACCCTTCAACGAACAGCGCAGCGATGACCACGACGACCGACGAAATCGACGACTCGCGCATGACGCTGATGGAGCACCTCGAGGAGCTTCGCTCCCGCGTGTTCAAAGCGATCCTCGCGCTGATCGCGAGCGTCGTCGTCACGTGGAACTTCAAAGAAGTCCTCCTCCGCGTGATGCTGCGCCCCTTCGAGATCGCGACGCTCTGCTCGAAGATCCCGAGCTGCACCACGCGCGACGTGCTCTCGTGGACCGTGAGCCCCGCGGCGTTTTGGCGCGCGTACGACGGCGCGGGACGACCCCGCGGAGCGACGCTGCACTTCGCCGCGCCCACGGATGCGTTCAGCTCGTACCTCAAGCTCGCGATCGTGGGCGGCTTGGTGTTCTCGCTGCCGGTGATCTTCTACCAGCTCTGGTCCTTCGTCGCGCCGGGTCTCTATCCGCGTGAGAAAAAGCTGGTCTTGCCGTTCGTCTTCTTCTCGACGCTGTTCTTCATCGGCGGCGCGATGTTCGGCTACTACCTGGTGTTTCCGATGGCCTACCAGTGGTTTCTCGGCTTTTCGGGAAACCTCCTCGGCAGCACCGCGCAGATCGAGCCCACCATCATGATGGAGGACTACCTGAGCTTCACGACGCAGATGCTCGTGGCGTTCGGGTTTGTCTTCGAGGTCCCGCTCTTCATCTTCTTCTTGGCGCTCGCGGGGATCGTGTCCGCGCAGCAGCTCTTCTCGTTTGGCCGGTACTTCACGGTGCTCGCCTTCGTGATCGCGGCGGTGCTCACGCCCACGACGGACATCTATTCGCAGGTGATGCTCGCGTGCCCGCTCGTGGTGCTCTACTTCCTCGCCGCCGCGCTCGCGTACGTGTTCGGCCCCAAAGAAGCGAGCGGCTTCCGACAGGGATTGAAGAGCAAGAAGACGGCGAAGAGCGAAGACGAGACGAGCCCGAAGCAAGACTCCCAGTCGTAGCGCTGCGACCGCTCATACCCAGGGGTGGTCTTCGCGAATCGCAAGCGTGCCGCACTTCGGACAGCGTTCGTTCAATCGCACACGTGCGAAACACGACTGGGCGCCACAGCGGTCGCGCGCGATCGTCTTTCCCACGACGAAGCCCGCGAACGGGAGCAGCAACCCGAGCGGCCAGCTGCCCGCAACGAGCGCGCTCAAGACCGCGCCCGCGGCAATTCCGATCGCGGTTCCCTCGGTGCGCGCGTCGCTCTGCCTCGTTGTCGCGGTCGCGCTCGGATCGGTCGTATGCGTCGCCGTCGGACCGCTGCTCGAGCCCTCGAAAGCCAGCTCCGCGGCGAGCTCGCGGTCCTGTTGGTTGTCGCTCTGCATCGCGATGAGCTGCTCGATGTCATCGACGGGCGGCCACTCGTCCCGCGGCGGCAGCGCGAGCCGTGTGATCAACGGCTGGTCGCTATCTTCGAGTACCGCGATGGACGCGCGAAACAGACGGCCCAGCTCGTCGCCCAACAGCGCTTCGACGGCCGCTGTCTCTCCTTCGCTCGGGTCGCGCAGACAGCACCACACGGCGACCGCGAAGCTCAGCGACGCTGCCGAGAGTCCAGTCGGCATCCTCGTCGAGGCGCTGCTCGACCACGTGCGGCTCGAGCCCGCACACAGCAGCACGCCGAACCCGAGATACACCGCGGTGATGTCCGCGAGCCTCGCGTCGAGTTCGCCGTCGTCGACTTCGAGTCCGCCGCGACGTCGGTACACTCGCACCACCTCGCGCGTGCACTCTGCGACGAGGTCTGCGGCCGAGCCGATTCTGTCGCGGTGGACGGCGAAGCGACACGAGGCGCCTTCGACGCTGGCGAGCTGCACTGCGAACTCACTGGACCCAAACGACAACGGCGCAGCGCCTTCGGCGATGAAATCGAGCTCGACCCGAAGCTCGTCCAACCCCGCGTACCACAGCAGTCGCCGAAGAATTCGCGCGAGCGCGCGATCGCTCGACACCACGATCGGAGCAGGAAAGTAGTCGACAGTTGGCAGAATCAGCGGCCAGGCCAAGATCGGCTCGACCCCCCGGCGCTTGCAAATCGCCGCAAGCTGATCGAGCACCCACTCGCGCTGCGACGGCGAAGGCAGCGGATCGGCGGTTGGTTGCGAAGCGCGCATGGGCAGTGCCGAACGTAGCGCGGGCGACAACGGCTGTGCGATCGTCCGATGGGTGAGCGCCGTTCCCTACCGCAGCGTAGAGTCCATCGCGATCGAGGAAGAGCTGCGACTCGAGGAGGGCGCCTGCGGTTCGTTTGTAAGCGGCGACGAATGTCGTGCCTGTGGTGGTCCTGGCGCTCGCCCAGCGCGTCCGATCATAGCACACGGCTTCGACGCCAAGTCTCGAGCCCAATCGAGGCCGCTGGGACGAATCGCGCTCTGTGCTTCGTGCGTTGCTCAGCAGGATCGGTTCGAACGCCGAGCCTCAGCGCTCTCGTTGCTCTCGTTGTTCGCGGGGATCGTCGCGGCCATTGTGTGGCTCGTGGTGGGGCGGTTCGTACTGCCGGTCGCTGTCGAGCCGAAGCGCGAGTTCCTGTTGCTGTTCGCGGTGTGTTTGTCGTTCGCCGTGGCCACGCGGGGATACCTGCGACGTTCTGCGCGGCGGGCTCTACTCCCCGCGATGGTGGTCAGCGCGCAGGCTGATCGGATGGTTGTACAGCTCGCTTCACCGAAGGCGCGCGCGTCGAAGCCGAAGTCGTTCGTGGGCGCTCCTGCGTCGATGATGACTTCCGGAGTGGGGTGGTTTTGCGTCGTGCAACTCGCACTGATCATCGTGCTCGCCGCGATGTGGAGCGGCGTACACCGATCGGTCATGCTCCGAGGAGCGAGCGGATACTTCGTCGTCGTCGACCACTCCGCTGCGTATCGAGTCGAAGGAGAGGGCAACAAATTGTTGGTCCGAGCCGGAGCCCATCGACTCGAATTTGTCGGGCTCGAGGCGGTCGAACCCATCGCACTCCCGGCGGGATTTGGCGACGTATCGGTCGATCTCACGCCCCCCGATTGTGGTGAGTCTTCGGAGGGCCGAGCCCCGTCGCCTCTAGCGTGGAGCTCGGTCCCGGACAGCCCGACGCCGACGTATCGGCGTGAGTGCGAGCGTCGTTGAGCTGCTGCCAGCGACGGGCAACGAAGATCCCTGAGCGACCCAGCGCGGTGGATGCTCGTTCATCCGGCACGGCGCCGTGGGTCACGACGCACACAAAAACAAAACCCCTCTCCGCATCGCTGCGAGAGAGGGGCGCGCGTCGCCGCTGTGAAGTCGACTCTGTGCGCTTAGTTGCGGCGGATCGCGACGTAGTCGCCGCCGAGCGAGCGCGTGTTGCGAACGATGCCGTAGCTGCAGCCGCGGGCTTCGTAGAGGTCCATCGCGCCCCAGCCGTCGCCGCCGCGGACCCACACGATGTGGCCCGCGCTGCCGTTATTGTACACGAGCGCGTCGCCGCCGCGGACGTTGCCGCGAGACACTTGCGACCACTGGCCGCCGCCGGTCGAGTTGCGGAAGTGGTAGGTGCTGTACGGGTGCGAATCGACGCTCACCGGCGAGTTGCTCGACGGAACGCGCCAGATCTTCGCCACGTAGCCCGAGCAGTCCGCGCCGTACGATCCGCCGTGCGAGCACGAGGGGCACGAGCCCGAGCACGAGCCGCGCGTCGACGACGAGGGCCCGCTCTCGAGCCAGCGCCCGTGTCCCCACCAGTAGCTGAAGCCTTCGCCCGAGTTCGCGCGCGAGAGCTGTCCTGCGTAGTCCGCGCCCGTCGTCGCGCCGCCGCCGGTGCTTCCGCCGCCGGTGCTTCCGCCGCCCGTGCTCGAGGACACCGTGAGGTATTGGCCGAACGCCCAGCCCGAGTGACCGTTGAAGCTCACGCGGTACCAGCCGCTTTGCGGAGCGCCGTCCGTCAGCGTCACGCGCGATCCCGAGGGCATCACGATGATGACGCGGTTGCTCGTGCTCGGTCCCGAGCGGAGGTTGAGCGCGGCGGTCGTGCGCGCGGTCGTTCCTGCGGGGTAGCGCGTGGTGATCTCGTCGCCCGTCTCGGCGGCGCTCTCCATCTCGAGGTCTTCGACCGGAGCGACCTCGAACTCGTCGGCGGCACAGCCGTTCACCGCGCCGGCGGTGAGGGCACTCACGAGGACGAGCATTGCGCGCTGGGTCGAGGTCGAGAGCTTCATCGTCATTCTCCGTGGCGAACGAGGTTGCGAGAACTCCTTCTTCAAGCGCGATGCCAACGCCAGTACTCACCGAATACGCGAGTACTCACGGCGCGACCTCGCGCGCGGGTCATCGCGATCCAGCAATGAATCTCCAGGGTGATTCCATGCTCCGCACATGTAGGTGCGCAAATGGAGCGGAGTTTTGCCTACATGCGCGCCATCGAAACAATGTGAGGATTGCCTCCCACGAAGGCTGTCGAGCACTGAGAGACATCTCGCCCGTTGCGAGCAAGACCGCATCCGTGAGGAACATCACCCACGATCGCGCATGCCCTCGAGATCCTCTCGCAGCGTGCTGTACGTCGGCGCCGCGCTGCTCGTCGCGGGGCTCTTGTGGCTCTCGCAGCGCCCGCCGACACCGAGCACACAGAATCAAACGAACGGACCCAACGCCGAGCGAAGCGACGTTGCCGTCGCCGATCCGATCGACCCTGTCGGGCCGCGCATCGGACCTCTGCCGCCCTCCAACGCTTCGGACGGAGCGGCGGACAGCGGCTCCGCTCCGCGCTTCGAGCAGGGCCAGGTCCTCGCGCGCGCGAGCTGGGGCAGCGGCCCCGATCAGCTCGGGCACAACCGTCCGCAAGAGGCCAACCCCGAGGCGCCCATGAGCCACGTCCTCGGCCCCGACGGAACGATCCACGTCCTCGATCAGGTCAATCGCCGCATCCAGCGCTTCTCGCGCGACGGGCGACTGCTCGGGAGCACGCCTGTGAGCCTCCTCGGCGCGCAAGACATCGCCCTCGCGCGCGACGGGTCGTACGTGGTCATGGATCGACTCGCGGATCAGCGCATCGCGATCGTGGGCCAAGACGGACGCGAGCGCGGGAGGCTCACGATGACGGGCGAGCACATCGATCGCACGGGCAACGTGACGGGGGTGTTCGTCGACGGAGATCAAGTGCTGGTCGAGCGAGAGCACGGGCCGCTCGTGCGCGTGGGCGACACCAACGGGCAGGCCGCGGAGCCGAGAGAAGAGGTTCCTGGCAGGCCCACGCGGGACGGACGCGCGTGGATCACCGCGGGAATCACCGACCAAAACGAGGGGCGGCTCTACATCAACGCCGTCGCGCGCCCCTCGCGCGAGCACATGTTCACCCGCGAGCTGCGCGTCGGGCTGATGACGCGCTCGCTCGTGATGCTCGACTCGGACGCGCGCGGGACGATCTACCTCGGCGCCCTCGGGACGCCCCGCGCTGGCGTCGGCGCGGCGCCCGTCGCGGACGACAGCGGCGCGAGCGAGCGCGTCCAAGTGTTGCTGATGTGCATCGACGGCGCGACGGGACGCACGATCGGCCAAGCGACGCTGCCGCCCAACACGAGCGCGGACGAGACGTTTCGCGAGTTCACCGTGCCCGACGACGGCGGCGTCGTGTACGCGGTGCGCAGCGAGCAGGGCGTCGAGTTTCGCCGCTACGATTGTCGCTGAACGAGGGGAGGCGGGGCGTCGTCCGTCACAATGAGCGCAGCTCTGCGCTCGCGACGACTTGAAAAAGTGGGCTCGATGGGTCGTCGCGCTCTTCGCTCCATGTGTAGAGCGCCACGCGATCGATCTTCACGCGCTCGCCGGACAGCGCGAGCTTGCTCGCCCACTCGAGGCCCGCGCGTCGCGCGCGGTCGTTGGCGCTGCGGTTGGGGCGCGCCACGGTGATGTGCGCCTTGGGAGCGCGGGCGTCGGGCTCGGCATCCGCCGCTGAAAACGCACGGCCTCGGCACTCGCTCATCGCCCACTCGAGCGCGTCGCGGCCCTCGTCGACGAGCGCCGAGAGCGCCGAGTAGCGCTTCGGATTTCCCATCGGGACGACAGCCCCCAACGTCACGTCGAGCGGCTCGAGCTTGATCTCGAGCGCGTCGAACGCCGCCCGCGCGGCCTCTTCGCTCACCGCGCCCAAGAAGGCCACCGTGGCGTGAAGATCCTCGGGACGAAAGCGACGAATGCCCGACGGCGGCGCGCTCACGCGGTCGAACCAGCGACCGGGCGCGATCGGCGTCGCGATGAACCAATTGGGTTGCATGACAGGGCCTCGGACCGTGTGTCCGCGCTCCGCGCTTGGCCAGCGCAGAATCACTGAACGGTGATTCAGCCGTCGAGCAGCACGAGGCCCATCGCGGCGAAGCCCTCGTACGGCGGTGGCTCGAGGTACTGACGAAGCGGAAGAAACGCCTCTGCAAAGCCACGCAGCAAGAGCCTCGCGGCCCAGTCGAGCATCCCTCGGCGCGTGCGCGCTTCCATCTCGCTGATGACCGCTTCGACCTCGAGCGTCGAGACCCCTTCGGCCACCGCGCGCTCGGGGTCCTTCGCGCACGCGTCGCGCAGCGCCGTCAACGCCGAGCGCGCTCGAACGTAGTCGCTCGACGCTCCGCCCACGTCGCGCAGCCAGCGATCGGGCGCCATCGCGACGCCCGGGCCGAACCCTCGCACTTCGCGCATCCACCGCCGCGCGGCGTCCACGAAGGGGCGCTCGGGCTCGTAGCCGACCTTCATCGGCGCGATCGAGCGTCGCAAGGCGATGCGCGCTTCTTGAAAGTCCGATCGCGCGTAGAGCCCCGCCGCTGCGCCGAGCCAGAAGATCGGCGCGCGAAGCTGGTTGTCGGCCTCTTCGGCGAGCTCGACGAGCGCGGTCGACGCCGAAGAATCGCCCCCGAAATACAGCCGCAAGAGCGCGGTCCACAAGCGCGCGTCGAGGTCCTCGGGGTCGAGCGCGAGCGCGGCGCGCGCGCTCTGAAGGGCGCTCATGAAGTGCCCCGATGCGCAGAGCGCCACGGCGAGCTCGCGTTCGATGAAGCCCACCTGCGGCGCGAGGTCTCGCGCGGCGCACAGCGCCCACGCTGCTCTTTGCGCGTGCGCGAGCGGGTCGCTCTCGCGGAGCAACACGACCCCGAGCGCGACGTAGGGGCCCGCTTCGTTGGGGTGCCTCGCGATGCTCTCGTACAGCCGTCGCGTCGCGCCCTCGGTGTCACCCGCGAGCGCGCGAGAGACCGCGGCGCCGACCTCGCCGCCGACGTCTCCGGCGCGCGCGGCGTCGTCGAACGCGCGGGCGGCGCGCGAGAGGATCCCTGGGGCCGCCCCCTTGTTCCACGTGAGGCGAGCTTCTTCGAGGGCGATGACGCCGTACTCGAAGGGAGTTCCGAGCATGGGACCGAAGGAAGGACGCATCTCAGCGCTTCGCTCCTTTGCCCCACAGAAGTTGCTCTTCGGGCGTGCTCGGCGCGCTCGGCGCGAGCTCTCTCATGGCCCGGGCGAACACCTGCGCGCCGCGCAGTCGATGGTACACGCGGACGATGCGTCGCGCGTACGCGTCGACGTCCTCGCGCGCGTCTCGGTCGCCGACGAACCAATCGAGCAAGAACTCTCCGGCCGCGGTGCGCGCTTCGGTGGCCGCGCGCGAGGGCTCGGGGCTCAGCGCTTCGCCGCTGCTCTCGTCATCGTCGTCGAGCTGCGCCGTCGCCGCCGCGAGCCAATGTCGAATCGCCGCCGCTGCGTGATCCTTCGCGGCCGCCGCGCGCAGGTGCTTCCACCGTAGAGAGAGCGGCGTTCGAACGCCCTCGACGAGGTCTCGCGCGCACGCGGCCATCACCCTCGGGATCACCTTTGCGACCGGCGTCATCACGCGCTCGGCTTGCGACACGAGCCGCTCTCGCGAGTGATCTTCGCCCTGCACGAAGAACGCGCTCTCGGCGAGCCACACAGAAGCTGGGTCGAGCTCGGCCTCTCCGACCATCGCGTGCAGCTGATCGAGCGCCGAGAAGCGCCGCGCGAGCACCCACTCGAACCACAGTCGAGCGACCCGCACCGCGGGGCTCGACGGCAATTTGCGAAGCGACTCGTAGTGCTCGCGCCACGCGCTGTAGTCTCCGCCGCCCATCGTGATCGCGAGCCGCGCCTCGTGCGCCGCGTCCGTGCTGTGCTCGAACAAGCGCGCGACGGACTCGCGCTGCAGGTCGCTCGCGCCGAGCAGGCTCGAGTACGCGATCGCGATCTCTGCGTAGAGGGCGGGCGCCTGCCCGTCGCGAACCGCGTGCGCGAGCAGCTCGAGCGGACGAACCCCGAGGGACTTGTGCGTCGAGAGCGCGAGGGCGTGGTCTGCGCCGCGCACATCCGCGCGTTCGCCGAGCGCCAGGACGAGGTTCGCGAGCGCGCGCGTCGCCTCGGCCCGCGTCGCCCCTTCACCATACAAAGGAACAAACCTCTCGGCGCGCAGCGCTACCAGCTCTGGAATGTTCGACGGAACAGACAAGAGCCGCACCACGGGAACGGCGTCCCGCGTGAGTCCTGCCTCTGCGCACAGCGATTCGGGGGGCGGCTCCTCCCACGGAGGTCTCGGATCGAGCCACGGCGGGGTGGGACGCGTCACGGTCGCTCGCGACCCTATCACGAGCGAGCGCGCTTCGAGCACAGGGACTTTGCAGGGGCTCCTTCGATACGATGTTCCCTCGCTCGGGCGCAGTGCTACTTTGCCGGGCCCGACGTCCCCGAAGCGCCCGAAGATGACGACTCGACACCGCGAACGCGACGGCGGCTCTCGACGAGCCGCGCCGAGCCCTTTTCTCTCTTCGCGGTCTCGGACGGGCCTCGATCGGAGCGCGTTGATCGCGTTCGCGCTCTCGACGCTGACCCTCTCGCACACTGTCGTCGCGCAGAGCACCGCCGAGGTGCTCCGTCGTCCCGTGGGCGCACCCCAACGGATCGCGCCGAACAGCGCGGTCGCCGAGGTTCGAACGTACGCGCTCGCCCGCGTCGGTGATCGCGCGCTCGCGTGCTACGTCCGCGCGGGGATGGTCCGCAACCGCGGGGCGCTCGAGTGCGCGATGCTCCGGCGCGAGGCGGACGGGACGCTCGTGCGCGCCGAGGCGGATCGGTTGATCGCGCCGCAGGCGAGCGCCGTCGCGTTGGCCTGGGATGCGAGCGGCGGGTTGATTGTGTGGGTCGTTCCGAAGCCGCACCGAAACGAGAGCGAGCGCGTGCGCGCGGCGCGCCATCGAGACGGCGCGCGGTCGATGCAAGACTCGCTCAACAACCCCCTCGGGACGCCAGCCCTCACCGCGGGCGACGTGATGGCGCAGCGGCTCGACGCAAACGGAGCCCCCATGGGTCGACCCACGCTCGTGTTCGCCGAGAACGCGCGAGCCTACCGCGTGGCCGTCGCGCGCGACGAGGCTGGGTGGTTCGTCGCGTGGACCGGCGCTCGAACGCGCGAGGGCGAGGTCCGCGGGACCATTCGCGCGGCGCGGCTGGACGGCAACGCGGCGCTCGTCGGCGGTCGCGCGATCGAGAGCGATTTCTCGGGCAGCACGGGGGACGCGCTGCGCGTGATCCCGCGCGAAGGCGCGCTCCCGCTGCGCCTCGCGTGGAGCGGCGAGCACTGCCGCGAGCGGCCCGAGCAGCCCCGACACACGCCTCCGTCGCAGGACCCTTCGGCGGCGATCGAGACGCGCCCGCGCTTCGTGATTCAGCAGGGCCCTCTGCACGAGCACGCAGGGCCCAACATCACGTGCGACGCGCTGTCTCTCTACACGACGACGCTGCGCGCGGACGGGACCCTCGCGCCCATTCGCGCGGGCACCGCGCTCGCGCGCGACGTGCTCGCGTTGGTCGACGGTCGCGTGGTGTATGCGACGCGAGACGCAGCGGACGTCGCGACGCTCACGGTGAGCGCGATCGACGCGCAGGGGCAGCTCGTGACGCCGCGAGCGCTCGTCGCGCGAGGACCCACGGTGCCGAGGGACGCGGTCGTCTCCGTGGCTGCGGGCGGAGACGACTCGGCCCCCGCGCCGTCGCGCGTCGGTCCCTTGCCGATCCCCGATCGAACGCAGGCTCTCCGCGCGCCCATCGCGCTCGACGCCGCCGTCTCTCGCGGAACCCAACGCGCGCTCGTGGCTCTCTCGCCAACGCACAACCGCGTCGTGCTCGCGCGCTTCGAGACGAACGCCGCCACCGCAGCGACCACGATCGCGAGCGCGCAGCCCGTCGAGCGCGCGCACGAAGTGTCGCTTCTCTCGGGGGGGAGCGACGTTCCATGGGTGTTCATCCGGGTCGGGAGCGCCGCGGGCGGCCCGCTCGTCTACGCCTCGCTCGAGGGACAAGGCGCGCTCGCGGACGCCCCTGTCGAACAATCGTGGGCCGGCGACGAGCGCCTCCGAACGCACTTGCTCCGCGCTCGCGCCGCGCGCGCCGCGGTCACGGATTTCGACCACACGTTCGGTCCCGTCTCTGCGCGAAGCGACGCGGCGACCAACCCCGCGATGCCAGGCCTCGTCAACTCGATGCGGCGCCTTCGCGCGCGATGGGTCGACGCGTGCGACGCGCTCCAAGCACGGTCGCGCTTCCTCGTGCGTCGCGGGCTCGATCGCGACCTCGAGACGCTCGCGCGCCAGCAGTGCGAAGTGCCTCCCGAACCCACGATGCCGGGCGCAGCCGCTGCGCCGACAGCGCAAGGCGCGCGCTGAATCGTGGCTCGCTCGCGCTTCGCGGCCGCTGCGATCACGCTCTCGATCACGCTCGTCGCGAGCCACTCCGACGCGCAGCCGCGACCGCGTTGGGTGGGCCCCGTCGCGTTCGATCGCGACGCGTCGCGGTTGATGCGCGCGCGCGAGCCCGAGGTCCGTCGCGCGGCAGACACCGCGAGCTGGGTGATCGTCGGCGCGGTGATGGCCGCGCCGTTGGCGATCTCGACCCGCGCTGCGAGCGAGACGCCGTCGAGCGGGCGGGACTTCGGCGAGTCGCTCTTGTCTCTGGCGATTCCGTACGGCGCGACGGCGGCGCTCGGGTTCGCGGCGAAGTACGCGTTCGCGAGAGAGCGTCCCTTCGCCACGCGCGCAGGGCTCGCGCGCTCGTGCGTCCGCGGCGACGAGCCGGGCTGCGAGTGGGATCGCAACGGGAGCTTCCCTTCGCTGCACTCGGCGCTCGGGTTCGTGGGGGCCGGCATGGCTTGCGCACAAGCGCTGCGATTTGCGCCGTCGGACCCGGGGCTCGACGCTGTGACGTGCGGCCTCTCGACGATGGGCGCCGCGATCGGCGCGACGCTTCGAATGGTCGCGGACAAGCACTACGCGACGGACGTGATCGTGGGATCGCTCCTCGGACTCGGGCTCTCGGTGGGCCTCGGGTGGGCGCTGCACTACCGCGATGGCGCTCCGTTGCCGCTCGCGACCGCGATGAACGGCGCTCGCGCAGGAGAGCCCCTCGCGGTCGTGCTCGGCGGCGTCGGAGGAATCTTCAGCGGAGCGCTGCTCGTCACCGCGCTCTCGGCGCAGTGGAGATAAACCACGCCCCAATTGAACGTCGTAGAAACGGGACGAGCGTCGGCCATAGACGAGACGGTTGAAATCAAGTCAAGCCGCCGCGAATCTCGCGAGAAAAGCACGACGATCGAATGTGTGGCGGTTTAGCGGTCACTTTCCGAGGCGCGTTTGCAGCAGGTGCGCGAAGGCGCCGAGCGCGTCGACGGCCGTAAAAATCCCGACGACATGCGCGTTGTCCATCACGACCACCGAGCCGATCTTCTGCTCGGCCATCGTCGTGACGACCTCGTCGATCGGCGTCTTGGGCGAGGTCGTGTAGGGCTTCGGCGTCATCGCGTCGGAGGCTTGGAGCTTGTGCGGGTCGGTTCCCGCGATGGACGAGATGAGCGCGATGTCTCGATCGGTCAGGATTCCGACGAGCGAATCTCCGTTGACCACCGGGAGGTGACGGATCTTGTTCTCGGTCATCACCTTCTGCGCGTTCGCGAGCGACGCGTCGTGCGCGATCGTCAGCGGAGAGGTCGTCATGTACTTGTCGATCGTGGGGATTGGCTTGGTCATGGCGGCCTGACGTCGAAGCAGCGTTCGTGCCGCGCGACGCCCGACGGAACCTCCGCGTGGGATGCAGCGGTTGCATTGCTCGCGCACCGTTTGCACGTCCGTGCATACTGGGCGGTGTTCGAGCGCGCGGTTGTCGTGGTGCGCGCAGGAAGTACCAACGATTCGACGACGGTCCGAGCTTTGCTGACCGTCGAAGTGAGCGAGCAGGAGATGGCATCCCGTACCTTGGGACACGACCGCGACCACCGCAGCGAAGACCGCTGCCGGGAGCTTTGGCGGTACGTGCGTTGGACCGACGAAGACCTCGGTCACCTGCGCGCGTTGGCCGAAGTTTCGCGGCCGCACTTCGCGCGGATCGCGGACGAGTTCTACGAGCGCGTTCGCGAGCACGAAGACGCTCACGCAGTGTTGCGCGACGAGGCGCAGGTGCTGCGTCTCAAGGGAACGCTCCAGCGTTGGATGGAGAGCCTGCTCACCGCCGAGCGCGACGAGGCGTACTGCGAAGACCGCGCGCGGATCGGTCGCGTGCACGTTCGCGTGGGGCTCCCGCAGCGGTTCGTCCCTGCGGCGATGGCGCTCATCCACGGATCCCTCGTGCGACTCGCAGAGCCGCTCGCTCACGCCGAGCGCATTCGCTCGGCGCTCACGCGGGCGATCGACGTGGACCTCGCGATGATGCTCGAGACGTACGTCGAGGATTTCGTCGCGAGGCTCGAGCACATCCAGAGCACCGAGTCGATGCAGCTTCGCGAGGCGCTCGAGCGCGAAGTGCGCATGCGCGCGGACGCCCTCGAGCGCGTGGAGCAGGTGATCGTCGGCGTCGACCCGAGCGGCGTCGTGTTGTTCGCGAACAAAGCGAGCGAGACGGTCACGGGGTTCGGCCGCGATTTGCTCGAAGGGGGGCTCTTCGTCGAGCGCTTCGCGCAGCCCGCGGGCCGCGACGAGCTCCGCGTGGTGGTCGAGCGCGCGCGCTTCGAGCAGAGCGGGATCGAGTGGACGGGGACGCTCGAGACCCGCGCAGGGCACGGGCGGCTCGTGCGTTGGCGGTTCGTCCCTTCGGCGGACGGGGCCATCATGCTCGCGACCGGCGAGGACGTGACCGACGAGCAGAGCGAGCTCGAACGAAAGATCCGCACCGAGCGCCTCGCGGGCGTCGGGACGCTCGCCGCTGGCCTCGCGCACGAGATCCGCAACCCGCTCAACGGCGCGCTCTTGCACGTGACCTTCCTCGAGCGAGCGCTCGCGCGCAGGGACGCCGCGGAGAACGAGCGCGAAGCCGTGCGCGCGGTCGGCGACGAGATCCGACGGCTGAGCGCGCTCGTGCGGGACTTTCTCGTGTTCGCGCGGCCGTCGCCTCCGACGCTCAAGCCGAACAACCTCAACGCGCTCTGCCTTCGGACGCTCACGATCTTCGAGGGCGACGCGCGCGTGGCGGGCGTGTCTGTGCAGCAAGACCTCGCGCCCGACGACCCGATCGTGAACTCCGACTCGGACAAGCTGCAGCAAGTGTTGCTCAATCTCCTGCGAAACGCGGCAGAAGCGGTGAGCTCGAAGAAGGGCACCGTGACGCTTCGCACGCGGAGGAGACCGCGGCACGCGTCGATCGAAATCGAAGACGACGGCCCGGGGCTGCCCTCGCCCGAGGCGCCGATCTTCGACGCGTTCTACTCGACCAAGCCCAACGGAACGGGCCTCGGCCTCGCGATCGTCCACCGAATCGTGGCGGACCACGGCGGCTCCGTCGAGGTCGAGAGCGCCCCCGGTCGAACGCTGTTTCGAGTGCTCCTGCCCGCGACCTGGGGCTAGCCCAAGTATTCAAGTCGCGCTCTCATCGCCCATTTTACCCAGAGGAATTCCATGGCATCGACGACTTCGCGCAAGGCCCGAGTCCTCGTCGTAGACGACGAGGCGAGCGCGCGGCAA
Source organism: Myxococcales bacterium (assembly GCA_016793325.1). GTDB lineage: Bacteria > Myxococcota_A > Polyangia > Polyangiales. The sequence continues at coordinate 131,327 of JAEUKI010000078.1, read as the reverse complement.
GGCATGCAGCTGCTTCTCTCGCAAGAGGGCTACGACGTCGCTCTCGCGGCCAACGGAAGAGAGGCGCTCGACATCCTCTCCGAGCGCCCGTGCGACGTCGTGATCACCGACCTGAAGATGCCCGAGATGGACGGGATCGCGCTGCTCGGCGCGGTGCGCGAGAAGCACCCCTCGATGCCCGTGATCGTGATCACGGCGTTCGGCGACGTGTCGAGCGCCGTCGGCGCGATGCGCGCTGGCGCAGAGCACTACCTCGTGAAGCCCGTGGACTTCGACGAGCTGTCCGTCGCGCTCGAGCGCTGCCTCGAGCGAAGCTCGCTCCGTCACGAAGCAGAGAACTTGCGCCGGCAAGTGCAAGACAAAGTCGGCGGCGTCGGCGGCCTGCTCGGCGCGTCGCCCGCGATGCAGAAGGTCTACAAGCTCGCGAGGCAAGTGGCCTCTGCGCGCGCGACGGTGCTGCTCACGGGCGAGAGCGGGACGGGCAAGGGGGAGCTCGCGCGAGCGATTCACCAGATGGGTCCGAGGACGAGCGCGCCGTTCGTGACGCTGCACTGCGCGGCGCTCGCCGAGGGCGTGCTCGAGAGCGAGCTGTTCGGCCACGAAAAGGGCGCGTTTACAGGCGCGGATCGACGGCGGCCGGGGCGCTTCGAGCAGGCCAACGGCGGGACGTTGTTCCTCGACGAAGTGGGCGAAATCCCAGCGTCGATTCAAGTGAAGCTGCTGCGCGTGCTGCAAGAGCGGAGCTTCGAGCGGGTCGGCGGAAACGAGACGATCCGCACGGACGTGCGGCTCTTGGCGGCCACCAACAAAGACCTCGCGAAAGAAGTCGCCGAGGGCCGCTTCCGCGAGGACCTCTACTATCGGCTCAACGTCGTGCACATCACCGTTCCGCCGCTGCGGGCGAGGGGCAACGACGTGATGCTCCTCGCGAATCATTTCTTGCAGCGATTTGCGCAGGAGAACGGCAAGGGCATCGAGGCCTTCACCGACCGCGCGATCGCGACGCTCCTCGGCCACCGCTGGCCCGGCAACGTGCGCGAGCTCGAAAACGCCATCGAGCGCTCGGTGGTGCTCTGCGACGGACCGATGATCGACGCGCCCGATCTGCCGCTCGAGCCGACGCCTGCGTCGCGCTTGGGCATCGCGATTCCGGGCTCGACGATGGCCGAGATCGAGCGATACGCGATCCTGACGACGCTCGACGCGGTCGGAGGGTCGACGACGAAGGCCGCGGAGATGCTCGACCTCTCGGTGCGAACGATTCAGTACCGGCTGCACGAGTACGGGCGCGCTCCGAAAGAGCGCGTCGGCAACAAGGGCTCGGACAAGACAGGGTGACGCCGTGGGTGATGAATCAGACGGTGGAGGCTCTGGAGCGCCGCGCGCTGGACTGCCGAGCGTTCTGCTCATCGAGGACGACGTGACGTCGGCGAGCAGGCTCGGGCAGTTGCTCGCAGAGGACGGGTACGTCGTCGAATGGCTGCGCGACGGGCGCGCGGCGCTCGCGAGGATCTCCGAGGGAGCGAAGCCCGACGTGATCTTGATGGACTACAAGCTCCCGCACGAAGACGGCTTCGCGTTGGCGCGCAAAGCGCGCGCGCGGTGGGCGAGTGTTCCGATCGTATTCGTGACGAGTTATCCCGAAGTGGTCTCGCGAGAGCCTGTCATGGACCCGCCGGCCACGTTGCTGTCGAAGCCCGTCGCCTACGACGAGCTCGTCGCCGCGATGGGCGCGCTGGTCGTCCGTCGTTGATTGCAAACGATTCTGCTCGCGCGCGCCACGCCGAGTTGGCACAACACGAGCAGGGAATCATCTGGAGAAGGAGTCGTCACATGGACGTCGTCGTTGGTTTGGATCGAAGCGAAGTCGCCAAGCTCGTGCTCTCGGAGGCGCTCGAATTTGCCCGGCGCTACCACGGAAAACTGCACGTCGTGCGCGCGGTGCCCGTGCCCGTCGAGATGCCGCTGGAGGCGCTCTCCGTGGATCCCGAGGCGTTGCCAGCGCGGCTGCTGGATCACGCGCAGCGCGACGTCGAGCGCGCGGTCGAAGGCGCGGACAAGAGCCTCATCGGCTCGGTCGAGGCGCGCGTGGGTGTGCCTTGGCAAGTGCTGGTCGACGTGGCGAAAGAGAAGAAGGCGGGCTTGCTCGTCGTCGGAACGCATCGCTACGGAGTGATCGATCGATTGCTCGGCACGACCGCGGCGCGCGTGGCGAACCACGCGCCGTGTTCAGTATTCATCATCCGTCCGCCGGTCGAAGCAAAGTGAGGCCCCGATGAGCAGCATTTCGGGCGCGACCGTCGCGCGCTACATGACTCGCACTCCGCACACCGTCGCCGCCGAGCAGCCGCTCGAGCGCGCGCACGAGATGATGCGCAAGTACAACATTCGGCACTTGCCGGTGCTCCACGGAGGCAAGCTCCTCGGCGTCGTGTCCAACCGAGATCTCTACTTCGTCGAGACGATGAAGGACGTCGACCCGGCGGAGCTCACGATCGACGAGGCGATGACCGCGGATCCGTACGTGGCCGACGCCGAGACGCCGCTCGCCGAAGTGGCCAAGACGATGGCTGATCGACACCTCGGCTGCGCGATCATCACGGAGAACGACAAGGTCGTCGGGATCTTCACGACCGTCGACGCGCTCCGCGCCGTCGCCGACGCCGCGCGCTGAACGACGGCCCCTCGAGCGGCTCCGCCTTCCGTTGGCTACACGCCACGCAAACATCCCAGGATATTTCCCAAGAGATCGCTCACGGCGTGTCGTCCTTCCAACGGGGCGTCGCGATCGCTGTTCACGGCAGCAGCGCCGAATCGAGGGCCGGCGCTTTGTCGGCGTGATGGAGGATGAGCTTCCATGCGCCGTCGATCTTGCGGAGCGCGTTGGTCATGTTGAGCCGAACCGGGCTCGCGTCGGGGAAGCCCAGCGAGAGCGCGTACATCGACGTCACCAGCGCGAAGTCCGGCGCGAGTCGGACGCGAACGTCTTCGATCGTGCTGACGGGGCGCTGCGTCGCGCCGGGGGGAACCGCGAGCTTCCCCATTCCAGCGGCGATCGTCCAGGTCGCGGAGACCTCGTCCCAGCCGTGCGCCCAACCGCCGGTCATCGGGTGCGAGCACGACACTTCGTCGGTGTGCGCCCACAGCGCGAACATCACCTCGGGCTCAGCGTCCCACGTCACCCGCACGATGGCCTCGATGAACTCTGCCATGCGCGCTCTGATCGCTTCCAACTCGTCCATCGATTGCTCCCTCGGTTGCAGTGGGCGATGTGCTGCTACGAGCGCGACGCCGCGGCGAGCGCTCGTTCTGCGTCAGCCAAAGAATCCACGAAGACCCAACGCGTCTGCTTCTGCGCGCGAACGAGACGATTGAGCTGCAGCTTCGAGAGCGCGTTGGTCGTGACGATGGCAGCGCATCGAAACGAGCTCAGCGCAGAGACCGCCGCGATCGCCGCGTCGAACGCCTTCTCGCCGTCGTACCCCTGCGGCTTCAGCTCGGTGAGATCGAAGAGCACCGTGAACGGAGCGCTCTTGGTCACTGCAGAGAGGACGTCTTCTGCGAAGCGCTCGGCGACCGCGCTCTTCCAGAAGCCCCAGGCGCGAACGACGACTGTCGTCGCGAGCGACCGCGACGACTCGATCGAGTATCCAACGGCGCTGTCGCCTACTCTCGTCATCACAATCGCTCCATTTGGTATTGCAACAAGTATACGGAACTTGCTCGTAGTAACAACTTCAATCGAGACCGTACTACAGGGCGCTCGTTTGTCGGCGTCCTGTGCGATGACCGCGTCGGAAGCCGCGTCGATTCTGCGTTTGCGACAGGCGCGCCGAGCTCCTCGGTGGGTGCGCCTGAGCCGCTGTGCGGAGAAAACCGCGACGACCGTCGCTGTGTGAACCGCCTCTCATTCGAGCGCCGCACTTTCATCGATTGATTCGTGGCGGTTTGACTTGATTTCAACGGTCTCGTCTATGGCCGACGCTTGTCTCATTTCTACGACGTTCAAATGAGGCGTGGTTTGGGTCTATCGTGCTCGCCTCGATGACGCAGACGCCGACGATGCCCACGGGGGGCACCGAAGGCGCTCGCGCGGCGGTCGAGCGAGCGATCGCGCGCACCCGCGCGAGCTTCGACGGTGAGGGGCTCGCGCCGGACGCGACGGTGCGCGGGTCCGTGGCAGCGCCGCCGCCCGCGCAGCGCGCGACGCTCGCGCCGATGCCGACCGAGCGGCTGCCTCGCTTGTCGCTCGATCGAGGGGCGTCTCTCGGCGCGGTGACGCCGACGACCTCGGACGCAGAGTGGGTCGTTCGATCGCTGCTCGGTCGAGGGGGGATGGGGCAGGTCTTCTCGGGCGAGCAGCGTTCGCTCGGGCGCACCGTCGCGGTGAAGGTCGCGACGAGCGCGGACGGCGGCGAAGCGCTCTTGCGCGAGGCGCGGATCACGGGCCGGCTCGAGCATCCCAACATCGTCCCCGTGCACGTGCTCGGCGTCGAGTCCGAGGGCGCGCCCGTGATGGTGATGAAGCGCATCGAGGGAGTGAGCTGGCGCGCGCTGCTTCGGGACCGCGATCACGAACAGTGGCGGCGCTGGTCGACGCAGCACCGAGACGCGCTCGAGGCGCACGTGTCGGTGCTCTTGTCCGTGTGCGACGCGCTCGAATACGCGCACCAGAAAAAGGTCATTCACCGGGACATCAAGCCCGACAACGTGATGATCGGCCCCTTCGGAGAAGTCTACCTCCTCGACTGGGGAATCGCCCTCGAGCTCGACCGCGAAGCGCCTCCCTCCGACGGCTCGCTCGTCGGAACTCCTGCGTATATGCCTCCCGAGCTCGTCGACGCCGAAGTCGGCTCCGCGGGCCCGTGGACCGACATCTATCTCCTCGGCGCGAGCTTGTTCGAAGCGCTCGAGGGGCGCCCGCCCCACGCTGGCTCGACGGTGTTCGAAGCGCTCGCGGCGGCGTACGAGTCGGCTCCGCCCACGTTTTCAACGGAGACGCCCGAGTTTCTCGCGGCGCTCTGCGCCGCCGCCATGCGACGGGCGCCTGAAGAGCGCACGCCGAGCGTCGCGGCGTTCTCCTCTGCGCTGCGCGCGTGGCTCGCGCACCGAGACTCGCTCGCGTCGAGCGCGCTCGGAGAGTCCGCGCTCGAGGACGGCGCCGCGGGAGGGGCCGAGGCGATCTCGCGGCTCATCGACGCGAGGCTCGCGTTCGAGCGCGCGCTGCGTCTGTGGCCCGAGAACTCACGGGCGCACGAGGGGCTCTTGCGCGCGCTTCGCGCGGAGTTCGCCGCAGAAATCGCCAGACGAAACGCGACCGCCGCCCGCGCGCTGCTCGACGAGCTCGCGCAGAAGGGAGCCTCGCGCGAGGAAGACTCCGACGCGCTCGCCGAGCTCGATTCACGCCTCGCGTCCGAGCGCGTCGACGCCGAGCGCGCGCGGGCCGCGCAGCGAGAGCTCGACCTGTCAGGGTGGCGAGGCTCACGCGTGTGGCTGTTCGCGGCGGTGACGCTCGCGGTGGCCGCGGCGGCCGTCGCGATCGCGCGGGCTCCGGCCCCGGACTACACGGCGCTCTTGCGCGCGGACATCGCGGTCATCTCGCTGCTCGTCGCCGCGGTGCTCGCGTTTCGACGACGGCTCGCGGCCAACCGCATCGGTCGACGGCTCGTGTCGGTGCTGCTCTTGTGCGCGTTGGCCAGCACCTCGGTCGACGTGTTCGGACTGTGGTTGCGCTGGCCGTTGCTCTGGGGATCGGTGCACAGGCTCGTCGCGATCAGCGTCGTTTTGGCCTTCGCTGCGCTCATGGAGCTGCGCTCGCTCCTCGTCGTCGCCGCGCTCTCGGCGGCGGGCGCGCTCGCGGTGCTGCTCGTGCCTTCGCAGCATGTCGTGCTCACGCCGCTCGTGTTGCTCGCCGTCAACGTCGTGACCGGCTGGCTCGTCGCGACCGGTCGGGTGCGCTCGGTCGACGCTGTCGAGTAGTTGAAGAAGGCCTAGCGAACAGCGACTTTCGAGTATGCTCTCGAGCGTCATGGGCTCGCTGCGGAGGATGGAGCAGTACATCGCGGCGCTGCCGAAGGGCCTCGACTCGTATCCCGAGTGCCAACAAAAGGGATCGATCTTTCGTTCGGTGTTCGCTGGATTCGACACGAGCACGCTCGCCGATGCGCTGCCCCCCGAGCTCGCGCGGCTCGTTCGATCACCGCCGCAGGCGAGCGAGTGGGTTCACGAGGGAAACGCCACGGCGATCTACTTGGCAGCGGCGGACGTCTTGTGGGGTGACGAGCTCTTCGTGACTCACGCGTACAAGAACAACTACGCCCTGCTCGACTCGACGATGTATCGAATTTTGTTTCGGCTCGTCGGCGCGCGGCGACTCCTCACGAAGGCCGCTTCGAGCTGGGCGCTCTTTCACAAAGGGACGTCGATGTCCCTCCGCGAGTTCGATGAGCGCGCGCCGAGCGCGGTCCTCGAGCTCGACGCTCCGGTGAACCACGTCCCGAGGCTGCTCGTCGACGGCTACGGGACCGCGCTGCGCGCCGCGACCGAGATCGCAGGGCACAGCCAGGTTGATTGCGTGTGCGAGTCGTACTCGGACACCGTGATTCGATTTCGTGTGCGTTGGAAGTGACGCTGCGCCGACGCTCGTTCGATCGACGTCGTTGTCTCGACGGGTTCGTGGCGGCTCGAGCTCGACCGCGCCGACGCTCGGCCGTCTTCTACGACCTTCGATCGCGGCGTGATTTACCGGCGGTCGGGAGCGGCGCTTCTCTCGCGATAGAGCCTCCCGCGCGCCGCCGCGGAGAACGTCGTGATCGCGATCGCCGCGGCGGCGAACAGCATGATCACGTTCATGCGCGAGGGCATCGCGGCGCCGAGCGTCGCGGCGAGCAAGGCGGCGCCCGTCGCTGGCCACGCCCGCACTGAAAACGCCGAGAGCGTCGCGTACGCGACGGAGAGCAAGCTCATCGAGAGGACGGTCGCGGCGTGCGTCGAGGCCCCGAGCCGCATGCTCGCGAGCGTCGAGAGGCACAAGACCACCGGCGTCGCGCCGATCGCGAACGTGATGCGTCGGCTGCCTCGCGCGGACAGCAGTCGATCGCGTTGCCAAAAGGACACGCCGACGGCCACGATCGCGACGACGAGCTCGATCCCGAGCTTTTCGACGAGCGTCGGCTGGCGACCGTCGGGGGCCAGGACCACGACCGCGACGGTAAACGCGACGAACAGCGCGCCCACGACCGCGAGCGCGAGCGAGCGCTCTTTCGTCGAGTGGCTGGTGTCGAGCTCGCCTTCGACCTGGGCCCAGCGCTCGGCGCGCGCGCGGTCCTTCGCCTCCTTCGCTTCGAGCGCAGCGATCGCAGCGTCGAGCGTCGGGTCCGCTGTCGGTCGCTCGTCGTAGAGCGCGCGCGCCGCGGAGGCGTGCTCGGAGGCGAGCGCGTGTCGGATCATCGCGAGCCGCGCGCGGTCGAGCCCCTCGATCGCCCGCGTGTTGCTCGGCCACTGAGCGAGAGCGCGAGTGAACCCGAGCTTGGCGTCCGAGAGCGTGCGCCATTTCAATTCGCGCCCGCGCTCGTCGGAGGGGGCCATCGCTTCGGCGCGCGAGAGCGTCTGCTCGGCGTCGATCGCGAGCGCGTGCGACGGCCGTCGTCGAACGAAGCCCGCGAGCCGCTCACGAAACAGCGCCACGCTCGGGATGCGCTCTTCGATCGATCGCGCGGTCGCGTCGTTGCAGAGCCGCGCGAGCTCGTCGGGGACCTCGTCGCCGTAGGTGATCGGCGCGCACTCTCTCGCGGCCAAGAGCACGGCGTGCAGCGAGTCGCCTTCGTGCCTCGCGCGTCCCGTGAGCGCGTAGTGCAGCGTCGCGCCGAGCAGAAACACATCGGTGCACTCGCGGACCGCGCTGGGGTCTCCGTCGATCATCTCGGGGGCCATGAACGACGGGGTTCCCACGACCGAGCGAGCCTCGCCTCGGGCGTCGAGCTCGAGGGCGATTCCCCAATCGAGGAGGTAGACTTCTCCGAAGGGGCCGATCATCACGTTGTCGGGCTTGATGTCCCGGTGAATGACCCTTTTTTTGTGCGCGTATTCGAGCGCGTCGCACACGGACAAGAGCACCGACACGTGCGCCTCGAGCGCGTCGCGGTGTTGCGTCGACCAGCGCCGCCACTGCTCGTGATCGCGGTCCCGAAGCAGCGCACGCCAGCTCACTCCCTCGATGCGCTTCATCACCATCACCGGTGAGCCGCCGCTCTCGACGCCGAGCACGTGCACGGGGACGATGTTGGGGTGTTCGAGCCGCCCCGTGATCCGCGCCTCGCGCAAGAGCGCTTCTCGCGCGGCGGGATCGACGTCGCCCTCGTCTTCGGTGACGAACTTCAGCGCGACGTTTCGACCGAGCGAGCGCTGGACGCCTGCGTACACCTCGCCCATGCCGCCGCTGCCGAGGAGGGCTCCCTGGCGAACGACCTCTGGGCGATCGTCGGGCTGCGCGTCGTCCTCGGTGGGGTGGCGCTCGATCTCGAGCCTCGGCAACGGGGAGGTCTCTGTCGCGCGCCGCGCCGCGCGGATCGTCGCGTGTGGCGAGCGCGCGCCGAGCTGCGCGACAGTGGCGCGAAGCCGGTCGTCCCCCTCGGGCGTCGCGCTCTCGGTCATCGTTGAAACGACTCGAGAGCATACGCGCAAGGCTTGCGCTCAGCGAGGGGGAGGCGCGCAGTGGTCGGCGCGGTCCCACACGACGCGCGTCGCGTCCCCGAACCAGCCGGCGCGCTCCATCGAGCGCCATCCTTCGGCGAGCGAGAGCAGCGCGACCGTGAGCCCGAGCGCGACGCGAGCGCGGGAGAGCCACTTGTTTTGCTTGGAATTTGTCTGACGAAATCGCGATGACAGCCACGCGAGGCCGAGCAGCGCCGGGGCGGTCCCGAGCCCGAACGCCACCATCGAGAGCGCGCCCGAGAGCGCTCCGCCCGACGTGGCCGCGAGGGCGAGGGCGGCGTAGACCATTCCGCACGGGACGAGCGACCAGAGCAGCCCGAGCGTGAGCGAGGCGCTCGCGGAGGGCGATCGCAACCGTCGCTTCACGGCGGGCGAGACCTTGGCGAACAGGCCCTTCAACGCGGGCTCGAACGCCGAAAACACCCGCAATACACCGGCGGTTTGAAGCCCGACGAACACCCCGAGCAGCGCGACGGCGGCGCGCACGCCCCACTGCGCGCTCGTCGGGGCGATCGCGCGAAGCGCTCCTCCGAGCGAGCCGGCTGCGAGGCCCGCGAGCGCGTAGCCGCCGACGCGACCGGCGAGAAAGAGCCCGTGCGTCCTCGCGCGCGACCCCGGAGCGCACGACGCGTCGATCGTGCACGTGACCGAGCCGCACATCGCGACGCAGTGCCCCGAGGCGGCGAGGCCAGCGGCGAAGGCGGCGGCGAGTGCGACGAGCTCCATGGTTGATTGTGTGTGTGTGATGGAGGGAGGGCGTTCAGCGTCCCGGCGCGAGGCAGGGAGCGCTGACGGTGATCGTCTCGTTTGCCGGGGCGCCGTCGCGGCGAACGCGGAGCTGGGCGACGAAGTCTCCCGCGGGATTTCCGCGCTGCGAGACGACGAACACCGGGGCGCGCGCGTCGGCGAAGGGCCCGAGCGAGATCCTGGTGAGCGGAACGACGAAGCGCACCGTGCCCTGCGCGACGGGCTCGATGAGGTACACGCTCGTGTCGTTGCGCTTGTTCACGACGTGAAGCTCGAACGCGTTGCGCACGGTGTCGCCCTCGAGCGTGTAGGGCGCGCCCTGCACGCGAAGCACGTTCGCGACGAAGTCTTTGCGAGCCCGAAACGCGCAGGTGCCCGCAGAGAAGAGCGCGAGGCCCGCGAGCGCGTACGCCAGCACGCGCGGACGAACGATGCGCTTCTTGTCTCCGTCGAGCCCGTTGAGCGAGTCGTACCGGACGAGCCCGCGCGGGCGGTGGAGCTTGTCCATCACCTCGTCGCACGCGTCGATGCACGCCGTGCAGCCGATGCAATCGAGCTGCGGCCCGTTGCGAATGTCGATGCCGGTCGGGCACACGACCACGCAGCGCTTGCAGTCGACGCAGTCGCCGAAGGACTCGGGGCTCTTCTCTTTGTCCGCGGCTTTTCCACGCGGTTCGCCGCGGCGCTTGTCGTAGCCGACCGTGAGCGAGTCCTTGTCGACGAGCGCGGATTGGAGCCTGCCGTACGGGCAGACGATCAAGCACGTCTGCTCGCGAAACCAGGCGAAGTTGAAATAGATCACGCCCGTGAACGCCGCGGACCAGAGGAAGGTCGTCGGGCTCGAGCTCGGCCCGCGCGGGATGAACCTCGCGAGCGTCTGCGGCGGGACGAAGAAGCTCACCACCGCGTGCGCGACGAGCGCGGCGGCCGCGAACCACAACACGTGAACGATGGCCTTCTTCACCACGAGGCCCGCGGTCGCGGGTTGGGTGTCTTGCGCGATGCGCTTGTTGGCGTTGCCGAGCACGAGCCGCTCGATCGGGCGAAAGAGCCCTTCGAGAAACACCGTCTGCGGGCAAGACCATCCGCACCACACGCGGCCGGCGAGCGTCGTGATCGTCACGAGCGCCCACGCGATCGCGATGAGCACGAAGAACAGCATCGCGCCGTCTTGCGCGTTGAACGTCCCACCGAACAAGAAGAAGCGCCGCGCTGGGATGTCGAGGAGCACCGCCGGGTTGCCGTTGATCTTGATCCACGGCAACGAGAGCATGATCGCGACGAGCGCGTAGAACAGCGCTTTTCGCGCGGTGTTGAAGCGTCCGTGCACATCCGCGGGGTGGATCACCCGCCGCGAGCCGTCGTGCCGAAGCGCGCCGCTCGTCTCCAATACTGGCAGCTTGCGAGCCATGAACTCAGCGATCTCCTCGCGGACCGTCCGCGCACCGTAGGAGTCCGCGAGGACTCCGTTCGATTCACTCTGGCGTGCCCTGCGCGGCGCGTCCGCCGGGGACGTTTGTGTTCTTCATCGTCAGCACGAACGCGGTGATCGCTTGAACGCGATCGGCGCCGAGCTGCGCGCCCCACGCGGGCATTCCCTTGTTGGTCACGCCCGTCGTGATGGTGCGATAGATCCGATCCGCGGCGCCTCCGTGGATCCACGCGCTGTCCGTGAGGTTCGGCCCGATGCCGCCGCCGCCGTTGGCCGCGTGGCACGAGGCGCAGTTCGTCGCGAAGAGCGCGCGTCCTTGGGACACGATGCTCTGATCGCGCGCGAGCGCGGTGAGCATCTGGGGCGTGACCGCTCCTGCAGCGCGCAATCGAGCGGCCTCTGCGGCCCACACAGGCTGCATCTCGCGCTCGTACGACGAGATCGTGCCCTCGCCGCCGAGCATCTGATAGTGAAAGAAGTACCCGACCGAGAAGATGATCGTCGCGTAGAACGTGAGCAACCACCAGTTGGGCAATCGGTTGTCGTACTCCTCGATGTCATCGACGGCGTGAACGACGGTGTCGGCCGGCGTGTCGACGCCGATTCCTGTTTGCAGGTGTGCGTGCTTGCCGTGCGCGAGGCTGTCAGCGGACATTGCGCGCCTCCTTCACTTCGGACGGAGTGGTCGTCGTGGTGGTCGCCATCGCAGCGTCGTCCTCGAGGAGCGGCAGCTGCGCGGCGGGGTCGAACGAGCTCTTGCTCGCGCGCGAGTAGCGGACGAGCACGATGACGAACATCGCGAAGAACCAGAGCAGCGCGACCATCGGCATGACGAGCAGCGAGGTCTGGCGCAGGGTCTGAGCGTACTGAGCGAACATGGTCGATCCTCCTCAGCGACTCGCGACAGCGTTGTTGGTGGACGCGCTCGTGGTGTGCGCGGCGACCGCCGGGGGCGACGCGACTCCGAGCCGCTGCAAGTACGCGATCAGCGCCACGAGCTCGCTGTTCTCTTGCACGTTGGGGACGCCCTGCTCGCGCAGGTCGCGGACGATCGCTTGGGCCATCGTGCGCGCCTCGTTGGGGGCGTTGTTGATCTGCTCCTGCGTGTAGGGGACGCCCACTGTTCGAAGCGCGGACATCGACGCAGACGTGCGAGCGAAGTCGACGGTGTTCGAGCGCAGGTGCGGGTACGGCGGCATGATCGAGCCGGGCGACGTGGCGCGCGGATCGATCATGTGGCGCCAGTGCCAGAGGTTCGGGTACTTGCCACCTTCGCGCGCGAGGTCCGGGCCCGTGCGCTTCGATCCCCACTGGAAGGGGTGGTCGTACATCGAGTCCATGATGGTCGAGCGCTCGCCGTACCGCTGCGTTTCCCAGCGGAAAGGCCGGATCATCTGCGAGTGGCAGACGTAGCAGCCCTCGGAGATGTACACGTCGCGACCGGCGAGCTCGAGCGAGCGAAGCGGCGCCGGGGCGTTGGTCGTGCGCGGATCCGAAGGCTTCTGCACGACGATGGGAACGATCTCGACGATCCCGCCGATGAGCACGCCGATCGTGGTGAACGCGGTGAACGCGAGGGGCTTGCCCTCGAGCAGACGGTGCCAGCTCGCGCCGCCCGCGCCGCGGGCGACTTGCATCAAGATGGCGCCGACGGTGCCGATGCCGAAGGCCATTCCGACGGTGAAAACACCGGCCATTCCGTCGACGAAGGCGAGGGTGCCGAGCAGCGCGAGGACGACCGCCGTGAGGACCACGGGCATCGCGAAGACGACCTCGGTCCAGCGAACGGGCGGCGCGGTGTCCTTCGCGTACGTGACGTTGGTCTCGACGTTGACGGCTTTGCCGGCGCGCGCGGTCATGACGAGGTTCCACGCCATGACGCACATGCCCGCGAGGTAGAGCAGGCCGCCGACGAGGCGCGCCCAGTACATGCTCTGGATCGCGACGGTGGTCTCGACGAAGTTCGGGTACTGCAGCGCGCCGTTGGAGGTGAGCGCGCGCCACATGAGCCCTTGCGTCACGCCGCTGGCCCACATCGAGAGCGCGTAGATCAAGATCCCGAAGGTGCCCATGTAGAAGTGGGCGTCCGCGGCCTTCGTCGAGTAGAGCTTCGTTCCGTACAGCCTCGGGACGAGCCAGTAGAACATCGCTGCGGCGACGAAGCCGTTCCACCCGAGGGCGCCCGAGTGGACGTGTCCGACGATCCAGTCCGTGTAGTGCGCGAGGCCCGAGACGCTCTTGATCGAGAGCAATGGTCCCTCGAACGTGGCCATGCCGTAGAACGTCACGCCCGCGGCGAAGAACTTGAGAACCGGGTCCGTGCGCAGCTTGTCCCACGCTCCGCGGAGCGTGAGCAGACCGTTGATCATGCCGCCCCACGACGGGGCCCAGAGCATGACCGAGAAGATCATTCCGAGCGTCTGCGCCCAGTCAGGAAGCGCGGTGAAGAGCAGGTGGTGAGGCCCTGCCCAGATGTACATGAACACCAGCGCCCAGAAGTGAACGATAGACAGTCGGTACGAGTACACCGGCCGCCCCGAGGCCTTCGGGACGAAGTAGTACATGATCCCGAGGATCGGCGTCGTGAGGAAGAACGCGACCGCGTTGTGTCCGTACCACCACTGCACGAGCGCGTCTTGCGCGCCGCCGAACACCGAGTAGCTCTTCAAGAAGCTCACGGGGATCGCGAGCGAGTTGACGATGTGGAGCATCGCCACGGTGATGATCGTGGAGATGTAGAACCACAGCGCGACGTACAGGTGTTTCTCGCGGCGCTTGGCGAGCGTCCAGAAGAAGTTCACCGCGAAGACCACCCAAATGAGCGCGATCGCGATGTCGATCGGCCACTCGAGCTCTGCGTACTCCTTGCTGGTCGTGATGCCGAAGGGCAGCGTCGCGACCGCGGACACGATGATCGCCTGCCATCCCCAGAAGTGGATGTTCGAGAGCAGGTCGCTCGCCATGCGCGCTTTGCAGAGTCGCTGCGTCGAGTAGTAGACGCCGGCGAACATCATGTTGCCCACGAACGCGAAGATCACCGCGTTTGTGTGCAACGGGCGCAAGCGTCCGAAGGTGAGGAAGGACGCCGCGTTGGCAGGCCACCAGGCGAGCTGAAGGGCGATGATCACGCCCAAGAGCATCCCGACGACGCCGAACACTACCGACGCCCAGATGAAGTTTCGGACGACCGCATCGTTGTACGCGACGCGCTCCGTCTCGACGACCTCGGATTCAGCCGAGGAACCGCCGCCGTCCATGAGCAGCACTCCTTTCGTGTGTCTCGTTGCAAAAAGAAATCGATGTCTTTGATCTGCGAGCAGCGCTCACTTGCCCTGCGAGGACTCGTCGTCTTCGAGCGGCATCAGGGCCAGCCGATCGGCGTGCTCGGGCGTGCGCTTTCGGAGCATGTGTCCGAAGAGAAGCAGCATGCAGAGCACCAGCATCAGGCTGACGAAGGCTTGAAGAACGATCACTTCCATGGCGCGTTGCTCCCGCCCAGTTGCACCCAGGTCGCCAAGAGGAAGACCAACGTGCTCGCGGGCATGATCACGGCGCAGAGCAGCGGGGACATGCCGCCGGCCAGCGCCAACGCGACGACGAGCACGTTGTAGGCCAGCGCCGCGGCGAGGTTGCGCGCGTTGGTCCTCGCGAGGATTCGCGCAGTTTTGAGCGCCGCGCGCACTGGATGCAGCCCCGCGGTCGTGAAGTAGAAGTCCGTGCGCGCAGGGAGAAAGGGGCGGTCGATCGCGGGCGTTCCCGCGCAGAACGCGAGAGAGACCGCGGGCGCGTCGTTGACGCCATCGCCGACGACGAGCGTGTCTCCGCGGTCGTGCGCCTCGACCCACGCACGCTTGTCGCTCGGCGTGCATCCGCCGATCGCTCGCTCCTCGGGGATGCCCAAGGTGCAAGCCGTGCGCGCGACGCGCAAAGGCGCGTCTCCGCTGAGCAGCCACACTTCGTAGCCCTCGGCTTCGAGCGCGGCGACCTCGCGACGCGCGTCGGGGCGCAACACTTCGTCCGTCTCGACGATCGCGAGCGTCTCGATCGCTCCGCCGCTGGGATTCGTCCGCGTAAACACGAGCGCTCCTTCGCCGAACCGCTCGCCCTCGGCCCCGTCGCCGAGCGTCCACGGCGCGGAGCCGAGCCGATACGTCGCGCCGCGCGCCGTGACCTCGAGGCCCTTGCCGATGTGCTCGACGACGTCGAGCGCGCTGTCGAAGTGGAGGCTGTTGAATTCTTGTGCGCCGGTCGCAGCGCTTGCGTCCCCGGTCGCGAGCCTCTCGAGCGCCTTGCGCACGGCGGTCGCGCGCGGGTGGCTCGAGCGCGCGACGAGGTTGAAGAGCGTCTGTCGGTCTTCGCTCTCGAGCGCGACGAGGGGCGAGGGGTCCTTCACTTCGAGGGCGCCGGTCGTGACCGTTCCGGTCTTGTCGAAGACGACGCGGCGCACTTTGGTGGCGCGATCGAGAAAGCCCGCGGTGCGGACGAAGAGGCCGACGCGACGGAGCCCCGACTGCGCGATCTCGTAGCCGAGCGGCGCGGCGAGCCCGAACGCGCAGGGGCACGTCACGACGAGCACCGCCGTCACGACTTCGAGCGCGCGCGAGAGCCCCGCGAAGTACCACCAGCCCACGAGGCCCGCGGTCGCGAGCGTGAGCACCGCGAGGACGTAGTAGCGCGCGAGCGTCTGCCACCACGGCGTCGCCCGCGCTTGATCGTCGCGCGGGGCGCTTCCCAAGAGCGCTCGCAGCGGAGACGCAGCGAAGTCCGTGCTCGCCTCGACGGTGATCGCCCGGCTCCCCGCGTTGAACGCGCCCGCGGGGACGAGCTCGCGCTGAAGCACGGGCCGCGGAGCGCTCTCGCCTTGGATCCAGTCGAGCGAGACGGACGCCTCGAGGTCCCGCAGCACGCCGTCGACGAGCACGGGCTCGCCCGGGGCGACCAGCATTCGATCGCCCGATTTGATTTCTGCACACCGAACGACCTCGACTCGATCGTCCCTCACCCGGCGGGCGGGGAGCTTCTCGACGCCGTCGTCCGCGAGGAGCATCCGTCGATTGCGCTCGATCGCGCGCTCTTGCATCCACCGACCGAAGAGCATCAGCGCGATGAAGACCGCGACGGTGTCGAAGTAGGCCGCGCCGTCCATTCCCTTGAGGTGGTGCAGGGCCGAGCCCGACCACGCGGCGATGATCCCGAGCGCGATCGGGACGTCGAGGTGCAGGATGCGTTGGCGCAGCGCGACGGCGGCCGAGCGCACGAAGACCGAGCCGCCGACGATCACGCTCAGCGTCGCGAGCCCGAAGGAGATCCATCGAAACGCGTGGTACGTCGGGCCCGAGTCGAGCCCGAGGTACAGCGGGATCGCGAAGATCATCGCGTTCATCGCGAGCGCGGCGCACACGCCGAGGCGCGCGACGAGGCCCGATCGACGAGGCATTTCGCGGTCGCTCTGCTTCGAGGGCAGCCCGAAGCGGTAGCCCAATCTGCCGGCGGTCGTGACGTACTCGCGAAGCGAGAACTCCTTCGTCACGAGCATGCTCACGTGCCCGAGGCCCGAGTTGACCTCGCAGCGAAGGGCCCCTGGCGCGCGGCGAAAGAGCTCGTCGAGCAGCCAGACGCACGCCGTGCACTGGATGCCTTGGAGGTCGAGCTCGACGCGAAGGGTCCCCGGCGCGCTGCGAATGCGCTCTTCGAGGGGCTCGATCCACGCGAGGTCACGAGGCGCCTCTGCGCTGCGCGCCGGAGCGATCGCGCTCCCGCCGCGGAGGTCGTAGTAGCGCTCGAGCCCTTCGTTGCGCAGGAGGGCCGCGACCGCGCCGCAGCCCTCGCAGCAGTACGGCGCGAGGGCGGGATCATCGATCACGCCGCCGCAGTGGGCGCAGGACGCGTCGCTGAGCGCGACGGGTGCTGCGGGCGTTGCGCGAATCGCGGGACCCAGCGCAAGAGGAGCAGAGGCCATAGCGAGTGCGCGAGCGAGCAACGACGGTGCCAGCGCGCCGCACGTGCGTTCTCTGCGCGAAACGGCGAACAGGGCGCGCCCCAAGTGCAAACGGTGCAGCCGCGTGCAGGGCGTGCAGCAACGGGGAGGGGCCTCACCCCCGCTGCCGCGCGCCCCTCTCCCGCGAGGGATCGCGGGAGAGGGGCTTTGATTTCATGGGCGTCATCGACTTCGGTGGCGTCGTGATGACGTCGCTGTGCTCGAAGCCCCTCTCCCGCGATCCCTCGCGGGAGAACGGGCGCGCGGCAGCGGGGGTGAGGCCGCGCGCGGCGCTTCTTCGACCGACGTCCCGCAAGAGAGTTGCGCGATCGCGCGCAATCGCGCGACACCGTCGCGGTTTCGAATCGCGATGACCAAGACCGAAGATCTCTCTCCAGGTGACCGTTTTGTCCGTGTGCGAGGCGCGCGCGAGAACAACCTGCGCGACGTGGACGTGGACATTCCGCGGGACGCGCTGGTGGTGTTCACGGGGGTGTCGGGCTCGGGCAAGTCGTCGCTGGCGTTCGGGACGATCTACGCCGAAGCGCAGCGGCGGTACCTCGAGAGCGTCTCGCCCTACGCGCGGCGCCTGTTCGATCAGATGCCCGTCCCGTCGGTGGACGACATCGCGGGGCTGCCGCCTGCGGTCGCCCTACAACAACAGCGCGGAACGCCCACCACCCGCTC
Source organism: Myxococcales bacterium (assembly GCA_016793325.1). GTDB lineage: Bacteria > Myxococcota_A > Polyangia > Polyangiales. Next base: position 113,772 of record JAEUKI010000078.1, on the reverse strand, counting down.
GACCGTCGGCTCGGTCACGACGCTCTCGAACCTTCTGCGCATGCTCTACTCGCGCGCAGGAACGTACCCACGAAATCAACCCATCCTGTACGCCGAGGCGTTTTCTCCGAACACCCCCGAGGGCGCTTGCCCTGTGTGTCACGGCATCGGGCGCGTGTACGACGTCACCGAGCGATCGCTCGTCCCCGATGATTCGCTCACGATTCGCGAGCGCGCCGTCGCCGCGTGGCCGACGGCGTGGGGCGGGCAGAACCAGCGCGACATCTTGGTGACCCTCGGGATCGACGTCGATTGCCCGTGGAAGTCGCTCCCCAAGAAGACGCGCGACTGGATCTTGTTCACCGACGAGCAGCCCGTGGTCCCTGTGTACGCGGGGTTCACGCCCGAAGAGACGCGGCGCGCGGTGAAGCGCAAGGCCGAGCCGAGCTACATGGGGACGTTCTCGAGCGCCAAGCGGCACGTGATGCACACGTTCGCCAACTCGCCGAGCGCCGCGATGAAGAAGCGCGCGCTCGCGTACATGGTCGGGCGCGACTGCGAGTCGTGCCACGGAAAGCAGCTCCGCCCCGAGGCCCTCTCCGTCACGTTCGCCGGCCGAGACATCACCGAGCTCTCGCGGGTGTCCCTCGCGAAGCTCGCGAGCATCGTCGCTCCGTACGCCTCGGGAGCGGCCACGACGCCCGACGCGAAGGCGCACCCCGAGCGCGCCCTCGTCGCGCGGCGCATCGGCGAGGACGCGATGGCGAGGCTCTCGGTCCTCTTGGACTTGGGGCTCGGGTACCTCTCGCTCGATCGAAGCACTCCGACGCTTTCGCCTGGAGAATTGCAGCGACTTCGACTCGCGACGCAGGTCCGATCGAACCTCTTCGGCGTCGTGTACGTGCTCGACGAGCCCTCCGCGGGCCTGCACCCCGCGGACACCGAAGCGCTGCTCCGCGCGCTGAGAAAGCTGCAGCGCAGCGGCAACTCGATCTTCGTCGTCGAGCACGAGATCGCCGTGATCCGCGAGGCCGATTGGATCGTCGACGTCGGTCCCCACGCCGGCGAACGCGGCGGTCGCGTGATCTACAGCGGCCCCCCAGAGGGGCTTCGAGGCGTGCCCGAGTCGCAGACGCGCGAGCACTTGTTCGAGCGCGCGTCGCGGCGAGCGCGGCCGGTCCGCGAGCCTCGCGAGTGGCTCGCGCTCGAAGGGGTCACGCGAAACAACCTCGTGGGGCTCGACGCGAAGTTTCCGCTCGGGACCCTCACCGCCGTCACAGGCGTCTCTGGCTCGGGAAAATCCAGCTTGGTGAGCCAGGCTCTCGTCGAGCTCGTCTCGAAGGCCCTTGGCCACACGAGCGACGAAGACGACGGCGAGCTCGACGACGACGGCTTGCTGTCGCCCGCGATCGAGCCCGTGGGCGGTCGCGTCTCGTCGGGCCTCGATCGAGTCTCGCGCCTCGTGCGCGTCGATCAACGGCCCATCGGGCGCACGCCGCGGTCGAACCTCGCGACCTACACGGGGCTCTTCGACGGCGTTCGAAAGCTCTTCGCGAGCACCAAGCAAGCGAAGGCGATGAAGTTCGACGCGGGGAGGTTCTCGTTCAACGTGGCGAAGGGCCGCTGCGAAAACTGCGAGGGCGAGGGCTTCGTCTCGGTCGAGATGCTGTTTTTGCCCAGCGTCTACGCGCCGTGTCCCGTCTGCGCCGGCGCGCGCTACAACGCCGAGACCCTGCGCGTGAAGCATCGCGACAAGTCCATCGCGGACGTGCTCGCGATGACCGTCGACGAGGCGCACGCGTTCTTCGCGGACGATCCCTCGGTGCATCGCTCGCTCTCGGTCGTTCGCGAGGTGGGGCTCGGCTATCTGCGCCTGGGTCAGCCGGCGACCGAGCTGTCCGGTGGCGAGGCACAAAGAATCAAGTTGGCGACCGAGCTCCAGCGCTCGCAGCGCGGCGCGAGCCTGTACGTGCTCGACGAGCCGACGACGGGGCTGCACCCCGCGGACGTCGCGCGGCTGCTCGTTCAACTGCAGAAGCTCGTCGACGCGGGCAACACCGTGATCGCCGTCGAGCACGATTTGTCCGTGATTTCTGCGAGCGACTGGGTGATCGACGTGGGGCCTGGCGCCGGCGCAGAGGGCGGCAAGATCGTCGTCGCCGGCCCGCCCGCGAAGGTGGCCAAGAGCAAGACGAGCGTCACGGGGCGCTATCTCGCGAGCGAGATGGCGTGACGGCGGACGCGCTCAGCGCTCGGCGCGGACGATGACGCGGCGGCGGGGCAGCGGGGCGTTGGGCTCTTCGATTTGAGGCGTGGCCCACACGACGGCGTTGGCGTCCTCGGCGCTCACGCTCTCGAAGCTCGAGAGGTCCGTGAACTTTCGAAACCGACCGTCGCTGAAGAGCAAGCGCGTCTGGCCGTTGCTGTCGTCGAGCACGCGACCGACGCCCCAATCGGGTCGGAGCGGGTGGCGAACGAAGCGGTCGACGACGACGGCGACAGCGTTGGGAGCGGCCTTGGACGCTCGGGGGGCACGGCGCTTCGGCGCTGGTTTTTCTGCGGTCACTGATTGCTCTCGTTGCAGCACGGAGGGGCTCCGTAGGTGTGTTTGAAGTCCTCGAGGAGCTGCTTGTGAATGCCCCCTGCGGCGTCGCCGAGGTTGCCTTGGAAGCAGAAGCGAAGCCCGTGGAGCTGCCCCTGGACCGCGAGGTCGGGGCGCGTTCCACGGGCGATTTCAGCGAGGATCGCGCGGAGTCCTCGTTGTCGATCAGGGGCGACGCCGAGCAGGACCGTCGCGCTCGCGCCAGCTGGGTAGCTGATCGTCGACTCGGCGCGGGCGATGCAGAACACGCCGCACGTCGTCGGCGCTTCGTTCGCGACGATCGAACTGGTGAGGTCGAACCAACGCGACCAGGCCATGGAAATTCTCGCTCCTTCGTGACTCTCACGGGTCTCGAAAGCCGCGCGGCGCGGCTCATTTCGTGGAGACGTGATGCGAGGAAGACGAGTCCGATCACACGGGGGCAAAAAACGCCTCGGCGCATCGGATCTTGTGAGCGGTCGAGAGTATGCCACGCGGAGGCCCGAGACGCGAGCGACGACGGCGATTTGGTCTTCGCGCGTCCCTCGATCGCAGCGCGCGACTCACGCGCTCTCGCGGTGTCCGTCCGCGTGCACCGCGAATCGTCCGCGCGTCTTCGCGTGCACGGGATCGAATGATCGCCACGGCCATCCGCCGAACCGCGTGCGCTGATAGTCGCTGTACGCCTGCTGAATCTCCTCCATCGAGTTCATCACGAAGGGGCCGCGCTGCGCGACGGGCTCGCCGATGGGGCGACCCTGCAAGAGCAACAGCTCGCCCTCGTCCGCGCCGTTGACGAGGGTCGTCTCGCGTTCGGCGCGGAGCTCAGCGAGGTGCCTCGAGGGCAGCGCGCGCTCGTTGATGCGAAGGCCTGCGCCGCGAAAGAAGTAGAGCATTCGGTGCAGCTCCGCGGAGGCGACCGGCAGCGTGTAGCGCGCGTTGGGCGCCATTTTCAGCGTCCAAATCGCGATCTCCGAGCGAGCGCGCGCCGCGTACGAGCGCGGCGGAGGCGCGAGCGGACGCACCGAGCCGAGCGCTCCAGCGATGACCGTGACCTCCGTGCGGCGGCCGTCGCGATCGAGCGCCGTGTGGCGGGGGATCCGATCGCTCCACAGCATCGAGAAGTGAGGATCAGCGAACTTGTCCGCGCGCGGGAGGTTGAGCCAGAGCTGAAAGAGCTCGAGCGGATTGTCGTGCTCCGACGAGACGAGCGGAAACATCTCTGCGTGTTGAATACCGGCCCCAGCTGTCAACCACTGGACGTCGCCGTCGCCGTAGCGAGCGGTCGCGCCGAGCGAGTCCGAGTGATCCACCAGGCCCTTGCGCGTGATCGTGACGGTCTCGAAGCCCCGGTGCGGGTGCTGCGGAAACCCAGGCACCACGCTCCCGTGGTACATGCTCCAGCCATTTTGCCTGGAAAAATCCTGTCCGATGTCCCTCCCCGCGAGCGACTCGCGAGGGCCCATGCTCTCGTTTCCGATCGGGTACGCGTCGTCGTGGTGCGCGCAGAACAAGAACGGGTCCTTCGTGCGCCACTGCGTCGAGAGCGGCTCGACCGACACGACGGGATCGCCGCTCGTCGTGAAGCGCGCGACCGACGGAGCGCCCTCGATGCGCGCCCCACCCGTGTTGCTCGCGCTCGCCGCGGGCTCGGGAGGGCGCGTGCAGCCGGGCAGCGAAGACGCGAGCGTCACGAGCGGCGTAGCGCCGAGGGTGCGCAGGACTGAACGACGATTCATCGGCAGCGCGCAGTGTAGCGCGCCGCGAGACCCCTCGGCAGTTCGGCGGCGCGCAACGACCGTGTTGCGCGGAGGCAACCGCGCTTCACTCCGCGCTGGCTCGCGTCCTCGCGCCGAGCAGCGCCTTGGTGAGCGGCCCTCCGTCCACGAGCAATTCGTGCATCGACGCGCGCACGTCGTCGTCGGTCACTTCGTCGCCGCCGCGGTCGACCGCGACCAGGGCCGCTTTGCGCAACAGCTCTTTGATGAACGCCCCGCTCGCGCCTTCGGTGCGCGCGACGACCTCGGCGAGGGCGTCGATGCGCGTGGGCATTCCCTCGGAGTAGAGCGCGATGAGCCTGCGGCGGCAGTCCTCGTCGGGCAGCGCGATCTCGATCGCTTGATCGATGCGCCCCGGACGCGCGGCGAGCGCAGGCTCCAAGATCTCGGGCCGGTTCGTCGTGAGCACGAAGAGCACGTCCGAGTCGCCCGACAGCCCGTCCATCTCGTTGAGCAGCTCGAACAAGAGCGGAACATTGCACGCGTTCGCGCTCGAGCGCTCTTCGGCGATCAAGTCCACGTCCTCGATGATCACCGTCGCCGGCTGCAGCATCTTCGCGAGCTGGCAGCTCTGTTGGAGCAACCCCTGGCCGCGACCGGTGACGAGCACCGTTGTGCGATCGGGCATGCACGAGGCGAGGTGCATCGCGGTGAACGTCTTTCCTGTGCCGGGCGGGCCGTGCAAGAGAACGCCGCGCTTGATGTGCCGCCCCATCGCGCGGAGCTTGTCCGCGTGCTGCGAGAAGCGCACGGTCTGCCGCTCGATCCGATCGAGCAGCCCCTCGGGCAAAATGATCTGCGAGCGATCGACCTTCGGGAGCGCGTGGAAGCGAACGACCACCTCGCGATCCGAGACCTCGAGCGACACGACGCGGCCGCGGTACATGTTCTTCTCGCGCGTGAGCGCGCGCAGCTCCGAGATGATCCTCTCGGCCGTCTCGGCGCGCTCGGCCATCACTTGCACCGAGACGATGCTCAGATAGCGCTGCATTTCTCCTGGAACGGCGACGTAGAGCGCGAACGTCTCGCTCGGCGATCGCACGAGGTAGAGCCCGTTCTCGACAGCGCTCACCGTCGACCCATCGGGCAGGTCGAAGCGCGTGTACTGCACGGGCCCCTGCGTCGGCGCGCCGAACCCTCCGAAGCCAGGCGCGGACTGCAGCAGCGTCGCGATGTCCGTTCCGCCCATCATCGTGCGCGAGACGCCGACGAGCTCGAAGCTCCGCTCGTTGCTCGCCAGCAGCGCCTCGACCGCGACCTGAATGTTCATGTGATCGCGCGACGCGACCGAGTCGCCGACGATCGGCAAGAAGAGCGCTTCGCGGCCGAAGTGCTCGCCCAATCGCTTCGCGAAATACGTGGGTTCCTTCTGCTTGGTCTCCGCCACGATCGCGTCGCGAATCGCGCGTGTCGCTTGTCGCAACATTCTCTGCCCGAGCCCGTCGCTCGCGTCCGTCATGATCGATCCTCCCGTGCCAGCGTTGTCGGCGCGAAAGCATGACACGCGAGCTCTGTTGCGCTCGCGATTTCGAAGGGCCCTCCCAGATGCGCCTCACGCGCCGAGCAGCTTGATCGCGCAGTCCGGCGACAGCCGATACCCCTCGGCGGTGCGCTCGATCACGCTCCGCAGCCCCGCGCGACGCAGGCCCGTCAGCGCCACACGAACGCGATTGGTCTTCGCTTCAGGCGCGGCGCGCTCGCCCTTCCATCCCGCGTCGAAGAGCGCTTCGAGTGACAACGGGGCGCCGTTCGCGCGCGCGAGCGCCAGGACCATCTTTCGCTCGCTCGCTCGCGTGAGCTCGATCGTCACCCCGTCGACGCGCACCCACGACCCGTCGAAGGCCACCTCGAACGCGCGAGCGCCTCGAACGCCCTCTTGCCATCGCGCGAGCAGCCGCTCGACGATCGCGAGCAGCGAGCGCAGCACGATGCGAAGCTCGGCCTCGGGGCGCTCCGCGAGGACGCCTCGGAGCCCGTCGCGTAGCTCGCCTGCCTTGGATTCTGCCTCGTGGTTCGATCCAGACGCCGCGAGCTGTCGAGCGACGGACACGCCGTCGGCGCGGCGCGCGAGGTCGATCGTCTCGACCACGGCGGATCGATCGATCATGGTCACCCGCGCCTCGATCTCTTCGAGCAGCGCTCGCGCCGCGGCGCGCTCGCCGAGTTCGTGCAGGGCGAGCACACGCCCGACGTCAGCCATGGATTTCGACGCGACGTCGTTGGTCTCGTCGTGGATCGCGGTCGCTTCGCGAAACCACCGATCGGCCTCGGTCGCGGCCCCGGACTCGAGCGACAAGAAGCCGAAGTACGTGCGCGTCTCTGCTTCGTACCAGCGCTCGCCGTACCGCATGTGCCCGTCGAGCGCGCGCTGCAGGGTCTCTCGCGCCTCGTCGAGCCGGCCTTGCTCGGTGTAGACGAGCCCCAGGGTCCCGGTGCTCGCGTAGCGCACCCGACGATCGGCGCAACGGTCAGCGATTTCACAGGCGAGAAGGAGGTGCGTCGCCGCTTCATCGAGCGCGCCTCGGTCGAACTCCTCGTGCCCGATGAAGTGGTAGAGGGGCGCGATGTTCAGCGTCGCGTCGATCCGCAGGGCGATCTCGAGCGCCTCGCGGTAGAGCTGCTCGGCGCGCGCCCGGTCTCCCGCGCGGCTGAGCGTCCAGGCCGCGTCGCGGAGCACCCTGAGGCGCACCGAATCCGAGCAGCTCCCGAGCAACGATCGCGCTTGGTCTCGCTGCCGAGCGCTCGCGTCGAGCTCGCCGAGCAGCGCCGAGACGATCGACTGTTTGCTGAGCGCCCACGCGAGCAGCTCCCGCTCGTCCGACGCGCGGGCTCTCTCTTCGAGCTCGTTCAGCGCTTCGCGAGCGCGCTCGCTGCCGCCGAGGCTCAGGGTGAACTGCACTCGGGTGATCAGCGCGTCGCGCCGAAGCTCGTTCGAGACCCGCGCGAGTCGGTGACGCGAGCGCTCTTCGGCTGCCATCCACCACGCGATCGGGCCGTGCAGGCGGTGGTACACGGCCATCGTGACGAGCAGCGCGATCACGGACTCGTCGTCGTCTTGCGCCTCGGCGAGCGCGAGCGCCTTGCGATAGTTGCGCTCTTCGCGAAGCACGAACCGCAGCGCGTCGAGGGTCTCGACGAACAGCACGCTCGACGAAGGGAGCTCGCGCACGGCTCGAACGAACGCGCGCTCGACCTCCGCCCGCTCGCCGCGGGCGTCGAGCTGCGCCGCGGCGAACATGCGGATCGGCTCGAGCACACGAAATCGACGCGCGCCGCCTCCGTCGTGGTGCTCGAACGACTCGACGAGCGACCGTCGCACGAGCGCGTGCAGCGCGTCGACGCAGGCGATGTGCTGCGCCACGCGGTCCGCCGACGCCCCTCGGTGGACGCCCGAGGCGAGCTCGAGGTCGAATCCGCCCTCGCAGATCGAGAGTCGCTCGAGCAGCCGTCGCTGCGCGGGCTCGAGGGCCGCCCACGATTGACCGATGACCGTGCGCAGATCGAGCCCGCGCTCGGGGGCGACGAAGAGGTCGATCGACGGTCCCACGAGCGGCGCGAGCTGCGTCGCCGTCGCGACCGCGAGGCGCGAGCTCGCCAGCTCGATCGCGAGGGGAAGCCCGTCGACCGCGCGGACGATCGCGGCGATGCTCTCGAGCTCGGCGCCCGACGGTCGATAGTCGCGCCAGATCGATCGCGCGCGATCGACGAACAAGACCACCGCGGGCGACCGCAGCACCTCGTCGCGCCCCGCGTTGGCCGCGGGAACCCGTAGCGGCCTCACTTCGACGCCGCCGTCGCTGTTCGAGAGGCTCGCGCGCGCGGTCACGAGCAAGGTCGCTTCGCTGCCCGCGAGCATCGCCTCGAGGAGTGGCGCGATCGCCTCGGCCACGCGATCGACGCCGTCGAGTACGAGGATGATCGCGCCGAGCTCACCCAGTCGCGCGACTACGATCTTCGCGAGCTCGTCGTCGCCCAGCCTCGGCCCTTCGAGGCGCACGCCGAGCGCGCGAGCGATGGCGATCGTGCAGTCTTGCAGCGTGTCGACCGGCGCGAGATCGACGAGCGCCGCCCGCCAGCCCATGCGCGCCGCGTATGCCCGGGCCCACTCGATCGCGACGCGGGTCTTTCCGACGCCGGGGGCGCCGCGCAGCGCGAGGAGCCGCGCGCCGCTCTCTCGTCGCTGCGAGAGCGCGTCGAGCGCGGAGGGCGCGCCGACGAACGCCGTTGCGTACGGAGCGATCGCGTGTCGAGCCGCGCTCATCGCCGGCGAACGTATCAGCACGCGCGCTCTCCTTCGAGTCGGCGCTCGCCGGAGTCTCTGTCGGCGCGGCTTGTTCACGGGCAGGCGAGGTTGATCGCCGTCAGCCGTCCCGCGCTCGCGACGTAGCCGTGCGTCGCTCCCGCGGCGAAGGCGAGGCCTCCTCCGGCGGGCGCGAGGATGTCGTCGACGAGCCGCGTGGGCAGGCTCGCGCTCGTCGCCAGCGTGTACACTTGAATGTGTGGGTCGTTGTTGTTCGACGCGAGAAAGAGCTTTCCGTTCGCGACGGCGATGCTGTTGGCGCTCCCGTTGGTCTCGACCGAGCCGCGCAGGACGGGCGCCGCGGGGTTGCTCACGTCCGCGACGAAGTACTGCGAGTTTGTCGCGGTGAGATAGAGGTAGTCGCCCTCGACCGCGAGCGACGTTGGCACGACGTTGTTCACGACAAAGGTCCCGAGCCGCTGCGGGCTCGCGGGGGTGGACACGTCGAAGATCACCGCGCCGCGCAGCTCGGGCGGGTTGCACGGGGACGGAACGCACACGCGATTCTCGTTGGCGAGCACGTACGCTCGCGCGCCCTGGACGGCCACCATCCGCGGCGAGGTCGTGCCTGCGTTGCTGTGGCCGACGCGCGTCATCGCAGCGGGATTGCTCGCGTCGATCACGACGAGCCCGCGGCTGGTGGTCGCGACGATGACGTTCGTCGCGGAGACGGCGACGCCCATCGCGTCGATGCGGGCCGCGGGATTTCCGAGCGCCGCGCGGAGCGTCGCGTCGGTGTCGACGTTGTATGCGCCGAGCTCCGTGGGGCTCGAGGGGGCGCTCACGTCGAAGGCCACGACGCGAGGGCCGTCGGTGACGAACGCCGTCGTTCCCCGCACGGCGACCTGCCGCGGAGCGTTGGCGAGCAGGGGCCTCGTCGCGAGGGGGACCGGCGAGGTCGGCGCGCGGAGGTCGAACGTTTGAAATGCGTCCGTCGTTCCGCTCTGGACGCCGACGAGGGTCTGGCCTGCGACGGCCATCGACGTAGGCGCCGGCGTGGTGATGGTCGCGGTCCCTGCGGCGCACGCCACCGGCGCGCGCGCGTCGGTCGAGGCGTCGACGCCTGCGTCGGTCGCGGGTCCCGAACAGCCAGGGCCGCACACGAAACCAAGATCGTAGTTGCCCTGGCAAAACTCGTCGAACGAGAGCGCGACGTGGCCGCTCGCCGCGAGCGCGCGGACGTCCGCGGTGACCGACCAACGCTGCCCCGAGATCGTGAACCCGATCGGCGCTGGGCGGGGCATTCCTCCGAGGTGCGCTCCTGCGCGCCACGCGGCCCACTGTCCCTGTCCGTCGAGCACCGCGCGACCCGAGATCGTGATCGTGGGCGCGTTGGCGATCCACTCGGAGGACCACTCGATCCCCCCGCGCGCCGTGCGTCGAACGAGCGTCGCGCCCGTCACGGTGACGGTGTTCGCCGTGTTGATTCCAGGGTCATTTTGCAAGAGGCGGCACTGCGGGTGCGCGAAGCTCGGCGACTTGAACGTCGTGTACGCGCTGAAGTGCGTCGTCCGTCCGAGCACGCGAGCTTCGCCGCGCGAGGCGTCGCCGGTCTCGTACGAGCCCTCGAGCGGAACCCATCGGTTCAGCGTCGTGTCGAACACCGCGAGCACTGCAAATTCACCGGCGGGAGGCCTTCGCGCGGCGGTCGCGATGAGCCGCACGTGACGGACGAAGTCGAACCCGTCGGGGCCGAAGTCGAAGACGGGCCCGAGCACGTCGCCGCTCCCAGGATAGCGCGAAGGGTCCTCGACGCGGACCGTGATCGTCGTGGGCTGCGGGACGACGTTCGGTGGAACGTACAGCGTCATCCCGAACGATCCCGCGGTGAGCTCCCCTCCTTCGGGGCCGATCACCGCGCTGAAGGTCGTGGCTCCGTCCAGACTCGCGTCGGACATCGCGCCGCTGTCAGCGCTGTTCGGAGCGCTGCAGCCGAGGGTCGAAACAACGAGGAGCGCCGCGACGGGTGACAGTCCACGCAGGCGCGTTGGCTTTGTGTTCATGCCCCCAGTGACGCCCGAGCCGCGCGGTCCCGAGGCCGCAGCGCCCGATCGAGCGATTAATCGCGATTACGTGCGCTGGGTCGCGCCGCCCGATGACCGCCACATAACGCGCCGCGTCAGGAATTCCTTCAAGCGCTTGAAGAGAAATACCGCATTCGTTGCCTGCTCGACGCGTCGGCGCGTCAGAGCTTTTTGCGGGTGCGGTAGGCGTTGGCGAAGTCCTCGCGGGTCTTGGCTCGCTTGAGCGCGAGCAGGCTCGAGTCCCACAGCTCGGACGGCATCGCGTACGCGACGCGCTCGTCGTTGGGTCGCGCTTCGAAGAGCGCGCGGATCCCGTCGGCGAGCCCTTGGACAAACGCTTCGAATCGCTCGCGCTCGCCGCGCCGCTCGGCCGGGAGCGTGTAGACCTCTTGTTCCTTGATGTCGCGGATCATGAACTGGCCGTCGGCGGGCTCGTAGACGAGGAGCTGCACGACGATCGCGATCGATCCTCTGCGATCGACGACGGCCCCGAAGACCTTGTCGTCGCCGTACGCGCTCGCGGTGCCCAGGGCGATCTCGAAGAGCCCCGCGTTGACGGGAAACGCGCTGCGCACGATCGCGTCGATCTCTTCGAGCGTGAGCCAGCTCGCGCGTTCTTCGCTCGAGACCAACACGGACCCCACGCCGAACTCCACCGCGAGCGCGCGATAGAACTCGTCCTCGCTGCTCAGCGACTTCTTCGAGAGCACCGCCCGAGGGATCAACGCGCGCGGATCGCCGACGCCGTCGAACCACGCGGGCTGCTCTCGTTCGATCGCAGGAAACAGCGTCGCGAGCGCGCGCAACAGGGCCTCGATCTGCGCGAGGGTGAGCGGCTCACCGCGCGTTCCGGGGCGGCGAAACTCGACGCTCGCCTCGGTCGGCGACAGGTCGTACTCGTACCCCTCGGGTCGAGCGCGCTGCCAGCTCAATCGCGCGGTCAGCCCGTGCTCGAACACGTACACCGAGTGCTCACCAGCGACGAGCGAGAGCTCGCCTTGCGCGCACTTCACAGGGAGACATCGCTCGAGCATCGCTCGAAAGTCAGGCTCGGTCGGCATCGGCTCACGGCGTCGATAGCACGTTCAGCGGCCCGACGAAGCCCTTGGGCCCGAACACGATGTCCGTTCGAAGCACGAATTTTTCGCCGCGCTGCACCGTGGTCGCGGTGTGCAACACGCGGTGCTGAAACACCAACGCGCGCCCGCGCTTCGGCGTGATCCGCGCGTCGAGCTCTTGAAACACCGTCTCGCCCCCAGAGAACCCGTCGTTCAAATAGAACACCAGCGTGAGCAGGCTCCGCGCCCCGCGCTCGAACTCGACGACCGTGTCCCAGTGCGCGCTGTGCTTCTCGCCTTCGCCGTAGCGATACAGCCGCAGCCGAGGGTTCGCTCCCACGCGCGCGAGGCCCGACAATCGACTGGGAATTCGCTGATCGATTCGCGCGAGCAACGACTGAGCCTCCGCGTCCGAGTCCCACATCACGCGCGTGTTGTTGCGCACCGCGAGGTCGAGACCCACGCCGTGTTCAGTGATCACTGGAGCGCGCTCTTGCTGTCCGTCGCGGATGCGGGCGACGTAGCGAGCGCACGCCTCGTCGTCGAGCGCGTCATCGAGGACCCAATAGAGCGGCTGCGCGAGGTCGAGGTGTCCTGCGTACACAGCGAGAGGGTAGTCTGCCCTGCGCGCTCGTCGATGACAGACGATTTCGTGCGACTCCGGTTGGAAGAGCGCGGGTCCGACCGTCGTTGCTTTGCCACGAATCGAGGTACACAACGCACATGCATTCGAGTGTCGAGAAGGCGAGGCGCCTCGCGTTCGCCGTGTCGGTCGCGGCCACGGTTCACTGCGGCGCGAACAACGCAAACAGCACCAACAACACCAACCCCAACAACAGCAACGCCAGCACCAGCAGCGCCAACGCGAGCGCGTCGTCCGGAGCCGCCGCGGAGACGAGCTCGGCGAGCAGCAGCGCCGCGCCAGCGGGGGCATGGATCACGCGCGAAGAGGCCGAGCGCCGGCTGCGCGCAAATGCGATGGTCGTCGAACACCTGCGCAACGAGCGCGCGACCTACGGCGACGCGCCTGACTTCGAAGTCGGAGGAACGCCAGCGCAGGGATGCACGCGCGGCGCGCCCGAGTGCCAGTGGGTGTTCGCGACGGAGATGCGCACGAGCAGCACACACGCAGAGCCGCTACATTTCGCGGTCGATCCGTACACAGGGACGGTCACGCGGTGCTCGGATGACACGTGTCGCGAGCGCAGCGAGCGCTGATCCTCGCTCAGCGACGCGCGGCCAGAACGCGGTCGTGTCCTGCGAGGTCTTTCTTGATCGCGGCCTCGGCGAAGCCCGCGGCGCGCGCGAGCGCGAGCACCGCAGGGCCCTGGTCGTGGCCGAACTCCATCGCGAAAAAACCGCCGTCTTCGAGCGCTCGATGCGCGCCTCGGACGAGCGGCTCGATCAGCGCGAGGCCGCTCTCTCCGCCGTCGAGCGCCATGTGCGGCTCGTGCAGGCGCACGTCGGGCATCAGCGACTCGATCTCGCGCGTCGCGATGTACGGCGGATTGCTCACGATCAACGCGTAGCGAAGTCCCTCGGCGAGCTCCTTCTCGACGGGCTCGAAGAGAGAGCCCCGAAGGAACCTCACGCGCGACGCCGCCCCGAGGTCTTCGGCGTTGCCGCGAGCGACCGCCAGCGCGTCTTCGGACAAGTCGATCGCGTCGACGGTGAGGTCTTCGCGCTCGCACGCGAGGGTGATCGCGAGGATGCCCGAGCCCGTTCCCACGTCGAGCGCGCGACGCGTCGTGGTCACGGCGGGAGCGACGTCGCTCACGGACGCTTCGGCGCCGAGCGGCGGCAGCGCTTCGAGCGCGAGCTCGATCACGAGCTCTGTCTCGGGCCGCGGGACGAGCACGCGCGGATCCACCTTGAACAATCGCTCGTAGAACCCTCGGCTTCCCGTGATGTACGCCACGGGCTCGTGCTTTCTCCGCCGCTCGACGAGCGCTCGAACGCGCGCGAGCTCGTCCGGGGTCAGCGGTTGATCGAAGCGAACGTAGAGGTCCACGCGGCGCAATCCCACCGCGTGACAGACGAGCAGGTCCGCCTCGAGCCGCGGTGAGGCGAACCCTCGCGACGCGAAGTCCTTTCGGATCCACTCCTGCACGCGCGCGATCGTCCAAGGCTGAGTCGTCATGTCGTCTCTCGTCGTCGAAGAATTTTCACCGGAGCAATGGCTCGAAGGAGGACGTGCGGAGCCGTGAGCCCGCGCCGTCATACGCGATTGCAGACCCCCGCACCAACGACCGGGAGCAGGCAACGAAACGAGGCGAAGCGCGATCCGTCCCCCTCGAGGCGGTCGACTCCGTTGCACAGGGCGACCCCGTCACGAACGCGGCGATCGTGGACGCGCCTGTCGAGATATTTTCCTCGCGAAGTCAGGCCGCGCGGCGCTCGATCCGCTGGCGGTCGCAGCGCGATCGCGCAACACCGTTTACGGGCGTCGCGGGACCTCTGTACAATCGCCGCGGTTCGCCGATTTCGAGCGCAGGGTTCGTCAGCGCTCGGTGCATCGTGCGGCAGACATACCGAGGCTTCCAAGGAGTGCGCTTGTGCCAACCGTGACCAACACGAGGATCGATCCAACGACGCGACGCCCGCGGGCTTTGTTGTCGGTTGTCGCAACGCTGAGCGTCGTCACGACGCTCTCGGTCGCCAACAACGCGTCTGCGCAAGCGCAGCGCGGACCGTTGCCCGTGCTCGGGCTGCGCGCGCCGGACGGCGAAGACGAAGCCGCCGCCGTCGCGACCGCGAGCTTGCGCCGATCGGCCACGCAGGCGGGCTTCACGGTGCCCGACAACACGCCGGCGCTCGAGCAGCTCATCGCGGCGTTCGGCTGCGACGACAGCGTTCCGGTCGAGTGCTTGCGGCAGATCTCGGATCACATTCACTCGCCGCGCTTCGTGTACGGCGCGGTTCGTCGCGCGGGCGCTCGTCGCGCCACCGCCCCGGTGCGCATCGAGGTGATGGTCTTCGACGCGAGCACGGGCAACCCGAGCGCTCCGCAGCAAGCTGAATTGCCTCGCGCGCAAGCGGTCGACGAAGACCGCTGGCACCAGACGACCGATCAAGTCCTGCGCTTGCTCGTCCCGGCGCCGACCACGGTCGGCAACGGCCCTGGAAACGGCCCCGGCAACGGACCCGGCAACGGACCCGGAAACGGCCCTGGCAACGGCCCTGGCACAGGCCCCGTCGGACCTGCGCAGCCCGGCCCGCCCATCCGTCGCTACATCGGCTTCGGCGCGATCGGCGCGGGCGCAGTCGTGGGGATCGTCGGTGGATTGGTCGGCGGACTCAACGTGCTCGGCGCGCAAGCCGACGCGAACCAAGCGATGTCGCCGATGGTTCCGTTCTCGATGCTGTTTCTTCGCGCGAGCGTCGGCGGCCCTGGTCGAGAGACGACGAGCGACGAGCTTTGCGCCGAAGTTCGCGGGATGAACGCGCTCGGCAACGTCGTCGCCGAAACCGGACCGGGCATGTTTCGCAGCGCCGAGGGCAGCGAGATCACGACAGCGAGGTCGCTCTGCGACCGACACTCGAGCGGCGTGACGACCATGGGCGCGCTCATCGGCGTTGGCGCGGCGCTCGTGGTCGCGGGCGTCGTGCTCGTGATCACCGATCCTCCTCGCGCTGCGGCCGAGCAGAGCACCACGGCCAACACCGCCGCTGGCGCGCGGTCGCGCTTGAACCTGCGCCCCACGTGGGCGGTCGCGCCGATCGTGGGCGGCCCGGTGCAGGGCGGCTCGTTTGCGCTGCGTTTCTAGAGGAGAAACGCCGTGCGCGTGATCGCAGGCAGCGCCAAGGGACGGACGCTGCACGTGCCTCCGGCGGGCACCGAGACGCGGCCGACCACGGACAAAGTGCGCGAGGCGCTCTTCAACGTGCTCGGTCCCGTGGACGACCTCGTCGCGCTCGACCTCTTCGCGGGCACCGGCGCGCTCGGGATCGAAGCGCTCTCTCGCGGCGCGCGCTCGTGTGCGTTTGTCGAAGCGAGCGACAAGCTCTGCGCGACGATCCGCCGCAACCTCGCGGACTGCCGCTTCGAGTCCCGCGCGAAGATCGCGCAGCGGGACGTCCGACGGTTCATCGACAAGGGGCCCAGCGCCGCTCCCGACGCGCCGTTCGACCTCGTGTTCATGGATCCGCCGTACATGCACGGGCACGAGCAATACGCGCTCGACGCGCTCGTGGCGCGCGAAGGGTGGCTGCGCGAAGGAGCCACGGTCGTCGTCGAGCGCGCGACGCGAGACGCCATCGTGTGGTCCGCTGTTGTGCGAGAGGCCTTCGGCGACGGCGACGGACCGTACGAAAAAGAGTACGGCGACACGACGCTGGTGTTCTGGTTCGCCTTCGGCGCGCGCGCGAGCGAGCCCCTGTCCGAGCGGCAAGCGCCTCGCGCAAACGAGTGAATCCCTGTGTTTTTCTTGGGATTCGCAGGAGCGTCGCGCACCCTTCGCCGGTCGGAGCTGCTATAAACGCGAGCAACATGGCACGCGTCGCGGTCTACCCTGGCTCGTTCGACCCGCTCACCAACGGGCACCTCGACATCATCGAACGGAGCCTCGAGATCTTCGACAAGCTCGTCGTGGCCGTCGCGCACAATCAACGCAAACAGCCTCTGTTTTCGCTGCAAGAGCGCATCGACATCGTTCGCGCCGTCACGGATCCGTCGCGCGTCGAGGTCGACACGATCGAAGGGCTGCTCGTCGACTACGCGCGCGCCAAGGGCGCCAAGGCTGTGGTCCGCGGCCTGCGCGCGGTCGCTGATTTCGAGTACGAGTTTCAGATGACGCTCATGAACCGGAGGCTCGCGCCCGACGTCGAGACGGTGTTCTTGATGACGCGCGACGATCACTCGTTCGTGTCCTCGAGCCTCGTCAAAGAGGTCGCCTCCTTCGGGGGAAAGGTCGACGAGTTCGTCCCGCCCCTCGTCGCCGAGCGCTTGAAGCAGCGCATCGCCGAGCGCGCCGCGCAGCGCTCGGGCGGGACCTCTCCCTAGCCGCGCAAAAAGCGCGGCGATCGTCGGGGTGGGGTATACTCGCGCGACGCATGGCCTCGCGCCCTCTTCTTGCTTCGTTCTCTTCGTCGCGCATCGCGCTGCTCGCGGGGGCGCTCGCGTGCGCGCTCGTCGCGAGCGCGCCGAGCACAGCGGCCGCGCAGACCGGCGAGCGCTTGAGCGCAGCCGAAGCAGACCGACGCGCGCTCGCGCTCTACGAAGAGGGCAGCGCCGCGTTTGCGCGCGAGGATTTCAGCACCGCGGCCGCGCGCTTCGAGGCGGCCTTCACGCTCTCGCCGCGCCCGAGGATCCTCTACAACCTCGGCGTCACCTACGATCGCATGGGCATTCCGCAACAAGCGGTGGACGCCTACGAGCGGTTTCTGCACCAGCTCCCCAACGCGCCCGAGCGCGCGCAGGTCGAAGAGCGCCTTCGCGTCCTTCGCGCGGACGCCGAGGCTGCGCACGAACAAGCGACGCGCGAGCACGGGACGGGCGCCGAAACGACGCGCACCATCGTGAGCGAGCGCGTCGTCGAGAGGCCCGTGGTGGTTCCTCGGGCGCACACGGCGCGTACGGTGGGCTTCGTGCTCGGCGCGTTTGCGCTGGCGGGCGGCGCAGCGGCGGGCGGCGTCGCGGGCTTCTCGTCGACCTACTATCAGGCGCTCCGAGAGACCTGCGGTGACCTGCGCCCCATGCGCACCCCGGACACCGAGTGGTGCGCTCCGCGATTGGTCAGCGAGGTTCAGCTCCGGGCGACGCTGGTCAACGTGTTGATGTTCTCTTCGATCGGCCTCGCGATCGCCTCGGGCGTTTCGTTTGGAATCGACCTCGCGCAGGGCCCCGACACGCCCGCCGCGCGCCCCGCGCCGCGCTCGGCGCCGACCACGACGACCCGCGCGAGACCGACGTTTACAGGGACGATTGTCGCGCTGCCCAACGAGGCGTCGATCGTCCTCGGAGGTCGCTTCTGATGCGATCACCGAGGGTGGCGCGCGTCGCCGCGGTTGTTTTTGTGTGCGCAGTGTCTGGAGCGTTCGCCGGCTGCTCGTGGGACATCTCGAAGCTCATGGAGCCGCCGCGCGACGGCGACGTTCCCATGGACGTGATGGAGACCGACACCGGCGTGGACGCGGGCGTCGACGCGGGGCCGCGGCGCGCGTGCGTCTCGCTGCTCGACTCGACGCAGGGTCGCGTCATCGGCGGCTCGCTCGTGTTCTCGGGGTCGACCATCAACGGAGCGCACCTCGCCGACCCGCCCGCGAGCTGCAACGCGATGTCCCGCGGCGCGCCCGAGATCTACTTCGACTACCAAGTCCAACGCGGCGGAACGGTCGTCGCCACCACCGAGGTCGCGACCGAGGGCAGCGCGTGCCCGCTCGCGTCGGACACGGTCGTGACCATCCACCGCGGATCCTGTGACCTTCCAGGGATGCCCATCGCGTGCAACGACGACTCGGACGATCCGTCCGCGTGCTTCGGCGCCGGCGCGCGCGCGGTCGCGACGGGGCTCGCGATCGGCGATCGCCTGATGATCGCCGTCGACGGATACCTCGCGCAATCGGGGCCGTTTACGCTCACGATCGCCGAAAATCCGCTGAACGAAGTGCTCCCGTCGGGCTCTCGCTCGATTTTGTGTGCGTGCCCGACGAGCTCCATGACGACGAGCACCGAGGACGTCGCGCTGACGATGGCTGGCGATTCGGCGATGGGCGCGCAAGCGAGCGGGCGCCTCGAGACGGCAGGGCAGCACATCGGCGGCCCGCGGACGATCACCGGCGCGGTGGTCAAGGGCGTCGCGGGCGTGATCGGGCTCACGGGCAACGACTTTGCGTCGCGCGCCGAGTGTCGGGGCCGCTCGGCGACGTTCGACGTGTTCGTCGGCGCGGCGCCTGTGCGCGCGTTCACGATCGACAGCGAGACCTCCATCGCGCGAACGGCGCGGCTCGTGTTTCGGTCGTCGACGGACATCACGTTCGCGCCGGCGAGCCGCGTGCGGATCGCCCTGCGCTCGACGGTGATGCCCGCGATGGGCGGGCCGTGCGGCGTCGGATTCTCGGCGGCGAGCACGCTCACCTTCTTGACCGCGCGCTGACATACACTCGCGCGCGATGAAGAGAGAGTCGTCTGCGAAATCCGTCTGCGTATTTTGTGGGAGCTCGCGCGCCGTCGACCCGCGGTACTTCGCGCTCGCCAACGAGGTGGGCGCCCTCATCGCGAAGAGGTCCCTTCGACTCGTGTACGGCGGCGCCAGCGTGGGGATGATGGGCGCGGTCGCCGACGCCGCGCTCGGGGCCGGCGGGAGCGTGCTCGGGGTGATTCCTCGCTCGCTCGATCAGCGCGAGCTCACGCACAAAGGGCTCACCGAGCTCGGCGTCGTCGACACGATGTACCAGCGCAAAGAGTGGATGTTTCGCGAGAGCGACGCGTTCGTCGCGCTGCCGGGAGGGTTCGGGACGCTCGACGAGCTCTTCGAGGCGCTCACCGAGCGGCAGATCGGGCTTCACGAAAAGCGCGTCGTGCTGGTGGAGGTCGGCGGCTTCTGGGAGGGCCTTCGCGCGTGGGTCGAGCGCGCGGTGCGCGAGAAGTTTGTTCCGGACAACGTCGCAAACGCCCTCGAGGTGGTCGACGGCGTCGCGGGACTCGAAGCCTGGCTCGACGCATGGACGCTGTAGAGTCTCTGCTCGATCGCGCGGTCGCGGACGGCGTGACGCCGGGCGGGCAGCTCAGCGTCCGGTGGCGCGATCGATCGAGCGATCGCGCGCTCTGGCGCAGCGAAGACCTCGCGTTCGGAGGGCTCACGTACGATCCATCGTCGCCGCGCGCGCGGACAGAGACGCTCTACGACCTCGCGAGCGTGAGCAAGGCGGTCTTCGCGCTCGCCGCGATTTCGTGGGCCGATCGCGAGAAGCTCCCGCTCGCGACCCCCGCCGAGGCGCTCTGGCCCGAGAGCCGCGCGAGCGCCGCGGGACGCGCGACGCTCGAGGCCCTTTTGTCCCACCGAAGCGAGCTTCGCGCGTGGGAGCCTCTCTTTCGTCACATCGCCGCGCGGGACGCGGGCACCGAAGCCGCGCGCGCGACGCTCTTCGCGAAGCTCTTCGAAGAGCCCCTCGAGCCCAACGGAAGCACCGCGCGCTACAGCGACCTCGGGTACATCACCGCGGGCGAGGCCGTCGCGACGGCGAGCGGACGATCGCTCGGGACCCTCGTGCGCGAGCGCGTGATCGAGCCGCTCGCGGCGACGTACGGCGCGCTCACGCTGGGATATCGCGCGGTACATGAATATCGGGGCGTCGATTCGAGCGAGGTCGCGCCGACCGAGCTCTGCGCGTGGCGCGGCGAGGGCGAGCCCGCGTTGGTGCAGGGCCTCGTGCACGACGAAAACTGCTACGCGTTCGGCGGCGTGTGCGGGCACGCGGGCCTCTTCGGAACGGCGCGGGACCTCGCGATCCTCGGCGAAGCGTCGCTGCGCGCGATGGCGGGCGAAGACGTCGGCGACGGCTGGGTGAGCGCGAGCGTCCTTCGCGCGATGGCCACGCCGCGCGAAGGGGGTACGCACCGGTTGGGCTGGGACGCCAAGAGCCCCGCGGGCTCGAGCGCGGGCGAGCGAGCGAGCATGATGACCTTCGGTCACCTTGGATTTACAGGGACCATGTTGTGGTGCGACCCGGACGCCGAGCTCTGCGTCGCCCTCGTCACCAACCGCGTCCACCCGACGCGCGAGAACAACGGGATCCGCGCGTTGAGACCCGCGGTGATGGACGCCGTGCTCTCGCGCCTTCGCGGCGCGTGAGGCTCACGCGCGATACAGGAGCGTCGTGTTCGACTCGAGCCGTCGGTTGACCGAGGTGCTCTCGACGAAGATCGCGTAGTCGCCGTGGTCTCCGGGCTTGACCTTGCACGACTCGCCGATCGGGAGCCCGAGCAGCGCGCGCGCTTGGTCGCCGCCGTAGATCTTGTTCGTCGAGCGATCGACGATGAGCAGTGATTTGGCTGCTTGAACGGTCTCGGCCTTCGTGAGCTCGTAGTACGCGTGGCCCTTTTGGTACGCGCTCCCGAAGCGCTTGGAGAGGTCTTTGTTTTTCTTCAGCGCGCTCTCGACGAAGGGGCGGATGACGTCGGAGCTCTTCACGGCGAACCGCGCGAACTGATCCGAGAGGTCGACGAGCTTCTCGGTGAGCGCCTTGCGATCGACGCTCGCCACGTCGGTGACGAAGAACTTGGTCGTGGCTTTCTGTCCGCTGGCGCGCTGCTCGTAGTACTGCTGGAGCCCTTCGGCGACCTGCTTTCCGAGCTGCTCGGCGCCTTTGTTGTTGGGCTGCCAGGGCATGATGTTGCCCGCGGGGACGCCGAAGCGCACGAGCGTCTTGACGCCGGCCTTGGGGCACATGAACACGAAGCTCCATCGGCCGGTGCGCTGACAGTCGGCGAGCATCGTCGCGAAGTTCTTCTTGTAGGTGTTCGAGGCGTTTTCGAAGCCGTCGGTGATCGTGACGACGAGGTAGCTCACGTGTTCGGCCGAAGGTCCCTCTGCGCCAGGGAGGCTCTTCAAGTGCGTGATCGCCGTACCGACGCCGTCGAGAAGCGCGGTGGCGCCGCCGAGTCGAACGTCCTTGGATTCGAGATCCACGAGCTTTTCTGCAGCGCGTCCGAAGAAGAGCGGCGGGTCCACGTGACTCTCGAACGTGAACACGCTCGCGTACGAAGGCTGCCCGGTCGACGCTGCGTTCGCGCGCACCGACGCGAGTTGCTCGTTGCACGACGCGACGACTTTCGCGCGAATGCGGGACATCGAGCCGCTCCGATCGAGCACGAGCGCGATGTAGTTGGTGGCCGTCGTGGGCGTCGCGATGGGCGCCTCGGGCGCTTGCACCTCGGGGATATGGGGGCGTCTCGCGACGGCTTTCTTCGCAGCGGCCTTCTTCGCGACGGCCTTCTTCGCGACGGCTTTCTTCGCGACGGCTTTCTTGGCAGCAGGCCGCTTCGCGACGGGCTTCTTTGCGACAGACTTTTTCGCCTTTGCCACGATGGAGGTGTCTTTCGCGTCGTTGAGTCGACGGCGCGAGCGTATCGCGGCGCGAGGAACGAGTGCGATGGAGGCACACGCGCTCGAATGGCGGTGTGAGAGCAGTCACACGTACTCGAGTGAACGACACGTACTCGAGTGAGCGGGGACGGACCTCTACGAGGATCCGTCCCCTGCTCGTTCTCCCCGTGTCTACGAGGATCCGTCCCCTGCTCGTTCCCAGTTCTCCCCTGCTCGTTCCCAGTTCTCCCCTGCTCGTTCCCAGTTCGAGTGTCCCTGGTACTCGATTGGGCGAGCGCGTGGCCGGACGCTGTGCGCGGCGAGCGCGCCCGCAGCGAGCGACCAAGCCGTACTCTTATGTACGGCGCGGGAGCGAGCGAGGACGTAAGCCGCCGCGCGCGGCGTCCCGCCACGCGCTCAGAAGCGGGCTTGGGCGGCGATGCCGAAGCCGAGCTGATCCGGCGCTTGGAAGATGCGGACTTGGCGCGTTCCCGACGTGTCGACCTGGAGGAGCGTGGCGTTTTGATCGCGCACGTACTGGAGCCAGCCGATGATCGCGAAGATCGACGAGAGGTCCCAGCGCAGCGCGGCGCGCGCAGAGAAGATCGGGATCGCTCGCTCGCCGGGCGGCAAGATCGAGAAGTTACCGGCGCGGCGAATGACGAGGGTGCGCGCAGACTCGAGCGAGCCCTCGCGTACGACGCTCCCGAACGTCGCGGGAAGCTGCAACCCCACGATGAGCGACGGCGTGAGGTTCGCCGCGGACACGCGGTAGTCGACGTTGGCCGCGAAGAAGAACTCCGGGCTGATCTGCGCGTCCGTCGGGAGCGTCTGAAACGGGATGAAGCTCGGGACGTTGCGCAGGAGGAACGTGACGTCGCGGTAGAGCCCTGTGAGGCCGAGGTTCAAGTACCCGATCTTCAAGCGGCCCTGGAGCGCGCCAGCGAGGCCGAGCTGAAAATTCGTGCGGCCGGGAGCGTTGACGTCGACGAGGTGCTGGTCGACGACGGCGAGCTCGGCAGAGACGTTCCACGCGACGCGGCCCGGCGTGTAGTTCTCCGGGCGAAAGAGCTGCATCGGAAAGTCGGGGTGGTTGCGGTAGAGCAGCATGTCGATCGACGTCGACGCGGGCATGCCCTGGTTGACCACCGCGCGGACGCTGCCGCCGAACACGTACGCCGGCAGACCGCGCACGCCAGGGAAGTCGAACTTGCCCTGCTGGAAGAAGCCTCCCGACGCGTCGATGCGAAACATCTCGTGCGGGCGAACGCTTACGCCGCCGAGGCCGGCGAACTGCGTCTCTTGCACGCGCACGACGTCGATGTCCCCGGACATCACTTGCACTTCGAGCGGAACGACGATCTGCGCGGTCTTGAACCCGCCCCACGCCGAGAAGATCCCGCTGTCGTACGCGAAGCGAACGCCCGGCGCTCCGCCGACGCGCCGCGGAAAGATGTCGTTGCCGCCCCAGGACAAATCCCAGAGATAGCCCACGCGAAAACGATCCGTGTCGAACGGGAAGAACGTGATGCTCAAGCCGTCGTTCGGGCGCGAAAGGTTCGTCTGGTACTGCAAGCGCAGGTAGGTTCCTGCGTCGAAGAGGGCTTGCGTCAGGTTGCCCGAGTTGGTCGAGAGCTGGCCGAGGTCGAAGCGCAAGACCAACGACGCCTCGGTCATCACGCGCGGGATGAAGCCCGGCGCCCTGGCGTACATGGTCAAGTGCGTCAGGTTCTCGCGGCCCGCGAAGCGCGAGTTGAGCGCGTCGAAGAACAGCTGATACTGCGAGCGGTCGCCGATGGACGGCAGTCCCGAAATCGGGACGCGCTGCCCGGTGGCCTGCAGCACGTCGTCGTCGCCGAACGTCCACGTCAAGCGCGTGTCGAGAAAGTCGTGCGAGCGCTCCTCGCTGTTCGACGAGCTCGCGGGCTGCGCGGGCGCGGTCGCCGGAGCGCCCTGCGTCGTCGCGTTGGACGTCG
This sequence comes from Myxococcales bacterium, assembly GCA_016793325.1. GTDB lineage: Bacteria > Myxococcota_A > Polyangia > Polyangiales. The sequence continues at coordinate 90,051 of JAEUKI010000078.1, read as the reverse complement.
CTTGCGCGAGCGCCCCCGTCGGCGCCAGCACCGCGGCGCACAGAAGAGCCATCGCTCCGCGCTTTTGTGTGTGCGCGAATCGCCCTCGGAATCTGCTCTCGTTGACCATGCTCTCGGCGCGCTCGTGTTGAATTCTGGTGCTGTCAGTGTTGGGTGAAGTCCCCGCCCGTACGAAGCTCGTGTTCATCGCTCAGCCCGACTCCTCGCCGATCGCGCGGGGCGTCACGCAGGACGCGTTGGGCGCGAGCACCGTCCCTCGTCCGTCGAAGACGAGGTCCACCGTGCAGCGCGGCTCGACGATCCAGTTGGGGCCCACTTGCTTGAGGGTCCCCGTGACCGTCGCGCGCACGCCCGGCGCGGGTTGATTGAGCGGGTCGAAATTCGAGATCGCCTCGCGCGGCGCGATGATGAAGCGCTGCACGTTGGCCGGCTGGTTCTGCGCGAAATCCACGGCCATCTGGCCGAAGCGGATCCATCCGGTCCACTCGCTGCAGCCGACGGTCTTCTGACAGGTGTTCGCGCAGAGCGCCTCGAGCGGGTCGTCGAAGTTCACGACGCCGTCGCCGCGGTCGCCGCGGAGGTCGCAGTTGGAGCGCCCTGGCCCGAACGTACACGTGCCCGCGGCCATGTCGCAGCTGGCGCGCGCGGGCCCCACGTTCTGCGAGAGGACGACGTTTTGCAGGCGAACGATCGCGTTTTCGAGCGGCTCGAGCCGCTCGGACATGTCGCTCATGTCCAGCACTTCGAGCGCGGGCGCGGACGAAGGCATCTCGCCCATCGCGGTCGGCCGAAGCACGACGGCCTCGGGGATCGGACAGGTGCCCGATCGATCGGTGAACAGTCCCTCGGGCGGAATGTTCCACGACGGCTGGGCCATCTGCGTGGTGCTCACGAACTCTTGGACCGTGCCCGACAAGCGCGCGAGCCGATCGCAGGGCCGCATGCCCTCGGGCAATCGAAAGTTGAACGAGAAGAGGCTGTTCGCGCAGCGGCGCATCCCGCCGCCTTCGGCCGGGCAAAACACGCGGGCGGTGTCCGTCACCCAGAAGCCGCTCACGCTGATGCGCGTGACCACGAGCGAGCCTCGCGTGATGTTCACGCGCTCGTTGAGCAGCGGGCTCGTCCCGCCCGAGCCCTGCACGTCGTCGACCGTGGGCGTCCCGATGAAGATCGCGTTGCTCACGCCCTGCGCGTACGAGCCGCCGCGCTCGCTGTCGTCGTTGGGCGCAGCGCACCCGTAGTCCGCGGGGTAGTCCACGCGGCCGTCCATGTCGTTGTCCATGCCGTCGGCGCACGACGGGTTGCCCGGCTCCGTGCGCAGGTCGTAGCCCTGCTCTTCCGCAGAGATGCGCGTCTCGCCGTAGGCCCGCACGAAGCGCACGACGATCCCCTCGGCGACGCCCGCGGAGAGCCGCACGAGGCGCCCGGTGACGTTGGGGCCCGAGATGTTGGTCATCACGCCGGGGGTGACCGCGATCTGCGCGGTGCCGTTGAATGTCGGCACAGGATTTCCATCGCGGCCGAGCGCCTCGACCTTCACCGTGAATTCGTGGGTCGCGTCGAAGGCGAGCGGCGTCTCGGGGAGCCCGCGGTTGGTGGCGCCCGTGATCGTCACGCGCATGGTCGACACGCCGTTGTTCGCGCGGTCTTCGCTGCCGGGGTCCGGCAGGGGCGTGTTCGAGCACGAGCCTGCGAACGCCGCGGTGAGGGCGAGCAGCCCGATCGCTCGGCGCGCGCTGCGCCGCACTTCGTGGTTGGTTCGGCTCTTCATCGTCGTGACACCATGCGAAGTCGAGAGTCCGAGTCCGCGCCGATGGACGCGTCGAAGCAGGGGAGGATCCTGCACGTGTTGGCGGCTCGCTCTTGGGTTGCGCAGAGGCATCGAGCGCGGGCGTTGGGGTCGCTCGCGGGCGAGCTCTCGGGGCAGTTGCCCGCGAGCTGCGCGGCGAGCTCGGTCACGCAGCGACGAACGACGCAGCGGCCGAGGTCCATGGACGGAGCGGTCGTCGCGACCGAGCACATGGACATCGCGCGCGGGTCGAACGTGGCCTGCCCCTGAAACGCGCACGTGAACTCCGCGCCGAGCATCGCGCAGTCGCCGTCGGTCTGGCAGAGCTGCAGCCCGTCGTCGGCGCGGGGCGGATCGTTGGGGTGATTCATGCGGTAGGTGGCCTCGCGGTTCGAGTTCCACCCGCAGGCGGGCTGCGCTTGGACGTAGTCGATGACGGCGTCGCGGAGCTCGACGCGCGTGTTCACTTGCGTCGTGTTGCGCTGAAGGACGAAGAAGCCCGAGCCTCCCGACGCGATGAAGTCATTGGCCGCGACGGCGTAGCTGCCGTTCGGGTTGAGCGGCTCCATGCAGCGGCGGGACAACGGATCGCAGAGCGAACGATCTTGAGGCGCGGTGCTCCCCGCAACGGGCGACGGGCAGTCTTCGTCGCGCTCGCAGCGCTCGGGAACCCCCGTCGGCTGTCCGTTGATGCTCGTCTGCCGCAGCCCGACGTTGACCGTCTCTGCGCACGCGACGAGGGGCTGACCCGAGCCGTCGACGTCGTCGCCAGGCATTCCGTCGCGGTCGCACGAGCCGCAGGTGACGACCACGCGCGCGCCTGCGATCTGCGCTTGCGAGTTGCATCCGCGCGACGACGACCTTCGCGCGACGAAGTCGAACATCTCGAGCACCTCGCGACCCGAGAGCTGCAAGGTCGAGATCGAGTTGTCGAACGGAAACACGTTGTAGATCTGGTCGATCGTCACGGGCCCCGGCGGGATCGAGTCGCGAATGCCGAGCGTGTTGGTGATCGAGAAGTCCGTCTGCACGCCGAGGCGTCGCCACATCGCGGTCGCCACGAGGTTGCCCATCGGCGAGTCGCCGCCGCCGACGTTGGTGCGGGAGATTCCGTTGGGCGAATACCCGATGAGCGTGTCGAGGTTGGCCGCGCTGTCGAGCGTGCGCGCGTACGGCTCGAGCATCTGCCGCATCGTGGGCTCTTCGGGCACCGTCGAGTCGACCGGCAACAGCGTGAAGCGATGGCCGACGACCTCGAAGCGGTGCCGCAAGAAGCGCGCGCGCACCATCGGGTCGCCGATGATCGTGCTGAAGTTGGCCCGGCCCTCGCCGATTTTCTCGAGGTTGTTCGTGAGCGTCAGGTCGAGGCGCCCGAGGTACTTCATGAACGCGCCCGAGTGCTGCACGAGCACGCGACGCGACTCGCAGCGGCGCTTCTGGTAGCCCGGCGCGACGCGCCAGCCTGCGTAGTTCGCGCCGCGCGCTGCGTCGGGCGGACAGACGCCCCACTGCGAGCAGCAGAAGGGCGCGACGGTGTCGTTGCACTGGGCGAGGGCGCCCGGGTTTGTGCGTGTCCCGCCGTTGCCTGGGACGAGCTCGGGGACCCAGTGTGTGCCGTCGGGATCCTCGGGCGCGCAGTCGGTCTCTTCTTGGGTGGGGTTCGTGACGATGTGCAAGTGCCCGCCGAGCATCACGTCGATCCCGGTCGTGTACTGGATCGTTCGGTGGTCGTCTTCGAGGCCGAGGTGCGAGACGCCGACGACGACGTCTGCGCCCTCGTTCATCACTTGGTCGACGTAGAACTGCGCGACCTCGCGGGCGTTGAGCGGCGTGATTCCCGTGCGATTGGGCTGATCGAAGACGCTCGAGATCGACGAGAGGTTGCCGAAGCCGATCACGCCGACCTTCAACCCGCGGAGGTTGAACATCACGTACGGCTTCACGATCCGACCGAGCTCGGGGGAGCCCGGCGTGGTCGGGTCATCGAACTGGTAGTTCGCCGCGAGGACCGGGAACGTCGCCCATCGATTGAACTGCCGAAACACGTTGAGCGCGCCGCGATCGAACTCGTGATTGCCGATCACGACCGCGTCGACACCGGTGTGTGCCAGGGCGCGAAGCTCCGCCTCGCCGCCGAAGAAGTTGAAAATAGGTGCGCCCTGAAAACAGTCGCCCGTGTCGAGGTGCAGCACGCGGTCTGCGTGCGCGCGCTCGCGCTGGATGAGCCAGTTGATGCGCGCCGCGCCGCCGAAGGGGCCGCGCTCTTGCTGCAGCCCCAGGCCGACGTCCGTCGCGGGCACCCTGAACTGATAGGGAAAGAGCCGCGAGTGCCAGTCCGCTGTATGCAAGAGCGTCAGGCGCACTTCGCGCTGGTCGAGGTCCACGGTCTCCCCGGCGGCGGCGCAGCCAGGGCCTGCAGCGCCTGCGAGCGCGAGGGATGCGAGCAGCGCGGCGGTCGATCGCAGACGCGAGAACGGTTTCGGCAACACGGGGACGCCGCACGCTACGCGAAAGGCCTCGCACGAAACAAGGCACAATCCCGTGACGGCGGCGGGGCGGTTCGCTCAGCGCGCGGTGAGCCCCTCGACGCGCAGCACGGATTCTTCGGACGGCACGCCCAATCGCAGCGGAAAACCGTAGTGTCCGCTGCCTCGATGCACGTAGAGGAGGTCTCTTCCGCGGGCCCACAGCCCGTGATCGGGGATCTTCGTGAACGCCGAGACGAACGTGTGCGCGAGTCCCAATCGCAAGAGCCCCACCTGCCCTCCGTGGGTGTGCCCTGCGAACACGACGTCCGCGCTGCCTTCGGGCATGTGGGCGAACGCGCCGGGGTCGTGGAGCATCGCGACGCGCGCGACGCCTTCTTTGCGTGGAAATCTCCCGCACGCTTCTTCGAGGTGTCGCTTTCGATCGCGGAAGCGAAAGTCGAGGCCGAGCACTTCGACGGGGCCGAGCCTCGTTTGTACGGTCGCGAGCTCGTCGACGAGCAGCGTGACGCCCGCGCGACGAAGGCCCTCGCGCACGGTGGCGGGCGCTTCGTGGTCGTGGTTGCCCATGCACGCGAAGGTCTTTCCCGCGAGGGGCGCGAGGGGCGCGAGGGCGTCGGCGAGGAGGTCGGGATCGGCCTGCGACTCCATCGTGAGAAAGTCGCCTGTGAGCAGAACAAGGTCCGGATCGCTCTCGACTGCGCGCTGACAGAGCGCGCGCAGCCGCTCGACGGACATGAACGGCCCGAGGTGCGGATCGGTGATCTGAACGACCTCGAGCGCGCTCCGATCGCGCGGCGCATCCGTCGATCGCGCTGGTTTTTCTTTGGTGAACGACGCGCGAGCGAGGGGACCTCGGTCCTTGCGATCGACGGTGATCGTGTGGACGTCGCGCGGAGTTCGGAGCGACTCGAGGAGCCCGAACAACCCCATGGCGAGCGGGACCGTGAGGATCAGCGAAGGGGCTCCGAGCGCGTGCGCGCCCACAAAAGGCAACGCGAGCAGCGTCGTGGCCGACACGAAGCTCGCCGGGACGCTCACGAACGCGCGATACCAAGAGGGCTTCCACCGGGGCTTCGCGAGCATGAAGAAATGCGCGTACACAGCGGCGTTGGCCACGCCGAACGCGATCTGCAGCGGCCCGGTCGAGAGCGCCGCCGCGACCGCTGTCGCCGCGAGCGTGTGCACTCCGACGAACACCCCCGCGAACGTCGCGAACAGCCGCCCGCGCCGAAACGCCGCGTGCGTGACCACCGCTGCGGTCGAGGCCGCGCCAATCATGAAGAAGCTTGCCATCGGTCTCCGCTCGACGGTCTTTGATAGTGCAGGGCCCGGGTTCGTCGCGTTGAATAGTGTGAAGCACAACGCGGCGACCGGTTGAGGTACGCTCGCGCCGTTGGTCCCTGCGATGCGACGCTCGCTCACGCTGCTCTCGATCGCCCTCACGGGGCTCTCGTTTGTCGCGTGCAGTCGACGAAGCGTGTCGCACACGCAGCCCGCGGTGGTCACTGGGTCCGAGGCGTCGAGCGCGACGACGCTCGTGTCCGAGGACGCGCAGTCGAGCGCGGACGTGTTCGTCTCGTCGGTCGTCGATCAAGGGATGGACGCGTCGAGCGCGCGCGCGGACGCGACGATCGATTCGAGCGCGGATGGGTCGAGCGACGCGGCGTCTTCGGCGGTGGCGAGGGCGTGCTCGCGGGACGACGAGTGCGTGCTCGTGACGGGCGGGTGCATGGGGCCGATGGCTGCGCACCGAGAGCAATCCGCGGAGATCGACGCGCGAAATCAGCGGCTCTTGTCCATTGGTTCGTGCGACGGGCGGTTCGTCGCGCGGCCGGTGCGGGCGAGCTGCGTGGACCAGCGGTGCGCGCTCGTTCCGCTCGATCACGTCGAGTGGAGGAGCTGCCAGTCGACGCGCGAGTGCACGCCGGTGCACCGATTTTGTCAGCGATTCGAGGCCGTTTCGCGCCGCTTCGAGCGCGAGGCCCGCGACGCGATGAACCTCTCGCAGCCCTGCGGCCCCGTGGTGATCCCACCGGCTCCGCGGATCGAGTGTCGCTACGGCTGGTGCGTCACCGGGTGGGCGGGGCGCTGAGGGCATCGGGGCCATCGGTGGCGTCGCGGGTTCTCTTTTGCTCGCAGATGCCCCATAACCCGCCCTGCGAATTGCCCATGATCGCGACGCTGCTCAGATGTCTCGGCGCGAGCCTCGCGCTCCACGTGTCCGTCCTCGGAACGCTGTACTTCGCGTCCGAGGCGCTCTTTCGTCGGAGCCCCGACCTCGCGGCGATCCTCGTGTCGACCACGGGTTTTCTCTGGTTTTTGGGGCACTCGCTCTTGGTCACGCGCCTCGCCGAGCGAAGGCTCGGGCCGAACCGAAGGACCACGGCCATCGCGATCACCGTGGGAATCACGGCGTTCGAGCTGATCGCTGTGTTCGTCTTCATGGTGGTCCGCGCCCTGCTCGCGTGGCAGCGCTGAGCGCCCGCGCGCGCTGACATTTTTGGGAACCTCGCCTCGCGCTCGCTGTCGGCACTCGCCACGGACGCGATGACCGAAGAGCCCCGCTACGCGCTGCACCGCCGAGTCGAGGTCGAACCCCGCGAGCTCGACGCTCCTTCGGGCGAGCTCGTCGAGGTGATCCTTCGTTGGGGAGCGCAGGTCCTGCTCGTCCGGCACCTCCGTGCGGGCGAGCGCTTCATCGCGAGCGCGGACCCAGCGGATCGCGGGGCGGACGTGTTCGTCGACCGGAGTGTGCTGTTCGGAGACGCGCCGGAGAAATCGAATTCGTGGGTGTGTATTCGAAGCGAGGGCGGCGTGTGGAGGGTGTGTCCTCCGCCCGCCTCGGGGCTCGATCCGTACGCGCTCGAGGCGCGCGCGACGCTCGCGCTCGGGTCGCTCGAGCTCTGCGTTCGCAGGGTCTCGCCTGCGCGCGCGATCGCCCGACGCGCGAAGGTCGACCGCGCGATGATGGGCGCGTTCGTGGGCGCGACGATCGCCGTGAGCGCGCTCGCGGGGGTCAACGTGTGGATCGACGCGAGCTATCACCCGATGCTCTCGGACGAGGGAATGCGCGATCGGGACCTGTGGATCTCGCACATGGTCGCGAGGACGTACCGCGCGCAGGACGCGCGTGGCGCAGACGCCCGCGGAGCGCGAGGCGAATCGAACGAGCCCGCTCCCGGCGCAGCCAACGAGCGCCTCAGCCAGGCGCGTCCCAAGGTGCAACGCGTGCTCGGGGCGGCGTACGGACGCTATCAACAGCGCGTGCTCGGGCGACAAGCGGTCGCGCAGCGAGGGATATTTGCGGCGCTGGGGGCGTTTTCGGCGTCGAGCTTCACGACCGCGTTCGACTCGCTCCGCGCTCCGACCAACAGCGTCCTCGGCGTGTCGGGACAGTCGTCCGTGGGCGCGACCGTGGCGGACGCGTTCGGCTTCGGCGGGCTCGGCGGAGGGATCGCTTCGCACGGAGGCGGCGAAGAGATCGTCTCGGGCTGCGGTTGCGATAGCAGCATCGGGTACGGCGACGAGGTCTTCTCTGGGATGGGCGTTGGCGCGTTCGGCGAGCGCTTCTCGACCGCTGCAGGCGCGGGTTCGCGCCTTCGCGAGCGCGCGACGGTGGGGCCGAGGGTCCGCACTGCGCGCGGGCCGAGCGTTTGCGGCGGGCCTCCGGGCGTGGCTGCGACGTGCGCGCCGTCGGACGATCGCTTGTATCCCGCGGACGCGATTCGTCGCGTGGTGCAGCGCAACATGGGCCAGGTGCAGCACTGCTTCGAGCAGGCGCTCGCCCGACGCTCGACGACCGAAGGCCGCGTCGAAGTTCGCTTCGTCATCGGCCCGAACGGAGCCGTGATGGGCGCGGTGGTCGCGTCCAACGACACGGGCGACGCGCTGCTCGGCCAGTGCGCGACCGACGCGTTTCGCCGGTGGAACTTTCCCCCGCCCCCGTCGGTCGTGACCGTGAATTATCCCCTCTCAATGCGCTCGGAGTGAGCCCTGGGCGCACGATAGAACTTTGTGTGCGCTCGGCCGTACAAGTGAACGGTCATGCAACGCTCTTTGCTCCCTGCCCTGGTGCTCGCGCTCGTTCCGTTGATTTCGTGGGTTCCCGACTGGCGCCGCGACAACTGGCCGGTGCAGGTGATGGCCCACCCGTGCGCGCATATTCAGCTCACGGACTCGATGCGCCTCGAGTGCGCGGCCGACGGCTCGGTCGCTGTGTTGACTGGACCTGTGGACTATTGGCTCGCGCGGCGAATGCGGGCGACGCAGACCTTTTCGAATCGTCGCCAACCCGCCGCGAGCACCGGCCAGCGCCCGTCGCTCGACATCTCTGTCGTGGGCGACATCGTCGTGGTCGAGCACGTTACGTGCGGAGCGTGTCGTCGCGTGATGGGACAATCGTGGGCGTTTCGTCCCGCGAAGGCCTCCGCGGCGTCGTTGGCGTCGATTCAAGCGGCCGCGGGGCTCCCGGCGCGTCCGCTACTGCAAAGCGTGAGCGCGTGGAGTCGTGCGCGGCCGTGAGCGCCCCGACAGTCGGCTGAACGAAGACAGACACGGAAGGTGGTGGTTGCGACGCCCCCAACCCGCATGCCGACAACGGTTGGCGGAGGCGCTCTCGAGTACGACCGGAAGCACCTCAGCGCGCGGGCGGCGTGGTGGGATCCGCGCGTGTGTCCGAGAGCTCGAGCCGCACGAATCGCGCCGAGTGCATTTCTGCGTACGACGGTGATCCGAGCTGACCGCAGTCGTTGGCTCCGACGCACTCGACGCGGCCGTCGCGTCGCAGTCGGCACCCGTGAGCATCGCTGAGTCCTACCTGAACGACATCGCGTGCGTCTGTTCGCGCTTCGGGCTCGATCGCCGTGTAGTCGGGCAGCGAGCGACTCGCGTCGGAGCTCGCGCACGCCGTCGAGTACTCTGGCGTGAGAACGCACGTCGCGAAGCGCGCGGTCGCCACGGAGCGCGCGAAGACGCGGCCCTGGAGATCCACGAACTCGCTGGGTCGATCGCGCGGTCGACTCAACTGGTGGTGCGGATCGCCGACGTACTCTTCGCCCCAGCAGCGCGCGCTGTAGTCTGCGCTGATCGCGCAGGACTGGTTCGAGCCCGCAGCGACGCCCCTCGCGCTCGGAAGTCCTTCGATCCGCGTCGGAGTCGTCACGATCGCGGCGTCGCGCAGGCCGAGCTGTCCGTGGTCGTTGTTTCCCCAGCAGAGCACCGCGCCGTCGCGACGTGTCGCGCAAGCGTGAGCGATTCCTGCGGCGATGGTGGTGACGTCGCCGAGGCCGAGGGGAGGGGCGGCGCTCTCGGCGGTTTGGGTTCGTGTCGCTCGACCGAGCTGTCCGTGGTCGTTGCTTCCCCAGCAGAGCACCGGACGGTCGCGACGCGAGGTGAGCGCGCAGCGAAACGTCGCTCCGACGGCGAGCTGCGTGGCGTCTTCGACGCCGGCGATCGTCGTTGGAGTCGACGCTGCGCCAGTCTCGAGCATGTCCCAACACTGAACGGCGCCGGTCGCTGTGATTCCGCACGTGTGCGCGCCGGCTGCGGCGATGCTGCGCAGGGGCGCGAGTCCTTCGATGCTCCGCGCTCGCGCCAAGCGAGCGATGACCTCTCTCGTGGTTGGCGTTGCCGCTGCGCGCGCTCGCGTCGCCCCGACACAGCGCACGGCGCCGTGTTCTTGGAGTACACACGTGTGGCAGTCCCCGAGCGCCAATCGCGGCGCGATCGCTTCTGCGTGGGGCGCCATGGTCCCTTCGGCGGGCGGAGGTCTTTGTTGCGCAGCGATCGTCGTCGGTCTCGCCGGCCTCGTGCACGAGGTCGCGAGCACCGCCGCGACGAGTCTAGCGAAGATGCGCACGGGCGAAGTCTACGCTCACTTACTGCGAAGCGTGCGGGGCGGTGGCTTCGTACTCGGTCGGGAGCGACCGCATGTGGCGAAGCACTCCGCCCGCGAGCAACACTGCGATGATGGCGAATAGCGCAGCGGGAATCGCGTAGATCGCGACAGGCAGAGGGCTCGAGGTGCGACCGTCCGTCGAGCGCGCGCGCTCCATCGCGCGACGCAGCGAGTCGAGGAGGCCGAGCTCGACGGCGTCGGGGGAGTCCAGGAGCAGGTGTTCGCCACTCTGCAACGCTGCGCCGTGGCCCGTGAGACGAACCGTTGGAGCTTGCGTGGGCGAGAGCTTCACCTCGCGCTCGGGGCCGAGGGCGAAGAGCGTTCCTCGGGATGCGAACACGGTGTCGGCGTCGGGGTCGAAGCGAAGTCGATAGCGTCGTCGGCGCGCGGTCGAGAGCGCGAGAATCGCCGCAGAAATCGCTGCCAACGAGAGGCATGCGCTCACGGTCCACGGCGCGAACTTCGATCGATGACGAACCGCGTAGCCCGGCGAGTCGAACTCGTGAAACTGGAGCGCTGCTTCGCCGAACGCCGCCGCGCCGCGCCTCCATCGCCCGTCGCGCGTCCGCGCGTCGAGCACGAGCGCGTCCGGTGGCACCGCGACCTCGTACGTCGCCGTCGCGCCAGAGCCATGGTGCAACCCGAGCAGAACCATCCCGCGGTGGCCTCGCTCGCTGTCGATCGAGCCGCCGGTCACGAGCGTCTGCGACGTGTGTCCCGCGTAGTGTGAATGCAGCACGCAGCGCTTGGTGAGTTGATTGCGTGTGCATGTAATCTCTCCGCCGACGCGCCCGAAGAGTGCGATCGTCGCGGACGTGATCATCGCCGAGAGCGCGATGAAGAACGTCGAGCGCGCGCTGTCGCTCACGGCTTCGAACGTGTGAATTCGATCGCGTCGATCGGCGCGGCGATAGGGCATAGGGTGATTCGCGTAGGGCGTTGGAGAGCGCGTTGCGCAGCGTGGGGCAAAGCGAAGCGCTCGCGGGCGCTGCGGGTATTCCCGATGGCGCGTGACGAGGGCGGGCGGGTGTACCCGCGGCCCGATGCCATAGGCGCCGAAAACTGCGGCGCGCTCGCAACGCGTCTACGCGGCCAAAAGCAGCGTGAAACGCGCTGCCGCCGCCTCACCCCCGCTGCCGCGCGCCCCTCTCCCGCGCGGGCGCGCGGGAGAGGGGCTACTGGGACCGAAGCGTCGCGACAGAAAACCAACAGCTGTCTATGATGCACACAAAATCAAAGCCCCTCTCCCGCGATCTCGCGGGAGAGGGGCGCGCGGCAGCGGGGGTGAGGCCGCGGCAAACCACCGCGCGAAACGCGTGCTCGGATCGACATGCCTTCGACGTGTGTCGGGCGGTGACGCTCGATCGCACGAACCGCTGGAGTTCTCCCCACAGAACTGGCGATGAGCTGCGGCAATTTTCGGCGCCTATGCGGCCCGATGCTCCCCCTCGCTCCCCCTCGCTAAAAGTTCACCTTGCGCATCACGGCTCTCGGGAGCGCGCGGATCACGGTCATCACGGCGGACCACACGCGCGGGGCGTACACGACGGACTCGTCGCGATCCATCGCTGAAATCACAGTGTCCGCGACGTCCTCGGGCTCGCCCGCGAACGGCGGCGCCTTCAGGCCCGCGGTCATCCCCGTGCGCACGAAGCCCGGCTTCACGCAGAGCACGCGGAGGCCCTCGCTGTAGAACTTGTGGTCCAGCGCTTCGAGGTACGCGCTGATCCCCGCTTTGCTCGAGCCGTAGATCGCGACGGGCTTGCGGCCGCGCTCGCCCGCGACGCTCGAGAACACCACGAGCTTGCCTCCGCCGCGCGCGAGGAGGCGCTTTCGTGCGTGCTCGCAGAAGACGACGGTGTTGGCGTAGTTGACCGTCACGAGCCTCCGCGCGAGCTCGATGTCGTCTTCGAGCGCGTCTTGCGTCGCGAACATCGCAGCGGTCACGATCACGGTGTCGAAGCCGCCGAGCGCTTCACTGGCAGCGTCGAGCGCGGGCGCGAACGTCTCGGGCTTCTCGAGGTCGCACACGGCGAAGCGCACGGGCGCGAGCGACGGGTTGCGCGCAGAGAGATCCGCCGCGCTCTTGGCGAGGTCTTCTTCGTCGAGGCCCAACAAGAAGAGCGCTTCGCCGCGCGAGGCGAGCTTTCGAGCGATGGCGCGACCCATTCCTGTGGTGGCGCCGAGGAGTACGGCCTTCATCGAACGCGAAGGAGTATCACGAGGATTCAGCGCGTGTGGGCCCAACACAGGGTCAGTCGCCGAGCAGCCGCACGGACTGCGCGCTGCGGATGCGGCGGCGCGGGTCGTACTTGTCGCGCAGCGAGACGAAGCGGTCGAGCCTGGGTTCCATGCGACGAAAGTGCTCCTTGGTCGTGAAGCGATCCTTCGTGAGATAGATCCTGCCGCCCGTCTCGATCACGAACTCGTTGAGCTGATCGACGATGCGCTGGATGTCGGGAGAGACCGCCATGTCGACGGCGATGGACGTCCCCTCGAGCGGAAACGAGAGCGTCCCTTTGCCTTCGGGGCCGCAGTCTTTGATCACGCACAGCGGCGAGGCGCCGCCGAGGCGGGTGAGCAGCTCCATGAACGCGCGCACCGCGGGCGGCCCGGCGTGGCGCGGAATCACGCATTGGTACTGGGTAAATCCACGCGGGCCGTACACTTTGTTCCACTCGAGGATGGCGTCGAGCGGATAGAAGAAGGGCTCGGGGCCGACGAGGCCGACCTTCGTGCGCGCGAGGTGCTTCCAGTAGTACGCCGAGTTGAATGCTTGTGCCGTGACCGCGTTGAGCGCGATGTTGGGCAGCTCGAAGGGAACCGTGATGTGCGGAAGCTCGTACGGAGCGCGGCTCTTCGCTTCGTCTGCCGTGGCCCAACGGCCGGCCATCAAGATCCCGCGGCCCATGCGTTTGCCGCGGTTCAGACAGTCGATCCACCCCATGGTCATTGGAAACTTCGGCGCGGCCGTGTTGAGCGCGCTCACGAACGAGTCGATGTCGTCGACGCGCTCGCTCTCCATCCAGATCCACTGGGAGGGAATGCGTCGGAGCTCGAACTCGACCTCGAGGATGTGGCCCAAGAGTCCCATGCCGCCGATCGTTCCGTAGAAGAGATCGGGCATGACGGTGGGCGTGCACTCGACGATCGAGTCGTCTGCGAGGCGGATCTTCATCGCGCGGACGTGCTCGCCGAAGCATCCCTCGCGGTGGTGGTTCTTGCCGTGGACGTCGCTCGCGACCATCCCGCCCACGGTCACGAACTTCGTCCCGGGCGTGACCGGCGAGAAGAGCCCGCGCGGGATCAAGAGCTTGTTGAGCTCGACCAGCGACGCGCCTGCTTCGACGCGGATCACCAGCGATTCTTCGTCGAGCGAGAGCACGCGATTGGCGAGCGTCGTGTTGATCACGCTGTCGGTCGACACCGCGGGCAACGACGAGTCGCCGTACGAGCGACCGAGGCCGCGCGAGAGGTTCGCGCCGCGCGTGACCTTCGCGAGGTCCTCGGAGAACGTCTCTCGTCCGTCGACGCCGAGCCGTCCCCAGCCGAAGATCTTGCCCATCGGGCGGCGGTCTTGTTCGCGCGATGCGGTGCTCGCAGAAGCGCTCTTTGCGGTCTCGACGTTTGCTTCGATCACGACGAGCGGGACTGTGTCTCGATCGCAGAGAGTTGCAAGACCCCTCGGGGCTGATCGGCTCGAGAGCCGGGGCGAGCGGTCAACGCGCGCGTATCGCAGGGCGCAATTGCAGCGCGCCGAGCTCGATCTGGCCCCGCAGCCCCGCGCGCGGACCGCTCGAAACGCGAAACCCAAGGGGCCCTCGGTGCAGCTCTTGAACGAACACCCGCGCGTCTCCGTACGTGTCGAGCAGCGGCGTCGACGGCGCGGGATCGAGCTCCCAGCGCTCGCCTGCAAACTCGATGTAGCGCTGGTTTCTCAGCGAGAACGAGGACCAGCGTTGCTCTCTGCCGGACGCGTCGCGAAAGCGCGGAGAGCCGTTGTAGTCCTCGCCGATCGTCCCGCTCCAGGCGGTCTGCGCGCGATCCGAGAAGCGCACGCGAAAGCTCCACAGGGGATACGCGTGGTCGTCGTCCGAGAGGTACGCGCGAATGTCGCGCTCGCGAAAGAGATACTCGGGGCTCGTCACATGAAAACGTGTGACCAGCACGCCGGACGCATCGACGCTCTCGATCGTCGCGTGCAGCGCAAACGGCCGCGGATATCCCGTGGACCACACGACGCTGGCTTCGTCGTGGATGCCTCCGAGCAACGCAGAGGGCGCGGGCAATCCTGCGGTCGACGGCAGGCCAGTGACCTCCGTTCGTCCTCGCTCGGGCGCGAGGACATCGACGGTCATGCTCGTCTGCGTGATGGCTCCCTGCGCGTCGAGGGCCATGATCGGACCGCGCAAATGCAGATCGCCCGGCTGCCCCGCGAGCCGCGCCTCGAGCGATCGAAGCGTGAGGAGGCCAGGGCTCACGATGTGCGCGTTGAAGTCGTAGAAGCCGTGCACCCAGAGGGGGGCCGTAGCGACGGTCATTCCGCGCGGAACCGCTGCGTAGTAGCGAAAGGCCCTCTGGCGATCGAGAAACGCGACGACCGTCGTGTTGGGCGCGAGCGCCACGGAGCCGTCGCCTGGGAGCACTGTGACGGTTCCTCGGAGATTTCCTCGCAGCGCGCGGGTGATCGAGAGGCGCATCGCGCCGAGGTACACGCCGATCACGATGTTGGGCTGGGACAACACCGTATCGAGCGACGAGAGCATCGGCTCGGCGCTCGCGGGTGGTGCGAAGAGCGCCACGACGAGCGCGGTGATCAACGAGGCCCTTCGGGACACACGAGAGAGCGACATGGTGCTCAACGATGCCACGCGCAGCGCGATCCTTGGGTGCGGCGTGACAATCGCGAGAGAGTGGGGGGGCAATAGGCGCCGAACACTGTGGCGCACTCGCAGCGCGAAACGCGTGGCCGTGCGACGGGGCCTCACCCCCGCTGCCGCGCGCCCCTCTCCCGCGCTGGAGCGCGGGAGAGGGGCTACGGGGACCGAAGCGTTGTGGCAGAAAACCAACAGACCTCCACAAGGCCCACAAAATCAAAGCTCCTCTCCCGCGATCTCGCGGGAGAGGGGCGCGCGGCAGCGGGGGTGAGGCCGCAGCGCACTCGCGCCGCGAAACGCGTGCTCGGATCGCCATGACTTCCACGCTGGTTGGGCTGCGATGCTCGATCGCACGACACGCTGGAATTCTCCCCACAGAACTGGCGATGAAGCGCCGCAGCTCTCAGCGCCGATGCGGGGGCTCTGCTCGCTCGCTCAGCCCGTCGTCGCTGCGGCGAACGCCGCGCGAAGCGACGCGATCCCTGCGCGCGCGACGGACGACACTTTGGGGGCGCGCCCTCCGAACAAGTCGCCCAGCGCTTCGAGCGGCGCTCCGGTGCGCGCGAGCGCTCCGTCGATCACCGGTCGCAGCGGGCCGCCGTAGTACCCGCCGACGATCGCCGCGCGAACCATCAAGTCCACCGCGAGGCGCGAGCGACGCACGCGCGCGGTCCACCCGCGCAGCGAGCCTCCGAGGTTCTTCGCGAGAAAATCTCCCGCGAGCGCGCCGTATTCGATCGCGGGGCCGATGCCTTCTCCGCTGAGGGGATCGATGCCCGCGGCTTCGCCGACGAGCACGACGTGATCGGTCGAGAGCACATCCATCGCAGAAAAACCGCGCTCGGCGAAGCGCTTGTGCCGGTAGCGCTCGGGGTCGAGACCCATGCGCGCGAGCCGCTCGTCGAGCAGCGCGCTCACGTCGGGGCCGTCCGTCGCGCGGTCTCCGTCGCGAACGAGCTTGTACACGCCGCGGCACACGAGGCGCTCGCCGCGCACGCGCGTCGCGAAGTCCCACGCGTAGCCCGCGAGCGAAGGATCGCTCGTGTCGAAGTGGAGGAGGTCTCGCGCGACGTCGCTCTCGACCGGCTCGGTGTCGACCTCGACGACCTGCGCGCGAAGGCCGCTCGCTTTGGCGCCGATCGCGCGGCGAACGACGCTCCCGACGCCGTCCGCGCCGATGACGGCGCACGCGTTGAACGTCCCCTTCGAGGTCTCGACGGCGACGGTGTTGTCCGCGCGCGGCGCGCTGATCGATCGGACCGCGCAGCCCTGCTCGATGCGAACGCCCCGCGAGCGCGCGATGTCCGCGAGCGCGGCGTCGTAGGTCTCGCGGCGGATCACGCGGGCGACGTCGCCGGGCCTCGCGATCGAGAGGCCCTTGCTGTTGCGAACCGCGTGGCCGTGCATCGCTTCTCCGTCGACGTCGACGCGCACGTCCATCGCCGCGTGGATCTTGTCGCCGAACCCGCTGATCGCGCCGGCGCAGATCTTGTCGCGCGGGTACACGTCGCGCTCGATCACCACGAGCCGCGCCCTCGCGCGCGGAACGCGCTCGATCAACGCGAGCGCTGTCGTGAGCCCCGCCGGCCCGCCGCCGACGATCACGATGTCCCCCACGAGCGAGTCACGATTCATCGCGGCCGATCTCCTCGCACGAATCAATGGAAAATCCCAATGCAAACTCGGCCCCGCGCGTCGCCGTGAAGCGCGTCGCGCCCCGAGGCAAGAGCGTGTAGATCGGGTCCGTCCGGCTCGCGACGACCTCGGCCACCATGGCCTCGAGCGGCGTCGCGGGCCCGATTCGCACGTCGAACGCTGGCGTGCACGTGAGCGCTCGGCGCACGAGCGGCGCCGCGAGCCCCTTGGCGCTGACGGCGCGCGATTGGTTGTAGAGCCGCACGCCGCCGCCCGCGTCCACGATCGTCGCGAGCGCGCTGGCGATCCATCGGTTTGCGTTTGCGCTGGTGTCGATCGCTTGCGGCTGATCGCCGCGACGCCACCGCGCGCGCACGAGCAGCCGACGCTCGGTGTAGAGCTCTTGTCCGTGGGCGAGCGCGATCGGGCGTTCGACGGTGAGCGATTCGTCGTCGAGCGCGAGGGTCGCGAAGCGCTTGGCGAAGCCGTACACCTCGCGTCCGACGGTCATCGCGACGTCGCTGTCGATGTAGAGCGCGACCGGAAAGAGCCCCGGAGGTCGCGTCCATCGACCGCGCTCGCGCACGACGGCCGCGAGCATGAGCTCGCTCGCGCGATGGCGAGCGCCCGCGGGATCGACCAGCGAGTACGCGTCGTCGTAGCGCGTGGCGAACCAGAGGATCTTCGACGCGAACCCCGGCGCGAGCTCGAGCCCTGGAGGGATTCTCTCTGAGAGCGCGCCTGGGTCGACGTCGACCGCGAACAGTCGTGTTGTTCCGTCGTGTCGGTACGGGGGATCGGGGACGAGGTCCCACGCGGACGCTGCGCTCGCGCGAGGCTCCACTGACGCGATGTCGGCGATCGTCGCGCGAGGGTGGCGCGACTCGATCGCGTCGCGCGCAGCGAGGACCGACTGGGCAGCGGCTTCGACCGACGGCATCGTGAAGCGATTGCGAAGCCACGCGCCCACGAGCGAGACGTTTGCGACCGACGTGACCGGCGTCGGGCGCAGCCAAAGCTCACCCGGCCGCGTGAGCAGATAGCGCTCGGCGCTCGAGCGATTGCGACGGAGCACCGTGTGGACGCCCTCTCCCTTCGCGGCTCCTTTGGGCACGCGAAATCCGAGGCGCTCGATCGTGTCGAAGAACCGCGCGACGAGCGATTCGTCGCTCGCGTGCTCGAAGCCCGTCGCTGGGCCGCACGCGATGAGCTCGAAGCCGTGCGGCCCTCGGCGCTCGCGGCGCACGCGGGTCTGCGGGCACACGGTGCTCCACGGCTCGGGGAGCGCCCCGAGGACGCTGTCGATGTGCTCTGGAACGGGGTCTTCGTCGAACCACGCTTGGAGCGAGAGGCTCTCGGCGCCCTCGAGTTTTTGTGTGTCCGAGGCGAACGCGGGGCGGTGTCCCTCCCACTCGAGGCGCTTGAACGACTCGACCGCGAGCCCGAGCACGAGCTCGTCGACCGCGTGTTCGACCGGCGGGCCCCCGTCGGTGCGAACGACGATCGAGCGGGCGATTTCGCGCTCCATTCGAATTCGTGTGACGAGCGATCGATCGACGAGGGTCCCGCCGAGGGCGACGAAGCGCTCGCGCAAGGGGTCGATGAGCGTGGGGCGCGACGGACCTGTGAAGTGTCGCATGCGGCCGCCGCGCAGGAGCTGTCCGACGACGTCGAAGCCCACCGCCGCGGACAGCTCGCGGTCGCCGACGAAGCCGAAGTCGTAGAACATTCGCACTGTCGAGGACTCGACGAAGCTCTCGCCTGCGCCCAAGCGAAGGAGCGCGCCGCGAAAGTCCTCGGCGTCGAGCGCGGCGATCGCCTGCAAATCACCGTGCGAGACGCTCGACAACGCGCGCTGCAGCGCCGGGAGCGCGAACACGCCCTTGGCGCGCTCGGAGAGCGTCGCGGGGCAGAGCGCGCTCGCGATCCCGTGCCGAACGCGGTGGAGCTCGCCGCGCTCGTACACGAAGAAGTGCTCGGGGCCTCGGACGAAGCGGTCCGAGAGGCCGTGGCGGTCGAGCAGGGCGAGGGCTGTGTCGTAGAAGTCGAACAGCGCGTGAAATCCGTGCTCGATGGGGTAGCCGCGGTCGTTCCAGCTCGCGAGGTGGCCGCCCGCGTGCGTGGGCGTGTCTGCGGTGAACAGCGTGACGGCGAGGTCGGGGCGACGCGATCGAAGCTCGACGCCGAGCATCAACGTGGCGACGCCGCCCCCGACGAGCGTGACCGAGGGAGCGCGGCTCACGGCGCGCTCCTCTCGCTCGTGGCCTCTCGATACGCGATCAACGCTTCGAGCGGCTGAAATCTCGCGGCGCCGCCGTAGCGATAAAACGTGTTCGGCGGGATCACGACCTGCAGGTGCCCCTCGTCGGGCCACGCCCCGTCCGCGCGCTGTGTGCGAAGGAGGTACGCCGCGGCGCGCTGCGCGGACCGGGTGTGCGCGCGGTTCATCGCGACGAGCGCCTCGAGCGCGAGGGCCGTCACCGCAGGCATGCTGGGACCCACGCCAGCGAGGCTCGGATCGCTGTACGAAGCGACGTCTTCGCCGAACCCGCCGTCGCTGTTTTGCTTCGAACACATCCACGCCGTCGCGCGCGCGAGCGCTGCGTCTTCGATCGGCAGTCCCGTCGCGCGAAGCCCGAGGATCGCGTGCGCGGTGGCCCAGACATAGTTCGCGCTCCAGCGCCCCCAAAACGCCCCGTCCTCTCGTTGCTGCGCGCGCAAGAACGCGACGCCGCGCTCGGCGAACGGGTGCGGGACGCGAGCTCCGTGCGCGGCGAGCGCGCGCAACACACGCGCGGTGACGTCTTCGGTCGACGGGTCGCCGAAGGCGTAGAGGGGCGTGCGAAGGATTCGTGGGAGGTCGCTTGGTTTTGTGGGCCACAAATCGAGTGGCTCGGTCATGATCGGCCCCGGCGGCTTCGACGGCAGCCCGTGAACGAACGCGGGCCAGCCCCCGTCGCGGTTGTTCATGGCGTACAAGAACGCGAGGGCGCGGCGCGAGGCGCTGCGGAGCTCGTCGCGAAGACGAGGGTGTTCTTCGAGCGCGCGCGCGCTCGTGAGCGCTGCGAGGGCGTCGAGCGCCACGGCGGTGTCGTCGCTGTCGGTCATGCGCTCGTTGTGCGCTTGAAAGCCGTAGCCGCCTTCGCGCACCGCGCCGGGTGTTCGCTGGTTGGAGCGCGCTTGGGGCTGTCTCGACTGGGCGCACACGAGCCACTGGGCGCCGCGGACGAGCGCCGCCTGCGACGCGGGTAGCCCGCTGCGCTCGAGCGCGCGGAGCACGAGCGCCGAGGTCCACACGCTGCTGTGAAACACAGGAAACCACCCGCGATCGTCGCCCTCTCGCTCGAACTCGCCGCGAAGGAAGCTCACCGCGCGCGCCACGCGATCGTCGTCGGCCCCGAGCCCGACGGCGTCGAGCGTGAGCAGCGCGACCGCGCTGTGCGGGACGATGTTGACGAATCCGCCGTTGGGGTTTTGGTACTCGTCGTGGACCTCGATCACCGCGCGCGCGAGCGAGCGTGGCACGTGGCCCACCGAACGAGCGCGGATCGCGGCGACCGACCCCGTCACGAGCGCGGCGCCGCCGTGAACGTAGCGCTCGACCCACGCTCTCGCGCGACGGGAGCCGATCCATCCCGCGGGGATTCTCGGCAGCCGCGCGCCTTCCATCACGCCGGCGGCGACGAGAAACAGGGGCGCCATGTCTCCCGCTCCGAGTCGTCGCACGACCGCGTCGAGTCCTCCGTGTGCGTCGACGAAGCTCCGCGCGCGCGCGTGGGCTCTCGCCGCGCGAGGGTCGTCGAGGCACACCGTCAGCGCAGCGAGAACGCTCGCGGTCGCGCCGAGCTCCGATCGTCCCTCGCTCGGGTACGACTCGAACCCTCCGTCGCTTCGCTGCGCGCGGACGAGCGTCTCGACGCAGCGACGGCGTGTGTCGTCATCGAGGGCAGAGACCTTGGCGAGCGCGACGAGGGCGTTGGCCGTGCTCGCCGGTCCGCCGTCGCACGGCTCGTCCCAGCTACCGTCGTCTCGCTGACGAGCGAGCAGGTGGGCCACGGCGCGCTCGATGCACACGTCGAGCGTCGGCCCGTCGGATCGAGGGGCCTCGATCGTGGCGCGGGGGTCGCGGAGCTCGCGCTCGCGGAGGGGGCGAGGGGGATCTGGCTGCATTCGTTGCGATGAATGCCCGCTCGCGGTCGGTTTTCTCAGGGTGCTGTGTCGAACTGGATTCAAAGCCTCCCGTCGCCGCGCTTCAGATCCGCAGCGCGCTGCTGCGTCGACCGTTCTCGACGGGCATCCAGCCCGTCTTCGAACGCTCTCCTTGCAGCACTTGCGTCTCTTCGCGCAGCTCGGTCCGGTTGTGAAACCAGCGCTTAGTTGGAATTGGGGACTTTTGGTCAACGCCCGGTCCCGAAGGTCGCATCGTCGGACCCGAGCCGTTTGCATCGCCGCGAGAGCGCTGTGCGTCGCGAGCGGCGGGAGCGACCCTGTCATGAACACGAATTCAACGATCCGAGCGATCCGCTCGCGGCGCGCGGCGCGCGGGGCGATGGTGGTTCTCGTCGCGGCGTCCATCGTGGCGCTCGGCGGCTGCAAGGACCGTCGCCGTCGCGAGTTTGGCGCGGGCCCCAGGATGCCGTGCGAGGGGGAGTTTTCGGTCGAGGTCGTCGCTGGCGGATACGCGCTTCGCGGGGCGATTCGCACGCAACCGGGCGCGCGCGTGACGCTCGTCGATCGACGGCTCGGCGAAGCGGTGAGCGTCGCGGACCCGAACGGGGTCGCCACGATCACTGTGCAAGTGTCTGGACGGCTCCCGGAGTTTGCGATGTTTCAGTGCGGTGTGATCGGCGATCGGTCGCAGCCGTACGGGACTGGGCACGCGCCGCTTCGTACGCCTCCGCGCCTGCGACAGAGCGACACGGTGAACCTCCTGTCGTGCGAGGGGCGGTCGTGCTCGGTGGCGTTCGTCGGCACCAACGTTCGGCTGTCGGGCGAGTCGGGCGCGCGCGTGACCGTGGGCGATCGCACCGTGACGCTCGCGGGCCGGCAGGAGACGATCCCGTTCGAGGCTGCGTCCGCGCTCGAGGGCCTCGCCTTCGGTCCGAGCGACTCGGGCGGGTGGAACAACTTTCGGCGCACACGGATTCAAAAGCCCGTGACCGTGCGCTTCGCCGACGGCGTCGAGCTGCGCGGGTCGATCGCGATGTCCACCTACGACGTGAGCTACGCGTACGGCGAGCTCTTCGTCTCGGCCAAGGATCGCGCGGTGCTCACTTCTGCGCCTTCGGCGGACGCCCGCGGCGCGTTGCTCTTCACGAACAACGTGCTCTCCAACGTGTTCGGCCCTGTGGAGCGCCCGTCGGACGTGCGGTTCGTCGGGTACCTCCGTCGCGGCGTCGAGCGTCGAGCCAGCTGCGGTCGCTACCGCCGCGGAGCGCAGATCGTCCAAGTCGATCGCGTCATGCGAGACGGGCTCGTCGAAGTGTTCGACCCGCGCACGGGACAGCGCGTGCACGGCGAGACGATCCGCGCTCCCGAGGCGCGATGCTCGAACACGATGCGCTCGGTCGCCGACGCCACGAGCGAGTTCTCGCTGGTCGAGGGAGACCGCGCGTTCGCGAGATTTCTCGCGCAGCGAATGGGCGGGAGCATCCCCGCGACGCTCGCGTTCGAGCCGGCGACCGCGGTCGCGACTCCGGCGCAGCCGTCGCAAGTCGCTGGGCAAAACGCTGGAGACGCGGGCGCCGAGGGCGCCGCGAGCGACGCGCCTACGTCGCGCCCCGACCCGTCGTTTGCAGCGACGCTTCGCGCGGCGCTCGGCGCGCGCTATCGCGTGAACGACGCGACCGCGGACACCGACGCGTACTCGAAGGCCACCGAGCGAACCGCGTCGATCGACACCGACGACGACTCGCTGCAAGTGCGCTTCGTCGACTACTCGACCGTGCCCGCAGCGCTGCAGAGCCGCGTGCGAATGCGGGGCAGCACGGTCACGATGGTCCCTCGCGAGGCCGAAGAGAGCGCCACGGAGGCCGAGGTGCGCGTGCTGCTCGGCGCGAGCGCCACGTCCGTCAGCGGGCTTCGCGCGGCGCTGCAGCGCTCGGGGTGGACGTGCAGCGGCGACCCCGATGACAACGACGAGGGAGACGGCGTTCGAACGCTCTCTGCGACCGCGACCAAGGGCGACCACACGATGAACGTCTACGTGCGCACCTACGCGGGCGTCGCGAGCGGAGGCGACGAGCCGCGAGCGATGGCGATCCGCGGCCAGCGCGTGTGGATCGTCTCGGGAGGATCCACACGCGCGGTCGCCGATCGCGTGCTCCGCGCGATCGCGCGCTGACGCCGTCCCTCGACGGTCGGTGAGGCGAAGTCACGCGGCGAGTGGTGGCGGAATTTCCACAGCAGATTCGCTCGCCTGTCGCCAAGCGAAGGCGGCGCTATGGTGCCGCCCCTTCGATGGATCACCGAACGGAGACGCACACATGAAGGCACCAGTATTCATCGCGACGAGCGTCGCGCTCGCGTTGACCGCGGCCGCGGCGGACGCGTCTGCGCAGGGCGCGTACACGTACGGGCGCGGGTCGATCTCGCTCATGCAGCACGGGGACATCGTGACGTTCTCGAACACGACGGCGTTGTTGTTCGGCAACGGGCCGGCGGCGTTCGTCGCGGGCCTCGGCGGGACGCTGCGGATCACGGTCAATCACTTCTTGATTCAACCCGGGATCGCCTTCGGCGTCGCGGGCGGCTTCACGGGGACGAGCGGAACGAGCCTCGCGGTGTCGCCGACGCTCGGGCTCGGCGGGGCCGTTCCGCTGCTGCTCAACTTCGCGCTGAGCCCGATGATGCGAACGAGCGTGACGGTGATCCCCACGGGCGCGTCGACGGTCGTGATCGCGCCCGTGGCGTTCGAGCTTCCGTTTACGATCTTCGTCGGGAGCAACGGGATCATCGAGCCCTTCGTCAACCTCGGCGCGCTGATCCTCTCGACGAACGCAGGCACGTCCATCTCGGGCATGTTCGGCTTCGGCTACCGGCTCGGCGTGAAATTCTAACGAGCGAGCGCGATGTCGCGGCCGCGCGCGACGAGGTCGAGCGTGTGGATCCACGGCGGAAGCGCCGCGTGGGCGCGACGGATCGACGGGCTTAGGTCGTAGTACACGCGCCACGCTCGAACGCGCGGCGCCGGGTCGCGCGTGACGATCTCGAGCGAGCGCCCCTCGGGCTCGACGCCGAACACGTCGAGGGTCGTCTCGCGATCGGCGGGGGGAGGATCGCCGAGGTTCCACCGCACGATGGTGTTCGGCGCGAAGACGAGGCGATCGAGGTGCTGGGATCCTGGGCGCACACGAAATCGAACGCGATGGAGCCCGTCGCCCGCGGGCTCGCTTGCCTCGACGACGATCGACGGCGGATCGAAGCCGCTCGCCTCGGCGCTCGCGCCGAAGCTCTCGAGCCCGCGCGCCCACGGGAGCACGATGCTGTTCGCGCGGCCTCGCGCGCGGACGAGTGCGCCGTCGCTCCCGGGCGGCAGTGACGGCGCGAGCGGCGGAAAATCCAGGGCGCGGTACTCGATCGTCGGTCGCTCTCCGTCGAGGTCGCGGTGCTCGAGCAAGATCCTCCGCGGACGCGGGACTGTGAACGTGGGTCCCGCCCCGATCACGACGAGCCCCACCGCCGTGAGCGCCGCGGCGAGCGCCGCGAAGCGCCCGTGTGCGCCCGTCGTCGCCCCGCGCTCGGTGAGCAGACACGCGAGCACCACCACCGGCGCGACGACGATCGCCGCGAAGCCGAACACCGCGGGGTCCAGCGAAAATGGCGTCGGAATGTGCCCCGTGCGCGGCGTCATCGCGAATAAGAGCGAGAGCCCCGTCTGCGTCGAGAGCAGCGCGGCCGGAGCGAGCACGAGCGCCGCAGCGATTCGCTCGCGTCGCCTCACCGCGAGCGCGACGTGCGCCGCGATCGCGCTGGCGATGCACCACCAGAGCAGCATGTACGCCGCGGCGATCTCTTTCACGGTCGCGAGCGCCAACACGAGCGCGAAGAGCCCCGCGCTCCCCGCGAGCTCCGTCGAAACCGCGGGTGGTTCTCGGTTCTTTCGCGCCTTGGAGGCGATCGTCGAGACCAGGCTCGCGCCGAGCGCGCTCGCTGTGCAGCACACAAAAACAAGCCACCATGGCCGCGCGAACCACGCGTGAGGACGCCCTGCCGCCGCGAGCAACACGCCGCAGCCGACGGTCGTCACGAGCGCCGAGAGCACCCTTGCGAGCGTGACGAGCATGCTCGCGACGAGCGCTGTCACGGAGGCTCCCTTGCGTCGCGCGCGGACGATGGAGGACAGGGTCAGCGCGATCGC
Source organism: Myxococcales bacterium (assembly GCA_016793325.1). Lineage (GTDB taxonomy): Bacteria > Myxococcota_A > Polyangia > Polyangiales. The sequence continues at coordinate 65,006 of JAEUKI010000078.1, read as the reverse complement.
GAAGAGCGCGAGCCACCCGGCGGTTCGCTGCTCGTACACGGCCATCCAGCGCCCTGCGAAGTCGTAGAAGACCAGGGGGGGATCGGTCGCGGGAGGCGAAGACGCCCGCGCGTCCACGAGCCTCCGCGCGAACGCGAGGACGTTGTCGCCCTGGTGCTGCACGAGCGAGAGGTCGAGTCGGTCGGGCGTGTCGAGCCGTGTGTGGTACGGGTAGCCCTCTTCGTACGCGGTAAAATCCAGACCGATCACTCGTTCGTCGTAGAAGGCCCGCGCGTCGGTCTCGACGTTGTGCAGGATGTCGCCCTCGAGCAGCTGTTGAACGATCACGCTCCCATGCGGATACGGCGCGCTCGCGGCGAACTCGCGAACGAGCCACCGCGATCGAGGCCCCGCGCGCAAGATGATCGATCGACCCGAGGCTCCGCCCGCGTCCAAGTTGATGACCGCGATCGCCGAGCGAACCCGCGGATCGAGTGCGAACGTCCGCGCGCCGAAGAGCCCAGTCTCTTCGCCGTCGGTGAGTACGACGATCGTCCCGTGCTCGTGCGGCCCGCTCGACGCGAGCGCTCGGAGCACTTCGACGGCGACGGCCACGCCGCTCCCGTTATCTGCGGCGCCCGGACTGCGGGGCGGCGCGTCGAGGTGCGCCGTCACGAGGAGGTTCGACGCGCGACGGCCCGCGAGGTGAGCCACGACGTTGTGCGCGCGAAACGAGAGCGCGATCGATGGATCGCCTGGGTCGCGGCTCGCGCCGAGCTCGGGGCGCGACTCGACGCTGACCCCAGGGATCGCGCGGAGCTCGTCGGCGACGAGCAGCGCGGCGCGGGTGTAGTTGGGCGTTCCCGACTCGCGTCGACCGACCGATGACGCGAGCGATCGAACGGTTTGCGCAGCGCGTCGCGCAGAGAACTCGGTGCTGCTCGCGTCGCGAGGCGAAGGCCCCCAGCTCGCCGCGCGGGCCGCGAACAAGACGCCAGCGACGACGAGCGTCACCCACGCGACGCGCGCAAAGAGCGCCGCGCGACTGGGAGCTTGGTGGTCTGAGAGAGACATCGGGCGCTCGGCGCCGAGCGTACTCCGTCGTCGCTCGACGCGATGAACTGCGCGCAAACTTGGACGCTCGAGGTGCGTCCAGACGTACGATGGCAGCCATGTCGCTACGCTCGATGTCTTCTCTGTTCGCCGTCGCGCTGTGGAGCGCGGCGTGCGCCTCGCCTCCGATGCTCGCGCCTCGGGACGCACAGACCGTCGATCAGCCAACGCCTCGAGACGCGACGTCCGCCGACGCCGCGCAGGACGCGACAGCGCTGCCCGACGTCGCGACGGATCGACCCGCCCCGACGGACTCGGGCTCGGTGGACGTCGTCGACGCTGCAAACTGTCCCATGATCGTCGGTGACGACGGGACGGGGCTCTTTCCGTCGACGTGCAACTGCATTCCCAACACGACGCGCGCGTGCTCGCTCGGGCCGCGCTCGGTGGCGGGCGTCGGCGCGTGTCGACGCGGCGTTCAGCGCTGCATCGGGAGCGGCGAAGTCGGACGATGGAGCGACACGTGCGAGGGCGGCGTCGCGCCCACGACCGAGCGCTGCGACAATATGTCCGACGACGACTGCGACGGGATGACCGACGAAGACTGCGGCTGCATGGTGGGCTCGACCACGAGCTGCTACTCGGGCCCCGCAGCAACGATGGGCATGGGCGCCTGTCGCGCAGGAACGCGCACGTGCATGGCCGGGATGCCCGCGATGTACGGGGCGTGCGTGGGCGAGGTCGTTCCGCGCACGGAGGTGTGCAGCAACGGCGCTGATGACGACTGCGACGGGATGATCGACGAGGGCTGCACGAGCATGGGTCCGTCCTGCGCGATGGGGCCCATGGTCGAGAGCGCGACGGGCCGCTACATCGTCGTGGCCAACTACGACGGCGGACGCGCCGTCATCGACGTCGACCGCGCTGTTGAATTCGTGGGCGTGATCGCCTACGAGCCCGTCGAGGTGGTGATCACCGGCGCGTTCGCCTCGTCCGTGCGCCGCGTGCACGTCGTCGGCTTCAACTCGATGACCGCCGTCGTCAGCGGCGTCGCCGCGGCCATCGTCGAGCGCGCGGGCATGCCCATGGCGACGCTCACCGACCCCGCGGGCTACCCGAGGATGGTCTGCGCGTCGACGTGCCGCGGAATGCCCGGCGGCTGCAACACCCTCGCGCAGGTCCTCGACTACTTCGACCGCACGTTCGCCGCGCCGCGCATGTGGTGGCACTTGCAGTACAACACGTTCACGGGCGTGATGTTCACCGTGTCGCGCGGCGGCTGCTGCGGGAGCTGAGCGCCGCTCAACGCGCTGTTCGCGCGGCGCGATCGCGGTCTCGACGGGCGAGCGCCAGTCGAATGTGTGTGCGCAAAAAGTCTCCGAGCTCCTCGCCCTTCGCGGCGACCTGCTGCGGGATGAAGCTCGCCTTGGTGAGCCCCGGGAGCGTGTTGGTCTCGAGAAACACCGCGCCGCGCTCGCTGACGATCACGTCGGTGCGCGTGTACCCCTCGCACCCGAGGGCGTTGTGCGCGAGCAGCGCGAGGTCTTCAGCGGCGCGGACGATCGGCGCGGGCTGCTCTGCGGGGGTGAGCTCGATGGTGCCTTTGCCGAGGTATTTTCCCTCGAAATCGAACACGCGACCGGGGTCGAGCCGCACCTCGCTCGCGCAGAGGACGCGGGCTTCACCCGAGTCCGTTTGCGCGACGCCCACGGTGAGCTCGGGCCCCGAGACGAACGCTTCACAGAGGTACGCGACGCCGCGCGAGGCGACCTCTTCCGCGATCGTGCGCGCGTCTTCGAGGGTCCGCGCGTGAAAGAGCCCCACGCTCGAGCCGTCGGCCACGGGCTTGACCACCGCGCGCCCGTGCTCGCTCACGATCTCTTCGATCGCCGCGCGCGCCGCGATCACGTCGTCCGGCGGAAGCACCACGGACTCTGCCACCCGCCCGCCCGCCGCTCGAACGATGGACTTGGCCAGCACCTTGTCGAACGCCTTCGCGCTCGCGGCCGAATCCGAGCCCGTGTACGCGAGGTCGCGGGCCTCGCAGAGCCGCTGGATCGTCCCGTCTTCGCCGGTCCCGCCGTGCAAGCACAAGAGCACCACGCAGTCGGGCTCGCGCGCGCGCAGGTGATCGAGCGCGACCTCGATCGACGCGAACGTCCCGAGCGATCCCTCGTCCGTCGGAGCGAAGTCCTCTTCGAAGGGCTTTTTGTGTGCGAGCAGCGCGGCTCGTTCGCACACAACCACCCGCCCGTCGGGCGTCCAAAACCACGTTTTCGCTTGGGAAAATAGCGTCGAAACGTTCTGCGCCGACGCGACGGACACGCGGCGTTCGCCAGACGTCCCGCCGAACAACAGCAGCAGCGCGGGTGTACTCTCGTTCACAGCGCGCGAAGATACCGTATCTCCCCTGGGGCGCTTCTCTTCGTCGCGGGTTGTACGGTCGCCCCGAGGCTGTGATACCCCTGCACGTCGATGGGCGCGACGGCGCACGTGCTCGACGCTTCTGGGTACCGCGAGTACGGCGATCTCTCGCAGCTCGCGCAGCTCCTCAACACGCCGGGGACGACCGTCTGGATCGACACCGAGGGGCGCAACCCCGAGGTCGACGAGTGTCTACGCGAGCTGCTCAAGCTGCACCCGCTCGTCGTCGAGGATCTCTTCGGAGACAGCAACACGCCCAAGGTCGAAGACTGGGGTGACTACCTCTACATCGTGATGCACGGCGTCGTGCGCGAGCCCGGCCATCGGCTCGAGCTCGCCCCGCTCGAGGTCGACCTCGTGATCGGCCCCAACTGGCTCTTCACGCATCACACTGTGAAATTGCCCGCGAAAGAGTCGGTCGAGACCGAGCTCCGGCGCAACCCCAAGGCCATGGCGCGCGGCCCTGCGTACGTGGCGCACGCGCTGCTCGACAAGCTCACGGACATGTACATCCCCGTCGCCGAGCAGATCGACGAGAGCGTCGACGCGATCGAGAAGGCCGTGATCCACGACCCGGACCCCGAGCTTCTCGAGACGATCCTCGAGATGAAGCGCGCGGTTCAGTGGCTGCGCCGGATGAGCGTGTATCAGCGAGACATGACGCAGCGCTTGTCGCGCGGCGAGTTCGACCTCATCCCCGAGCCGGCGCTCGCGTTTTATCGCGACCTGTACGATCAGTTCGTGCGCGTGACGGACCTGACCGAAGGCAACCGTGAAATGCTCGGCGTCGCGCTGCAGGTGCACTTTACGGTCACCGCCAATCGCACGAACGACGCGATGAAGGCGCTGACGATCATCTCGGCGATCCTGCTCCCGATGACGTTCGTCGCCGGGATCTACGGGATGAATTTCGACCACATGCCCGAGCTCAAATGGCGCTACGGGTACTTCTTCGCGCTGTCGCTCATGGCGGGTATCGCGCTCGCGTTCTATGCGTACTTCAAGAGCAAGAAGTGGATCTGACGCTCTTGTCGAAGACGCGATGACCGAGAGCAAGACGAAGACGCAGACGGCGGTGGGACAGAGCGTTCCTGGCGTATCTGTCGAGCGTGGGATCGCGCCGTATCGAGACGCAGGCGCTGCGGGCGCGGCGGATCGCACGCACGTCGAAGAGCAGTCCGAGCAGCGCGCGCGACGCGCCCTCGGGTTCGCGAGCCTCGTCGTGTCGCTCTGCGCGCTCGTAGGGATCCCGCTCGCGCTGCAAGAGAGCTCGTTTACCGCGGCGCTGGCCGCGACGATCGGCGTGGGCTTCGCTGCGCTCGCGTTCGTCACGCTCAGGACGTACGCGCTCGAGAAGAACGCGACCGTGGCCCTCTACGATCGCGAGCTCGTGATCACCGCGGGCGCGTCGCGGGAGGTCGTCCCGTGGGACGCGATCGTCGAGGTGCGCGCGGACTATCGAGCCGCAGAGGACGCGACGCTGCGGGCGCTCGCCGTCACGTCGCTGGTGCTCGTCGACGGCCGCACGGTGCTCGTCCCTCGGGCGGTCAGCGGCGCTGGCTCGCTCGCCCATGAAATCCTGCAACGAACGAAGGCGCCGCTCGTCACCGCGACCCGCGAGGTCCTCGACCACGGCGGGGTCGTTCCGCTCGGCGCGCTCTCGCTCACGCCGCAGGGAATCTTCGCTGGCAACTACCTCTGGCGGTGGTTTTCTCAGCCGCAGGTGCGGATCGACGGGCCCTTTTTGCACATTTTCTCGGTGCTCGACGCGACACCTCCGTCCACGGTGCTCATCGAACAGCTCGCCAACCTCCATGTGGTGTTGGATCTCGTCGTGAACGGCTACGCTCCGTCGCCCCGCGCGCCTTCGCCGCTCGGGTCGATCGACGCGCCCGCGGGCGAACCCAACGGCGAGACGCCCTCCGAAGCTGACGCTTCGAAGTCACGAGACCCCTCAGAGAAAGACCGGTGATTCGAGTCATGATTCAAGTTGGAGATCGCGTTCCGGACGCCACGCTGTACGAGACCGTCGAGTTCGGCGAAGCGTGCCCGCTCAACCCGCAACCCGTGTCCGTGGCCAAGGCCCTCGAAGGAAAGAAGGTCGTCGTGTTCGGTCTCCCCGGCGCCTACACGCCCACGTGCTCGGCCAAGCACGTCCCTGGCTACGTCGCCAACCTCGACGCCCTCAAGGCCAAGGGCGTCGACGAAGTGTGGTGCGTCTCGGTGAACGACGGCTTCGTCATGGCCGCGTGGGGCAAGGACGAGAAGGCCATCGGCAAGATCCGCTTCCTCGGCGACGGCGCCGCGGAGTTCGCCAAGAAGCTCGGCCTCGAGCTCGACCTCACCGCCGCAGGAATGGGCCTTCGGATGAAGCGCTTCTCGATGCTCGTCGACAACGGCGTGGTCAAGACGCTCAACCTCGAGGCGCCCATGAAGTTCGAGGTCTCCAACGCCGAGACCATGCTCGCGCAGCTCGGCTGAGCTTCGAGCTCATCGGGGGGGGGGGCTCAGCCCGGGGCGCGACGGCTTCGTCAGAGGAAGTTGCACATTCCGACGCCGCCACAGAGGCCCCATGCGCCGCTGGACTCGCACTGAATTCCCGTCGCGGCCGAGGGCGGCGAGTACGCAGGGCCCGTGAAACGGCAGATGCCTTCGCCTGTCTCGAGCGGTCCGCACTCGCGGATGCCTCGGGTCATGCAGTTGAACGCGCACTCTTGTCCGATGCCCGTCACGCACATGCGACCGCAGCACCCGGCGCCGACGACGCACGCCGCGCCGCACGCGCCGCAGTTGCCGCTGTCGATGTTGAGGTTGACGCAGCGGCCTCCGCAGTTGGTGAAGCCCGACGGGCACGCGCACACGCCGCTGGTGCACGTCCCGCCGACCGGGCACGCGCGACCGCACATCCCGCAGTTGGCGGCGTCCGACGCGGTGTCTGCTTCGCACCCGTCGTTGAGCAGGCCGTTGCAGTTGCGGAAGGTCGAGTTGCAGGCAAATCCGCAGGTGGATCCGGTGCACGTCGCCGTGGCGTTGGGCCGGCTCGCGCAGATGAGCCCGCAGCCGCTGCAGTGCATCGGGTTGTTCGTGGTGTTGGTCTCGCAGCCGTTGGTCGGGTTTCCGTCGCAGTTTTCGAGGCCCGCGTTGCACGTGAACCCGCAGAACCCGCCGGTGCACGTCGCGGTCGCGCCCGCGACGCCCGCGCACACGCGCCCGCATCCGCCGCAGTTCACGAGGGACGTGTTGGTGTTGGTCTCGCAGCCGTTCATCGCGTTGCCGTCGCAGTCGGCGAAGCCGGCGTCGCAGGTGAAGCTGCACACGCCGAGCGAGCACACCGCGGTCGCGTTGGCGCGCGCGGGGCAGCTCGTGCCGCAGCGTCCGCAATTCACGGTGCTTGTATTCAAGTCTGCTTCGCAGCCGTCGGCGGTCATCCCGTTGCAGTCGCCGCGAGACGACGTCGTGCACGCGTACTGACACATGCCCGTCGCGCATATCGCGGTCTGGTTGGGACCCGGCGTGCACGCGCGACCGCAGGCGCCGCAGTGGCTGGTGTCTGTATTCAAGTTGGCGCAGGTCATCCCGCAGCGCGTCTGCCCCGCGAGGCAGCCGCTCGAGCACATCCCGCCCGAGCAGACGGGCGTCGCGCCCGTGCAGGCGTTTCCGCATGTTCCGCAGTGGGCCGAGCTCGACAGGTCTTGCTCGCAGCCGTTGGTCATGTTGCCGTCGCAGTTGCCCCAGCCGCTGTTGCACGCGCCCAATCGGCACACGCCCATCGCGCAGCTCGACGCGGCTCGGTTGAACATGCACGTCATCCCGCAGGCGCCGCAGTTGCTCGGGTCCGAGCTTGTGTCCCTGCACATCCCGCCGCAGTCCGTGCCGGTCGTGCAGCGACAGACCCCGGCCGCGCAGGTCTGGTCCGCGCGGCACGCGCGGCCGCACGCACCACAATTCGAGCGGTCGGTGCTCGTGTCGGTGCAGCGCCCTCCGCACTCGGTCCCCGCGGCGCACTGGCAGCTGCCTGCGGCGCAGCGCTGATCGGCGCGGCAGTTGTTGCCGCACATCCCGCAGTGAGTCGCGTTGGTCTGCGTGTCGACGCAGGCCATTCCGCAGAGGGTTTGCCCTCCCGTGCACGCGCTCGTGCACATGCCGGTCATCGCGTTGCAGAGCGGCGTCGCGCCGGAGCACGCGTTGTTGCAGCGCCCGCAGTGGGCGTTGGACGCGAGCGAGACCTCGCAGCCGTTCGCTGGATTGCTGTCGCAGTCCGCGAAGCCCATCGCGCAGGTGTATCGACACACGCCTCCAGCGTCGCAGACGCCGTTGGCGTTGGGGCGCGGCGCGCAGCCTCCGACGCAGCCCGGTGTGCTGTCGGGCTGCGCGTCCGAGGGCTGTGCGTCCGAGGGCGCCGCGTCGATGGACGCGTCCGTTCCTGCGTCAGTGGGGGCTGGCGCGTCCATCGCTCCGTCGCGCGGCGAGGGGACGTCCGGCGCGCGCTCGACGTCGGTGTCGAAGGGCGTCACGGGCACGTCGGGAACGACGCAGCTCGCCTCGTCGCCGCACGTCTGTCCGCGCGATTCGCAGAGCGTCGAGAGCGTGCACGCGATGCTCCCCGACGGACAGCCCGTCGCCACGTTGGTGCACGCGACGGGCATGTAGACGCGCGCGATCGCGCGGCGATTCGCGATGAAATTGAAGCGAACGTTGCGCGTCAACACGACAGGCGCGCCGTTGGCGAGCGTTGTCGTGAGCTCGATGCGAACCTCTGCGGACCCGTCGCGCGTGAGCCGCCCCGCGGGGACGACGCTGAAGCTCGAAGGCAACGGCAGCACCGCGGCGACGCCTTCGCGCGGAAAAACAACCTGCTCCCGCAGCTGTTCGCGCGACGTCGGGTCGAGCAGCTTGACCCGAAGCTGCGTGATGCGCGAGGCCGGAGCGTCGGTGTCGACGACCACGACGACGTGCGTCGACGGCGAGAGGCACGCGACGTTCAGCGCGAAGATCGCTGGCAATACGCGCGCGAGTCGAACGGGCAACGGCGCGCGGCTGTGCGGAGGTTTGCTCTGCATCCGAAGCGCCGAGCGTACATCAAGGGCGCAGCGTCCCGTTGCCGAAGGTGTCGCAGGCCATGATGTTTCCCGCGGTCATTCCGCGACGAAACCACGCTACACGCTCTTGTGAGGAGCCGTGGGTAAAGCGCTCCGGGCTCGCCCTGCGCCCGGCCATCCGCGCGATCCGATCATCGCCGATGGCCGCCGCGGCGTTCATTCCCTCTTCGACGTCGCCCGGTCGCAAGAGCCCGCGCTGCGCGGCGGACGCGCCCCAGACGCCCGCGAGGCAGTCCGCTTGCAGCTCGAGCTTCACGCTGAGCGCGTTTTCGAGCGCTCGATTCGCGCGCTGCGCGCGGCGCACGGCGGGCTCGATCCCGAGCGTAAACTGCAGATGGTGCCCGAATTCGTGGGCGAGCACGTACGCCTGCGCGAAGTCCCCCGGCGCGCGAAAGCGCCGCGCGAGGTCCGCGTAGAACGCGAGGTCGATGTACACGAGCTGGTCCGCTGGGCAGTAGAACGGCCCCGTCGCGGCCTCCGCAGCGCCGCACGCCGAGCGCGTCTCGTCCGCGAACAACACGAGCTGCGTCCGTCGAAACTGCGCCTGACCGTTGGTCATCCTGGGAAGCGCCGCGGACCAGAAGTCTTGAATGTCCGTCGTGGCCTGCCGAACGAGCCGCTCGGCCGCGCGCTCTTCGTCGTTGCGCGGCCCCGGCGAGGGCGCGGGGCCCGTGCGCTGCGTGCTCGATTGCCCTTGTTGGCGCTCGACGGCCGAGATCACTTCGAGCGGGTTTCGCCGCAGCAAGAGCGCGATGATCCCGACGACCACGAGGCCACCGAGGCTCAACCCCGCGCGCCTCCCGCCGCCACCACCGCCACCGCCGCGTCGATCCTGGATGTCGCTCGCGCGACCTTCGTTGTTGAACTCCATGGTCTCTTGCCGTTCGGGACAGCGTACTCCACCCGCGGACGCTTTCGGCAACGGTATGATCGACGGTCTCATGATGCGTCGCCCGCTCGCGTTGTTGCCGCTTTTGTCTTCGTGGCTCGTCGCGGCGTGCGGGGCCGTCGACACACCCGCGGACGCGAACGACGCGGGTATCCGAGACACGGCATCGTCCATCGACGACCGACCCGACCCGCGAGAGGACAGCGGCGTCGAGCTCGACGTCGCCGTTGGACCCATGGAGGACGCGTCGCTCGACGTCGCTATGGCAGACGCGCGTGTCGCCGACGCGCGCGTCACTGATGCACGCGTCGGCGACAGCGGCGTGATGGACGCGCGGGTCGCGGATTCGGGCGTGGCGGTGAGCGTTCCGCTTCCGCGCAACGTGATGCCGGGCGCGAGCTGTCACGCGCTGCTCGATCGCATCGGCGTGCGCTACACGGTGTCCGGCGCGCTGATGGGCGTCGCGGACCCCGTGCGCGTGACGCCGCCGATCAACGGGGTCAACCTTCGGTACGCGTCGTACACGGCCGCGGTGAGCGCGATGGTGATGGACTGTCGCCTCGCGGTCGCGCTGTTTCACGCGACGCGCGAGCTGCGGACGCGCTGGGACGTGACCGACGTCGTGCACCTCGGCGTGTACAACTATCGACCCATCGCGGGCTCGACGATGCTCAGCCAGCACGCGTACGCGATGGCGATCGACATCGCGAACCTCCGCACGAGCAACGGGACGACGCACTCGGTGCTCAACGACTTCGTGGCCAACGGCAGGCCCACGTGCCCGCCGCGCGCGTCCAACGCGAGGGACCGACTGCTCAAAGAGTTCGCGTGTTGGATGCATGAATCACGGGTGTTTCACATCGTGCTGACGCCCAACTACAACGCCGCGCACCGCGATCACTTTCACGTAGACCTCACGGTCGGAGGCAACTTCATCGCGTACGACCTGCCCGCGATGATGGACCCCGAGCCCGGATCGCCCTTCGCATGGATGATCGACGACCACTGAGCGCGCGGCTCGATCGTCGATCGTCGCTATGGCTCCCGTGCCTCGCGGCGCTCGGCTGTCGTCGAGGGATTCCCACGGACGGGCGCGACACGCCGGTGGTGCTCGCGCACGGGATGTTCGCCGATCGCTCCGCGATGAACCCGATCGCGTCGCACCTGCGCCAGCAGGGCTTCACGTCGGTGCACTTCGTCGACCTCTCGCCCGTCGACGGAACCACGCGCGTCGCGCCCCTCGCCGCGCAGCTCGACACACAAATTCGAGCGATCCTCGCGCGCACCGCGGCTCCGAAGGTCGACGTCGTCGGCTACAGCCTCGGCGCGCTCGTCGCGCGCTACTGGCTCCAGCGCAGCGGCGGAAAGCTCGTCGCGCGTCGCTTCGTGTCGCTCGCGGGCCCGCAGCACGGAGCGCTCGGCGGCGTGCTCCCGGTGCGCGAGCTCGCGCGAGACCTCCGTCCCGCGAGCGACCTGCTGATCGACCTCGATCGCGATCGAGACCCGTGGGGATCGGTCGAAGTCGCGTCGTTCTTCTCGCCCTTCGACGTGGTGATCCTGCCGACCGAGACCGCGATCTTGCAGCGCTCGCGGGTGATCCACGCGTTTCTCGCGCCGTCGCACCACCACATGAGCACCGACGCGCACGTGCTCCGCGCGATCGAGTCGGCGCTGTCGGGATCCTCGATGACGATCCCGCGGACGATCCCCACCGCGCGGCAGCTCGAAGAGCGCGTCGAGCGAGCGATCCGCGAGCGGCTCCATCGGTGAGCGCGCGCGGAGCGCAGGGCGATCACCAGTCGACGAGCGCGGCGCCCCAGGTGAACCCTGCGCCGAACGCGACCATCATGACCTTCATTCCGCGCTTCAATTTGCCGGTTTCTTCGGCCTCGGCGAGGAGCGTGGGGATGGTCGCCGCGGTCGTGTTTCCGAGGCGCTCGATGTTGTGAAGGAGCTTGCTCTCGGGGATGCCCATCGTGTTCGCGACGTACTGGTTGATCCGCATGTTCGCTTGGTGAAACGCGAACAGATCAACGTCGCCGAGCTCGATGCCCTTCTCCCAGCACGCCTGCATGATCGACTGACACATGCGCTCGACGGCGTTCTTGAAGACGACCTTGCCTTCCATATACGGCCAGAGGATCTCGGGCTGAATCGTCCCAGGGCCTTCTTTGCCATGATCGAGCGGGACGAACGGCCGCTTGGACATGTCCCAGATCCGCATGCACAGCGCTTCGGCGTGTCGGCCGTCTGCGCCGAGCCACCATCCACGAACGCCTCGGTCTTCGTCGGTCGCGCTCACGATGGCCACGCCCGCGGCGTCGCCGAACAAGCTCGAGACCGTACGCCCGCGCGTCGTGAGGTCGAGCGCCGCAGAGTGACACTCCGCGCCGACGACGAGCACGTGCTTGCAGCCGCCCGATTGAACCATCGAGGCAGCGGTCGCGAGGCCGTAGAGAAAGCCCGAACACTGGTTGCGGATGTCCATCGCGGGGACGAACCGCGGCGAGTCGCCGTCGAGCAATCCCAACTTTCGCTGGAGAAACACGCCCGAACCAGGGAAGTGCATGTCCGGCGACAGCGTCGCGAACAGGATCATGTCGAGGTCGTGAGCCTTGAGGCCCGCGCGCTCGAGCGCCTGCTTCGTCGCGGGAACCGCGAGGTCGGACGGCGCGGTTCCGTCGGGCGCGAACCGGCGCTCCGCGATCCCCGTGCGCTGCACGACCCACTCGTGCGTGGTGTCGATCCCGTACTTGGTGCGCAGATCGTCGTTGGTGACGACTTCGTCGGGCACGTACATGCCCGTCCCGGAGATGTATGCGTTTGGCATGGGGGTTGTGTTGTTTCGTGGGTCTCTACCAGCGGCAAGGCGCATTGTCATCGCGCGTCGCTTCGTTCGCACCCGCGTCGCCGCGGAGGCTCGTGACGCCATGACGCGCCGCGCTGTCTTTGTGTCGTGCTACACACGCCTCCTGTCGATCGATGAAGACGATCCTCCTGATCGAGGACGAGCAGGACATGATCCTGGGTCTGTCCGATGCGCTCGGCTTCGAGGGCTACCGCGCCGTCGCCGCCAGCACAGGAAAGAAAGGCGTCGAAGCCTTCAAGAACGAGCACCCCGACCTGGTGATCCTCGATCTGATGTTGCCCGACACCAACGGCTACGCCGTGTGCGAAGAGCTGCGAAAGATCTCTCGCACCGTGCCCATCTTGATCTTGTCTGCGCGCTCGCAGGAGAGCGACAAGATCCGAGGCCTCGACGCGGGGGCCGATGATTACGTGGCCAAGCCCTTCGCCCTCGGCGAGCTCGTCGCGCGCATCCGCGCGATCCTCCGTCGCGCCGAGCACAGCAAGGCCACACCGGACACCGCGCGCGTAGGCGACTGCGAGATCCACTTTGCGGGCCACACGCTCACGCGACGCGGCAAAGAGAGCGCGCTGACCTTCTACGAGGTCGAGACGCTGAAGCTCTTGTTCGAGCGCGTGGGGCAGGTCATTTCGCGGGACGAAATCCTGGACAAAGTGTGGGGCGTCAGCGCGATCAACGCGCGCGCGGTGGACAACCTCGTGGTGAAGCTCCGAAAGAAGATCGAGCCATCGCCGGACGCGCCCAAGCACATCCTCACGGTGCACGGCGTGGGGTACAAGCTCGTTCCGTGAGCGAAATCACGGGTCGATCGGCGCTGCGCGCGGCGCGCGGCGTCCTCGCGGTCGGGCTCTTCGCGGTCGGGCTCTGGTACGGCGCGTATTGGATGCAGGGCTACACGCCGCGGCGCGAGTGGCTGCGCCTCGCGATGCGCAGCGAGCCCTTTCACGTCGCCGCGCATCTTGTCTTGTACGGCGCGCTCTACGCGCTCTGCCGCGCGCTGCTTCGCGCGTGGGGAACCGCGGGCGTCGCGCTGTCGATCGTGATCACGCTCGCGGTCGCGTTGGCGCAAGAGACGGTGCAGGTCGTCACGTATCGACGGCAATTTGCAGGGGGAGAAGCGTTCGACATCGCGGTCGACTGCGTCGCCATCGCGATCGTGTCCGTGATCCTGCGGCGTCGCGCGCAGAAGAAGTGAGCGGGTCATCGATGGGGCCCAATGAAGCGGGGCTCAATGAAGCTGAAGCGGGGAAGCCCAATGAAGCTGAAGCGGGGACGGACCTCGCATTTCGAACTGCGTTGAAACACGGTTCGAAATGCGAGGTCCGTCCCCTTCTCAGTCCGTCCCCTTCTCAGTCCGTCCCCTTCTCAGTCCGTCCCCTTCTCAGTGGTCCCCTTCTCAGTGCCCCCTCCGTGCGTCGCGCTGGAGCGCTCAGCGCTCGGTCGACGCGGCGGTCGGCTGCTTGGCGTGCGCGTTGGTGGACTTGTACGTCCCGAACACGAAGTCCCAGAGCGGCGACGAGACGCCGTAGCGGCTCGGCGACGGATCGTGGTGGTGCTGCAAGTGGTACATGCGAATCCAGCGGCCGATCCCGCCCTGCGGCCGAGCGTGGTGCGTGTAGTAGTGGATCCAGTCGTACGCGACGTAGCCCACGGCGGCGCCAGAGAACGCGGGAAACCAGAGGTCCGCGCCGAGCACCAAGCGAAAGAGCACGGCGAAGATCACGCCGAGCGGCCACGACCCGAGCGGAACCATCACGAGCCGCCACGGGTCATCGGGAAAGTCGTGGTGGTAGCCGTGCACGAGGTAGCGCTCGGGGTGCTCTTCCGTGGGCTCGAGCGAGTGAAACAAGAACCTGTGCAGCACGTACTCGAGCAGCGACCAGAAGAGCCAACCACCGAAGAAGAGCCCCACGACGGTGAGGGCCGAGAGGCTCGGGTTGGTGAATCCGCGGTAGAGCCCGTACGTGGCGATGGGAAGAAACCAGAGCCCCGGCGTCACCCAGTGCGCGCGCGCGAGGTAGTGCTCGAGAAACGAGTTCTTGAACACAGAGATGGTCTTGGGCATGGCCTTGCGGTGCTCGGGCGAGACGCGGCCGAGGGCCATGTCGACGAGCTCGCTTGTGAAGAGGTTCTTCAGCATGTCGGCCCCGCGGTGGTAGCACGCACACGCGACGGTTCGCGAGGGCGTCGAGCACGATTTTATCAGCGAAAATCCAGGCGTTGCGCGTGCAACTCGTGCGCGCGCTGCGTACGCGGCTTCGCACCTCGCGCGCGAACCGCGAGGCCCTTCGAGGCTCGACGGCGGCGCTTGTGCAGCGGAGCGTGCGCATCGAGGGGCTCACGCCGAGTGCGTTGTGGTGTACACAGCCGCGGCGATGACGACGAACGCTGGCGTGCTCGAGACCTCGATCTTGGGTGTGGTCCAAGGGCTCACGGAGTTTCTTCCGATCTCGAGCGACGGGCACCTCGCGCTCGGGCAGAGGCTCTTGCGGACCGGCGGAAATCTCGAAATGACCGTGCTCTTGCACGCAGGGACGCTCGTCGCGACGCTGCTGGTCTTTCGCAAAGAAGTGCTCGCTCTCTTCAAGGAGCTCGCGGCGGTGGTGAAGACCCCCTCGCGGTTGAAGACCGACCCCGTGGCGATGGAGGGGCTCGGCGTGGTCGTAGCGAGCGTCCCCACGGCGGTGATCGGGCTGCTCCTGAAGAAGCGCGTCGAGGCGTGGAGCAACGTCACGTGGATCGTGGCGGTGTGCTTTCTCGGGACGGGGCTCGTGTTGCTCGCGTCGCGCCTCGGTAAAGAACGCGAGGATTTTCGCTGGACGCCCGCGCGCGCGTTCTTGCTCGGGCTCGCGCAAGGCGCCGCGGTGCTCCCGGGGCTCTCTCGCTCGGCGTGCACGATCACGACGGCGCTGCTGTTGGGGGCGCCGCCGAAGGACGCGTTTCGGTTTTCGTTTCTCGTCTCGCTCCCCGCGGTGGGCGGCGCGTTGTTGCTCGAGCTCAAGGACCCCGGGGCCCTCGCGCGCGCTGGCGGAGCCGCGGGCGTCGTCGGCGCGGTCGTCGCGTTCTTCGTGGGCCTCGGCGCGCTCTACGCGCTGCGCGGCGTCGTCTCGCGCGGAAAGCTCTGGGCCTTCGCGCTCTATGTGATTCCCCTCGCGGTTCTCACGTACGTTCTCGGATGAGAGGCAGCATGCATCGCGCACACGTTTTCATCTCGGTCCTCGCTGGAGGCTCTGGAACTCGCTTCTGGCCGGCGTCTCGCAAGGGGTGGCCCAAGCAGTTTCTCCCGCTCGGAAAAGACCCCCACACGCCCTTGATCGCCGCGACGCTCGCGCGCGTCGCGCCGCTCGCCCCGCCCGAGCGCACGATGGTGGTCACGGGCCGCGCGCTCGCCGAGGCCACGCGCTCGATGGTCCCGAGCTCGGTCGCCGCCAAGGTCCTCGCGGAGCCCGTCGCGAAGAACACCGCGCCCGCTGTGGCGTGGGCGACGCGCGCCGCGCTGCGCGAGGACCCTGACGCCATCGTGGTGGTGCTCCCGGCGGACGCGTACATCGAAGACGAAGAGGCGTTTCGCGAGGCGCTCGCGCGAGCGATCGACGCGGCCAACAGGGGCGCGATCGTGACGCTCGGGATTCGTCCCACGCGACCCGAGACGGGCTACGGCTATCTACACGTGGGCAAGCCCACGGAGCACGCGGGTGTCTTCGAGGTGGTCGCGTTCGTCGAGAAGCCCGACCTCGCGCGCGCCCAGCAATACCTCCGAGACGGTCGCCACTTGTGGAACGCCGGGATCTTCGTCTTTCGCGCCTCGGTGATGGACGCCGCGGTGCGCGAGCACCTGCCGCAAGTGTGGGCGGGCATGAACGAGGTCGACGCGGACGTGCGCGACGGCGCGCGCGAAGAGGACGCGATCGAGCGCGTGTTTCAGGGGTTTCCCAGCGTGTCGATCGACTACGGCGTGATGGAGAAGGTCGCGCGCGTCGACGTCGTCCCGACCGACTGCGGCTGGAGCGACGTCGGGAGCTGGCAAGCGAGCTGGGAGCTCGGCGACAAAGACGCGAACAACAACGTCGTGCGCGCCGAAGACCCGACGCTCGTCGTCCTCGAAGACGCGAGCGGAACCGTGATTTCAGCGCCCAAAGGGAAGATCGTCGCCGTCATCGGAGTGGACGATCTCGTGATCGTCGACACGCCCGACGCGCTGCTCGTGGCCCCTCGCTCGCGCGCGCAGGACGTCAAACGCGCGGTCGATGTCTTGGCTCAGCGCGGCAAAAAAGACGTGCTGTAGGTCCGTGGCGCGCGAGCCGACGCGGGATTCGCCGCTGCGAACGCGCTGTCTCTGTGTGGACCGCGCGCAGACGCTCTGTGTACGATGACGCGTTCGTTCACCGCCTCGCAGGAGGATCGCCGTCGTGTATGCCGTCCATCGTCTCGAGCACTGCCTCCATTCGAGAGCCGCTCTGCTCTGCGCGCTGCTCTCGTCCGCTGCGTTTGCCGCGGGCTGTTCGCGTCCATCCGAGCCCGTCGCGACGCAGGCGAACGCGCAGCGCGAACAAGGGACGCTCGCTGCGGACGGCGTTCGCTCGATCGCGCGTGGAGCGCTCGCGGCGCTCAGCGCCGAGTCTCGCGCGGCCGTGACGCGATCGCCGGTGCCTGTGTTGCTCTTCGGCGACGCCGCCGCGGCGAGCGCGAGCACGGTCACCGCGGGGCCCTCGTGGTACGCGATCTCCGCGCGCGTCGGCGAGCGGACGCTCTCGCTTCACGTCGTTCGCGAGGAGCCTTCGCCGAGCGGCGCGGCGCCCGAAGGGCACTCCGAGCGCGTCCGCGGAGCGCCGGCGATGTTCCTCTACAACGAGGGGGTCCGCAGCGTGACGTGGAGCGAGCGGGGCGCGACGTACGCGCTCGAGGTCGAGTGCGGCCGTCCCTTCGAGGACGAGGCGTGCACGCATCGGACGTTCGTGATGGGCCTCGCAGAGTCGCTCGTTCGCGCGAGCGACGCGGAGCCCGCGAGCACGGCTCCGGCCACAGATCCGAGCGCGCTGACGCAAGGAGGTGCGCGATGAACCGCCATTCAGTGTGCGGCGCGGCGCTCGCGCGCGCGGTCGTCGCGATCGCTGTCGCGCTCGGCGCCAGCGCTTTTGCAAACGACGCGCGCGCGCAGTTCACCTATCGCCCGCCCGGCGAGCTCGTCTCGGGCAGCGGCCGCGGTCGCGTGGACAACACGGTGTACGCGCCGGGGATCCGCTTTCCGATTCAAAACGCGCCCGCGTACTTGAACTCGCAAGTGTGGGGCGTCGGCGGCGGCAGCGGCCCCGCGGGCTCGCAGTGCGACACGCGTAACTTCAGCTACCCGTGGCGCGACAACTACTGCGAGACGCGCTCGTGGGATATGCCCATGTGCCCCTCGGGAACCGGCCACCAAGGCCAGGACATCCGCGCCTCCAATTGTATGAACAACGTTCACAATTGTGTGGCGGTCACCGACGGGACGATCACCAACATCGGGACGTACTCGGTGTATCTCACTGCGGCGGACGGGACGCGGTACGACTACCTGCACATGGGGAGCGTCTCGGTGTCCGTCGGGCAGCGCGTGACGCGAGGGCAAGTGATCGGTCGCGTGTCCAACGCGTTCGGCGGGACGCCGACGACGGTTCACTTGCACTTCAACATTCGCAAGACGGTTTCGGGCTTCGGCAGCGTCTATGCGCCGACGTACATGTCCCTGATCCGCGCGTACGAGTCGCTCACGGGCTCGATGCCGATGCCGATGGGGCCGCGCTTCGGGGCGATGTTCGTGATGCAGAGCTTTCCCTATGCGTCGACGACGTTGAACCTCCCTGCGGGCTCCGAGCAGCGCGGATACTTCGAGTTTCGCAACACGGGCACCGAGACGTGGCGTCCGGGCGAGGTGTTCATGGGTACGACGCAGCCGCGCGACCGAACGTCGCCCGCGCGAGGCAGCGATTGGACCAGCGGAGCGCGCGCGGCCACCATCGATCGCGTCGTGGCGCCGGGCGCGACGGGCCGCTTCAACTTCTCGCTCCGCGCGCCGAACACCGTGGGCGCTGAGTACAGCGAGTACTTCGGGATCGTCCGCGAAGGCGTCGCGTGGTTCAGCGACACGGGGCAGGGCGGGCCCGCGGACAACGTCGTGCAAGTGCGGGTGCGCGCGGCGAGCGCTGGGGTGGTGGACTCGGGCGTCCCTGTTCCTGTGGATTCGGGCGTGAGGGACACGGGCGTCGAGCAGGACACGGGCGTCGAAGAGGACGTCGTGTCGCCCGAGCTCGACGTGTTCGAGCCCGTCGACGATGTGCCCGAGTGGGACTCGGGGCTCGATCCCTCGACGGACTCCGGGCGACGCCCGCCGGGAATGACGCCGCCCGGCGGCGGCGGCGTGACGATGGGCGGCTGCGGCTGCGTCGTCCCCGCGCGTTCGAGCAGCCATTCTCGCGGTGGAACGACGCTCGCGGTGATCGCGATGGCGGTGGTGGCCCTCGGGCGTCGCCGCGCGGTCCGTCGCCGCGCGCGGACGGACTGATCCGAGTCGCGCGGGCAGTGGCGGTCGGCGCTTGACGTCCGCCGTTCTGTCGTCTACACCCGCCGCCCTTCCGCCGGCGACGCTGGACGCGCTCGTCGGGATGACATGGAAAGAGGTCTATCGCGATGTATGCCGTGATTCACACGGGTGGAAAGCAATACAAGGTCGCTCCCGGCGAGCACCTCCGCATCGAGAAGATCGCGGGTGACAAGGGCGCGAAGGTTTCGTTCGACAAGGTCCTCCTGATCGGCGGCGACGCCGTGAAGGTCGGCCAGCCGTACGTTTCGGGCGCCAAGGTCAACGCCGAGATCGTCGTGCAGGACCGCGCGAAGAAGATCATCGTCTTCAAGCTCCGCCGCCGAAAGAACTACCGCCGCAAGTACGGCCACCGCCAGCCGTTCACCGAGATCAAGATCACTGGCATCGAGGGTTGATTCGCCATGGCACACAAAAAAGGACAGGGATCCTCCCGCAACGGTCGTGATTCGAACCCGCAGTACCGCGGCGTGAAGCGCTTCGATGGCGAGCACGTCCTGCCGGGCGGGATCATCGTTCGCCAGGTGGGCAGCAACGTCCACGCGGGCGACAACGTCGGAACGGGCAGGGATTTCACGCTCTTCGCGCTCGTCGAAGGCACCGTGAAGTTCCAGCGCTACGGACGGGACCGCAAGAAGGTCACCGTCGTCCCCGCGCCGGCCGCTGCCGCCGCGGAGTGACGCTCCTCGGGTGGGGAATGCGACGCGCTTCGGGGAAGGGCGCGTTCACTCATCGTCTTCGTCGTCAGGCTTCGGCCTCGCGCGGAGCTTGAGGCACGGCATCGGCCTTCCGATCGCGTCGATCGTTGCTTCGATGCGCTCGTGAAATACGCGCAGCGCCACCTTCCCGAGCTCGGCGCGTCTCGCGAGTGCTTCAGCGTTTGGCGCTTCGTGCGCCGCGGCGTCTTTGGCTTCGCGAATGCGCGCGGCCACCTTCAGCTTGAACTGACGAATCACTGCGGCCCGCCGTCGCAAATCGGTCGCCAACGCGCGGACGAGCGCCTCGTCAACGGTGCCATTCGCTTCGTGCTGCGCGATGACTGCCTCGATCGTCGCGTCGATCTCTGGGTCGAGCTCCATCTCGCGTAGGGTCGCACGCAGCAGCGCTGGAGGAGGAGCTCACTGGCTCGGGTTGCGCCAGGACCAGCGCATGCCTTCGATGCTGTACGAGCCCGCGCCGCACGCGTCGACGTTGGCGACGATCACGCGGCGCTGTCCCGCGGTGAGGCGCTCGGTGCGTTCGACCGGCGTTCCGAGGTCTGTCTCGCCACACACGAGTCGCCAAGAGACGGTGCTCTCGACTTCGAACGCGCAGCGATTGTCGATCGACATCGTGATCGAACGCCCGTCTCCCGCTCGTTGCTGCGCGAAGCTCACGCAGTTGCGCGGGGTCTCGCGACGCGCGCTCGGGCGGCGGCTCTGGGCGTGGCTCGACGATCCGGGAGCGACGTTCGCGAGGAGAAAGCCCGCGATCGCCGCTCCGACCAACACGGAGGGCTTCATGCGGGCGACCGACAACACCGTTGGGGCGTAGGTTCCTTGGGCGCGAAGATTTTTTCGATCGCCGCGATCGACCGGTGGTTCTTCGTCAGGCGACGCGCCCGCGGAGGCGCTCTCGCAGGGCGCTGTCGTCGCTGATGTGCGTCGCGGCGTCGCCCGACGGACGCTCGGCGCGCTCGCACGCGAGGCCGACGTCTGCGCCCGCGTCGGCGAGCACCCCGAGCGCGTCGAGCGCCACGTCGCGAAACGCCCGGAGCTTGTCTTCATCGAGCAGGTACACGACCACGCGCTCGAGCTTCGATCCGCCGAGCGCGAGGTGAAACCGCAGCGTGCTCATCATGGCGTTGGCGCACGTCTCCATGGTGACGTTGGCGGCGCCTGTTCCGAGCGCGCAGAGGGCGAGCGAGCGCGCGCCGAGCTCTTCTGCGGTGAGCAGCGCGCGGTGCGTGGTGCGGCCGACGACGGAGGTTCCCTTCCAGGCGCTCACCGCGTGCAAGATGTGGTGCGTGCGCAGACGGCCCGCGCGCGTCACGACGCACGTCCCGAGCTCGCGCTCTCCGTGGGCCATCGCCGCGGTCTCGATCTCGTCGCCCCCTGCGCGACGAAGGGCGTCACCCACGCCCGAGCGCATCTTCATCTCGTAGTTCGCTGAGCTCACGATCGCGTCCGCTTCGCACTGCGCGATGTCTCCGACGACGAGCGACACTTCGCAGCGGCCGAGCCGAAACGTAGTGGGGCCCGTCGCGACCGCGCGGCGCGACATCGCTTCGCGACCGAGCACCCGACGCAGCGTGCGGATCTCGCGCTGAAGGGACTTGGGATCGGGCAGGCGAACATCGGGGTTCTTCTCGAGCGCGAGCCCGAGCGTGTGCTGAAAGAAGCTCTCGCTCGCGGTGCGCGGCGACGCAAACGGCGGACGCGCGTGCGGGTCGCGCACCTCGCTGTACTCGAGAAAGGGAGCCCTCCCGTAGCGAAGATCGAAGGCCGTCGCGCCGAGCGAGTACACGTCTGCGGCGCGCGACGGAGCCTGTCCCGTGAAGAGCTCGGGGGCCATGAACTTGATCGTTCCAGAGACGTCTGCGGCGCGGCAGGAGTCAGCGTCGATCGCGATTCCGAAGTCGCCCAAGCGAATGCCGTCGGGCGTCGCGAAGAGGTTCGACGGCTTGACGTCGCGGTGGATCACGCCGACGCGATGCGCGGCCGAGAGCGCGTCGCAGCACTGATCGATCGCCTCGCAGACGAACCACAACGGCAAGCCCACCCCGAGCGCGTCGCGGCGACGGCGGTCGAGCTCGGCGAGATCGATGCCGTCCACGTACTCTTGCGCGACGAAGGGAACTCCGAACAGCTCTCCCGTGTCGATCGCCCGCACGACATGGGGGCTCGTCACGCGCGCCATCAACCGGGCTTCGGCGAGCATCCTCGCGCGCGGGTCGTGTCCTCGCGCTTCGACCTCGGCCCGAAGGGTCTTGAGCACCACGGGAACCCCCAGCCCCACGTGCCTCGCCAGCCACACATCGCTCATTCCACCGCAGCCAATTCGGCCCCAAACGTCATACCGGTCGTCGCTCATCGCCCAGCGCTCCTTCGTGGCCGCGCTTGTCAATCGAGCCCCCTCCGAAGTTGCGAAGGCGAAGAAATTTTTACGGATCTACAAACTACAAATCAGTTGGGTCCACACGGGCTCGGCTCGGACTGCGTCGCGCCGGGTCGCGCCGGGTGCCACGCGTCGGACTGCGCGTTGTAGAGCGCGACTTCGCTGCGTCGAACGCAGCACCATCGTCCGTCCGAGTACATGTCGTCTTCACGGGCAGGGGGCGACCCGAGGGTGTCGCAGCCGAGCTGCGCGGCGCTGCGTTGCGCCTGCGGCTCCGAGGGGCTGATCCACGCGCAGTCTTCTCCTTCGATCACGAGGTCTGCGTGCCCATCGGCGTTGGTGTCGCGCCAGCGCGAGCGCAGCGTCCGGCGCCCTTGCGACATCGACTGAGGAACCATCGATCGCTGCACCATCACGCTGACCGAGGGCGAGGGCGAGAGGTCGACGACCGCGAGGTACTCGTACTCGTTGAAGCCCATCGGGCAGGAGGGCTGCGAGCAGAAGCGAATCGCGAGCGACAGCTCGAGCTCTCCGTCGTTGTCGAGGTCTCGGAGCTCGCGGCCGTTGACCGAGAGCAGACAGCCGTTGCCGCTCGACTCGTGCCACACGCCGTAGGTCGGGACCTCCGCGACGCCTTCGAGCTGCGCTTCGCCTGCGTTTTCGCTGGCGATCACGACGAGCAACACAGGCGACTTTCGGTTTCCTCGGTCCGCGCGTTGAACGACCGACACGAAGCGCCCGTCGCCGAGGGCGTTGAAGGCGCCTTGCATCGCGTACGTGGCCTGCGACCAGAGCGAGCGTTGCAGCGCGGCGAACACCGCGCGCGGCGCAGGGGCGCGACCCGAACGGGAGGAGGGCGTCTCGAAGGTTCTCGCTGCGTTGGCGCCGGGGCTCGTCGGACCGTCTTCGAACACGGCGCGAGAGAACATGAACTCGACGCCGCCCGACGTCGCGTACGGCGTATACACAGCGCTCGTCGCGCTGGCGTCGCGCGTCGATGCGTCTGTCGCGGCCGCGACGACGTCGCTTCGCGAGGCGCTGTCTGCGCTCGTCGCGTCTGTCGAGCTGGCTGCATCCGCCGCAGTGGCGCTGCGCTCTTCGCGGGGAGGCGCGGAGACTGTCGACGGCGGCGGATCTCGTCGGCAAGCGACGAGCACAACGGCGATCGCTGCGAGGCTGCGCTTCATGGGTCGACTCGGGCGAGCGTGAAACACGGGAGGTCCATCGAGTCGCCCATGGTAGGCGAGTTCGCGCCGCCAAGTTGGTTGGCCGTCTGCGCTTGGGTTACAAGCGAAGGGTCAAGGAGGGCGTTTTGCAACCACCAGTGGCGAATCAACCGTTTCAACAACCGCAGCAACCAGGGCCGAGCGGACCCGCTGCGAGCGGGTACTACAAGCACTCGGGCAAGATCGGCGCGCTCGCGATTCCCTTGGGATTCGGCGGAGGAATCGTCGGGGCGATCATCCTGGGCGCGATCTACGGCCAATTGATGGCGCGCATCCCCGTCGTGGGGAAGATCACGTTCTTGATCGCGGCGGCGGTGGGCGCGGGCTACGGGGCGATCGCGGCGCTCGCGTTTCGCGCAGGGCACGGGCGAAGCACCGGCGTGGGCACGGTCGCGGTGCTCGTGTCTGCGCTGGTCGGGCACTATGTCGCGTGGGCCTCGTGGCTCTCGGTTGTGATCGGTCGAAGCAGCGACAACGGCCCTTCGATGATGGACGTCCTGGCCAACCCGGACGCGATGATGGCGACGATCAGCCGCATCAGCGAGACGGGCGCCTGGAGCGTGAGCGGCTCGGCTCCGTCGGGAACGATGCTGTGGGTCCTGTGGGGACTCGAAGCGTTGATCGTGATCGGCTGCGCGCTCGCCCTCGGCGCGTCGCTCGCGATGGGCGGCGTCTACTGCGAGAGCTGCAACAGTTGGTGCAAAGAAGAAGAAGGACGCGTGGTGCTCAACCCCGCGCCCAAGGACATGGTGAAGCAGTCGCTCGAGCAGCAGAACTGGTCGGTGCTCAACCAGATCGGGCCGCTCGCGCAGCCGGGGCCGTCGTTGCGCTTGGACCTCGCGTACTGCCCCAAGTGCGAAAAGACCCACGCCGTCGCGGTCAACGCGCTCACGCCGAAGAGCGACGGCAACGGCACCGACGTCGATCTCGTCGTCGAGTACCTGCACATCACGCCGGACGTCTCGCGCTGGCTCCGTAGCTTGTGAGCGCTGCGCGCTCGCGGGACCGCTAGAACGCCTCGTCGAAGCTCACGGTTCCGCTGACGCCCACTTGATAGGCGCTCACGCGACGCTCGAAGAAGTTCGCGAGCTCTTGGACGTCTTGCAGGTCCATGAAATCAAATGGGTTCTTGCTGCGATAGCGCGGGGGGATTCCTAGCGCGGCGAGCCTTCGGTCTGCGACGAACTGCAGGTACTCGCGCATGTCCGCGAGGCTCAAGCCCGCGACGCCGCCGGACAAGAGGTCCTTCGCGAAGCCGAGCTCGCATCGCACAGCGTCGTCGATCATCGCTTCGACCCTGGCGTTGAAGGCCTGGTCGAAGAGGGCGGGCTCTTCGCTGCGCGCGATCGAGACGACCTCGAGCGCGAACGCCATGTGCATCGACTCGTCGCGAAAGACCCAGTTGGTCCCCGCGGCCAGCCCCTGACACAGCCCGCGCGAGCGCAAGAAGTACACGTACGCGAAGGCCGCGAAGAAGAAGAGACCCTCGATTCCGCAGGCGTAGGCGAGGAGGTTTTCGACGAAGCGACGGCGCTCATCGCGGTTGGTCAACGCGTTCAGCGTCGAGAGCGCGTCGGTGTGCTTCAGGCAAAAGTGCGCCTTGTCTCGGATGCTCGGGATGTTCTCGACCGCAGAGAACGCCTTGGCGCGCTCGTCGGGGTCGGGCACGTACGTGTCGAGCAGCGTCAGGTAGAACTGCACGTGCAGCGCCTCTTCGAAGAGCTGCCGCGAGAGGTACATCCGCGCCTCGGGGGCGTTGATGTGTCGATACAGGTTGAGCGCGAGGTTGTTGGACACGATCGAGTCGCCTGTCGCGAAGAAGGCCACCAATCGATGGATCAAATGGCGCTCGGCCTCGCTCATGCGCGAGCGAAGGTCGTTGAGGTCCACCGAGAGGTCGACCTCTTCGACGGTCCACGTGTTGCGGATGGCGTCGCGGTACATCTCGAAGAACCGCGGGTATTTCATGGGTCGGAGCGTGAGCTCGAGGCCTGGGTCGAGGAGCATCGCGGGGTCCTTTCGCTTACTGGCAGGCTTCGCAAGAGCCCGGGTTTTCGAGGGAGCACGCGACCGCCGCGGCCTCGTTGGGGTCTGTCGCGCTCGTCGTGGCCTTCGCGATCTTCGTCGCGGGGCGCGAGCGCAGGTAGTAGGTGGTCTTCAGGCCGCGCTTCCACGCGTGCATGTACATGGACGAGAGCTTTCCGATCGAGGGGCTCTCGACGAAGAGGTTGAGCGACTGGCTCTGATCGATGAACGCGCCGCGGTCGGCAGCCATGTCGATGAGCGAACGCATGGGGATTTCCCAGGCAGTTCTGAAGCGGACCTTGAGCTCGTCGCTGAGCCACGGCAGCGCTTGGACCGAGCCTTCGCCGAGCTTGAGGGCGTTGCGGGTGTCCTCGTTCCACCGGTGCATGCGGCGGAGCTCGGCGACGAGGTAGCGATTGACCTGAAGAAAGTCGCCGGACATCGTCTCGCGCTTGAACAGGTTGGACACCTGCGGCTCGATGCACTCGTAGCAGCCCGCGATCGACGCGATCGTCGCGGTGGGCGCGATCGCGATGAGCAGCGAGTTGCGCAGGCCCGTCTGTTGAATTCGTGTGCGAAGCGCGTCCCAGCGCGTCCGCTCGCGCGGGGTCACGCCCCACGCGTCGAACTGCAGCTCTCCGCGCGCCGCGCGGGTCTCGTTGAAATTGGGGTGCGCTCCGAGCGACTCGGCGAGGGTGCACGACGCTTCGAGCGCGTGAAAATAGATCTCTTCAGCAATGCGCGCCGACAGCTCGCGCGCCTCGGGCGAGTCGAACGCGTAGCCGAGGATGAAGAAGGCGTCTTGGAGCCCCATGACCCCGAGGCCCACGGGGCGCCAGCGGAGGTTCGAGCTGCGCGCGGTCTCGATGGGGTAGAAATTGCGGTCGATCACGCGGTCGAGCTGCGCGACCGCCGTGCGAACCGTGCGCGCGAGCCGCTCGAAATCGAAGCCCTTGTCCGTGCAGTGCCTCGCGAGGTTGATCGAGCCGAGGTTGCACACGGCGGTCTCGCCGTCGCTCGTCACTTCGAGGATCTCGGTGCAGAGGTTGGACAAGTGCACGACGCGGCCGTCGAGCGCGGTCTGGTTGCACGCGCGGTTGCTCTTGTCCTTGAAGGTCATCCAGCCGTTTCCCGTCTGGGCGAGGCTGCGCATCATGCGGCCGTACAGGTCTCGCGCCTTCACTTGCTCGGTCGCGAGGCCGTCGCGCTCGGCCTGCTCGTACGCTCGGTCGAAGGCTTCTCCGTAGAGATCGCACAGCGCGGGGACGCGCTTCGGGTCGAACAGCGACCACAGCTCGTCTCGCTCGACGCGCCGCATGAACAAGTCCGGAACCCAGTTTGCCAAGTTGAGGTTGTGCGTCCTACGCGCGTGATCGCCGGTGTTCTCGCGGAGCTCGAGGAAGTCCGCGATGTCCGCGTGCCAGCTCTCGAGGTAGACGCAGCAGGCGCCCTTGCGCTTTCCGCCCTGGTTGACCGCGGCGACCGACGCGTCGAGGGTCTTCAGCCACGGAACAATCCCGTTGGACATCCCGTTGGTGCCCTTGATGAGCGACCCGCGCGCCCGCACGCGGTGGTACGCGAGGCCGATTCCGCCAGAGAATTTCGAGAGCAACGCGATGTCGAGGTAGCGCTTGTAGATCCCCTCGAGCTCGTCCTTGGGCGAGTCGAGCAAGAAGCACGACGAGAGCTGCTCGTGTTGCGTGCCCGCGTTGAAGAGCGTGGGCGAGCTCGGGATGTACTCGAGCTTCGAGAGCAGCTCGTAGAGCTCGATCGCGTCCGCGAGCGTGTCCGCGAGGCCGCACGCGACGCGCATGAAGAAGTACTGCGGCGTCTCGAGCACCGTTCGCTGCGTCGGGTGACGCAACAAGTACCGGTCGTACAGCGTTCGGAGCCCGAAGTACTCGAAGAGCTCGGTACGTCGCGCGTCGATCGCGGCGTTGAGCTTTCGGCTGTGCGTGCTCACGAAGCTCCGCACGCGCTCGTTGATGAGCCCCTGGTTGAACGCCACGGTGATCGACGCGCTGAACGCGTGGACCTCGTGCGCGCAGACCTCCTTGTCGATCGACGCGGACAGCAGCCGCGCCGCGAGCTGCGCGTACTCGGGCTCGTCCGCGGTGAGCGCGGCGGCGGTCTGGATCGCGAGCGCGTCGATCTCGCGCGTCGAGACGCCATCGTAGAGACCCGAGATCGTCCTCGTGGCCACGCGGAGGACGTCGACGTGCGCGAGTCCGTCGCAGCAGCGGGCGATGGCTTTGACGACCTTGTTGAGGTCGACGGCTTCGGACTGTCCCGAGCGTTTCTTCACGCGCATTTGCGTGGAGATGTCTTCGCTTCGAGGACGTTCGTGCGTCGGGGTGAGGACCAGGACTTCTGCGAGCGCGCTTGTGCTCATGGCTGTGTGTCGCCTCCGTCGAGCGAGTCAGCTGCGTCCACAGCGATGGATCCCCGCACCGCGCGGGCCACGAGCGCGCGTCCCTCGCCGCGACACGCGCTCTTTGCGCGTGCGCTCGTCGAGCGCGCTGCCCAGGGACTCCCCACGGAGTCGACTCAGTCTGGGACGATCCAGCGCGGATGTCTCTCCGCGCCGGGCTCGAGCAGGTCTTCGGGCTCACCAGACAGACGCGCGACCGAGGATCGCGCGGGGCCTACTGTCCGCCGCTTCCCAGAGCGAGGTCGTCGCTCCAGTGCTTCGTTGGCGGGGGTCGTTTCTGGAATACCGCTGCGGGGCAGCGCCGGGATCACACCGGCTTCCCTCTTGAGACTCGTCGAACAAAGCGTGTCCGCCGAGAACTCGAGCGAGTCGAAGGGTAGGCCCAACCGAAAAGGCAGCGCCACTTTTCAGCGTGTCAGCGCGGGAGCATCAGCCCGACGGCCACCGCCAGCGCCACGATCACGATCATCACGATCGCCGCGAGCACGCCCGCCTTGCGCGCTTCTGCGCGCGCTGCTTGTTTGCCGAAGCGCCCCTCGCGCCCTCGGGCGTCGCTGTCGCCGCGGGGGCTCTTCGGGGGCTCTTCGCGGGTGGGAGAGATCGTTCCGACACCGGTAATCAAGAGGGGGGACGACGCGGTGCCGCGGAGCACGCGGCCCGAGCTCACCTCGCGGTAGCCGCCGTCGCCGCCGTGCTCGGGCGGCAAGAGCTCGACCGTGCAGCGCCCGTTGATCATGATTTCGTGGCCAGGTTCTAGCACGACCTCCCACGCGTCGCGCGTGAGCTTGGCGGTGCGCGTCCCGAAGCCGTCGACCTTGGCGACGTGCGCGTTGGCGTCGAGCCACTTTTCTTGCTCTCGCTTGGATTTTCCCACGTGAATGCGGCCTCGCGCGTGGGCCTTGGTCGCGTGCAAAAACGTCGCGAGCTGCGCGAGCTCTTTGCGTTCGCGCTGGAGCTTCGCGGCCTCGGGCCCCTGCACCGCGCGCAGGTGCTGCTTGATCTCCGCGAGCCGCTCGCCGAGCGCCTCGAGGTCCGCTTCGACCGCCTCGACGACGCGACGGCTGCGCTCTGCGTGCGCGTCGACCCGCGCGTGCGCGCCGAGCACCAAGACCTTGCCCTGCGCGTCTTCGAGCCAAAAATCCACGACGTCCTGCTCTTTGGGCTCGTCCGCCCATCGGTCGCGCACCGCCCAGTAGACGCACTCGCGCCCGCTGTGAGGCGCGCGGAGCGTCGCTTTGGCGACGACGACCTTTCCACGCAGCTCCGTGTGATCGCTGGTGGTTTTCGTTCCGTCGACGTTGCTCACCGCCGAAGTGTAGCGCGTCAGTCGACGGTGACCGTCGCGCCCGTCACGCCGACGCGAACTCCCGTTTCGTCTCGCAGCTCCGCGGCGCCGATCGAGTACGCGCCGGTCCGCTGAATCCTGCAGGGAATCTCCGCGTCGATGCTCGTCGTCCCCGAAGCGAACACGAGCTGAACGAGCCCTGCTCGTTGCCTCCACGACGCGATCGAACCGGCGACCACCATGCGATCGAGCGCGGTCTCGTCGAGCCTCGCGGACGCGGGCAACGTCACCCACACCTCTGCGAGCCGCGCGCTCGAAGGCCGCGTCGCGCGAACGCGAAGCGGCAGCGTCGCGCCCCGCGCGATGCGCTCGGGAGCCGTGAGCCGAAGTGACTCTGCCTGCGGGCGACGCGACCATCGCTCGACGTCGAGAACGACGTTGGCCGCGAGCGCGCCGTTGTATTCGACGGTGACGTTTCCTGTCCCCTGCGTGAGCTCGTCGTCGAGCTCGATTTGTCGGAGCGCGAGGCTGCTCGTCCACGGGTCGCGCGGGTCGATCGCGACGCGCCGCACTTCGCGGCCGTCGACCTTCACGATGACCGTGGCCCCTTCGCGTTCGGGGCGCGTCCCTGCGAGGGCGAGCGCTTGAAGCGCCGCGGCGCTGGTCTCGGGCGAGCTCCATCCCTCCCACCGCGCGCGTTGGGACCGCAAGAACGTGCTCACCTCGCGCAGCTCGGCCGCGGCGCGATCGGGCGCGATCGCGTGCATGGCCAGGAGCGCCTGCGCCGTCGTGTACACGCGCTCTTCGCCTTGCGCCGAGCCGGGCTCGACCGTGAGCGAGCGGCGCCACGCGAGCAGGTTGCGCGCGGCGAGCAGCACGAACGCGCGCGACTGCGCCTCGGGGCTCTCGGAGCCAGCGTCGTTGCTGCCTGCGGCGACGAGCGCCGCGTCAGCGCCTCGGCTCGCTTGGATGCGCGCTTGGATCTGACGGTCGACCTCGGCGCTGAGCCGCGGGAGCTGCTGTCGATCGCGGACGATCATGCTCACGAGCGAGAGGGCGTCGGCGAACGATCGCGGCGTGCGAACCACCGCGTCATCGAGCACGCCGATCGCTGCGCGCAGCGTCTCGCCTCGGTTCGCGAGGTCGAGCATCGATTGATCGCGCGAGCCGTTCCACGGCGAGGCGCGGTACTCTTCGTGGTTGCTCTCGATGAGCGCGCGCAGCGCGACCCAGCGATCGCCGGGCTCGGGCGACGTGACGGCGACGGGCGTGAGCTGCGCCTGCGCGTTGCTGAGCAAAAACGCTCGCAAGGGGTAGCCCGCGCGACGCGCGAGCGCGAGCGACGCGAGCACCCGAGCGATGGCGCGCGGGTTCGTGGGAAGCGCGTTGGGGCCGCCGCTCGGGCTGCTTCCGCCGAGCGTGAAGAGGGCCTGCGCCGCGACGGACTCTGCGGCTTCTCGGGCGGCCGCGAGGCTCGCGCGATCGGCCCAGCTCGAGAGCGTCGCGAACTTGTGCGCCGCGAACTCGATGTCGCCGCTCATCGCGCTCGCGCCGTAGTCGAGCGCCGCTTCCCACGCGGTCGCTTCGGGCAGCGCGATCGACAAGCGCGCGACGCGATACGTCGCGTTGCAGTCGCTCGCGTTGCTCGTGTCCGCGACGCACCCAGGGATCGCGGCGGAGACCGTCGCCTCGAACGGCTGCCCCGCGCGGAGCGTCGCCGTCACGCGCTCGTGCGTCGCCGTGCCCGACGGGCGCACCCACGCGTCGGCGCGCAGCGTGTCGACCATCGACGCGCCTCGGGCTTCGGCTTCGTAGCGGACGGGACCCGCGTTGATTGCACGCACACGAAACCTCGCGGTCCCTTGCCCGCGGGCGGCCACGGTGACGTGCGTGGCGTCCAGGGGCTCGATCGTCCACTGCGGAGCGCGGAGCGAGAGGTCTAGATCGACAGGGTTTTCGCTGGCGTTTCGCGCGACGACGGTGACCGTCGCGACGTCGCCCGCGGTGAGCGACTCGGGGACGTCCGCGCGGACGTAGAGCGGCTGTCGCACGGTGAGGGTCGCGCGGGCGAGCGCGATCCCGCCCTGCCTGTCGCTCGCGAGGACGTTGATTTGGTGCTCACCAATCGTGTCCGGGACGCGCACTTGCAGGGGCTCGACCGACGCGCCGCCTCGCGCGCGAGGCAACCAGAGCGACGTGTCGTCGACGCCGGTGCGCACGATGAGCACGGGCTCTGCGAGGTCGCTGTCTTCGTCGATCAATCGTCGGCCGCCGGTGCCTTGCAGCTCACCGCCGGCGGAGATCTCCGGTGCGTCGACGGACACGGTCGACGCGCGGGACCTTCGGGCACGGAGACCCGAGCCCGCGCCCGAGCCGTAGCCCTGACCCGTGCCCGTACCCGATCCGTGGCCCATCGTGCCGAAATTTCCGAGGCCGATTGTTCCTTCGCCCGTTCCGCCGCCACCCCAGCCGGTGCCCGTGGCGCCGAGGCCGCCGAAGCCGAACGCGTCGCCGATCGCGTCACCGGTCATGTTTCCATCGGTGCCCGATTCCGTGAGCCCGCCGAAGGGCGAGATGATTGCGCCAGAGCCTGCTTGGGTTGGTTGCGTCGTCTGGCGGCGTGCTTCGACACGATCGGGCCAGGCGACGGGCGGATCGTCTTCGTTGCGGCCGCCTCGGTGCATGCCGAAGCTCGGGAGCCATCCGATGTCGTACCGATCGGGGCCCCACGTTCGTTGAACGACGGGCCACGTGAGCGTCTGCGCTCCGGTGCTCGCGAGGACCTTTTGTTGCGGGTCGTAGAAGCGATCGAACGGCGGGTGCTCGTACGGGTCGAGCATGTTGATCACGCCGCGATCGACGACGCTCACGCCGAGCGTCGCCGTCGCGGGCGCCCCGTCTCTCGTCACGTTGATTCGCAGCGGAACCACCGCGCCCGGCCGAAGCTCTTCGCCGACGCCGTGCAGCGTCACCTCCAAGTGCTGCACGGCTCCGACGGCGATGCTCTGTCCGTCCGTGAGCAGCCCGATGCTCGTCGGATCCGAGCGATTGTTTCGCTCGACGCCGAGCGTGTAGAGCGAGACGAGCATCGAGCCCCAGGATGGCGGGCGAATGACGGCGCGCGCGCGTGGCGTTCCGTTTTGGTCTTCGATGGGGATCGAGAGGCTGTCGATGATCGCGCCCGAGCTGTCGGTGAGATCCCCGTGAACGACGCGCTCGACGGGCAGCACGTTGCTGGGAAAATTCACGTTGATCGTGACCGGCTCGCGCTCGCGCACGCGCTGCTCGAGCACGCGCGACTGCATGGGCCGAACGACCGTGCGCGTGACGCTCACCGTGGCGATCGCGCCTCGCGCGTCGCTCGCGAACGCGGACACCGTGCACGAGCTCGCGGGCATCGCGAAGCGAAAGTGCGCGACGCCCGTGTCATCGGTGCGGCCCGAGAGCTCGCGGTTGCAGCCGCTCACGCGCACGGGCTTGTCTCGCTGCACGACGGAGTTGAGGTCCGTCACGCGCAACGCGACGTCGACGGTCTCTCCCGTCGCGTACCCGTTGCGGTCGAGCTCGAGCGTCGCGCGGTACGGGTTGTCCACGACGCGCATCGCGCGAACGACGGTGTCCTTGCGCCCTGTCGCGTCGGTCGCCGAGAGCTCGACGCGAAGCTCGGGCGTGGCTCGAAAACGCGCGAGCTGCGCTTCGGTGAGCGTGATGGTGTGCGGCCCCGGACCGGTGACCGAGCGAGGCTCGAGCGCGACGCGGCTCTCGCCCTGACCGAGCGCGACCTCGAGTCGAGCGCTCGTAAACGGCGCGCCGTCGAGGTAGCCGAGCGTGACGGTGAAGGGAACTTCGCGCATCGCGGGCGTGAGAAACTCGCCGAGCGTGTGGCGCACTTCGATCACGGGCGTCTCGAAGCGACGGATCTGAATGGGCGCTTCGGCGCGGTTGGTCTCTTGGGGCGCGCCGTAGCCTCCCCACCCAGCGCGCGCGCGGGACTCGGGCGCGATGTGCGTTGCGACGAGCTTGTACTGCCCTTCGGGGAGGTTGCGAGGGGTTTGGATGTCGAGCGTTCCGATCCCGTCTTCGTCGGTGTGGATGCGCGCGCCGCCGACGGGTTGTCCGTCCGGGCCTTCGAGCGAGATCGTGACGTTTTGTTCGGGGGCTGCGATGTATTCGCCGCGCAATCTCCAGGCGAGCGCGCGGACGTGAATCGTCTGACCGGGCTTGTAGACCCCGCGATCCGCGTTGATGTAGACGACGGGGCGCTCGAACTCCTGGCTTCGCGATTGAGCGAAGTAGTGGATCTGTCCGCGGTACCACTTGGCGTCGGCCGATCGGCACGCGACGCGCAGCATGTTGGATGTCTGGCCGGTGCGTCGAAAGGCGAACGCTCCGTGCTCGTCACCGCGCCCGACGTGGACGTTTCCCAGGTAGAAATCAGCCTGTTCGCAGCGCGCGAGCGTCGGCGTGTACGCGATGACGTGAACGAACGTCCCTTCGTCACCCCAGGACTGATAGGGCGCGTTGAGCACGAGCCTCGCGGCGCGCTGCTCCCACTGTCGCTCACCGCGCGGGAGCGGGTGTCGATCGCCGCGGGTGCCGATGCGGATCTCGATCTCGTCGGGGTTGGGCCTGCTCCGCGTCGAGGGCGGCCCTGCGTCGCGCTGCGTCGCTGCGGTCGCTGCGGGCACGCGCGCGGCGGGCTTGTGCTGCGTGTGTCGTCTTGGAAAGTGGCACGCCTTCCAGGGAACGAGGGCGGTCACGAGCGAGAGCAGGACAACGGGGCGCACGACCATGAGCGTAGGCGCAGAGACAGCCGATCGGGGGCGATGTTCCCTGTGAAAATACTCGACCACGCCGGGGCTCGGTGATTGCCGGGGCGTTCGATTGCAGCGCGACCTACGTCGCCGCGCGGGTCGCGATCACGAGCACGAAATCGCCCGATCGAAGCACGGCGGGATCGACCGCGGACCCGAGCAGCAGCTCGGCCTCGAGCTCCTCGTCGATCGCTTCGAGCGCGGTGAGCAGCGCGCGCTTGTCGAATCGAAGGGGCTCGCTCGGGAGCGCTCCGCCCACGACCGCGAGCGCGTCCCCTCGACTCGTGTGCAGGAGGATTCTCCCGCCGCGCGCGCGGTCGATCGTGATGGTCTCGACTTGCGTTCCTCGGACGAGCTTCTCGATCGCAGAGCGAAGCACGCGCGGCTCGAAGTACATCGGCTTTCTCGGGGCGCTCGCGAGCACCGCGTCGAGCCTCGCGCGGGCGTCGACGGGGTCGACGGCCGCCCGATCGATCGCGAGCGCGGCGGTCTTCGTGCGAAACACCGCGCGCTCGGACCCCAGGCTCACGCGAACGTCCGCCGATCGGTCTTCGCTCGCGAGCGAGTGGATCCACGAAGGCGCAGTGTCGACGAGCGTGATGCGCGACGCGGCCACGGCGGAGGGCGCTGCGACGCGCGCGCGGTCGATCGCGAGCTCCCGGCCTCCGCACGCGAGCTGCGCGTATCCGTCGCCAGCGAGCTCGAGGGAGAACCACCCGCGCGCGTCGATGACGACCCCTGCGGCGATCCTCAGCGACGTTCGCGCGCACGCGCGGAGGAGATCTCTCGCGGCGATTTCGAGCGCGACGCCGTCGTCCTCGACGCGTCGAACGGTCGAGCGATCCACGAGCTGCGCGGTCCCGAAGAGCGAGCGAGCGTTCGACTCGGACGCGTCGATCGCGAGCTCGTCTTCGCCCGTATCGAGCCATCGCCGCGCTTGAAATCTCCGCACGCCGAGCGCGCCTGCGCGATGAACGCGCGCGTCGATCACGAGCTCGACGGTGCGCGTCGCGCCGGGGCCGTCGATGATGACGAGCGCGTCGTCCTCGGCGGCGAGCACGACGTTCGAGCCGAAGAACGGCCCGAGGCGATCGAGCTCGCGCGCGAGCGCCTTGCGGCTGACGGTAAACGAAGGTCCCTCGAGGTCGCTCACGATCGAAGCCACGAGGGTCGATCGTCTGTCGCCCCGAGCGCAAGCGATCGCGCCGGGGTCATCGAGCTTCTGCTCGAACGCGCTTCGGTTCGCGGCGGTCTACGCCGGCGACGGGGCGAGGCGCTGTCGGTACGCGTGCGGCGACTCGCCGATCAAGCCGCGAAAGTCCCGGCAAAAGTGCGCCTGATCGCTGTATCCCAGCGCGTGCGCGAGCTCGGTGAGCGACACGTCTTCGCGGGCGACTCGCTCTGCTGCGTCGATGAGTCGATAGCGACGAATGACCCATTTGGGGCTCTTTCCGACGAAGCGATGAAAGTTGCGAACGACGGTTCGATGCGGGCTCCCGAGGAGCGCGGCGAGGTCGTCGACGCGCAAGATCGAGCGATCGTGCTCGACGCGTTCGACCGCGTCCCGCAGGGCGCAGATCGTGTCGTCTGCGCGTAGGTCGAGCGACAAGAGCGCGCGTTCGCTGCGATGGATGCACGCCGCGAGCTCTCCGTGCGCCGCGAGCGAAGCGATCGCCGACGGGAGCTCGCACAGCGACGGGACGAGGGAGGCGAGCGGTCGTGTCGCGTCGGCGATCGTGGCGACGGGCGCGTCGCTCCACAGGGCAGCGAACATCGCGGGGCGAAATTTGATTCCGAACACCCAGCCGCGACCGTCGAGCGTGCGCGAGAACCGTCGCGTCGTGGGGCCTGCCACCGACGCATCCCGCGCGTGATCCACGGTGATGTGCACCGCAGGGTGCGGGAGCGTCTCGGCCGTGTGCGGCGATCGCAGGGTCCAGCACACCCACCAGAAGTGCGCGACGAAGGGAGCGAGCTCGGCGCAGGGCAAGAGGCGCTCGTGCTCGAGGGTTCCCTCGGGAGCGTGGCGACGGAGGACCCCGCGGGGCTCGCTTGCGTGCGATCGGGAGTGCTCGCGCATCGACGGTGCTCCGTGGGGGACTTCGGGCGAAGGGATGGATTGTGCGATCGGCACGAGGGGGTCGAATGGCGCCAAATGGGGACGGTGCTCTGATTGTGAAAAATGAGATCTACCGCGTTCTCTCTGCAGCGAATCGCGAAGTGCTCGGAGTAACAAATTGCCAGCGTTCGTGCAGGTCCTCTGAGTCGGCGCTAGGCACTTTCGCCATTGGTCTCATTAGTCTATGGCAATTTTCACAATCAGAGCACCGTCCCCATTTGGGCGCTCATTTTCGCCTTTGCAGCACGACGCTCAGGTTATTCGCTGGCATTTCGATCACGCGGTCGAGCGCGAGCCCCGCTCGGTCGGCGCGTGCGAGCACCGCTTCGAGGTCCCGCACTCCGAACTCGGGGTCCTGGCTCTTCAGCCACTGGTCGAACGTCTCGTTGCTCGGCGCCGTGTGCGCGCCGTTGCGCTTGTACGCGCCGTACAAAAAGAGAACGCCGCTTGAATTCAGGTGTCGCGCGGCGCCGTCGAGCATCGCTTCGCCGGCGCTCCATGGGGCGATGTGGATCATGTTGATGCAGAGCACCGCGTCGACCTTTCCGACGCCCCAGTCGTCGCTGCGCACGTCGATCACGCGCGCGGGCTCGAGGTTCGCGCTCGCGCCTTCGCGCCACGCCTCGATGCTCGCCACCGCGCTCGGATCCCGATCGCTCGGAATCCACCGAAGCCCCCCGAACGCCTCGGCGTACCAGCGCGCGTGTTCGCCGGATCCCGCCGCGAGCTCGAGCACCGTTCCCTCTCGGGGGAGGACCTCGCGGAGCGCCGCGAGGATCGGTTCTCGGTTGCGCGCTGCGGAGGGCGCGGTACGACGAGCGTCGGTCATGGTGTGTGGCTCCGTGGCTTCGGTGGGCGTCGCCTGCGCGGCGGTGCTGCGCCGCCGATGCGCCACGAAGATGCCACAGCGCGCTCGGTTTATCGCCGCTGATACGCGCCCGCGAGCAGCTCTTGCGAGAAGCCCATGGGGGCCTGGCCCGACTCGGCGTACATGAACAGCGCCGTGCTGTAGACCATCTTGGCGACGCCGATGATGAGCGACGCGAGCACGAGGAGCGCCACGCCCACGAGCAAGAGCGCGATGCCGAGGCTCGGCGCTTGTTCGCCGAGCAGCATGATGATCCCGAAGACCATCGAGCCGATTCCGGGCAGGAGCATCAAGAAGCTGATGAAGCCCATGCCCCAGTTGCCGACGAGGCTCTCGCCCCACGCGCGCTTGAGCGTGTCGACGGACTTCTTGATCGCGTCGATCGGGCCGAGGTCGTAGAAGACCATCGCGGGGACGGCGAAGACCGTCATGATGCTCCACGCCGCGGCGAGGATCGACTCGAGGATGTTGAGGATGATCCGCCCGACGTCGCCCGAGTTTTCAGCGGCGTCCGAGATGAAGCGAAGCAAGAGCCCCACCGTCGCGGACAGCAGGCTCCACGCGAGGATCCGGTGCGAGCGCTTGAGCGCGAAGCCGATGCTCTCGAAGAACGTCGCGTCGCCGCCCGAGAGCCGCACGCGCGTCGTGTACACGACACACACATTCGAGAACGTCGTGATGAACGCGAGCCCGAGGTACGTCACGAACGTCGCGACGATCTGGAGCGGCCCGAACTCGAATCCAGCGCCTCCCTCGAGCACCTTCGCGATGATCGTCGGAAACAACATCGCGAGCGAGAAGATCGTCGACAGGATGGTCGCGACCACGGGAAAGAGAAGAAGCTCTTTGTCTTGATTGATCACCGCGAAGCTCGTCTTCGTCGTGACCCAGCTGCGTTCGAATACGTTCATCGAGACTCCTGATTCGGTGTGCGATTGCACGTTGCAATCGATCGTGTGTGCGCTCGCGTGAGCGCCCGCGCGGCGCTCAAAGGATCTTGCAGAACTTGTCGAACGCGGGCCTCGGCGCGCGCGGGTAGAGCTTGCTCGCGTCTCCGTGGCCGACGTTGCAGAGGATGATCGACTTGTAGCGGGTGCCGCTGAAGAAGGCCTCGTCGACCTTGCCGTTGTCGAAGCCAGCCATCGGGCCGCAGTCGAGGCCCAGCGAGCGCGCCGCGAGGATGAAATACGCGCACTGGAGCGTCGCGTTGAGCTTCGCGGTCTGCTCGATGTGCTCGGGCTTTCCCTCGAAGTCTTTGCGCAGGTCCGCGGCGGTGAAGAGCTCGGGCAGGTGCGTCCAGAAATCGAGGTCGTACGCGAGGATCGCCGTCGCCGGCGCGGTCATGGTCTTCTCGACGTTTCCCTTGGCGAGGCACGGCTCGAGCTTCTTCTTCGCTTCTTGCGAGCGAACGAAGGTGATCCGCAGCGGCTGGCTGTTCACCGCCGTGGGCGCCATGCGCAAGAGCTCGTACACCCGCACGAGGGTTGCGTCGTCGACTGGTTCGTTTCGCCACGCGCGATGGGTGCGGGCGTCGAGAAATAGCTCTGACAGGGCTTCGTGACTCAACATTTCGCGGGGGAGGGTGCGCGCTCCGAAGGCCTGCGCGCAAGTCGTCGCGGTTTGCGGGTATCGTCCTTCTGTCCAATGACCGAACCGAGGATCGAACGGGCCGCCAAGGCCGAGAAGCCGTGGAGCACTCGCTCCGAGCCGCGCCTGTGGGACGACATTGTGATCGGCTCGGGGATGGGCGGGCTCGCGACCGCCGCGCTGCTCGCGGAGGTCGGTCGTCGCGTGCTCGTGCTCGAGCAGCACTATGTCCCGGGCGGGTTTACACACACATTCAAGCGAAAGCGCTGGGTGTGGGACGTCGGCGTGCACGCGGTCGGCGAGGTGACCGATCGAGCGGTGCTCGGGCGCGTCCTTCACAAGCTGAGCGGCGATCGCCTCGAGTGGGCGTCGCTCGGAGGCGTGTACGACGAGTTTCACTACCCCGATCTGCGCATTGATTTTCCGGACACCAAGGCGAAGTTCGAAGAGAACCTCGTCGAGGCGTTTCCCTCGCGCGAAGAGGACATCGGGCGGTATTTCAACAAGGTCCGCGAGGTCGCGGGCGGCATGATGCCGTACTACGCGTCGCGCATCGCGCCGCCGTCGTGGGCCGCGGTGTCCGACCCGCTCTTTGCGCAGCGGGCCCACGCGCTGCTCGGCGAAAAGACCCGCGACGTGATGAACAAGATCACGAGCGACGAGCGGCTGCAGTCGGTGCTGACGGCGCAGTGGGGGTACTACGGCGTTCCGCCCGATCGAAGCTCGTTCGCGATTCACGCGCTCGTCGCGCGACACTTTTTTCACGGCGGGTACTACCCCGTCGGCGGCGCAGGGCGCATCGCAGAGGACCTGCTCGCCACCGTCGCGAAGCACGGCGGTTGGTCGAGGATCAACGCCGATGTGCAAGAGATCATCGTGCGCGACAACGCTGTGCGCGGCGTCCGCCTCGCGGACGGCGAGATCATCGAGGGCCGTCGCGTCGTGAGCGCGGCGGGCGCGATCGCGACGGTCGAGCGACTTCTGCCCGCGAGCGAGCGCGACGCCCCGTGGGCCAAGAGCATCGCGTCGCTCGCGCCTTCGCCCTGCCACGTGTGCCTCTACCTCGGGTTCAAGGGAGACATCACCAAGGCGGGCGCGTCGGGCGCGAACAAGTGGTTCTACGAGACGTGGGCGAAGGACGCTTCGTACTGGGATATCGCTGACGAAAACGCGAAGGCCCCGGTGTTGTACTGCTCGTTTCCGTCGCTCAAGGATCCCGAGCACCAAGCGGGCCCCGAGCTATTGCACACAGGGGAGGTCGTGACGTTCGTTCCGTACGAGCTGTTCGAGCAGTGGAAGGACGGGCGTTGGCGCAAGCGCGGCGAGGACTACGACGCCCTCAAGAAGCGCTTGACCGATCGCATGCTCGATCAGTTCTTCGCGTACATGCCCGAGCTGCGCCCGATGCTCGCGTTCGCAGAGCTCTCGACGCCGATCTCGACCGAGCACTTCACGCGCGCTCCCAAGGGCGCGATCTACGGCATCGAGCCGACGCCCGAGCGCTACGCCAACCGCTATCTTCGCCCGCGAACGCCCGTCGAGGGGCTGTTTCTCTCGGGCGCAGACATGGCCTCGGTCGGCGTGATGGGCGCGTTCGTGGGAGGGCTCTTGTGCGCCGCGGCGATGGAGCCCGTCGCCGCGACGAAGTACCTGCGCGCGGTGGCGAAGCGCTAAACCGCCACTCATTCGATCGTCGTACTTTTCTCGCGAAATTCGCGGCGGTTTGACTTGATTTCAACGGTCTCGTCCCTCTCCGACGCTCGTCCCGTTTCTACGACGTTCAATTGGGGCGTGGTTTAGGCCCATCGCGGCGAGCCGCGCGGCTCACCGAAGCGCGCTCGCGAGAAGCTCGCCCACGCCCTGCATGAACACGTAATCAAGCGTCTCCGGCGTGTCCGAGCGGCGGTGGTAGTTGGGGTTGCGAAAATCCCCGGTGTCCGTCCACAACACCGCCGGTGTCCCCTCGAGCCAGAACGGAAAGTGATCGCTCCGTCGCAGGTCGGGCAGCAGCTTGTCCATCGGCCCGAGCGTGCGCGCCGTCACGACGTGCGTGCCCGGCGCAGCGGCGCTCTTGCGAACGTCGTCGACGATGCGGTTCGAATTGCCACGGCCGAGCAGCGCGATGAAGTCCGGCGTGCGCAGCGAACGAGGGAGCCACGGCAACGGAGAGGACTGCTTCGCGCCCGAGCGAGGCCGATAGCCCACCATCTCGAGCACGTGCACCGCGCGCACGGTGCGGTCGAGCAAAGGGAGCGTGTTGCGCACGAAATCCTGGCTCCCGAGCAACCCGTCCTCTTCGGCGTTGAAGCACACGAAACCAACGGGCTTCGCGCCCTTCTTCACGGACAAGAGCCGCGCGCACTCGAGCAGCACCGCGAGCCCGCTCCCGTTGTCGTCCGCGCCGGGCGACCCCGGAACCGTGTCGTAGTGCGCGGCCACGAGCGTCACCGCGCGTTTGTCGCGATCGCGCGGCAGCGCCACGACGTTGCCGAACGCGCCGGTGACCTCGACGTCGAGGCCACAGTCTTCGAGCGCCTCGCATAGGCGAACGCGCGTGCGCTTGTTTTCGTGTGCTTCGGCCAGGGCGTGCCTCGGCCGCGAGAGCTCTTCGACCCAGCGTCGAAGCCTCACGGGATCGAGGCCCATGGTCGGTGTCGTCTCCGCTGCGTGGGTCGGGCGTCGTTCGTCGATGATCATAGACTTACGTCGTAAGTTTATGGTGTAAGTCTGTCAACTCCTCCCTCGGTGTTGCGATGGCTCGTCCCTCGATTCTCTCGCGCGACAAGGTTCTCTCGGCGGCGGTGGCGATCGTCGATCGCGAGGGGCTCGACGCGCTCTCGATGCGACGGCTCGGCGAAGAGCTGGGGGTCGAGGCGATGTCGCTCTATCGATACGTGGCCAACAAAGCCGCGCTGCTCGACGGCGTCGTCGAGGCGATCCTCAGCGAGATGTCCGTTCGCGACGCGCTCGACGCGCCGTGGACCGACCGCGTGAAGGCTCGGTCGCGCGCCCTTCGAGCGACGCTCCGGGCTCACCCCAACGCGCTCTCGCTCTTCGCGACGCGGCCCGCGGTCACGCCTGCGTCGATGGCGCACGTCGAAGCGTCGCTCGCCCTCCTTCGCGAGGCTGGCTTCTCGGTCGCGGACGCGATCCGTGCGTTTCAAGCGGTCGTCGGCTTCACGATCGGAAACACCCTCTCGGTCTTCGCGCCCCTGGCGCCGGACGAGCGCTCGTCGCCCGCGTACGGCTCGCTCGATCCAGCGTCGTACCCGACGGTCCTCGAGGCTGCAAAAGTGCTCGCGAAATGGAAGGCCGACGACGAGTTCGAGTTCGGCCTCGACGCGCTCGTGCGCGGGCTCGTCGCCAAGCTCGACGAGCGCCCCGCGAAGAAGAGGCCGCGCGATGTCCCCTGAGCAGATCGTGTCCGAGCGGGCTCGCTACGAGCGCGTCGCGATGGTGTCCATCGCGCGGTGGATCGATGAGCCTCTGCCGAAGATCGTGTGCTTCTCGGATACGCACTTCGTTCCGCGCGAGACGGGGTGGAGCGACGATGCGCCAGAGGACCTCGTGGCGCTCTTGCGGACGCTCGGCGATCACGAGCCGCTGTCGCTCGGCGATCTCACGGAGTCCGTCGGGCTGCGCGCGTCCGAGCGCCGCGAGCTCTTTCGAAGCGCGAGGCTCGCAGACTTGTGGGCGCTGCTCGCCGAGCGCCGCGCGCGCATCGTGATCGGAAACCACGACGTCTCTGCGCGCGACGCGATCTTCGAGCGCTTCGGGCGCGATCGTGTGTTGGACGGAGGATGTTCGCTGGGCGGCGTGAGCGTCAGGCACGGCCACGAGCGAGCGCCGCTCGCCACCGAGCTCGTGCGGATCGTGGGGCCGTGGGTCGTTCCCGCGTACGAGCGCGGTCGAAAGCTCGCGCGCCGCGGCGCCGAGCGCTTGTCCAACGATCGCGTGCTCGCGGTCGCGAGGGCAGGGGCGTCGTTTGTCCTGTTCGGGCACACACATTCAAAGGGCGTCGACGTCCGCGATCCGACGCGCGCGTGGGCAAATCCAGGGTGTTTTCTGCGCTCGGCGCAGTCGTTCATCGTGCTCGAAGGCGAGGCGCTCGCGCTGTACCGTCGGGCGTCGTGAAGCCGCGGTACGCCCTCGTCGCCCTCGTCCTCGTCGCGCTCGCAGTGGCCCTGTGGCTGATTGTGTCCAAGCCAGCGCCCAGCGTTCCGCCGAGGGATCAGCCCGACGCGCAGCCCGCGTCGAGCGAGCTCGAGTCGCGCGCGCCCACGATCGCGAGCGCGCTCGCGTCGGACGCAGCACCCAACAGCGCAGGGATCGTCGCGCCGAGAGAGACCGTTCGAGACGAGCGGCTTCGCGAGCAGCTTCGCGCGGCGCTCGCGCAGGTGTTCGCCGCGGGCTCGTCGGGGATCGACGCGGGCCAAACTAGCGGGACGCCGTCGACCACCGCGCTCGGAAACCTCGATCCAAACTACATCCGTCAGCGAATTCGCGAGGACTTCGTCCCGATGGCGTCGCGCTGCTACGACCTGCTCCAGTCGCGGAGGCCGGGGTTCGCAGGACGCATGGTCCTTCGGTTTCGCATCACGGCCCACGAGCAGCTCGGCGGGATCGTCGAGGATGTGTCCGTCGCACAAGCCCGTGATCCCGACGCGGGAGCGCGCGACGGCGACGCTTCGGCCAGGGAAGACGCTCGCGCGGTCTTCGGCGACGAGGCGTTCGAGACGTGCGTCCGCGAGTCGATGATGACCGTCGCGTTCGCTCCGCCCGAGCGCGGCGGGTCGCTCACGGTGGCCTACCCCATCGGCCTCGCGCCGGACGAGCCTGCGGCCGCGCGCGACGCGTCGCGTTGAGCGCACACGGATTCAAGTCGCCTTCGCGCTGCCGGGCTCGATCTCGCCGAGCGCGACCAAGAGCGCCCGCGCGTTGAGCACCCGCACGAGCCCCGTGTCCGCTGGAAAATCACTGATGTTTCCCGTCACGAGGTACCGCGCGTCCGCCGCGGTCGCGCACGCGAGCACCATGTCGTCGTCCGGGTCCTTGCAGCGCCGAGGCGGATCGCTCACCGTCACGCGGCTCGACGCTTGGACGAGCGCGTCGGTCAGCGTCGCGAGCGTCTCGGCGTGCCGCGCGAACTTCTTTCGAGACCCGACTGAGCGAAACTCCGCTTCGAGCGCGTCGGACAGGGCATTTTCGAGCGCGCGCGCGAAGCACAGAGACAGCACGCGCGCCTCGAGCCCGTCGCGCTTGATCGCCGCCGAGATCAGAACATTGGTGTCGAGGACGACTCGGGTCATCGTACGGTCCATCCTCGCATCGAGGAGAGGCGCATGAAGGGCATCAACGACGACCTCGGAAACCGCATCAAGACCTACTACGAAGATCCTGCACGGGCCCTCTTGCCGCGCAAGACCTACGTGATCGTGCGCGTCGACGGTCGAGCGTTTCACAGGTACACCGCGAAGCTCGAGCGGCCGTACTGCGCGCCGCTCGCGAGGGCCCTCGATCAGGCGGCGCTCGCGCTCAGCGCGGCGATGGACGGCTTCGCGTTCGGCTTCGGTCAGAGCGACGAGTACTCGTTTCTGCTCACGGACTTTCGGCGCGACGACTCGCGCATGTGGTTCGAGGGGTCCGTCCAGAAGATCGCCTCGGTGTCCGCGAGCGTGTTCACCGCGGCCTTCGCCAAGGCGTACGACGGGCCGATGGCGACGTTCGACGCGCGGGTGTTCGCGATCCCGCAGCGCGAAGAGGTCGAGAAGTACTTCATCTGGCGGCAGCTCGACGCCTCGCGCAACAGCCTCAACATGCTCGCGTCCACGCACTACTCGCACGACGAGCTCGTGGGAAAGAGCGAGCGCGACAAGCACGAGCTGCTCTTCGCGAAGGGCCAAAACTGGGCGAAATACCCCACGGAGTTCAAGCGCGGCCGCGGCGTGTTGCCCGGCGAGCGCGTCGACTTGGAGGTCCCCATCTTCAACAAGGATCGCGCGTACCTCGACGCGTTGATCCCCGAGCCGTCGTGAGCGCGACGGCCGTGACGCGCGCGCGGAGGACAACCGCGGGTACACTTCGGGCGAGACCATGAAGGACGCTCCCAAGACGAGCCTCCGGCCGCCCGCGGCCCTCGCAGACGTTCGGCAGGACATCGCTGGCGCGGTTCCGTCGCAGCTCGTCGACGCGTGGCTCGCGAGCGCGCGCGACGACCGCGCACACGAAATCATCCTGCGGCCCTACGAAGTGGAGGGCACGATCGTCTCGTCCGACTCCGTGGGCCTCTCGAAGCTCACCCGCGCGCTCGGTCAAGCGCAGGTGTTGGCGCTGGTCTCTCAGCCCAAAGAGCACTTGTATGCGCTCGCGCGCGCGGTGGGCGGCGAGGCCATCGG
The DNA here is from genome assembly GCA_016793325.1 of Myxococcales bacterium. GTDB lineage: Bacteria > Myxococcota_A > Polyangia > Polyangiales. Next base: position 20,273 of record JAEUKI010000078.1, on the reverse strand, counting down.
CGTGTGGGCGGCGGACAACGCGCAGCTCTTCTTCGACGCGCGCATCGACAGCACGGTCGTGACCGAGCAGATGCTCGCCGCGCTCGTGCGGATCCGCTCGTGCCCGGTTCAAGTGGGGCTCGCGGTCCACCGCGCGCGTTGTTTTCGTGTGGCGGGAGGACTCTTCGGCCCCGAGGCCGATCGCGTCGAGGCGCTCGCCGAAGACGTCTCTCGCGGCGGCGAGATCCTGTTGACGCGCTCGGCGCTCGAGGCGCTCTCTCCCGCGCTCGCCGCGCACGCGCGCCCGTGCGAGGCCGATCGCGCCAACGAGCCCCTGTGGTCGCTCGTCGACGTGACGCCCGAGCGCTTCGTCGACGGGAGCGACGTGATGTACCCAGCGCCCTTCGGCGAGGATGTCCGGGCGATTCTCAGGCAGAGCTCGATCGAGGCGTTGGCGAACGAGCGGCTCGATCGCTGGCGTCGGCCCTCGGTCGTCGTGTTCTTGCACGCGCAGCCCGAGGCGCGCGGGAGGCTCCTCGACAGCTTCGCGCAGCTCGCCGCGGTGGACTCGGTCGTCGCGTCCGCGGCGAGCGCAGGCGGCGACGCGATCAAGTCCACGGGCTCGCTCGCGATCGTGCTCTTCGAACGCGCCGGCGAGGCGATCGAGTACGCCCGGGCGTCGGTGGCGGCGCTGCGGGCGAGGGGCGTTCGCGCGAGCGCGGGCGTGACCGTCGGAGACGCGTTCGTGTTCGGGCTCGAGCGCGGGCGAGAGATCGCGGGAGACCCTGTGAATCTCGCGGCGAAGCTCGCTGAAGACGTGGGCTTCGAGGGCGTCCTCGTCGAGGCGTCCCTCGCGTCGGACCCGCGCTGCGCCGAGGGCGAGCGCTTCGCCGTCGAGCTCAGCGGGATCTTGGTCGAGGGCTGCCTGCTCTCATAAAGAGACGAGCGAGCCCGTCATGTGAAAGAGCTCCATGTGCGTGGTCGCCCCCGCGGCGTACATCGCGCGCGCGAAGGGCTCGTTGTCTTCGACCACGAGGCGCACGTAGTCCTTCGAGAGATCGCGCTGCGCGAGGCACGCTTCCAGCAGCGTCCGCGCAGAGCCAATCTCGCGAACGCGCAGCGGAAATGCCCCTGGAAACGCAGGCTCGAACCGAACGAACCCCGCGCCGAGGTCCGAGGGATCGCTCGTCCGTTCGACGCGGAGCAGAAAGTTGCCCGGTCGAGCGCGCCACTGCGCGAGCTGGCCCGTTGGCAACGACCACGCTCGCTCGACGTGCTCGTCTTCGCGCTCCGCAAGCACGACGGCGCGCTCGGCGCTCGCCGACGTTTGCAGCGCGTCGAGCTGCGACCAGAAGAGATTGAACGCCGTGCTCTCGTACGCGACGCGCATGCCCATGCGCTTGTAGAGCGCGAGCGCAGCGCTGTTGTCTCGCTTGACGTTGAGCCGCCAGGTCTTGCATCCCTCTGCGCGGAGCACGGTCGCGATGGCGTTCATGAGCGCGCGGCCTTCGCCGCGGGCGCGGTGCTCGGGCGCGATCACGATGATGCGGACGTACGCGGCCTCGGGGAGCTTGTCGAAGATGGTCATCCCGATCGTCGCGCCGTCGCGCTCGAAGACGCGCATTCGATGGAGAAACGTCGCGCGAAACGTCGCTTCGCTCGGCGTCTCGTCGCCGGTGTTCAGCTCGAGAAAGAGCCTCGCGAAGAGCGCGTAGTCTCGCTCGTCAGCGGCGCGGAGCCGCGCTTCGGGCGCGTTATTTGAATCCATGGACAAATAATCAAATCTTCTTCGCGCTCTTGGCGAGGCGCTCGAGGACGCCGAGCTCGACGAAGCGCGCCACCATGGGCTCGACCTTCGCGGCGATCTCTTCGTGCGAGAGCGGCGCGTCGCCGAGCACCTTGCGCGCGCGGCTCGTCGCGGCCTTTGGGCCATCGCCGAGGTCTCGCGCTGCGGACGAGACGGCGTCCGAGGTCTGGCCGCGGTCCTTGATGGACCCGAGCTCGGCGATGAGCCAACTCAGCGCCAAGAACGCTGGTGAATCGACGACGATCGGGTCGGGCACAGACTCCCTCATCGGAAAGTCGTTGAACGGCGACCGCACGACGGCGTCCGTGCAGTAGGGCGCGAGCTCTGCGTCGATCTTCTGGTTCGCGGGGCGCACGATGAGCCCGTCGAGCGCCGCCGGAAGGATGCTGAGCCAACGCACCTTTCGTCGCACTTCGTGTACGCCTGCTTCGAGTTCGGCGAAGTTGTACTCACCCGCGCTGAGCTTCTCGTGCATGCCCTCGGCGCAGTCGGCGAAGTACTCTGCGACTGCCTTCTTCTCGCGCTTTGCGCCGGGCCAATCGCACTCTTCCAAGAGCTCGAGCAGCGCGTCGAGGGCGTCGGGGATCTCGTCGCCCTCGGGCAGCCACTTGGCGATCGCGAGGTGCCGCTCGAATTGGAAGCACGCCTCCGCGCGGCGCCCGACGAAGTACGCGCCGAGCTCGCTGTCGGTGTTGGCGGCGCCGAGGCGCTTGACCATCGCGTCCGCGAAGTCCACGGCGCCCAGCAAATCTTCGAGTGCTTTGAACGCCTGGTGCACCGGCAGAAACGCGTCGTCGTCGATCGTCGCGCGGTGCAGTCGCCCGAGGCACTCGAGCTGAAACAAGGGCGTGCGCGCCCCAGCGCGGTGGAGGGCGAGCGCCGGGGTAGGGTCTTTTGCGGCGCTGGTGAGCTGCGTGTAGACGGCGCGCAGCCGCGTCGCGTACGCGCGCTGCGAGACCCCTTTGGACTTTTGTTCGAGGCGGGCCAGTCGTTGCTCGACGGACTTCGACGGAGACTCGGACTTGGACGATTTGTTTGCCATGCGCCCTCTCTGCGGGCGCCGAGCGTACCGCGAGAGTCAGCGTCGGCGCGCGAGGTTGAACTCGAGGTTGCGGAGCATCTCTTGTCCGTGCTTTCCGGCGGCGTCGCACGCGAGTCTGAACGGCTGTTCTGTCTCGGGATAGTGTTGGATCAGGCGCGCGCACACGTCCGACGCGACGTGCGGGTTCGCCTCGGCGTGGGGCGCGGGGTTCGTGACGAACCATCGAACGAACGCCGCGAGCGCCCGCGGTCCGAACAGATCGAGCGCGATGTATCCGACCACCATCGGCAGCTCGAAGGCGCCCATGAGCGCGGCGGGACCGCTCCACGCGTCCGCAGGAAATTGCAGCTCCGAGAGGCTCTCTGGCGTCCATCGACGCGAGGCCCACGCGTCGATGTTGGCGCCGAGCGCGACGGGCTTCTTCTTGCGAATCGTCTCGTCGATCGCGCGGAGCACGACGGTGGCGGCGTCCTCGTCGAAGAGCATCTGCGGCGCGATGGCCTTGCGATCTTCTGGCGCAAACGCTGGTTCGAACGCGTACTTGAGCGCGTAGTCCATGCGGCTCAGCGATCGGAGAAGCAGGGCCTCGTAGCGCTCGCACGCGTCGAAGGCGCGCCGCACGTCCGCGAGCGTGACGCGCGCCATGTCCATCGGGCTCTCGTAGCTCATCACCGCGAGCTTGCTGTCCTTGTTGTTGTGCGAGCAGCGCCCGATGAGCTCTCCGTGCGCCATCATGGTCGAGAGCGTCGCCGCGCCGAAATCGATGCGCGGTGACCACACCGTGTGCGCCAGCGACTTTGGCTGCTCGAGGTGCCCGAAGGCGAACGCGCCGCCTTCTTCCGCGAGCCACGCGTCGAACACGCGGGCTGTGTCCGTGACCAACGCGCGCAGCGGCGCTTCTTTCGCGCCGAGCTTGCGATCGATGGCCTTGCCCTTGCGCAGATCGACGACGCGCTCTGCGTCGAAGGGAAGGAACAGCACGCGGTCTCCGTGGCCGATCGCGTCGCCTTCGCCTCGAAATTCGCTGGGAATCTCGAAGCGCTCGGGCCGATCGAGCTCGCGCCAATCCGCGCGGCACACGGTCGCTTCGTCGCGCTGCCAGAACCAGTATCCGCCGCCGTACACGGGCCGCGAGCGTGCGTCGATGGTCCATCGGTGCTCGACGCCCTCGCTCGTCAGGCTGTAGAGGGTCGCGCGTCGCGTCGCGCGGTCGTGCGCGCCGAAGTACGTCCGTTCGGCGAAGGGGTAGAGCACGATTTGTCCGACGGGCGGCGCGACCTCTGCGCAGAAGAGCGGCTCGAACTTCTTCTCGGTCACGATCCGCGCGACCGCGAGGGACCGCGTGTGCGCGCGAAACGCCGCGAGCGTCGCGTCGGGGCCGACGACAGCGCAGCCCGCCATCGCGCGGGAGATCGGGCGTGATCGACCGAGGTCGAGCGCTCCGATCGAGCGAAGATCCCTGGGCCATCGATGGACGATCGTCTTCGGCGTCTCGGTCTCGTGAACGACGACGTCGCCCGCCCAGTCGATCACGTGAACGCCGTCCGGGTGAACGGCGTACGAGCTGTAGTCGCTCGGCGCGAAGCGCTCGTTGAACATCGCGTCCACCGTGCGCAGGGCGCGCTTGTGGCTGCGTGCCGCGCGGACGAGCATCCGGTTTCCGGCGACCGACAGATCCTGTCCCGACAGTGATTTGTCGGTCTTTACGCCCTTGCCGAAGGTGAACCTCGAGAGCCCGAAGCCGTCTTGCACGACGAGGTGCGCCCCGTCATCGCTCATCGCGAACATGCGACGGACGTTCGCACGCGGGCGGGGACACGGGCGACCGTTCGGCAACTCCATCGAATGGTTCGATGGTGTCGATCAGGCTCGAGGCGCTTTTGTACGCTGGTCGGCGAGCGCAGTGTGAGGCTCAGCACTGAACGACACGGACAGTGTTCGGAGGACAAGAGATCATGATGAAGTTTCGTCCTGCGGCCGAACGCGGCCACGCACAGCACGGCTGGCTCGATAGCTGGCACACGTTTTCGTTTGCGAACTACTACGACCCCGAGCACATGGGCTTTCGCGCGCTTCGCGTGATCAACGACGATCGCGTGGCCGCGGGGCAGGGCTTCGGGCGCCACTCGCACCACGACATGGAGATCATCTCGTACGTCCTCGAGGGCGCGCTCGAGCACAAGGACTCGATCGGGACGGGCTCGGTGATCCGGCCGGGCGACGTCCAGCGCATGTCCGCAGGGACGGGCGTCGCGCACAGCGAGTACAACGCGTCGCGCACGGACCTCGTGCACTTTCTGCAAATCTGGCTGCTCCCCTCGGAGCGCGGGATCGCGCCGAGCTACGCGCAGAAGACGTTCACCCGCGAGGACAAGCGCGGGCGGCTGCGGCTCCTCGCGTCGCCGGACGGGCGCGACGGGTCGATCTCGATTCGCTCGGACGCGAGCTTGTACGCAGGGCTCTTCGCTGCTGGAGAGTCCGCAGCGCTCTCGATCGAGCGCGGGAGGCACGCGTACGTGCACGTCGCCGAGGGGCGCGCTCGGGTCAACGGGCGCGAGCTGTCCGCGGGCGACGGCGTGGCGCTCAGCGACGAGCCCTCGGTGCGTATCGAAGGGATCGATGGAGCGAGCAAGGGCGAAGTGCTCGTCTTCGAGCTCGGCTGAGCCGGGGCTACTCAGCGGACGCGGCTTCGGAGCGCTCGGTGGCTTGCGCTGCGTCGTCGTCCGCGAGGTACTCGTCCCACTTGCGGATCGTGAGGTTCATGAAGGCGTAGAGCACTGGGTTGAGGTCGGGGACGGGCTTCTCCCAGTGGTCTTCGTACCCTTCTTGCTCGGCCTTCACCGCGACGCCGTCCTCTGCGAGCAGGGGCTCGACGAAGACCTTCTTCGCGAACGCCATCACCGCGCCGATCGCCTTCGGGGGAACGCCGATCGGGAGCCCCGGGACCTTGAGCATCTCGGGGCTGAAATAGAACAAGAAGAACGCCCTGGTGGTTCGCTCGTCGATCGGCAGCACGAAGCACCAGTGCTTGATCTTCTCGTCCGTCGACGACCACTGGTACGGGTAGTGGTAGCCGAGCGTCATCGCGTTGGTGTTGGTCTTCTTGCTGATGAACATCCGCTGCAGCGGCGTGTCGCCGACCTTCGTGTCGTACTCGAGCACGACCGAGTCTCCCTCGGTGGTCATGCGCTTGAGCTCGGCGTAGGTGAACGGCCGCTTGTTGCGGTGCAGATACGCGTGCGTGAAGTCGCACGTGTTGTCGATGATGATCGAGTGGTGGGCGGGCCAGGTGAAATCCACGGGGATCCTGCCCCAGCCGGACGTCTCGGCCCACTCGGGGATCTCGGGGATGGGGTGCAGCTTGGCCTTCTCTGCGTCGCCCGGGCAGAAGAAGATCAGCCCATACTTCTCTTCGACGGCGAAGGCCTTCACCTGCGCGTTGGGCATCTTGTGGCCGAAGAGCGAGTGCGAAATCTTCGAGCACTTGCCGTCTTCGCCGAAGGTCCAGCCGTGGTAGCCGCACGTGAGCGCGCAGCCGTCGACGACCCCGAGCGAGAGCTTGAGCTGCCGGTGCGCGCAGCGGTTTTCGAGGGCGCGAACGCGGCCGTCCTCGCCGCGAAAGAGCGCGAACGACTGCTTCCAGAACGTGACCTCTTTGACCTCGCCCTTGGCGAGCTCGTGGCTCCACAGCGCGGGATACCAGTAGTCAGGGTGCAGCCCCGCCGCGCGTTGCTTCTGTCGCTTGGTCTTCGCCGAGGCGTAGTCGGGCATCGGCTTCTTGGTGAGCTGATAGAGCTTCATGCGTCTCCTTGGGGACTGCTTGGTTGCAAAAAAAGTATCGGATATCTCTTGGTCAATTGATTGTGTGTGTCACGTTCGCGCCGGCGTGAGTCCGCGCCGCACGAAGTCCTCGTACGCGGCGCGCACGGCGGACTCGAGGGACGTTGGCGCGTACCCGAGCTCGTTGCGGGCCTTCGAGCAGTCTGCGCGGCGCTGCATCTGCAAGAGCCGCACGGCGTCCGGCGTAAACCGCTGGGGCCGCTCGGGCGCGACGCGGTTGAGGACGAAGGTCGAGACGTGCGCGAGGCCCATCATCACGGTGGGCGAGAGGCGCTTGGGACGGGGCTGTTTGGTCATCGACTCGAGCATGGACATGAGGTCGTCGACCGAGAGAAAGCTCGTGCTGAAGATGTAGCGCTGGCCGGGGCGTCCCTTGTCCATCGCGAGCATGTGTCCCTCGGCGAGGTCCTGCGCCGAGACGAACTCGAAGCCGCCCGGGATGTACGCGCTGAGCTTTCGATTGGAGAAATCCAGGATCACCCGCCCCATGCGCGACGGGCCGTAGTCGTTGGGGCCGAGCACCGCGGTCGAGACGGCGATCACGACGTGGAGGTCTTCGACGGCGGCCTTGAGGCACTCGTGCTCGACCCACGCTTTGGAGGCTTCGTACGGCAGGTGATGCTCGAAGGGGTTGAAGCCGTCCTCTTCGGTGCTCGGGCGATCGGGGTTGTGGCCTACGGCTCCGAGCGAGCTCGTCACGACGACGCGCGCGTTGTGCTTCTTGCACGCGTCGAGCACGTTGCGCGTCCCGAGGACGTTGGTCTCGTAGAGCTCGCGCTCGCGGCCGCGCACGGTCTGAACGCGCGCGGCGACGTGAAATACGCGCTCGCAGCCCGCGACGGCGCGATCGACCGCGGCGCGATCACGCACGTCGCCTTCGACCACCTCCGCGGCGAGCCCGCCGAGCGGCGCGACGTCGGCGTTGGGCATCACCATCGCGCGCACTCGCTCGCCTCGCGCGCTGAGCGCGCGCAAGAGATTGGCGCCGACGTGGCCTGTCGCTCCGGTGAGCAGAGTCGTCATCGATGCGAGCGAATACCGTGCGACGCGAAGAGATCGCAAGGCGGCTCGGGCGATCGATGCAGTCTGACGTTCGTCGATGTTGGCGAGTGCCAACGAAGGCGTGCGACGCTCGCGTGGTGAGCGACACGAAGGTGAAGCCCGATTGGACCGGCCTCGCGCGAGCGCCGTTTTCGCCGAAGCGACCGCAGCTGGCGCGGGCACGCGAGCACTTGCAGCGCTGGTTCGAGCGCGAGCAACGCGAGACAGACGACGCCCTGCGCGGCGAGCTCGTGCGCGAGGCGTGGGAGAGCTGCGCGACGGCAGAGTTGGTTCCGATCGAGTGGCTGACGAGCGAGCGGCGGTGGGTGCAGATCGTGCGCGCTCACGCAAAGACGAGTCGCGATCGCACGCTCGACCTTCGCGACGCGGCCTCGACGAGGATCGTGGATCACCCGCCGGACATTCGAGCGTGCCTGACGATGGCCTCGGATCCCCAGGGCGTGCTCGCGGCCGAGCACCTCGCCGACCGCGTTCGACGAGCGCTCGTCGCGTGGAGCGCGCCGCCCTTCGAGCCGCTCGAGCTCGTGTGGCGGATCGATTCGCTCGACCCCGAAACGAGCGCTGGGCTCGTGATTTTTCGCGAGCCGGGGCGCGGGCGCCTCGACTATCGCGAGCTCTACGGCGAAGGCGAGCGCGCGTTCGCCGGGGCGTTGGGAGAGCGCGCGCCGCAGGGCTGGCCGCTCTTCATCGCGCGCATGGCCAGCGAGAGCGCGTTGTACGAGACGCTCGTGGACAAGGGCTTCACCGAGGCCAACGCGAGCGGCGTCGTGCTGCCGTTCGAAGGGCGCTCCAACCCGTACGCGCACGCGTCGGAGCTCTTCGCGATGGGCTACGGGATCGAGCGCAGCTTCAATCGTCGCTATCTGCGCGTGATCGCGAAGCCCCCCTGAGCGTCGCGGTCATCGAGCGTGAGCGTCACGCGCCGCGGACGTGAACCGCGCTCGCGCCCTCGGTGCGCGCGTGCTCGCTCGCTTCGCGCGCCGCAGCGAGCAACGCGAGCCCAGACATCTCGGGCGCGAGCGCCGCGACCCCGACGTGCACCGGCGTCGCTCCCGGAACCCAAAGCGACTCGCGCAGCGCGCCATACAACCGACGCGCGACGATCTCCGCGCCCTCGGCGCTGGTCTCGGGAAGTAGCAGCACAAACTCTTTGTCGCTCGCGCGGGTCGCCATGTCCGACGCGCGCGAGGTCGCGCCGAGCACGTGCTCGATGCGCTCGACTACATCTGCGGCGGCGGATGTTCCCAACTCGACGCACAGGGCGCTCAGGGGGTAGCCGAGGCTGCGTGCTCGGTTGATCTCTTTCTCGAACGCCTGCGAAAAACCACACAGATCCGCGATCGCCATCCTACACACTCCTGCTCTGCGACTGCCTTCGCTGCCCTCCAAGCCCTTAGCGGACCGCGGCCCTGCGCGACTACTTTTCGACAAACCGCGCCGCCGCGAGGCGCTCGCTAGCGGTCACGCGAGCCGCAAGTTGGAGCCCTCGTGGCAAAATGTGTGACTGCGATTCGTCCCTATTTTTGCAGGTAGAATCAACGTTGGCCCACGAAATCAGCCTTGCTGCGCGGCGAGCTCGAGTCCAGAGTACGAAGTCGCATGGGCTCGTCGTCGCTCTCGCTTGTGCCGCCCGGACGACCGCTGATCGGCGGCCGATACGAGCTGTTGCACGAGCTCGCCTCGGGCGGGATGGCGACGGTTCACCTCGCGCGCGCCCGCGGAGCGAACGGCTTCGAGCGCCTCGTCGCGATCAAGAGCTGCCACAAGCACCTGCGCAACGACGAGGAGTTTGCCGCGATGTTCCTCGATGAAGCGCGGATCGTCTCCGAGCTGCATCACTCGAACATCGTCGGGACCCTCGATTTCGGCGAGGACCCCGAGCACTCGCTCTACATCGTGATGGAGTTCGTCGACGGCTACTCGCTGCAACAAGTGCAGCGCGCCGCGAAGCACCGCCGCGAGGGCGTGACGGCGTCGGTCGCGCTCGAGATCGTGATCGACGCCCTCCAAGGGCTGCACGCCGCGCACGAGCACCGCGACCGCAAGGGCAACCGCCGCAACATCGTGCATCGCGACGTTTCGCCGCAGAATATCCTGGTCGGCGTCGACGGCGTCTCTCGCATCATGGACTTCGGAATCGCCCACGCCGAGGGCCGCAGCAGCCACACCCGCGAAGGCGCCATCAAGGGCAGGCTCGCGTACATGCCGCCCGAGCAGCACGGTTTGTTCTCGGACAAGCCGTCCACCGTGACCGCGCGCGCGGACATCTATTCGGCCGGCGTCGTGTTGTGGGAGACGCTCTCGGGCGAGCGGCTCTTTCATCGCGACAGCGACGCGATGACCGTGCGCGCCGCGATGAAGTGCGAGGTTCCGCCGCTGGCCGGGAGCGTTCCCGGCGTGACGCGCGCGCTGGATGCGGTCATCGCGCGCGCTGTGCAGCTCGAGCCCGAGCGGCGCTTCGCGACCGCAGACGAGTTCGTCGAGGCCCTCGAGGGCGCGGGGGTCCCCGTGGCGTCGAGCCGCGAGGTCAGCGCGTGGGTGCGCTCGGTGCTCGGCGTGCACATCGCCGCGCGCGACGCGCTGCTGCGTCGGCTGCTCGACGACAACGAAATCGTCGACGAGTCGATGCCCCCCACGGTGATCGAAGCGCGCAGTGAAGTTCGCTCGATTCGCCCGCCGGGCGAGCGGCCTTCGATGCGCCCCGCCACCGCGCGAACGACGGTCGAGCTCCCCGCGGTCCCGCAGTCGAGGCGCCGCAGCGAAGACGGCGCTCCGCCGCGCGCCGCGGGGGACGGTGAGCCGACGCCGCACCTCCCTCCGTTTCGAAGCTCCGTCGCGCCGCCGCGTGCTCCGCGGCCCACGAAGACGCGATCGATCGCCGTGACGCTTCTCTCGCTCTTGTTCGCGGCGAGCGCGTTCGCGGCCGTCGGGATCGCAGTGTCTCGCGGACGGCGCGCTTCGAGCGTCGCGCGCAGAGAGAGCGCTCCCGTGACGATCGGCGTTCCCCCGCAGTCGACGCCGGCGCCTCGGGTCGCGCCGCAGCCCCCGAGCCCCTCGCGCGACGAGCCCGAGCTCTCTGCGATCCGCGCGGTCCGCGAGGGCGCCACCTCCGCAGGAACGCTCGTCGCCCCCATTGTCGCCGCCGACGTCGTCTCGAGCGATCGCACCGAAACACGCGAGGCGCCCGCCCGCCATCGCGCCCGCGTTCGCCGCGCGGGACACAGAGCGCCCTCTCGCCGCTCGTCGCGATAACGATCGCTGCGCTACGTCTCTGCGAAGTGATCCACGGGCCCGATGCCGCGACCCTCGCAGCCAGGCCCGCGCTCGAGCGCGCGCTGCAAATACGCCCGCGCGCGCGCGTAGGCCTCGCGCAGCGGCGCTCCGTTCGCCAAGTTGGCGGCGATCGCCGCCGAGAGCGTGCAGCCCGTTCCGTGCGTGTGCTTCGTGGCGACCCTCGGCATTGTGAGCGTCCACGGCGCTTCATCGCGCTCGACGAGCACGTCCGTCGCGTCGCTGTCTTCGGCGAAATGACCGCCCTTGACCAACACGGCGCGAGCCCCGCCCGCGACGATCCGCGCGCCCGCGAGCGAGGCGTCGCGCACGGTCGCGATGGGGCCCGTCTCTGCGAGCGCCGCGGCTTCGGGCGCGTTTGGCGTCACCAGCGTCGCGAGCGGGAGCAGCTCGGAGCGCAAGACCTCGACGGCGTCTGGCTCGAGGAGCGGGTTTCCGTTTTTGCTGAGCATCACCGGGTCGACCACGAGGGGGATGTCCCTGTGTCGCTCGAGCCGACGGGCCACGGCGCGGATGATCGCCGCGCTGCCGAGCGCGCCCGTCTTGATTGAACGCACATGAATATCGTCGAGCACCGCGTCGATCTGCGCCGCGACGAGGCCCGGGTCGAGCAGCGACACGGCGCTCACTCCCTGGGTGTTTTGCACGGTGATCAGCGTGAGGGCCGACGCGCCGTACACGCGGTGCTGATGAAACGTCTTCAGGTCCGCTTGAATACCGGCCCCTCCAGAGGGGTCCGACCCGCCGATCGTGAGCGCGATCTTCGCGCGCTCGACTGCGCTGCTGGTGGTCATCGCGTGGGCGCTCGCGTCACTCGGGCAGGCGCAGCACGAGCGCGCCGGGCTCGACGCTCCCGCGCTCGATGCGCGGGTGCTGCTGCGTGGCGAAATCGCCGTTGCCCGTCGTCGCGATGCGCCCGCGAAACTGCGCGAACCGATCGAGCAGATAGTCGCTGAGCTCGCCGAGCAAGAGCAGCCCGTCGTGGTTTCGGTCGGCCTCGCCCGAGAAGGCTGTGCGGAGCCAATACGAGAGGTAGCCGCCCGCGCTGAAGCGCTCGGCGACCTGGCTGAGCACGTCTTCGTCGCTGGCGAACAGCCCGATGCGGCGCGGCCCGTTGATCACGTCGCGCGCGAACCCGCCGCTGTAGCAGCTGTCGAGCGCGAGGATCACTGTCCCGCGCGCGGGCGCGAGGATCGCGCTCATCTCGTCGTCGGTGATCCCGCCGCCGCGAAGGGCGATGGTCTCGTCCATTCCGTCCGGCTCGGTGGGGCTCACGGCGCCGCGCACCTGTCGTCCGTGACCCGAGTAGAAGATCAAGAGCACGTCGTCTTCGTCGAGCTGCCCGACGAACTGTTGGATCGCCGCGCGCGCCGCCGCGGGCGTGACCTGCCCGTTGGTGAGCACGAGCTGGCGGCTCGTGGGCATCACGCCGCGATCGCGAAGGACGCGCGCGAGCTCGGTCGCGTCCTCGTCGCAGTGAGGCAAGCTGTTCGACTCGTTGCCGTAGTCCCGGATGCCGAGAAACACGCCGTACATGAGCCCGCGTCCGCGCGGACCCGCGACGCGCGCGTTGGCGTCTTGCCGCGTCGACCGCGGAAGTCGCTCGAATCGAAGCTTGAACGCGCCCTGCATGTTGGGTCGGTAGCCGCGGACCGTGGCGACGTACGTCCCGTCCGCGGGGGCCACGACCGCGAGTCGCGAGTGGAGATCGCCCGAGACGCGATCGTCGTTTTGCCACGACTCGCCCGCAGGCCCGCGGAGCTCGAGCACCGTGTCGAACGCCGCGTGGTGCGTCTCGAGCTCGAGCCAATCGCCGCGACGCGCGTCGAAGCGAAAGGTCCTCTGCGCCGTGCCGCTGTTGAGGTCGGACGCGACGTCGGCGTGGTCCGCGATGGGCGCGGCGCCGCGAGGATCGGGGGGCGTTCCTGCGGGGCGCGTGGCCTCGGAGACGGCGCTGCCTCGCGCGACCGAGAGTCGAAACGCCCCGCGGTCATTGGGTCGATAGGACGTCGCGATCACGCGGTAGATCCCCGTCGATGCCGCGGTGAACACGAGCCGCGAGTCGAGCACTCCGTTGGAGACGTCGTCGTTTTCGCTCTCTTGTCCGTCCGGCGAGACCACGCGAAGCACGGTGTCGAAGCTCGCGCGCAGGTCGATCTGCACGCGCTCTCCCTGCTGAAGGAGCACCGCGTACGGGTGCTCGAACGACGTCGCTCCCGCGCGCCGCGGCCGCTCACCGAGGGTCCCGCGTTGCTCGACCGAGGCGTTGGGGCGCGTCTCGAGGGCCTCGGGTGTCTGCGACGCGAGGAGCTGCTCGAGCTCCGTCGGCGCCTCGCGTCCCACGGGTTGAACGATCGGCTGGAGCGTTGAGTTTCGCGTCGTGGTCGCGCAGTGCGCCGAGCTGAGCGCGATCGCCGCGAGCAAGGCGAGGTGAAAGCGTCGCATCCATGGAGTATAGCGGCAGCGAAGAGAACAACACCACCGATGCGATTTCTCGAGCTCTCTGCCGCGGCAAACTGCGAGCGCTGCCTCGAGGCGATGCGCCCCGGGGACGTGATCGCGCTCGTCGCGAGCGAGGTCGGAAAGAGCGAGCTCTATCTGCACCCGACGTGCGCTTCGGCGCTCAGCGTCGACTCGTTTGTGCGCGCGCTCGAGACCACGACGGTCGCGATCCCGGATCGCGACGCGCTCGAGGCGAGCGCGAGGCGCAGGCAGCTCGCGCGCAAGAGCCGCGCGGACGCGCGCTGGACGGTCGAGTCCGACAGAGACGGAGCGATCGTGGGCGTCGCGCCGAAGCGCGCGTTCGAAGACGACGTCGCGATCGAGCCCGTCTGCGATCGCCAGGGCCGACCTACTGTGCGCGTGCTCGTTCACGGCGTCCTCGACGAGCGCTTCTGGAACGCCCTTCGCGCCCGAAGGCTCTACCCCTCGAGCAAGCGCGAGTACTACTTCATCGAGCCCGACAAGGGGTGGGAGGTCGTCCCGAGCGAAGACCCCACGCAGCCCATCGTCGCGCACGTGTACGCGGTCGACGCGAAGTCCTCGAAAATGACCCGCGAGAGTGTCCTCTGGCAGCTGCGCGTCTCGGGCGCTCCGCGGCCGCTTGTTTTTGTGTTCGGAATTCGACCCGACAAGCTCGATCCGGCCATGGTGGCCGACGTTCGCGCGATGCTCGACGCGATGGGCTATGTCGGCGACGAGTGCCCCGTGCTCGCCGTGTATCGACCCGGCGGCCAAGGGCTCGACGCCCTCGTCGACGCGCTCGACGAGCACTTCGACGGCGGTGAATTTCGTGTGCGTGGTCACGCGGCGGCGCAGTTTGCCGACGCGATGCTCGACGAAGCGCGCTCGCGCGACGCCCGTGAAATCCGCGGTTGGGTAGGATTTCGTGCGGGCTACGCGCGGTGGGGCCGAACGGCCGCGTCCGACGCGACGCTCGGAGCTCTGTGGGATCTCTTGTGCGACAAGGGCGAGCTCGACGCGTGCGCGACGCTGCTGGCGGACCGCGCGGTGTACGACATCGCGCGCTTCGAACGGTGGTTCGAGGCCGAGGGCGCGCGCGGCGCGGTCGCTCCGACCAACGCCTTCGCCAGCGTCCTACACGTCTTCGCCGCGCAGGGAAAACAGCGGGCGTTCGAGCGTTGCTTCGTGATGTTTCTCTCGGCGACCGAGGGCCGGCGCCGGGCCGTGCTCTGCAACGAGCTGCAGATGCACGGCGGCGCCGAGGCGATTCGTTGGGTCGATCGCGTGTACGGCAGCGCGTTCGTCACGGGCGACGAGCGGCTCGATCGCGACCTCGCGCGTTGGCGACGACGCGATCGATAGCGGGGCTACTGCTGGATCCCCAAGGGCGCTTTCCACCAGCGAATCCAGTGGCCGATTGGATCAGCGCGAACCGCCGCTCGCGCGCGTCACTCGCGACGTCCGCGGTCTCCGCCGCGGTCTCCGCGATCTCCCCCGCGATCTCCGCCGCGCGGGCGGTCTCCGTCGCGCCTCGGCGGCGCCATCGGAATGATCTGCAGCCTTCGATCCGCGCCCTCTCCCTGGCTCTGCGTGCGCACGCCGGTGAACTTCGCGAGGGCCATGTGTACGACGCGACGATCCCGCGGAGACATCGGCTCCATCGTGATCGTGCGGCGCTCGCGGATCGCTTGATCGCCGAGCTTGGTCGCGAGCTCCTGCAGGTTCTTCTCGTGCCGCGCGCGGTAGCCGTTGGCGTCGAGCAGGACGTACCCGCGCTCGCCGTCCTCGCTGAACTTGCGCGCGACGCGGTTGCAGAGGACCTGCAGCGCGTCGAGCGTGGCGCCCTTCTTCCCGATCACCTGGCTCGAATCATCGCCCACGATTTCGAGGATCGCTTCGGGACCCGAGCGCGAGAGCTCGAGCGCGACGCGATAACCCATGCGCTCGAGCGTGCCTTCGAGAAACCAACGGACCTCGTCGACGGTCTCTTCATCGAGACCATCGAAGCCGTCGTCCGTCTCTCCGCGTGCTTCGTTCGAACCCTCTCGCTCCGTCACCATCGCCCGATTACTCCTACAAAAATCCCCGACGAATCTACTACACCGCGCTCGCGGAGCGCCCCGTGAATGTACGGGAACCCGCGCGTCGTCGCGAGCGGAGCGCGCCCGACAGCGCCCGTTCAGCGGCCCGGAAGCTGTTTGGTGCCCTTGCCGCCCTTGCTGCCCTTGCCGCTGCCGCTGCCGCTGGTGGCGGGAGCGGGACGAACCTTGATTCCCTTGTCATCGGGGCCGCCGCCGATGTCCGTGGTCATCTTGTCGATCTGCGCCTTGGTGATCTTCTGCTGAATGATCGCGAGCACGCTGTTGACCAGCATGTAGAGCGCGAGGCCCGCCGGCAGAAACAGCGAGATCACCGTGAGAAAGATCGGCAGAAACCAGAACATGATCTTCGCCTGCATCGGGTCCGGCGACGCCGGCGGCATGATCTTCTGCTGAATGAACATCACCGCGCCGAGCACGAGCGGCAGCACGAAGAACGGATCGGGCGACGAGAGGTCACGGATCCACAGCGCAAACGGCTGGTGATAGATCTCGATCGACGTCTGCAGCGTCGTGTAGAGCGCCCACCACACGGGCAGCTGCGCCATCTGCGGCAAGCAGCCCGCGACGGGGTTGACCCCGTGCTTGCGGTAGAGCTCCATCGTCGCCAGGCCCTTGGCGTTTTGGTCGTCGGCGAACTTCTCGTTGAGGGCGTCGAGCTCGGGCTTGAGCTTCTGCATCGCCGCCATGCTCTTCATCGAGCGCGCGAGCAGCGGAAAGAGCGCCGTTCGCACGATGAGCGTCAGCAGCATGATCGCGACGCCCCAGTTCTTCACGATGGTCTGGAGGAACTGCAGGAGCTTGAGCAGCCCGCGCGCGATGAACGCGAACATCCCGAGGTCGAGCGCGTCTTTGAGCTCGGGCGACGCGGCCGCGAGGTGCGGCGCGTGCTTGGGGCCGAAGTACGAGAGCACGCGATAGTCGTGCGATTCGCCGGTCGCGAGCTGCACGGGCGTCCACGAGAGCTGCGCGAACATCACGCTGCCGAGCTGATCGCCGGCGCCGCGGTCCTCTGCGTGGAGGTGACACGCGGCGACCTCTCCTTGCGGAACGAGGGCCTGCAAGAAGTACATGTTGGCGAGGCCGACGTAGTTCGAGTTGCGCGCGACGCCGTCGTTGTCCTGCGCGGCCTTGGACATGTCCTCGCGCGTGACGCGTTGGAGCCTGCCGTTGTGGTGGCAGAGCCCTTCTGCGCGACGCCATGATTGCGAGAAGAACTGCCCCTCTTCTTGCTTGCGCGGGATCCAGTGATAGACGCCTTGCGACGCGCGGAGCTCGCCGGCGGGGCCGTGGTTGATCACGCGCGTCGAGACCGCGAAGGCGTACTGCGTGTGCGGCTTGATCGTGCGGTGCACTTCGACTTGCTGCTCGCGCAGGTGAGCGATGAGCGTGAGCCCGTCACCGTCGCGGCGGACCTCGTCGAAGGTCAGGTACGCGGGCAGGACGTTGATGCCTGCGCGGCGAAACTCGATGTTGGTCCGCAGCGGAAAGAACGGCTCGCGATCGGTCGTCGAGAACCCCGGGTGCTCGTCGCGCTGCCACCAGCGCGTCCCCTGCACGAGCCGGTGGCTCGATGAAAACTGGGGCGCGTCGATGCGGTACTGACGAATGGCGCCCGAGTAGGTGCTCACGTCGGCCACGAGCGTCCCCGAGCGAACTTGCTCGACGCGCTCGGCGCCGCGCTGCTGCGCGGTGGGAACGGGGCGCTCGGGCAGAGATCGCGCGGGGGGCGTCGAGCTCGGCCGAACGACGAAGAAGTACACGAGGCCGAAGATGCCGAGCGTGATCAGGAGCGTGCGAATACGAGACGAGTCCATCGATGGCTGCGTTCTTCCTGCTGGAGTTCAACGCTCTCCAGCGCTCGCGGCAGAGGGAGTGTCCCCTGACGCGCCGGGCAACTTCCCCGGAACGGGCGGCGGATCATACCCCCCCGGATGAAACGGGTGGCATTTGCACAGTCGCTTCACCGTGAGCCAGCTTCCTTTTGCCGCGCCGAAGTGCTCGATGCAGGCCATCGAGTACCGCGAACACGACGGCTCGAAACGGCAAACGTTGCCGAGCCACGGCGAGATCGCCGCTTTGTAGAAGCGCAACAACGCGAGCAAGAGAGCTTTCATCATTGCCGGCACACAACAGTGGTTCGACTTCGCTGCGGGGGTCAGCGACCGCGGTGTTTTGCGTCGCTTCGCTCCGCGGCGCCAGTCCCCCCCCTACGGTCACCGCCCTCGTGACGAGGTCTTCGCCTCGCTGTGACAGAGGATTTGCTGGTGCTCACGAGGGTGACGAGCTCGGTTTGCACCGCGTCGAAGCTCGCGGGCACCTTGCCTTCGCGGGCGATCGCGACGACGTCGGAGCTCTGGGGAAAGACCGCTTTGTTTCTGCGAAATGTCTCGCGGACCCATCGCTTCACGCGGTGGCGCACGACGCTGTTTCCCACCTTGCGCGAGACCGTCACGCCGATGCGCGAGGGCATGCCGTCTCCGCGGTCGAGGACCAGGAGGACGAAACACTCGCCGTGCAGTCTCCGCCCCTTGGATTGCACGAGCAAAAAATCGCGTCGGGCGAGCAGTCGCTCTGCCGGCGGCAGAGCTTCGGACTTCGCCTCGGGTGCGACGCTCACTTCTTGTAGATCGAAACCGTCAGGCGCTTGCGGCCCTTGCGACGACGGTTCGCGAGCACCTTCTGGCCGCCCGCGGTCGCCATACGCGCGCGGAAACCATGGGTGCGCACTCGATGGGTTCGGCTGGGCTGATACGTGCGCTTCACGACAACAATCCTCCTACAGGGGAAAACAGGGGCCGGGAAGAAACCACCCGCCCCTCGTTCTGTCAAGCAGCGCTTGCGCGCGAATCAACGACGGCGTCTCGCGCGGGGATTTCAGAAGCCTGGCGCGACGACGGGCACCGTCGTGAAGCCCACGAGTCGCGCCGACGGAAGGGGCGCGCCTGCTTGTCCGCGTTCGTTGTCTCCCCAGCACACCACGCGGCGGTGCGTCGTGTCTCCGGCGACGCGGCCCAGCGCACACACCGGCGGTCCGATCGACACGTCTTCGATCGAGCCCGGCTCGAGCCCGGATGGCGTGACGCGCGTCGCGCGAATGAAGTTCGTCATCGGGCCGCCGGGCACGATGGCGCCGAAGCTTCCGGCGAGTCCTTGCGAGCCCCAACAATAGAGAGCCCGCGACCCGCGTTCGAGCGTGCAGCACGCGCCCCCTGAGCAGCGGAGCACTTCGACGTTGCCGTGCTCGGTGCTGTCGCCGCGGAGGATCGCGACCGGTGAAGGGTGCGCCGCCATGGCGCCGACGGTGTCGTATCCCCAGCAGCGAACCGCTCCGCTGTCGGCGATCGCGCAGAACGAAGACTCTGTCGCGGCGATCGCGGTGTAGCGCCCAACCACGTTAGCGCCCATCGTGGCCGCTTCCGACGTGGTTGTGACCGAGTCGGTCGTTCCGATCCCGCGTTGGCCGACGTCGTTGACGCCCCAGCATCGGACGACGCCGTGCTGCATCAGCGCGCATACGGTTGCTGCACGAAACGCGTCCCACTCGGGCGCGTACGTTCGAGCGATCGCGATCTGCACGACCGGCGCCGGAAGCGTGATCGCGACAGGTCTCGTCGATGTTTCGCTGACCTCGCAGTTGCGGTCCCCGCCGTCTCCAAGAGATCCAGCGCCTCCGCAGCCCCAGCACCGGATGTTGCGGTCCATCGTGATCGCGCAGCGGACGCCCGATGGACCTCCCGTCGCGAGCTCGAGCGTTCCGGAGGTGTTGGCGACGGGCACGGGTTCGGGGCGAATCGGTTGTGACGTCGTGTTGTCCCCGAAGACGTGTCGATAACCGAGATACCCGACGGATCGATCAGCGCCGATGATGAACTCCGTCGAGTACACGAAGGACGACATGCCGTAGATCGATCCCGCCGAAGCGAACGGCGCGAGCGACGTCGGGAGCCACACGCTCGTGCTCGGCGGGCGCAGCGCGTTGAAGTCCCCGCCGCCCCAACACGTCGTCGCTTCACGAACCTTGAGGCACTGGAACCCTCCACCTGCGTGCAGCGAATACTCGTTGGTGCATACGCCCCCGGAGCAAAACTGGCCCGAGGGGCAGGCGCCTGCGTCTCCGCAGAGCCCGCGTACGGGCGGGAGGCGCATCACGTCGCCGATCGGAACGTCCGTCACCACATCGGCGCGAGCTTCGATGCCCGTGTCCACGCCCGTGTCGACGCCCGTGTCAGCGCCTGTGTCGACGCCAGAATCCATGGCCGAATCGAGCTCGACGCCGGTGTCCGCGGTCGCGTCCGCGTCGGGCGCGCTCCCGGCGTCTGCGTCGTTGCGCATCGTCGCGTCGTCGGACGAGTCGGGGGCGGCCGCTTCCTGTGATGCGTCGGGACGGATGGGTGTCGCCACGCGAAAGCACCCCGCGAGCAAGAGCGTCGTCGCGAAGAGTTGAATTGTGGGGACATGAAGCCAAGCGATCCGATCCGACATCTCCCGTAGACTGCACGGGAGGGACGCGTCGCGCGATAGAGAATTCTCTACCGCGATCGACGACG
This sequence comes from Myxococcales bacterium, assembly GCA_016793325.1. Taxonomy (GTDB): domain Bacteria; phylum Myxococcota_A; class Polyangia; order Polyangiales. The sequence continues at coordinate 140 of JAEUKI010000078.1, read as the reverse complement.
CGCGACCGGTGGATCGCTGAGCGATTCACGAGCGAGCTTCGAGCGTAAGGAGAAGGGGACGGACCTCGCAGTTGGAGCGGCGGGTCCTCCACGCGCCCAATGGGAGGTCCGGCCCCGCGCCCACGCGTGAGCGTGGAGCG
>JAEUKI010000030.1 GCA_016793325.1 Myxococcales bacterium | reverse complement strand
GCTACCGGCGCACTTCACGATCAGAAGCCATCGCACTGGGTACAGCATTTTTGCTGTCCGTTGTGCCTTCTCGCGGTCTCGCCATCTCGAATCTGTGTGCGCCGCTTGCGGCGTACAGCCTTGGCCTCGCTGCCCCCAACTGAAGGTGGGGGACAGCCCATGGGCCAGGGGTGAGTGCCTGTGCACTCGCTGTTTCATGAGCGAAATATCAGCTCATTCACCACAGGTGACGAATGATGAGCGCTTGCTGCCGCGCACTGTGCTCCGCAGGCGTTCTCGCTCGCGCTCGAACTTAGGCAGGCGAGTTACTGCGCAAGCGTGCTTCGAATCGCTCGCAAATATGCAGGCAGAGTTCGATTGGCTCTTCTCTCGAAGTTCGAGCGCGAGCGAGAACGCCTGCCGAGATAGCTCGCGTGACAGTGCCCCGTGATGTCTTCGAGGCACAATGCGCGGCCGCTTGCTGCCGCGCCGAGCGTGACAGAGTTTTACCTGATAAATCACAGCACGTTGGACGCGCTGCCGCGCACCGCCCACTTGGCGCGCCGCTCGCCCGTCAAAACCAGTCGCCGCTCGCCATGATCTCGGCGTCGCGATTGTCGCCCACCACGGGAGCGCTCGCTCCGCCGTCGCGGAGCGCCTTCAGCTGCGCGCCGAGGATGGCGCGCATCACGTTGCGCCCCGCGTCCAAGTGCGCGCCCGCGAGCGCGCTCGGCCAATGAACGAACACCCGCGGGACGCTCCTCGCGTCGCGCGTGAGGCGGACGCCCACGCGATTGACGCGCCCCGCGAGCGCCGGCGACGCCTGCAGCAGCGTGAGCGTCGCGTTGGGGTGCCCCATCGCGTAGTTCACGACGTACGTCGTGTTGTTGCAGAGGTACGTGTTGCTATCCCTGGGAAATCCCCCGCGAAGCACGCCCCGCGCGAACGCGTCGAACCGCTCGCCGCCCTGCATCACCGCGGCCTCGCGCGCGAGCGCCTCGCGCGCCGCGCGCTGCACGGCCGTGTACGAGAGCCGAAGCCCCAACGCCAGCTCGCTCGTCGTCGCGCTCGGAACGATCGACGCGAACCGCTGCCCCGTCACCGGCGCCGGCACGAGCTCGTCGCTCCCGTCGGGCAACGTCATCGCGCGGTTGACGCTCCCGAGCTCGAGCCAGAGCTCTTGTCGCTGCCCTGCGATGCCGTTCATCAGCACGAAATCAGGCCCGAACGACTGCACTTCTTTGAGCGCGAGGATCGCCGCGAGGTCCCAGTACACAGGCAGCACCATCGCGCACACGTCCACGGCGCCCACGCCGTCGAGCTCGATCGTCGCGCTGCCGACCGCCGTCTGCGGAGCCGGTAGATCGACTTGCCCCGACGGCGGCCGCACCGTCATCGGATAGCGCATCCCCGGAACGAGCCCCGCGACCATCATTCCCGTCGCGTTCGTCGGGTTGCTGAGAAACCTCCCGAAGCCCGTCACGAGAACGCGCGGCCGTCGTGTCGTACCCGCCGGAGCGAGACCCGCTCCACAGCGGGCCCGGTACTCGAGCGCGAAGCTCACGTTCGCGTCGTACTGCGCCCGCGCCTGAGGAGAGCTCGTTTGAATACGAATCGCGTCCTCCAACGTGTCCGTCGCGCCGCTCGTCTCGTCGGTCGCTTCCACTCCCGAGTCGCACGCGCTCGACGAAGCCATTGCGAGACACGCAAACACTGCAAACGTCACGACCGCACGACCCGCAGACATACCCGTTGAGTATCATGCCGCGCATGAGTCAGGGCTGGACCGACGAAGTCTCTTCGACACTCCACGGAATCACCAAGAAGGCCCCCGGCGTCGCCGCGCTCCCCACCGGGTCGGTGGGCTTCGCGTTTCCCGCGCACTCCGACGGACCCGACGACGCTGTACGCAATTCACCAGAGCATTTGCTAGCCGCTTCGGCCTCCGCGTGTTGGCTCCTCACGTGGGGCCTCGTGGCAGACAAGTTTCGCCTCGACGTCGTCTCGTCGAGCGCCAAGGTCAAAGTCGACGTGATCCCCGATGGTCCCGGACTGAAGATCGACGCGATCACCGTCGAGGTCGCCCTCGCGATCCGCGGCAACAAAGACGAGCTCGAAGCAAAAGTACTCAAAGCCGTCGAGGTCTCCTCCCGCGGCTGCATCGTCGAGAAGGCGCTCAAGCCCGGCGTCCGCGCGTACACCGTTCACCCGACGATCACCTGGGTCGCGCCGTAACGGACCGCTGATGCTCCTGCTCGCGACGAGCTGTCTGCAATCGCGCCCGCTCGATGAAGCCATCGAAGCGCTGGCTCCGCTCGCCGACGGCGTTCAGCTCGCGCCAGGAAACCCGCCCTCCCAGCGAGCTCGCGACCTCGTCGCAGCGCTCGGCGACGACCGCACGCGCCACCACCACACGTTCGACCCGGGCTCGCTCAAGCGCGCGATCTACGCGAGCGACGGCGCGATGCTCCACACGCACGAGCGCTGGAGCGTTCACCCTCCGCTCCCGCGCGAGGCGATCGACTACGAGCTCTGGTTCGCCCGCGCCTGCGCCGCGCCGTGGGCGACCGAAGTCATGTACCCCGGCGAGTGGCTCGGAACCGGCGCAGAGCTCGCCCGCGCCATGGACGCGCGAATGCCGCTCGCGATCGACATCTCGCACTTGTTCATCCAGCGCTGCGCCCGAGCCATCGACGACGCGACCCTCCGCCGGGTCTTCGACTACGACAACATCCTCGAGGTTCACGTCTCGGGCAACGACGGCGCGCACGACTCGCACCGACCGCTGCGCGCAGACACCTTCGGCCTCCCCTGGGCCCGCGAGCGCCTCGCCTCTGGAACACCCACGATCCTCGAGTGCTACATGCACAAGCTCTCGCTCGACGACCGACGCCGACAGATCGACCTCGTACGATCAGCAAATTCAAAGCCAGGTTGAATACCGATGAATGAAATCAACTGGGATTCGCAGCGCTGGTTCGGCCGCACGTCCAAAGAGATGCGCGAGCACTGCCTCCGGTGGTACGTCGAGCCGACCGCGCGGCTCTTGTTCGCGAGCGTCCCCGAGGCGCAGAGCCTCGTGCTCGCTGTGGGTCAGTTCTGGTCCGACGAGGCCCACGACGCGGTGCACCTCGCGCTCTACGCGAGCGACGAGCCAGATCCATCGTGGCCCGAGCTCGCAGAGAACTCGCTCTTCCCCGAGCGATGGGAGCGCAACAAGCTCTCGGAGTGCACGAGCACCGTGTCCGGCTCGAGCTTCGGCGACAGCAACTACGGCAACATCGTGGCCTTCGCGTCCCAGTGCTTCATGAGCAGCCAAGACGAGCCCGAGGGTGACGCCTATCAGCCCTGGGCCGTCGCCCGTCGCAAGGGCGCAAACGACTGCACGAGCAAGGTCGTCGGAGAGCTCCTTCAGCCCTCGTTCGAAGACAACTTCAACGTCGGGTTCTCGCGCATCGAGGGCAGCGACGACTACTACGACTCCGCGGGAGAGCGCGTCGAAGAGATCCCGCTCGGCCGCATCAAAGCCCTCGTCGAACGCGGCGAGGCCGCCGAAGTCCTCCGCGTGATCGAGGACGAGCTGCGCGAGACCGTCCGCGCGATCTCGACCGACGACGGGCCGCGCGCCCTCGAAAACCTCGCGGCGCGCCTCGCCGCCGCCCTGCAAGACGCCACGCGCGCCGACAACGCCGTCACCGAAGAGGAGTCCCCATGACGAGCGTGGTCTCTCTCCCGCTCTACGGCTTCGACCCCGACGAGCTGGCCATCAACGCGATCCAGTGGTTCGCCAAGTCCGTCGCGCGCCGCGCGCTGCAGCTCGAGCCCGCAGCCAACGCCGTCTTCTTCGCGGTCGCGCGCATCGCGCGCAACGACGCCGTGCGCTGCGAGTACGCCTTCGTGCTCAGCGAAGACGCCAACACAACCTGGCCCTTCGCGAGCTCCCCCAAGCACAACGCGATGCTCGACGACGGCCGCTCGCAGCGCGCCGTCGCGCGCGCGATCCGCGACCTCTACGGCGCAGACACCGTGGACCTCGGGCACGGCGAGGGACAACCCTTCTACCGCGCGTTCGCGCGATTTTCGCGGGACCCGAGGACCCCGGACGCGCCGATGGCGAGCGCGTTTGCGCCCGTTGTCGTGCTGAGCAAAGCCGTCTTCGAGCCCGGGTCTTGGGAGGCGCGCAACGCAGACTTCGGGCTGAGAGCCACGCGCCTCGCCACCGTGCACAGCCCCGAGTGCGAAGAGCCCGCGCGCCGCGCGACCACCGACGACCCGCGCGACTATCTCTCGCCGCTCGAGCTCGTCGACACCATCCAGCGCGGGAGCGAGCTGCGCTACTCGATCCAGCGCGCCACGACCGTGCGCGAGCGGCTCGATCGCTACCGCGCAGACCCGAGCGACGCGAATCTCCAGGCGCTCCGCGAGTCCCTCGGAATCCGCGAGGCCGCCGAGTGAACGTCCTCTCGTGGCCCAGCCTCTTCGGTCGATCCTCGCGCGAGATGCGCTGGATGGCCCTGCGCTGGTACCTCGAGCCCTTCGCGAGGATCTTGTTCGACCGCGTCCCCGAGGTGCGATCGGTCGTCTTCGCGGTCGCCCAGTACTACAACGACGAGAGCACCGACGCGGTTCACCACGTCATCGTCCCCACCGATCGCCACGCCCCCGAGTGGCCGCAGTGCCTCTGCTTCGCGGGAAATTCGCTGATCCCCGTCGATCTCCCGACCTACTACGAAGACCTCGACGAAGAGGCGCGAGAGATCGAGCGACTCGAGGCCGAAGCGCGCGCCAACGACCCGAGCAACTTCAGTCGATACAACTTCGAGCGCGTCGAGTCGCCCCTCGGACGCGCGCTGCGCTACGCAGAACAAGTGCTCGGCGTCTCGGGCGGGCTCGACGACAACTACTCGATGCGCGACGCGTTCGCTGAGTTCTGCAAGCCCAACGCAACCCAGGGAATGGACGTCGCGGACGCCTACACCCCCTACGCGATCGTCCGTCGCGGCGAGGACAACGCCGCAGAGCCCGCGCTCACCGTTGAAATCGTGGGTCGTCCTCTCAACCCGCCCTCGCCGTTCGACCTCGAGCACGAACGCTATCGCCCCGAGCTCCGCGCAGACGGCCCCTTCGAGCTCGTCCCGCCCACGGACGACGAGCTCGCCACGACGCTCGCGCGGCTCGATCTCGCGCAGAGCACGATTCATCGCGCCAGCGCGTACCGCTCGTTGCTGCTCGCCGCACGAGCCCTCGACGCAGCAGACCGAGGCGCCGACGAGGACGATCGCCCTGCCATTCGACCGAGGGACGACGCAAAGCTCCGAGCGCTCTTGCGCGCGATCGCCGTCGCGCGAGGAGCGATGCTCGAATGACCGCCGCCCCCGAGAAGCCCGCTCGCCCGCTCTCGGGCTACACCCTCTGGCACCTGCGTCAGCACTGCCTCCAGTGGTACGTCCGGCCGATTTGCTACGCGGCCCTCGGCGCCGAGCCCGAGGCCAACTCGATTGTGTGGGCCGTCGCGAAGTTCGTCGAAGACCACGACGAGGGCCCGATCGCGCGGCTCGAGCACCGCTTCGTCCTCTCGCCGGATCCGCAACCGCGCTGGCCCCACGCCGTTTGCGCTGGGCAAAACACGCTCTACGGCGCGCGCTCGGAGCAGGCGGTCCGCGCGGCGCACGAGCTCCTCTTCGGCGCTCCCTCGATCGACATCGGCGAGAGAGACGGAGCCCTGCTCGCGTGGGAGGCGTTCGCCAAGCTCGACCGCCGCCCCTCGGATCGCGACGCCACCGCGTTTTCGCCTGTGTTTGCCCTATGGAAACGCGAGGCTCTCCCCACGGACTACGTGCGCGGCCCCTTCGCCGCGAGCGAAGAGTTCGTCGGGACGCTCTACGACCCCGACGCGCTGCACGGGTCGCTCGTCGCCAACCACACGCCGACGATCGCTCGCGTACACTCGAGGTTCGGCCCCGCTGAGTTCGCTCGCCTCCGCGCCGCGTGGCGTCGCTCGAACTTCACCGTCCCCTGGTCCGAGTACCTCCGCCGCGAGCTCCCACAATTGCTCGCCCTCGCAGACCGTCTCGTCGCGGGAGAACTATCGACCGGCGATCGCGCGCTGCTCGCCTCGCCGCAGCTCGATCAGCTCTTGCGCAGCGCCGAGCGAATCCTCGACGACACGTAGGCCCCCCCGTCGCGTGCGGTTCAGGCGCGGCCCGTGATCGCGCGAACGATCACGTACGAGAGCGCGGCCATCGCGCCCGCCGCGGGGATCGTGAAGATCCACGCCCACACGATGCGTCCAGCCACGCCCCAGCGAACGGCGCTGAGCTTTCCCTCGCCCGAGCCCACGCCCACGATCGCGCCCGTGATCGTGTGCGTCGTCGACACAGGAATCCCTCGAAACGTCGCCAGCGCCAGCGTGATCGCGCCCGCTGTCTCTGCGGCGAATCCCCCCGGCGGCTTCAGCTTGGTGATCTTCATGCCCATCGTCTTCACGATGCGCCAACCACCCGAGAGCGTCCCCAAGCCCATCGCCGTGTAACACGCAAGCGCCACCCAGGTCGGCGGCGCGTCGTTGCGGTGCGCCAGGTTGCCGCTCACGAGCAGCGCCATGATGATCCCCATGGTCTTTTGCGCGTCGTTTCCGCCGTGACCCAGCGAGTAGAGCGCCGCGGACAGAAGCTGCCCTCGCCGAAACACTCGATCGACCGTGGCCGGCCTCGTGTTCGCGAAGATCACGCGAATGAGCTTGGTGATCACGAACCCGAGCACCGCGCCGAGCAGCGGCGCGAGCACGATGAACAAGAAGGTCTCGCGAAACACCTTCGCGTTGAGGATCGACAAGCTCGGAACGTTCGTCAGCGCCGCCCCCGCAAACGCCCCCATCAGCGCGTGCGACGAAGACGACGGGAGGCCCCAGAACCACGTGAGAAGGTTCCAGATGATCGCGCCCAACAGCGCGGCGAGGATCACGTTTTGCGTGAGCGCCGTCGGCGACACGCCCTTCGCGATATTGCCCGCGACCTTCGACTTCACGACAGCAAACGCCGCGAAGTTGAAGAACCCCGCCCACAAGACCGCGGCCCTCGGAGAGAGCACCCGCGTCGACACGACCGTCGCCACGGAGTTTGCCGCGTCATGAAACCCGTTGATGTAGTCGAACACCAGCGCCAGCAGGATCACGAAGATGATGAACGTCGTCATCAGGCGTGCTCCAGGACGATCCCCTCGATCACGTTGGCGGCATCTTCAGCTCGATCCGTCGCCGTCTCGAGCCGCTCGTACACGTCGCGCCACTTCATCACCTCGATCGCGTTGGGCTCCTCCTTGAAGAGCCTCGCGATCGCCCTGCGAAAGACCGCGTCCGCCGCGTCCTCGTGCTTGCCGATCGCGCGACAGAGCGCGAGCATCCCCTCGGCGTCCTTGATGTTCTGCAGCCCCTCGACCACCTTCACGAGGTCCGTCGTGGACTCGACGAGCACCTTCGCGAGGGCCTTGGCGTCGTCGTTGGTCTGCGTGATCTCGTAGAGCATCACGCGCGCCGCGGCGCCGTCGATCGAGTCGAGCACGTCGTCGAGGCTCGACACCAACCCGTGAATCTCCTCGCGGTCGAGCGGCGTGATCCACGTCTGGTGCAGCGTCTTGACGACCTCGTGCGTGATCGTGTCGCCCTCGGTCTCGAGCTTCTTCACCTGCTCTGCAAGCTCGTGGGCCTTCGACAAATCGTCGAACATCTGCGCGACCAACTTGGCCGCGTCTTGCGCCTTGGTCGCGAGCTGCGTGAAGGACTGCCAGAACACCGCGTCGCGTGTGAGGGCCATCGTCTCGCTCCGATCTTCGTGCGCTTCGAGGCCTGAACGGCCCTTCGCGCGGCGCGACCATACGGGCCCATCCCCCGCGGATCAATCGACGATTGGTTGCATGTCACGCAACAGACACACGCCGATCGCGCGCAATTTTCTCGTGTTTTGCGCGGTCACTTGGGCGCGATCGCGGCGAGCGTCGCGTTGGACGGCGGCGTCGCAGCTCCCCTTTCGGTCACGATCGCCGTGACCAAACGCGCCGGCGTCACATCGAAGCCCGGATGCCTCGCGCGCACTCCCGTGGGGACCAGCTGCTTCGCCCCCACGTGCGTCACCTCTTCGCTCGACCGCTCTTCGATGGGAATCCCCGATCCGTCCGCGGTCCGAAGATCCACAGTGCTCCACGGCGCCGCGACGACAAAGGGCTTTTCGTGCAAGCGCGCGAGGCACGCGACGCCATACGTCCCGATCTTGTTCGCGACGTCGCCGTTGGCCGCGATGCGATCCGAGCCAACGACAACCGCCTGGATTTCTCCTCGCGAAAAGAAGTGGGCCGCCATGTTGTCCGTGATCACTTCGACAGCGATCCCGTCCATGTGCAGCTCCCACGCGGTCAGCCGCGCGCCCTGCAGATACGGCCGCGTCTCGTCCGCGAGCACCCTGATCTTTTTGCCCGCCGCGATCGCGGCGCGGATGACGCCGAGCGCCGTCCCGTAGCCGCCGGTCGCGAGCGCCCCCGCGTTGCAGTGCGTGAGCACCACGCCGTCCTCGGGCATCCACTGCGCGCCGATCGCGCCCATGGTCTTGCACGCCTCGACGTCCTCGCGGTGAATCGCGATCGCCTCGTCCGCGACGCGGCGCGAGCGCTCTTCGTGCCCGAGGTCCGCCCAGTCGCGGCACTTGGCCGTCACGCGCTCGATCGCCCAGAAGAGGTTGACCGCCGTGGGCCTCGTCGCCGCGAGGAGCTCTCCGGCTCTTGAAATCTCTCCCATAAAATCACCGCGCGCACGGTCGGACCGCGCCGCGAGGGCGAGGCCGTACGCCGCAGAGATCCCGATCGCAGGCGCGCCGCGAACGACCATCGCGCGAATGCCCTCTGCGACCTGCTCGACGGTGTCGTACCGGTAGTACGTCTCTTCTGTCGGCAAGAGCCGTTGATCGAGCATGACGACCGCGTCGCGATCCACCACGAGCTCGACCGCGCTGTAACTGTGCCCCGAAATCGGCGCCGGATGAGGAACGGGCATGACGTCGCGCCATGTACCACAAGCTCCCGGCGAGCAGAGAGCCCTGCGATCACTCGAAACAAAGACGCCAGAGCAGAATCAGCCCGTACATCACGGCCCCACCCGTCCAGCTCGCGCCCGCGATTCGAAAGTGCAACCGCAGCGGACCACGCACCAGCCGCCCCATGATCACGGCGAAGATCGCGAGCAGAGAGAGAGCGACGAAGCCCACGAAATCGAAGCGCCGGATACATACCCCAGCAACAGCCCCATTCGACCCCGCGCTCACAAGAATCGAGCACCGCGCGAACTTCGCTCGAAACGAGGGCCAACTCTCGAGCGCTCCGAACCACGCGCACGGCGCCAACACCAACAGCGCGAGCGTGACGACGAACCCGATCATGCCGCCCAACGCTACCAGCGCAGCCACAGGCCCGACGCTCAATGGCGCCGTTCTACCTCAGGGCCGGCGCGCAAACGCGAACCCGAGGAAGCCGCCCACCATGAAGTCGTAGCCGCCGATCTCGGCGTTGTTGAACTGCACGTCGTAGTCGAGGCCCACGGAGATCCAGAACACGTTGATCGGCAGCCGCATCCACACGTTTCCACGCAGTCCGAAGATCCCCGTCAGCGGATTCACCGTCACGAGCGCGTTGACGTGATGTTGCCCCCACAGCGTCGGACCGAGCTCGATGCGCGGCCCGAAGCGCCCCGACACCGTCATCGGCGGCCGCGATCGAAACGGCTGCGCAGTCCCCTGGTGCAGGCCGAACACTCCGGCGCCGACTTGCGCGCCGATCACCAGCGGGTAGCGCGCGTCTCCCCACCACGTCGTCGTCGTGGTCGTAGTCGTCACCTGGTAGTTACCGCTTCGCGCCGTCGTGCTCTGAATGCCGACGAGCGACGCGCGCACCCATGTCCTCCAGCCGATGATCGCCCCAGCAGACCCAGCAAACGCGGATCCGTTGGTGAAGTGCGCGTAGCCCTCGGCGTACGGAACGACGTAGCGCGAGATGTCGAGGTGCACCGACGCTTGCGCCCCCGCGGTGATCAAAAATTGATGATCGAGGCGCCCCGCCGTCGACGACTCGAACGAGCGCGAGACGAAGCCCACGACGCCGTGCACCGTGAGAAACGGGATCGACGCTTCATCCGGGGGCGGCGGCCGCTCGCCGCTCGGCGGTGGCGTCGACGGCGTGCTCGCCGGCGCGCTCGCGCACTCTCCAACACGGCACGATTGCGCAGACGCAGCGCGCGCGATCGTCCCCGAAGCCAACACGACGAACGCAGCCAGCGATCGAATCGCGAGTAAATTTGCCCGAACTTTGTGTCTCGTCACGCTGCCCTCTCGACTCCGCCCGGAGGCTACCTCACCGAGCCGCGCGCACGACAGCGTCGAAGCAATTATGTGTGCACAAATCATAGAAGCTATCGACGTCCGCTCTTGCGACAGCACGAATCGGAAGAAGCTCCATGCCTCGAGCGCCGAATCGTGCCGCGTCTCTGCACGACCGCGCGACGCTGGCCCGCGCTCGGTCGACGCGATGGACGCTTCCGTCCACCACACTCTCATCGAGCGCGAGTCGTGACGGCTCTGCGTCCCTGACCGATCGCACGCGATCGCCCGCAGTGCCCGCGCTGGCAGTTCACACGCACCTGCCGCCTTCGCGCGCCCGTCGCGATCGGCGACGCCGAGTTCGACTCGATGTTCAAAGTGCACGCTGAGTCTGTGCTGCAAGCACAACAGGCGATCCCCCCAGCAGCGAGGCGCTACCTCGCTGAGTCCAAGTTCGACGGAACCATCGTCGCCCGCCCCGGCGTGCTCATTTATCAACTCGACGGCGCCCGCGTCGACGTCGAGTCCGTCCTCGCCACGATCCAGGCAGCGGGCCCGTTGCTCGGCGCGTTCTCGCAGTCGACCAGCGACCACCCGCTGCGCTGAACGCTACCCGCGCAGCGCCTTCACGCGCTCTTCGATCCACCCGATGACGCGCCCCTCGGGGTCCGTCTTCGTAAACTCCCTGAGCTCTTGGATGCCCGTCGGAGACGTCACGTTGACCTCGGTGAGCCGCTCGCCGATCACGTCGAGCCCGACGAAATAGAGCCCGTCCGCCTTGAGCCTCGGCGCGATCCGCTTGCAAATTTCCAGCTCTTTTGCGGTGAGCTCCGTGGGCACGGCCGTGCCGCCGACGTGCATGTTGCTCCGCGCCTCGTCGCTCTTGGGGACGCGCAGGATCGCCCCGAGCGGCTCTCCGTCGAGCAGGATCACGCGCTTGTCGCCCTTGCGAACGTCCGGCAAGAACTCTTGCACCATCACGGGGCGCTTCCCCTCGCCCGAGGAGACCTCGATGATCGCGTTGAAGTTGAGGTCGTCGAGCCGGAGCACCATCACGCCGCGACCGCCGTTGCCGTCGAGGGGCTTGATGACCGCCGTTCCGCCGAGCTCGCTCACGAAGCGACGGATCGCGTCGGGCTCGTACGCGACGAGCGTCTTCGGCATCACGTCCGCGAAGTGCATCGTGTAGAGCTTCTCGTTCGCGTCGCGCAGACCGCGCGGATCGTTGACGACGAGCGTCCTTCCACGCACGAGCTCGAGCTGCAGCGTCGCGTAGAGATAGTTCTGGTCGAACGGCGGATCGGTGCGAATCAGCACGGCGTCGAAGAACTCGGCCACGTTCACGTCGCGCGCTTCACCGACGGTCGCGTGCTCGGGGGGCTTGGCGCGACGAAGCGTCACGGGCTTCACCGTGGCAAACAGCTCGGATCCCACAGAGCGCAAGTGCCGCTGTTGGAGGTAGAACACCTCGTGCCCCCGCGATTGCGCGGAGAGCATCAACGCAAACGAGGTGTCTTTGTCCACCGAAACGCTCTCGATGGGATCCATCACGACGGCGACGCGCATGCTCGATGACTCCTCCGCGGGTGCTCCGCGGTCCTTTTGCGGGGCGAGGAGCCTAACGCGATGAACCCGAAGAGAAAGCCTGTCCGCATGCGCAGTCACAGGATCGTCGCGGGGTCGCTCGCCGCGAGCGTGATCGTTCTTTCCGCGCCGTGGGCGCGCGGGTGGTTTCGCGACCCGTGGTCCGCGCGACGCTTCGCTGCCGCCACGGACAACGCGGACGCCTCGCGCGCCGCCGTCGAAGTCCTTCGCGCCGGTGGAAACGCCGTCGACGCCGCGATCGCCGCGGCGCTCGCCCTCGGCGTGACCAGCCCGAGCTCTTCGGGGTTCGGCGGCGGCGGCTTCGCGCTCGTGTGCCAGCCGAACGGCGGTCGATGCACGTTCGTCGATTTTCGCGAGACGGCCCCCGCGGCGCTCACGCCCGAGCTCCTTCGCAACGCGCCTGCGAACGCGCGCGCGAGCCAGGTCGGCGCGCTCGCCGTGGCCGTCCCTGGTGAACCGACGGGCTTCGTCGAGCTCTCGCGCCGCTACGGACGCAGGCCGCTGTCCGTCGCGACGGCGCCCGCGGTGCGCCTCGCGCGCCAGGGCTTTCGCGTGTCGCCGTTTCTCGCGGACCGGCTCGCGCAAGAGAGGCCGGAGCTCCAGCGCAATCCTGCGTTCGCCGCGGTGTTCTCGCGCGGGGGAGTCCCGTTCGTCGCGGGAGATTTGCTGCGAAGAGCGCCGCTCGCGACCACGCTCGAGCGCTACGGCCGCGAGGGAGAGCGCTACGTGCGCGGAGCCCTCGCCGTCGCGATCGCGGACCACGTTCGCGCGCAAGGCGGCGTGCTGACCGCGGACGACATTCGCAACTATCGCGTCGTCGAGCGCGCGCCTTTGTCTGTGAATTTCCGGGGAAACACCGTCGTCACCGCGCCGCCGCCGAGCGCCGGCGGGCTCATCGTGGCCCAGACGCTCGCGCAGATCGACGGCCTCGCCGCGCGCAATCTCCCGTTGCTCCACGGCTCGAGCGCGTACGCGCACGCCCTCGCCGACGCGTGGAAGCACGCCTTCGACGATCGCACGCGCTACGTCGGCGACCCCGGCGCAGGCGACCCGAACACGCCCTCGCCGCTCGCGCAATCGCTGCTCGCGACCGCGCGTTTGTCGCAGCGCCACCGCACGTTCGACCCGTCGCGCTCTCGCTCGGTCGTCGTCATCGAACCCGCGCGCGACGCGGGAACGACGCACCTCTGCGTGATCGACGCCGACGGAATGGCCGTCTCGCTCACGACCACGGTCAACCTCTCGTTCGGCTCGCGCGTGGTGGTTCCATCGCTCGGGGTGTTGCTCAACGACGAGGTCGACGACTTCTCGATCGGCACCGCGGGAAACAACTTCGGACTCGCCGTTTCGCCAGCGAATTCTCTGGTCGCGGGCCGTCGTCCCATCTCGTCGATGTCGCCCACGATCGTCCTTCGCGACGGTCGCCCCACGCTCGTCGCCGGCGCGTCGGGCGGCCCGCGCATCGCGACCGCGACCGCGCAGATCGTCCTCAACGTCCTCGCCCACGGAATGACGATCGAGTCCGCCGTGAGCGCGCCGCGCGTGCATCACCAAGGATTGCCCGATCAATTGCTCGTCGAACGCGACGTGCCCGAAGACGTTCGCGTCGGTCTCCGCGCGCGCGGCTACACCGTCGTCGAGACCGACTCGCCCGTCGCCGCAGCGACCGCGATCGCCGTCGGCGAACGCAACGGAGCGCGCGTGCTCTTCGCCTCGAGCGACCCGCGCAAAGCAGGCGGAGCTCCCGACGGCGAGTGATCGCTCGCCCCCGCGCCTCCCCGCACCGGAGAAACACGAACACCGATCAAACGTCCCGAAGGACCTCTGATCGGTGCTCGTTGTGAGGTTGTGTGTGACCGAGTGCGATCACGCCTCACTGAAAGCTACTGAGCCCGAGGGCTCATTCACTCTCGTCGGACGAAGCCGCGGCCGGAGCGGCAGCGGGAGCCTTCTTCGCAGGCTTCTTCGCGGGCTTCTTGGCAGCCTTCTTCGCCGCCTTCTTCGCTCCGCCCTTCTTGGCGGCCTTCTTCGCGCCCTTCTTGGCGGCCTTCTTCGCGCCCTTCTTGGCAGCCTTCTTGGCGGTGCCCTTCTTGGCGGCCTTCTTGGCGCCCTTCTTGGCGGCCTTCTTCGCAGTGCCCTTCTTCGCGGTCTTCTTTGCAGTAGCCATGTGATCCTCCAGAATCTCGGTTCTAGTTGGGGTGACCGAGGTTGTCTGTGTTGTGATGTATCGCCACATCGATACGTTGTCAAGCAAGTCGACGTAGGGCAACGCATGTACATATGTCGCGATGTTATTTCTTGACTTCCCCTGCTGAACATGCGTCCGATCACGGCCCCTTCGAAGAGACGAGGCGAAACGGATGCGAAGTTCAGTGCGATGGTCGGGAGTTTTCTTGGCGCTGGCGATGGCGGGCACAGAAGCCTGCGGGCCCAGCGAGGAGCACCGCGCGGCGCTCCGGCGTGTGCAGCAGCTCGAGGGAGAACTCGGCACGATGCGCGGCGAGCGCGATCGACTCAACGAGCAGCTCGCGTCGCTCCGCGCGACGAGCGAGCAGATGGCTTCGCGGCTCCGCGCGCTGGGAGAAGACGTCTCGCGCTTGCAAGCGTCCAACACGCAGACGCAAGCAGAGCTCGACGCCGCGCGACGTCGAGAAGAGGAGCTCCGGCGTCAACAGCAGCAAGCCGAGGCGCGGCTCGCGACGTTTCGTCAGATGCTCGGACGCTTTCGAGCGATGATCGACCAGGGAAGATTGCGCGTGCGCATCGTGCGCGGACGCATGGTGATCGAGCTGCCCGCGGGAATTTTGTTCGACTCGGGCGACGCGCGCCTCCGTCGCGAGGGCGAAGACGTCTTGCGCCAGGTCGCGCAGGTGCTCTCGCAGATCCCCGAGCGCGATTTTCTCGTCGCGGGCCACACGGACAACGTCCAGATCGGCCGCGGCGGTCGCTTCGCGGACAACTGGGAGCTGTCGACCGCGCGCGCCGTCAACGTCTCGCGCTTCCTCGCGCAGAACGGCGTGTCGGCCGAGCGCCTCGGCTCCGCAGGGTACGCGGAGTTCCAGCCCGCCAACCCGAACGACACCGAGCAGAACCGCGCGCTCAACCGACGCGTCGAGATCGTGCTCATGCCGAACATCAACGAGCTGCCCGACCTCTCGTCGCTCGAGGGCGGCTCGACGCCCGCGACGACCCCGGCCAACACCAACACACCGCGCTGAGCGATCGTCGCGCGCGGGAGAACCTCGCGATTGACGATTGATTCCAGCTACTTGCCGCATTGCGGCAAGTGTTTTGACGCGGGGCTTGACGCGCAGGGGGCTCTCCCCTAGCGTTCGGCGTCACCCCGTTGGGGGCAGTGGTTCGACGGCAAACGCAGGGCTCCGCGAGCTCGTTGGGATCACAAACGATCGATCCCGCGCAGAGATTTCGCGGAGAATTCTGCGATCGTTGAGGACACACCGCACCGAAGCGAGGTATTCTGTTGCTTCTAAGCGCCCCGGGCGGGAATTCGACCGGGCGCCACGCGTTCGACCCGCGCGCATCCACGAGAGCGCGCGGCCCAACGCCGCCGATGCGAGCGATCGCACCGGGTTTTGCCTCATATGTTCGTTGTTCATCCCAAGCCAACCCGAAGCCGAGGGGGCCGAAGGAGACGTTATGCAGCAGCAGGTAGCGAAGAGCGAGTTCAAGGTGGGCGACAAAGCGGTCTATCCCGCGCAAGGCGTGACCGAGGTCGTCAGCATCGAAGAGCGTGACATCGCGGGCTCGCGTCAGCGCTTCTATGTCCTCCGCATCCTCGACAGCGACAAGCGCATCATGGTGCCCGTGAAGAACGCGACCGCCGTCGGGCTGCGTTCGATCGTGTCCGAGGACGAGGTGCTCGAGATCTTCGAGATCCTCCGCGAGCGCAACGTGGCGTTCGACAACCAGACGTGGAACCGGCGCTATCGCGGCTTCATGGACAAGATCAAGACGGGCAGCATCTACGACGTGGCCGAGGTCCTCCGCGACCTCTACCGCCTCAAGGTCGAAAAGAGCCTGTCGTTCGGCGAGCGCCGCATGCTCGAGACCGCCCGCGCGCTGATCGTCAAGGAGATCGCCGTCGCCCGGACCTGGTCCGAGGAGCAGACGATCTCGGAGATCGAGTCGATCTTCGAGAGCAACTGACCGCACGTTCGTCGGGGGATTTCTCGGGGAACCGAGGCGGGTTCGCTCGCCTCGGGCGCCGCCGTGGCGTTCGGGGGCCCGCGCCGACCGGGGCGGCGACAGAAGCCTTCATTGTGCTAGCGGCGCGAGCGAGGCTCGCGGTACCCTCGTGGCTCCGCATGGTTGGGCGGTCCGAGCGCACAGCGCTCGCTCCGTGCTCCGTGCGTCCGCGGCGGAAGCGCCCCGGCCCGCGCAGGAAGAGAGCGCGGAGGTCCCGGTGCGGCGCATCCGCGCAACCCGAAGAATCTTCCACGCGAGCGATGGGATGCCCCGCAACCAGATTGTTATCAACGTCGACATCGGCGAGACCCGAGTCGCCCTCATCGAAAACGGAATCGTAACCGAACTGCTCATCGAACGCCGCGGCGAACGCAGCAACGTGGGCGACGTCTACCTCGGCCGCGTCACGCGCGTTCTGCCGGGGATGAACGCGGCGTTCGTCGATATCGGCCTCGAGCGAGCGGCGTTTCTTCACTCCGAAGACGTCGTCGCCGAGCAGCGACTGCGCGAGACGACCGTCTTCTCGGACGACGACGACAGCGCAGGATTGCCCCCGCAAAAGAGCGATCCCGTCGCGGACAGCAACGACAACGAGCTGCTCGCGTCGGGCGACTCGGACGGTGCCGAAGGCGTAGATGCCGCGGTCGACGGCGACAGCGACGGCGACGAGGGCGGCGAGGGCTTCGGTGACCCCGACGCGCTCGACGAAGACGGCGAGGGATTTGCCGCGCGATCGCACGAAGGCGGCTCGCACGAGCACAGCCACGACGACGGCCCCATCGACGACGAAGTGGGCGTCTCGGACCTGCTCGCGGACGCTGGCGGAGAGCTCCCCGCGGCCCCGCAGGGCAACGGAAACCACGGCAATCACGGCAATCACGGCAACGGAAACCACGGCGGACACGGGCAGCGAAAGCTCCCGAAGTCGCAGCGGCAGAAGCGCAAAGAAGCGCGTCGTCGCGGCGGTGGAAGCGGCGGCGGCGGCGGAAGGCCGCAGCGCAAAGAGAAGCCCGTGCGCTCGCCCATTCGCGATCTTCTGCGCGAAGGACAAGAGATCGTCGTTCAGGTCAGCAAGGACCCGATCGGGACGAAGGGCGCTCGGTGCACGTCGCACATCTCGTTGGCGGGCCGGTACTCGGTGTACCTGCCGACCGTCGAGCACGTGGGCGTGTCCAAGCGCATCGGCTCCGAGCGCGAGCGCAGGCGTCTTCGCGAGGTGATCGAGCAGCTCAAGCCCGAAAAGGGCGGGATCATCGTTCGCACCGCGAGCGAGGGGCTCACGAAGAAGGGCCTGAAGACCGACGTCGCCTACCTCGTGACGTTGTGGAACGACATCTGGCGCAAGCGCGAGCAAGCCCGCGGCGCGACGCTGCTCTTCTCCGAGCTCGACGTCGTGCTCCGCACCGTGCGCGACGTGATGGGCCCCGAGATCGAGAAGGTGATCATCGATGACCGCGAGGCGCACGCGCGGTGCGCGCGGTTCGTCGAGCGGTTCATGCCCGAGCGCAAGGACGACATCGTTCTCTATCAGGGCGACGAGCCGCTCTTCGACGCGTACGGGATCGAGGACGAGATCGCGCGGGCGTTGGCGCGGAAGGTTCCGCTGCCCTCGGGCGGGTACCTGATCATCGATCAGGCCGAGGCGCTCACGGCCATCGACGTGAACTCCGGGCGATTCGTCGGGCAAAAAGACGTCGAAGAGACGGTCACGCAGACCAACCTCGAGGCCGTCGACGAGATCGCGTACCAGCTTCGCCTGCGCAACCTGGGCGGCTTGGTCATCCTCGACCTCATCGACATGGAGCGGCAGGGAAACCGCGACAAGGTCTACAAGGCCCTCGCAGAGGCGCTCGCGAAGGACAAGGCCAAGACGAGCATCCTCCGCATCAGCGAGCTCGGCCTCATCGAGATGACCCGCAAGCGCACGCGCGAGTCGCTCGGACGACAGCTCTACGAGCCCTGCTTCTACTGCGACGGGACGGGGCATACCTCCTCGCGCCTCACGATCGCGTACGAAGTGCTCAGGCAGATCCGCCGCGAGCGCGATCAGCTCAAGGGCTACACGATCGTCGTGCACGCCCACCCCGCGGTGGCAGACGCGCTCAAGCACGAGGCCAAGGAGGCTTTCGAAGAAGCGCAGCGTAGGTATCAGCGGCGCATCGTCGTGATGTCCAAGCCCGAGTACCATATCGAGCAGTTCGATCTGAGTGGACAGTGACAGCGCGCGAATCCAAACGACGGCCCGTGATGGCGCTCGTCGCGCGCGACTGACGGTGCGCCATCGCCCTCGGGCACGATTCGTCCGGCGGCGCGGTGGCTGGTTGGAAGGAGCGTCGAGCACTCATGATTCGCGACGAAGGACGACGCATCGAAGAGCGCGTCACCATTAATCAAGAGTTCGAGTCGCTCGACGCGTTCGTGCGCGAGTACGTGGCGAACATCTCGCGATCGGGCGCGTTCTTGCGCTGCAACGAGCCGCACCCGGTGGGCACGAAGGTGAAGGTTCGCTTCCTCGTGATCGACGACGAGGTCGAGACCGTGCAGGCTGAAGGCGAAGTGGTCCGCGTGCAAAATGACCCGCCGGGAATGGGCGTGGTGTTCACGACGGTCGACGACAAGAGCGACGCGATCCTCGCGCGTATGCTCGAGAAGGCGAAGGCGGTGAGGGCTCCGTGACGCTTTGGGATCGAATCAACAAGGGCATTCGCGACGCGATCGAGCCGCCGAACTCCGGCAGCACGCAGGGACCGGGCTCGCGCAGCCCGGGCGGACGAGACGCGCCTCCGTCCCTCGTCGACAAGCTGGGGCTCGCGCGGATCACCGACGACTCGCTCGCGATCGAGCTCGAGCGACGACGACGGCTCCGCGGAAAGCCCGCCAACCGCCGACCCGCGGCGGACGAAGAGCTCGACGCGATCAACTCCGCGCGCAGGGGCCGGCTCAAGGGCATGCAGGTCTCCAAGGCGTACGCGCACCTCGAGCTCACCCCTGGCGCGACGCGAAGCCAGATCGAGCGGGCGTTTCGCGCGCAGCTCAGGCAGTACCACCCCGATCGCCACGTGGGCGACGGAGAGAGCCACCAGAGCGCCGTCGCGCTCGCGGTCTCGCTGACCGACGCGTACCTCTTGCTCTTGCAGCGCTGAGCGCCTGGCGCGTCAGCCCGTGCGCAAGTAGTTGCGCTGCAAGAGCTTCACGAGCACTTCGCACGTCTCGAGGTCCGAGACCTTCGAGCGGTTGAGGATGGCCTCGACGTGCCCGTGGTTGAACGCGAGCTGCAAGATGTCGAGCTCGGTGTGGTTGAGCTCGCGCAGCGCGGGCGAGAGGGGCGACGGGATCGACAAGTGCGCGGACGACGGAGGGAGCGACGGTTGGAGCCGCTTCATCTCGTCGATCTGCCGCATGCCCTCCATCAAGATGGCCTCGGTCGACAGCGTGATCTCGTCGGCGAACTCGCGCTCGTCGGGGGGCTCGAGCTCGAACGTCCCGTGCTCCCACGTGAGCAAGCGATACATCGCTTTGAGCGCAGGAACATCGCTGTTTTCATTGATCGACGCGTGGACGATCTGCCCGCGACGAAGGTGAATGCGACCGACGTCTTCGTCGCGACGAACGACGAGGACGCCGGACTTCTTGCTCGTCGTGAAGAGCTGCAGCAGGTCGACGAGCCCGACCTCCGAGAGGTTGCCCGTCATGGTGCGAACCTGGCTCGTGCGGCGCCCTGCAGCGGTCTCTTGCAGCTTGATCTTCGCATCGGATTCAGACGACGTGGCGGGCTCACCGTCGGCGAGCGCGACGCGAATGATGCTCGTGCCGATGAGGATCTTGTCGCCCTCTTTCAAGCGCGCGCGGCGCACCTTCTCGCCGTTGACGAAGGTGCCGTTGGTCGAGCCGAGGTCCTCGATCACCAGCGAATCGCCTTGCAGAAGCACGCGCGCGTGACGGCGCGACACCATGTCCTCGATGAGAGCGACGTCGATGTCATTCGATCGGCCGATCACCAATTCGCGCTCGGGGACGATGGGAAACTCCCCGCCCTGATATTTGCCCGAGATAAATCGGAGCGCGTATTGACGCGGCTTCGACGGCGGTACTTCCATCGAACTGGCGGCATTCAAGGTATCGACCCGAGGGAAGCTGGGTCAAGCGTTTCGACTCAGAACGAATTGACAAAACCCGCGTGGCGGTCGTAAACGCTCACCCCCTGCGAAAAGCACACTCCCCGAGGAGACTACTCCGACCGGGGTCATAGACCTACGAAGGAACGCTGCCATGTACCTGTTTGGCTCGAAGATCAAGCGCAGCAAGACGCGCAACAAGACCGCCCGCTACCGCGCGAAGCTCAAGAAGAAGAACACGAACCGCCGCGCCCGAATGCTCAAGGGTTGAGGGTATACTGGCCGCGCTCGGAGTGACGGGGACGGGGCCGTAGCGCTGGTCAGAAGGTTCATGGACGCAGTCAAACCCCCTATCGATGTGATGAGCGACTCGACCGGCGAGACCGCCGAGCGGGTCGTTCGCGCGTCGCTGTTGCAGTTTCCCGATCAGAAGGTCCGCATTCGCTTTCACGCCAGGGTGCGTGACCGCGACGCGGCCCGCGCGGTGATCGAGGCGTGCGCTCGCGACGGCGGATTGTTGGTCTTCACCATCGTCTCGCCGGAGCTTCGCGAGTTCATCCACCAGGTTTGCTACGAGAAGAAGGTCGAGAGCGTCGACGTGATCGGCGCGATGCTCGGCAAGCTCTCGAGCTTCCTCGACGCGCACCCGCTCGGGCTGCCGAGCTCGGCGTTGCCGCTGTCCGAGGAGTACTTTCGCCGCATCGAAGCGGTGGAGTTCGCGGTCAAGAGCGACGACGGCAAAGAGCCTCGCAATCTCCGCAAGGCCGACCTGATCCTCGCGGGCGTCTCGCGCACGTCCAAGACGCCGCTCAGCACGTACCTCGCCAACCGCGGGATCAAGGTGGCCAACGTTCCGTTGGTGCTCGGGGTTCCGCTGCCCGCGGAGCTCTCGGAGATCCCGCAGGACCGCGTCGTGGGACTGACGATCGGGATCGATCAGTTGCTCGAGATCCGACGCGCGAGGCTCCGGCAGCTCGGGATGCCGCCGGACACCAACTACGGGCTGCGCGAGCACGTGCGCGAAGAGCTCGAGTACGCGCAGCGGATCTTCCGCGATCACCCGCAGTGGCCCGTCGTCGACGTCACGGGCCGCGCGATCGAAGAGACCGCGGGCATCATCCTCGACGTGTTGAAAGAGCGCGGGAAGGCGCTCTTCTGAGCGATGACCGCCCTGCGCTCGAGCGAGCCCTTCACGCTCCCTTGCGGCGCGCGCGCGAAGAACAGGTTCTTCAAAGCGGCGATGAGCGAGGCGCTCGCGGGGGGCGACGGGCGCGTTCCCGTCGCGCGCATGGAGCGGCTCTACGGCGCGTGGGCCGAAGGCGGCGCGGGCGTGATCGTGACGGGCAACGTCATGATCGATCGTCGCGCGATCAGCGAGCCGGGCAACGTCGTGCTCGAAGATCGCTCGGACCTCGAGGGGTTTTCGCGGTGGGCACGAGCCGGGCGAGCCCGCGACGCGCAGCTCTGGATGCAGCTCAATCACCCAGGAAAACAAGCGCCAGCCAACCTCAACGCCGAGACCGTCGCGCCCTCGGCCATCGGGTACACCGCGGAGATGAAGGCGGTCTTTCGGACGCCTCGCGCGCTCACCGGCGACGAGATCCGCGCGATCATCGAGCGCTTCGCGACGAGCGCCGCCATCGCGCGAGAAGCAGGATTTTCGGGGGTTCAGATCCACGGGGCGCACGGCTACCTCGTGAGCCAGTTTCTCTCGCCCAAGCACAACGTGCGCGAGGACGAGTGGGGCGGCACCGCAGAGAACCGAATGCGCTTCGCGCGCGAGGTCTACCGCGCGATTCGCAGCAAGTGCGGTCTTGATTTCGTGGTCGCGGTGAAGCTCAACTCCGCGGACTTCCAGCGCGGCGGGTTCACCGAAGAAGAGTCGCTCGCGGTGATCGAAGCGCTCGCGAAAGACGGGATCGACTGCGTCGAAGTCAGCGGCGGGACGTACGAAGCCGCGGCGATGATGGGCTCGGAGAAGGCCGCGCCCCAGAGCGAGCGGAGCCGCGCTCGCGAGGCGTACTTCATCGAGTTCGCGACGAAGGCGCGCGCGCGCGTGAGCGTTCCGCTCGCGGTGACAGGCGGATTTCGCACGGTGGACGGCATCGAGCGAGCGCTCGCGGACGGGGCGACGGACTTCATCGGCCTCGCGCGGCCGCTCGCGTGCGAGCCCGACTGGCCTTCGCGCGTGATGCGAGGCGAGAGCCGAGAGAGCGCGGCGCGCCCTGTGAAAACAGGGGTGAAGTTCTTCGACGAGCGGGCGCTCCCCGAGCTGTCGTTCTACGAAGCGCAGCTGCGGCGCATCGCGGACGGAGAGGCGCCGCTCACGAGCACGACCGGCGCCAAGGCGCTCTGGGAGATGACGAAATACGCGCTCAAGACCGCGGGAACGCGACGGCGCGCGTGACAGACGCCCGCCTCCCGAGCTCCGCTCGCGTCGTGCTCACCGTCGTCGCGAAGCTTCCGAGCGAGCACGACAGCAAGACGAGGCTCTCGCCGGCGCTCGATGGAGCGCAACGAAGGGCGCTCGCCGAAGCGATGTTCCTCGACAAAATCGACCAGGCGCGGTCGATCGAAGGCGCTGAGCTCGCCGTCGCGTACGCGCCCTCGCACGCGCGAGCGTCGTTCGAAGCGCTCGTGACCGAGCCCGTCGTCTGGATCGATCAAGGCGAAGGATCGCTGGGAGATCGCCT
Source organism: Myxococcales bacterium (assembly GCA_016793325.1). GTDB lineage: Bacteria > Myxococcota_A > Polyangia > Polyangiales. The sequence continues at coordinate 238,409 of JAEUKI010000030.1, read as the reverse complement.
CGCGCGCACGAGCGAAGCGCTCTTCGCCGCCGGCTACAGCGCGGTGATCCTGATCGGAGCGGACTCCCCGACGCTCCCCGTCACGCGCCTTCGCACCGCGGTCCGCGCGCTTTCGGCGCCGCGCGCGGCGGTCGACGCGAGCGAGTTCGTCGTCGGCCCCGCGGAGGACGGCGGCTACTACTTGCTCGGAATGCGACGCTTCGAGCGCGCGCTGTTCACCGCGATCGACTGGAGCACCGAGCGCGTATTTTCGCAGACGATGACCGCGCTTCGTTCGCACGGCGCGCGGCCGTATCTGCTCGAACCGTGGTTCGACGTGGACCTCCCCGCGGACCTGCTGCGCCTCCGCGTCGCGCTCGAACGAGACGCCTCGCTCGCGCCGCGCACGGCCGCGTTGATCGCGCAATGGGCGCTCCCGACGCCCGAACCGCGCTTGCAGTGAACGCGCAGGGAGGTGGATAACCCCCGCGCATGAACACTGTGCGTTGTGTGCGCTGTCGCACCGAGGGAGCGGCGCTGAAGAGCAACCCGTTTCGCGCGGGCACGGCCCTCGTTTCGCTGGGCGAAGAGCTGCGTTCGAGCGTGTGCGTCGATTGCTACAACGCGTGGCTGAAGAGCTCGGTGAAGATCATCAACGACGGAAAGCTCGACCTGCGCGAGGCGCGAGCGCAGCACGTCTGGGTCTCGCAGATGCGCGCGTTTCTCAACCTCGGCGGGACGAGCGACCCGTGGCTGCGCTTCGTCGACCGACGCGTGCGCATCGAGACCACGTCGAAAGTCGTCACGACGGCGATGCTCTTGCGCGCGGATGATGAGAAGCTGTGGCTCGCGGATTTCAACGGAGGAGCGATCCCATCGGGGTTCGCTCCCACACAAACGGGCGCTGACGGCGCCAGCGGCAGCGCGTCGATCCTTCGTGATTGCGTGCTGACCATCGAAGAGGGGGCTGAATGAGTTCGATCAAGTTCGTCGTGTTCGGGACGCCGCGGAAGCTCCCCAAGCCCGCGAAGCTCGTAGGCCGCGTCGTGGTGCTCGACATCGCCTTCGCCGCCGAGGGAACGGGAGCTCGATTTTCGACGGTGACCGAGCCCTTCATCCAAGGGCTCGGCGAGCGGCTCGCCATGTGGGTCGACCACCACGACCACGCTTTTCACAGCAAATTTGCAGACGATCCTCGCTTCGTACTCACGACCAAGCGAGAGCACGGCGCGTGCCCCGAGCTCGTCACCCCCGCGCTCGTCGAGCGCGCTGGAGCGATCGACACGATCGTGTGTCACGACGACCTCGACGGGCTCTACTCAGCGGCCAAGTGGAAGCTCGGCGGCCGCGAGCCGTACGAAGGCGCCGACGCTGACGCGCGCGCCGTAGATACACGCGTGGGTGCATTGTCCAAGCGCGGCGAGTGGTTCGATCGCGCGCTTCGAGGGAGACCCAAGGACGAAAAGCTCCGAGGGCTCATCGTGGACTACCTCGCGACCGGGATGAAGGACGCGGACACCAGGGCGCTCGTCGACGAAGCAGCGGACGAGTTTGCGCTGCACGAAGAGCGCGCGCACGAGCTCGCGAAGGGCTACGTCGTCGAGGGGCGCGCGGCCTACGTCGATGCGAGCGGCTTCACCGAGCGGGTCGGCGCGTACGACAAGACGCTCGCGCTGTTGCTCGGGCAGCAGAAGGCCAAGGTGAGCGTCGTGTTCGACGAGCAGACCGTGACGCTCGCGGCGGGCTTCGATTCGGGCCTCAATTTGCTCGAAATGTTGTCGATCGAGGGCGGGATGCCGACGCGGGTGAGCGTCCCGCGCGCGAGGCTGACCGAGGTGCGAGAGGCGCTGCGCAAGGTGGGGTGAACGGTCAGCGCGCGTCCGGCGCCGCGAGCCACGCCGCGAGCTCGTCCGGCGAGTGATCGAGGACGACGTCTGCGAGCCGAGCGCCTCCGAGCGCGACGATGCGCTCACCGAGGACGGCGTGCTCGCGTGTCGTGAGCGCCCGACCGAGACGGCGCTCGAACTGGCGTACGGCGAGGGCGAGGCCTTCTGCGACGCCCTTCTCGATGCCCTTCTCGATGCCTTTCTCGATGCCCTGCTGAAACACCCACGAGCTCATCACAACCTCCTCGGGTACGAGCGAGACGATAGCGCGGCGGAGCTTCCTCTGCCGCTGATCGGCGTCGGCGAGCACGAGCATCGTACCCACCAGATCCGCGTAGCGGCTCGCGTCGCGAACGCGCCGACGAAGCTCCCTCAGAACGTCACCGACGACCGCTTCGTTTGCGTCGCGCGCGGCGCGCTACTCGCGAGCGTACTCGTCGACGAAGAACGGGAGGCCCATTCCATCGCCCAAGAGAAACACTTCGGGCGCGCGCTTGGTCGCGGGGCCGAACGGTCGCAGCTCGGTGTCGCTGCCGCCCATGACCCATTGGATCCACGCGAGCGCGGCCATCGCGCCGATGCGCTCTCCCCACACGCGCGGGTCTTCGTTTTCGCCTTCGCCCTTGCGGGCCCACGTCACGAGGAAGCGCTGGAGCGTCGCTCGTTTGTCCTTCGCCCGCGCGCGCTCAGCGGGCTCGCTCGCGAGGCGGAGGCCGTGCGGCCACACCTCGAGGCTCGTCGCGCCTTCGGCCGTGCGCACGCGGCCGAAGAGCTCTTGCCCTTCGTCTGCGGTCCACACGACGAGGCCGCGCTCGGGCTGGATCTCGCATTCGCCCAGGTAAAAGAGCCACATCGCGAGCCCGAGCGCGCGGAGCTCACCCACGTCCTGCGCGCGGTCGTCGGGACCGTAGCGCTCGACGAGGCCCACAGCGGGCGCGCTCTTCACCGAGGGAATCGCGACGACGTTGGGCAGAGGCAGCCCGGGTCTCCAAGCTTTGGGAGGGAGCCCCGTCTGCGGCAGCGCGACGCCCACGCTTCGCCGCGCGGTGACGTGCCGCGAGAGCTGCACGCGGACTTCGTCGGCGCTCGTCGCTTCTCCGCCCGCGAACACGAGCCGCAACGCATCGGGAAACAGCGTCGGAAACGCGCGCACGTCCGCTTCGGTCACCGCGCGACGCAGCGAACGAGCGCCCGCTTCGAGCAGCGGCGCGACGACGAGCGAGCGGTAGCCCGGCTGCCCGTTGTGGTCGTCGAGCCAGTGGAGCTGCCCGTGGTGAACAGCCGCGCTCTCGTCGACGTCGAGTCGCCCGACGCCCGCGAGAAACTCGAAGCGCTCGGAGCTCACGGCGCTCGTCGGGTCGCTCGCGGCGCTGTCGCCACGGACGGCGCCGACGCTCTTTGCGACGCGCGCGATCACGCGTTGGGTGGTCGTGTCTTCGAGCGTCACCACGCCAGCGGATCGCTCGACCGGCTTGAGAAAGAGCAGGTCTTGAAAGCGCGAGCCCCACCCGCGCGCGAGCACCGGGAGGTAGAGCGCGAGGTAGTCGACCTCGCCCTGCTCTTGTTTTCGTGGGACCTCGAGGTACACGGGGCCGACGAAGCGCGCGTCCGCGCCGAGCTTCGCCGTGCTGCTCGACGCAGGGACGCCGTCGAGCGCGATGTGCAGGGCCTTTTGCCAGACGGGGCCGAGCTCGAGGTTCCACGCGCCGTTCGCTTGGAGCACCGTGCGCCACTCGGACAAGAGCTGTCGCGCGTCGGGCGCGAGGGCGTGGCCCGAGATGCGGGTCTTGAGAGCGTTCCAGTAGGTGGGAATGCGGGGGGAGCACCAGAAGAGGCACTCGGGATCGGTGCCGCCCACGAGCAGGGCGGTGCCGCGGGGGCCCGCGACGCGAAGGTCTCGGATCAGCGTGACGAAGCGGCACTCGTCGCGCAGGTCCGCGACCATGCGACCGAAGTTGTCGAACGTCGGTTGCCGAAGATCGACGGTCTCGATCGAGAGCTCACCGAGCGCGATGCCGAGCAGCACGAGCTCCCATCGCTCGTAGCTCTGTTGAATATCTGGGTTGACCCGCGTGATGTCCTCGGGCCGCCCGCCGGACTCGAGCTTCAACATCCCGAGCACGTGGGTCATCATTTCGGCCTGCGAAAACGGCGTCGGAAAGCTCTTCGCTCGCAGGTGCTGGGGCTGAGGCGTCCACGTCTCTTGCAGCGACGCGACGACGTCGACGTGCTCGGCCGCGGGCTTCTGGATCTTCGGGAGCAGTACGCGCATGGCTCAGCTCTTCCTCAGGACGTAGAGGATCCCGCGCTCGATCGCCTCGGCCATGGCGTAGTCGGGCGGCAATTTGGGGTCGAGCTCGACCTTCTTGTCGTTGACGGGTTGGTACGCCGCGACGAGCACTTCGTTGAGCGCGAGCGGGTGGTTCCACCGTCGATGACGCCAGTCTGCGTAGAGCTTCTTCGTCATCGGATCCGCTGAATTTCCCACGGGAACGCTCAGGTCGAGGTCGCCGAAGATCGTCTCGAGCCAAGACGTGCTGAAGTAGAGCTGCCTGCCTCGGTGCACGAGCGCTTCGAGCACGCGCTGCGCGTAGAGGTCGAGCTTCACGTTGTGCTTCTTGGCCTCTTCTTTCATCAGCCCCTTCCACGTGCTCGACGAGCCCGTGTAGTCGAAGCCGACGAAGTCGCTGCGGCGATCGAGGAAGCTCGCGTAGAGCTGCTGCAACAAGATCGCTTCTTGCCACCGCGCGGCGAGCGTCGCGGAGCGCGAGGGGGGATTCTCGGGCTTGTTCCACTCTTGCTTGAGCACCCAGAGCCCTTGCGGGTCTGCGTCATCGTGCGCGAGCGAGTAGGTCTTGTTGCCCTGCTGTTGGTCGGTCTTGCGCGGCAGCATCTCGAGCCCGTACGCGGCCAACAGCGGAAACAGGTTGATGGTCTCCGCGTTGCCGGGATTCGCGGGGCGAAGCGCGAGCAGCGGGCACGCTCCGGGGTCGTCGGGAGCCCCCACGAGCAGCGACGCAGCGAGGTCGAATTTCGTGTGCTTGAAGAAGTACTGAAGCCCGTGCCCTTCGCTCGCGAGCAGCGTCTCGGGCGTGACCGTGAGCCCCTGCACGGGAGGCAACGAGAACCACCGCAGCAAGAACGAGCCGAACAAGCTCGCGCGGACCTTGGCGTCGACCTCGCGGTTCACGAGCTTGACGAGCTGGTGGATGATTCCTGCGCCCGTTCCGCCGAGGAAGCTGCCCACGACGAAGATGCGATTGGCGCCGCGAGCCACTTCGAAGAGCGGCTTCATGATCTTGTTGCGCGAGCTCGCGAAGACCGCGCTGCCGACGGCGGGGTTGCCGAACATGCCTCGACCCACGTCGAGACCTTGCCGTCCCGTCGCGCCCGAGCCGCCCGCTTCTTCGTCGTAGAAGAGCTCGAACAGCTCTTCTTCGACAGGGTGATCCTGGTCGACGAAGAGCGAGCGAAACTGCGTCGTCCCTCGGTCGATGTCGAACGGCGGGACCACCGTCGCGCCGCCAGGAAACGGGTGCGGAGCGCCCGCGGACGCCGTTCCGCCGAAGGACTCGAGCGACGCGGCGAGCGCGCTTCGATCCGCGTCGATCACGAATGCCTTCGGCGCGGTCAACGCGCCGATCCTCGCGAGCCGAGCCACCGCGAGCGCGGTGTGCTGCCCGCTGCCGCCCACGGCGATCAAGAGATCACTCATCGAAGCCTCGATTCAGGTCTTGTTGATCGCCCAGCAGCCGATCGCGGTGAGCAAGCTCGTCGGGAGCAGTCCCAGCACGAGCCCGCGCGCCACGTTCGCTTCCTGCAAAAACACGTACCGACGGTAGTCCGCCGAGTTGAGACACCGCACGAGATCGTCGGCGCGCACCGGGTCGAAGCCCATCAGCAACGCGCCCACGACGCCCGCGAGCAGCACGGCGACCAACAGTCGAATGCCGTACGTCCCGATCAGCTTGCGCCGAAGAATGAAGAACGTGAGCAGCCCGACGACGAGCGCGCCAGCGTCGTAGCCGGCGGCCGAAATCAGCATGTTGCGATTGGCGGCCTCGCAGAGCTGCTGATTGACCTCGAGCGTCGCGCTCGTTCCTGTGTCCGCAGGCGCGGGCACAGGCTCGGTCGTGCTCGGCTGCGCCGGTTGCGCTGGCTGATCGGGCGTCGGTGTGCTGGGTTGCCCGTTGGAGTTGTCGGTGCCGGATTGCTCGGTTTGACCGGTACGCGGCTGCAAAAACACTGGAAATCGAAAGCTCATCGACCGCCCTCGTTCACGCTTTGGGTGCCCGAGCATCGCCGGTTGCAGCCCCGGCGACAAGGCAGATACCGTGCACTGGACACCGGGCCGTCATGAAGCCGTCACACAGAAACGGTACAGGGAAGTACCCGTGAACACCGCTGCGCGACCGCGAGTGATGATCGTCGAGGACGAGCCGGACCTCGTTCGGCTCGTCGAGTTCAACCTGCAGCAAGCAGGGTTCGACACCGTCTCGTTCGACCGCTGCAAAGACGCGCTTGCGAGCGCCTCGGCCACGCCGCCGGACCTCGTCCTGCTCGACTTGATGCTCCCGGACGGCTCGGGGACGGACGTCTGCCGAACGCTGAAGGGCGACCCGAAGACCAAGCACGTTCCTGTGATCATGGTGACGGCCAAGGGCGAGGAGGTCGACCGCGTCGTCGGGTTCGAGCTCGGCGCGGACGACTACGTCGTCAAACCGTTTTCGATGCGAGAGCTCGTACTGCGGGTCAAAGCGATCCTGCGCCGCGCCGAGACCGCAGAAGAAGCGGCCCCTGTCCCGGCCGACATGATTCACTTCGGCTGCTTGCGCGTCGATCGAACAGCGCACCGCGTCTTCGTCGAGGACGACGAAGTGACGCTCACCGCGCTCGAGTTTCGGCTGCTCGCGACGCTGATCGAGCGAAAGAACCGCGTTCAATCGCGCGACACGCTGCTCGAGGACGTCTGGGGTCTGAGGCTCCAAGTCGAGACGCGCACGGTGGACACGCACATCAAGCGCCTTCGCGAGAAGCTCGGCGCAGCGGGGGCGTACATCCACACGGTGCGCGGCGTCGGCTATCGCTTCGCCGACACGCCCGCGGACGTCGAGAGCTGAGCGCATGCGACGAGAGCCGTTTCGTTTCGGGATTCGGCTCCGTTTGTTTCTCGTGTCCGTCGTCGTGATCGCCTTCGGGCTCGCCGCGGCGCAGTGGTACGCATCGCGCGGGCTCGACCGCGATTTTGCGCTTCGAACGCGCAACGACCTGTCCCTTCGCGCCGCCACCGTCGCCGTGGCGCTACGCGAGGCCGACGCGCTCGACAGCGCTCGCTGCGAGGCTCCGGTGCGCGCGCTCGCGGCCTCGGCCCACGGGCGCGTGACGCTGATCGACCCGAGCGGGTCCGTTCGCTGCGACTCCTCGCTCGACCAGGCGAGCGTCCGCGCGATGAACAACCACAACGATCGACCCGAGGTTTTGGCGGCGCGCCGCGACGGGGCGAGCGTCGCGACGCACGAGAGCGGGACGCTCGGCCGGCCGTTCGTCTATGCAGCACACAGAATCAACCGGCCCGATGGAGCATGGGTCGTTCGCGTCGCTGTCGAGCCCGACGTGCTGGCCAACGAGCGCGCGACGCTGCGTCGCCTGCTGCTGATCGCGGCGCTCTTGGGGCTCTTCGGCGCGGCGGCGATGTCGACGCTGGCCGCGCAGCTCGTCGCCGCGCCGGTGCGGGCGCTGACGGACACCGCGCGCTCGATGGTGAGGGATTTGTCTGTGCGCACGCGGACGCGCGCCAACGACGAGGTCGGCGAGCTGGCCGGCGCGCTCGACGAGCTCGCGGACGGGCTGGCGACGTCGATGGAGACGCTCCGCGCCGAGCGCGACCGGCTGGGGACGATCCTCGACTCGATGGTCGAAGGCGTGGTCGTCACCGACGCCGACAGCCGCGTGGTGGTCGCCAACCGCGCGCTGCGCGAGATGTTTCTACGCACACAAGATCAAGTGATCGGGCGCAGCCCAATCGAAGCGCTGCGCGTGGCGGAGCTGCACGACGCGATCGAAGAGGCCGCGAGCGGAGGGCAGCGCACCAACGTGGAGTTCACGGTCGAGGGCGTCCGTCCTCGCACCCTGGCCGCGAGCGCCGCGCCGCTCCGGGGCCCGGACGGAACGCGCGAAGGATGCGTCGCCGTGATCTCGGACGTGACCGAGCTGCGCAGGCTCGAGGGGCTGCGTCGCGAGTTCGTCGCCAACGTCTCGCACGAGCTTCGAACGCCGGTCGCCGCCGTGCGGGCCGCGGTCGAGACGCTGGAGGGAGGCGCGATCGACAACCCCAAGTTCGCGCGGGAGTTCGTCGCGATCATCGATCGGCACGCGGACCGATTGCGCCGGCTCGTCGAGGACCTCCTCGAGCTGTCGCGCATCGAGGCCAAGGAGCTCAAGCTCGCCCCCGAGAGCCTGTCCGTCGCCGAGCAGTGCGAGCACGTCATCGAGCTCTTCGCGCTCGCGGCCAAATCGAAGAAGACCGAGCTCACCGTGCGCGTCGCGGACGACGCGGGCCGGGTCTTCACGGACCGGCGCGGGCTCGAGCACGTGCTCGCGAACCTCGTCGACAACGCCATCAAGTACGCGGGCGAGGGCGCGCGCGTCGCCGTGAGCGCGCGCGCGTCGAAGGCGCCAGACGGAGCGCCCTCGGTGCGCATCACCGTCGAGGACACCGGCCCAGGGATCGAGGCGAGGCACCTGCCGCGGCTGTTCGAGCGATTCTACCGCGTGGATACGGGTCGATCGCGACAGCTCGGCGGAACGGGCCTCGGGCTCGCGATCGTCAAGCACATGGCCGAGGCGATGGGCGCGCGGGTCACGGTCGAGAGCGAGGTCGGAAAGGGCACACGTTTTCATGTGGACCTCCCGCGCGAGCGCGAGCGACGCAACAGCGTGCGCCCTCCGCAAGCCCCCCAGGAAGCTCAGAACCAATAGTCGCGCATCTGCGCGAGCAGGTCCTTCGTGAGCGCCGGGCCGATGTCTGCGTCACCGATGAGCGAGTCGATCCCGCACTTCGCGCAGAGCGCGGTGAGCCCGCGGCCGGAGGCGTCTTTGTCGATCCACTGGCGAATCTCGCTAGGATCGAAGATGGCGAGGCAATAGAAGCAGCCGCAGCGACGGGAGCGCGCGAGCTCGTCGCGGTTGCGCAGGCTCCTCGCGTGAAGCGCGACGACGCGCGGGTCGGACTCGTTGGGCGTGGTCTCAGTCATCGAGCAGGAGCTCAGAGTATGCGCCTCTCGATGGCAAAGCGACACGCGTGGGTGTAGGGCCACGCTGTGCGTGGGTGGTCACGCACAGGGCCGAGCGCCGTCGCGATCGAACGCTGTGTTTACGCTGCGAAATCGTCGCTCGTTCATCGTGGCACGCGCCGTGAAGTGTCGAGCGATGTCCCGCCGCTTCGGGTCGACGACGCACGCGCAGTTCGTGGTGAGTCGGCATCGGTCCCCCTGCGGCGAGGTCCACGGAGTCCGCCGCCATGATCGAACCCTGGTTGAACACTGTCAGCGCGCTGATCGCGGTGGGTCTCTTTCTCGGGACGGTCCGGCTGCGCCGTGCGTGACCGGCTGTGATACACCCCGCGCGCCATGACCGATCGAAGCACGATCGGCGTCGGGCGCGCCCGCGCCTGCGCCAACATCGCACTCGCGAAGTACTGGGGAAAATCCGACGAAACGCTGAACCTCCCGGCGGTTCCGTCGTTGTCGATCACGCTGGACGCCCTCGTGACCGAGACGACCGTCACGCTCGACGACGCGCTCGACGCGCGCGCGGGCGACGTCGTCCTCTTCGATCAGAAGCCTCGCGACGGAGAGGACAAGACCCGCGCCGTCGAGCTGCTCGATCGCGTGAGGGCCATCGCGGGTGACGAGCGTCGCGCGAGGGTCGAGACGGTGAATCACTTTCCGACCGCGTCGGGGCTCGCGAGCAGCGCGTCGGGCTTCGCGGCGCTCGCCACGGCCGCCGCGCGCGCGTACGGCGTCGACGCGTCGCTCGAACAGCTGTCCGCGTGGGCGCGAAGGTCGAGCGCGTCGGCAGCCAGGTCTCTGTACGGCGGGTTCGTCGAGCTCGCTGCGGGCGTCGTGGGCGACGACTCGCTGGCGGCGCGCGTGGTCGCTCCGGCCGAGCACTGGGACGTGTGCATCGTGATCGCCCTCGCGTCGCTCAAGCGAAAGAAGACCTCGTCGCGCGACGGGATGATCGAGACCGCGAAGACCTCGCCGTACTACCCCGCGTGGGTCGCGTGCGCGCCGGGGTACTTTCGCGAGGTGCGCGACGGAGTGCTCGCGCGCGACCTCGAGAAGGTTGGAGTCGCGATGGAGGCGAGCACGTTCGCGATGCACGCGAGCGCCCTCGCGGCGAGGCCCGCGGTTCGCTACTACGCCGCGGCGACGGCGACGTTGCTCGAGTGCGTCGAGTCGTTGCGAAGCGACGGCGTGGCTGCGTACTCGACGATGGACGCCGGTCCGCACGTGAAGGTGCTCTGCATGCGCAGCGACGCAGAGCGCGTCCGCGAGGCGCTCGTCGCCACGGGGGCCGCCGTCGACGTGCGCGTCGCGCGTCCCGGACCAGGGGTTCAGTGATGCGTACCCGCGCCGCCGCGCGCGCGCCGGGAAAGGTCATGCTCGCCGGCGAATACGCAGTGCTCGAAGGGGCGCCAGCGGTCGTGATGGCGGTCGATCGCTACGCGCGCGCGGTCGCGGATCGAGCCAACACGCTGGACGATCGAGACGGGTGGCTCACGCCCGAGCTCGACGCGACGCTACGGCGCGCGAGGGCGGCGGGGCTCGTCGGCGACGACGTCTCGGCGCGCGTGAAGCCCGGGAGCCTCTTCGACGGAGCGCGAAAGCTGGGGCTCGGATCGAGCGCGGCCATGTGCGTCGCGGGGCTCTTTGCGGCGTTGCGTGCGAGCGGGCACGACGACGCGGACGAGGGCGTTCGCGCGAGGGCGACCGAGCTCGCGCTCGAGGGGCACCGCGAGGCGCAGGGCGGCGGAAGCGGAATGGACGTGTACGCGAGCGCGCTCGGCGGCGTGTTTTGCACGGCGATTTACGAGGGAAAAGCCGCTTCGATCGAGCGGCTCTCGTGGCCGTCGAGGTCCGTGTGGCGCGTGCTCTGGACCGGCGAGCCCGTGAGCACCAAAGCGTTCGTGGCGCGCGTCAAGGAGCTCGCGGTGAGCGACCGAGACGAGCACCGAGCGCTCATCGCGCGCATTCGAAAGGCGTCCGAAGCGTTCGTGAGCGCGCTGCGAAGCGACGACGCGACCGCCCTCGTGTCGGTGGTCTTCGAGCACGGCGCGGCGATGGACGCGCTCGGCGTGCGCGCGGGCGTCTCGATCGTGACGGACCCGATGCGAACCCTGATGAAACGCGCGTCGGAGCTGGGCTGTGCGGTCAAGCCGAGCGGCGCGGGCGGAGGCGACATCGTGCTCGCTGTGAGCGATCACGAAGCGTCCATGTTCGCGCTCGAGCGCGAGTGCGAGTCCCTCGGCGTGAGCGTCTTGGATCTGTCCGTCGACGCTCGCGGCGCGGCGCGAGACTGACGAGGGTCAGCCTCGGCGCTGATCGACGGTGAAGCCGAGCGTCCCTGCGGCGCGCGGGTCTTCTTCGCCCGGAATCGAGTTTCGCGCGTCCGACGACAGCTGGAGCGTGAGCACGCGCGCGACGCGGATCACGGAGTTGGGGCCGACGGGAACCTCGGTTCCTCGCGCGACGGGCTGATCGTCGACCTCGGTCATCTGGTCGGACACGGCGCGGAGCATCATGCGGTTGGGCGTTCGACGCAGCTCGAAGTGCCAGCGCGAGAGGCGCATCGTGGCTTGCACGTCCGGGTGCCACAGCACGATGTCGTTTGCGATTCGCCCGTCGTGCTCCTTGAGGCGGCCGAACGTGATCGTGTCCTTCGCTGGCAACGCGTGCTCTTCGTTGGTCTCGACGATGCGCACCCTCGTGGGAAACACCGTCGGATCGCGCCACTCGAGCGCGAACAGCTCGACCGGGTGCGCGATGCCCTTGAGCTCGACGGGCGCGATCGCGCGACAGCGGACACGCCAACGGCCGCCGAGCTCGCCGAACGCCGCGCGCGTCACGCGCACTCCGCCGGGGTCCGCGGTGGACGCCACGCGAGACGCGAGGTTGACCGCGTCGCCCGTGACCTGCACGCCGTCCGTCAGCACGGGCCCGAAGTGAACGCCCACGCGAATCCCCAAGTGGTGATCGTGCTGCCGCTGCTCGTTGGCCTCGCTGACCGCGAGCAAGAGCTTTGACACGGCGTCCACCGCGAAATCCACGGACGAGAAGACGGTAAACGCGCCGTCTCCTGCGGTGTCGACGATGCGCCCGTTGCCCACGGGCAGCGCGCGCGAGAGCAAATCGAAGTGGAGCTGCTGCAACGAGCGCCCCGCGACGTCGCCGTAGCGCGCGAAATACGCCGTCGAACCCACGACGTCCGTGAACACGAGCGCCAGGGGCCTCTCGAACCGACGACGCAGCGCTTCGAGCACCCGCCCCTGAAGGTGGATGAGCTCGGTCATCGAGAGCGCCTCGAGGTCGTGCAACGTCATTGCGCGGTTCCGTGGGTCCGTCGGCTTCGTTCAGTATAGGACAGAAAGGGCGGCTACCAGCGAAGCTCGTCGCGCTCGGTGAAGGTCTGCCGCAAGAGCGCGTCGAGTATCTTGGATTCTTCCTCGCCGAACGCGTTTGGAACGGTGCTGTCGAGGTCGAGCACCGCGCGCACGTACCCGTCCGCGTCGAACACGGGGATCACGAGTTCGCTCCTCGACCGATCATCGCACGCGATGTGCCCTTCGAACGCGTGAACATCGGGGACGAGCTGAATGCTCTTGGTGCGCGCCGCCGCCCCGCACACGCCGCGGTCGAGCGCGATCGTGAGGCAGCCCATCGTTCCGTGGTACGGGCCGACCTTGAGGGTCTTTTCGTCGACGCGCCGATAGAAGCCGACCCAATTGCACCAGGGCAACGTCTCCCACAGGAGGCACGCGAGCGTCGCTTGCAGCGAGATCACGTCGCGCTCTCCGTCGAGCACGGCGCGGATCTGCGGGAGCGCCGCGCGGATGCGCGCGACGCGTTGCTCTTCGGGCAGGAGCACATCGCGGGCTAGCGGCTCGAGGGCGATTCCTTCGCTCATCGCCGTGGAGGCTACCGCTTCGCGCCGGGTCTGACACTGGCAGGTGCGATCGCCACCCAAGGCCCTGACTTTTCGCTGATTTCACGGCCACGCTCGCAGCGACGATCCCTTCGCGCGAGCGATCGCAGCTTCGCTGCAGGAGGTGTCCCATGGCTCACGCTTCGTCGCGCGCAATCGTCGCGCTCGCCCTCGCATGTTCGCTCGTCAACGCGCTCCCGGTCGCAGCGCAGAGCGTCGCGCCAACGTATCCGCGGCCCTCGATCTTGCCGATTCCTCCGAGGGATCTGCCTCCGACGCCTCCCGTGATCGTGCGTCCGCCTCCGCAGAATCAAGCGTGCACCACGGGCGACTGCGTGAGCTACAACCTCTCGACGCAAGACGAGTGCGTGATGTTCGACCGTCAAGCGACCGGCGATCAGCGCTGGGCCGCGGGGCTCTCGCTCGACGCGGACTCCGAGCTCTTCGTCGAGCGCGGCCAGCGCCAATGGAACGTCACTGCGTACCGCCTCCGCTGGTTCAACGGCGCGTGGAGCGGCTGGTACGTCGCGGGCGTCAACGACCTGGATCACAAGTTCAACCCAGGCAACAACACGATGCGCCGCATGTGGTCCTACTTCGCGGACCACGAGCACCAAGCGCTCGCGTGCCATCGTCGGCAGTGACGCGAGCCGCTCTGCAGCTCGTTTCTCACCGCCCCTTGCTCCATGCGACGAGCTTCGCGATCACGATTTCACGCACACGATTTCGAGCGTCGTCGCGATCGCACCCTTGCTCGAGCAGCGCTTCGTATTCGGTATACCTGTGGCGGATGTGCGCGATCACGGCCACTTCGACCGCGTGCTCGATGTAGCCCTCGCCTTCGCTGAGTGACCCCACACGCGCGTCCTCGCGGCTGCACGCGTAGCTCGCGATGCGCTTCGCTTCGCCCTCGGGCGCCGAGGGAAATCGCTCGATCACCCAGCGCTCGAACGCGACGCGACCGAGCTCGATGCCGCGCGTCGCGCGATGGCGGTCTCTCCCCTTCTTCGATCGACTCACTACCCTGTTGCGCAACGCCACACCCACGGCGCGCGGGGCGCGGGTCACTCTTCGACGCGACGAAACAGTCGGCCGATCATGACGAGGTCGAACAGCGCGAGGGCGAGAAGAAACGACGCGAGCGCCGGAGCCCAGAGGTACTGCGAGGGGCGCGCCTCGTTGACGAGGAGCATCGTCTGACCGCTCACGCGACCGGACATCTCTTCGCGCAAGAAGCGACCCACGCGGTTGTACCTTCCGCCCGCGCCCGAGAAGGGAACGAGCCTTCCCGTCACCTGCCCAGCGTGCACCGCGGCTCCATCCACTTGCACGTAGATGGCCTCACCCGCGCGTCCCGCGACGGGAAACACGAGGTAGTCGCCCATCGTGAGCGGCCGCGTGTAGCGCACGGCGCCCGCCATCTGCGGGGTGACCTCGAGGGTCACCACGCGGTTGGCGAGGGTGCTCGGGATCGCCGCGGTCGTCGCGTTGCCGAGGACCACGGGGGTCGCGGGGGCAAACGCGAAGGCCACGTCGTCGCGGAGCTGCGCGGCGAGCGCGACGGACACGAGCGAGATCGCTCCGAGCAGCGCGCCGAGCACGCGAACGCGCGTTTGCGGCGGCGCGGGCAGGGCGGCGAGCTCGGCGTCGAGGTCCGAGTCCGAGGGGGGTGGCGTAGGGGCAGACGGGTTTTTCGTGAGCGTAGTGCTCATGGCGGGGGTACTGACGCCGCGGGAGCGAAAAGGTTCCCGGGGCGGGTGACGAAAATAGCGCGGACGGGGTGGGAGGGGGGAGTGGACGGCGATGGTGTTGGGTTGGGGCTGGGCGGGGTATACTCTGGGTGACGGAACTTCCAGAGCTGCTCGCGGAGGCGCTGAAGCTGCGTGTGAACGAAGGGGGCGGCTCGCGGAGGCCGTGATCGAGAGCCTCGATGAGCTGCCGGAGGCCAAGCACCACGAACTCTGGAACGAGGAAGCAGCACGACGAGGCGTGGAACTCGACGCCAACGCCGGCATGGGTCGGCGAGCAGTGGATGTGATTGGCGATGCGCGAGAGCGCCTTCGGGACGATGGAGGGGTTTGCTTGCACGCAAACGGTGTTTTGCGCGGCGGCACGGGTAGTTGTGTAGCCTTGGCGACAACTATCAGCGTTAAGCACGCATTCGCGCTGCGTATCCTGCAGGACACGAGCATAACTGAAGCCCAATCAAGTATAGGGGTTGACGGAGAATTTGTCGCGCTTATGAGCGAATGCGCCGTTTGGCAGAAGAGGCCATAAGTGGAAATTTTCGACAAGTATGCAGCTGGCGGAGCGATTTCAGCGGGCGCCGCAGCGGGGATTGCGAACGCAACGTCTGTCTACGGTGCGGCTGTCGCGGCTGCAAATGCCGCAGGCATCTATGGAGCCGCAGCAACAAGCAGCGCCCTCGCTAGTCTCGGAGGAGGCGCTGTTGCTGCTGGAGGAGGCGGAATGGTCGCAGGGCTCGGTGCCATCGCGTCAGCAGCAGCTTGGCCTGCAGCGGCGGTGGGAGTTGGCGTTTTCGGGACCTACAAGCTCGTCCAGTATCTCCGAAGTCGCTAAACTGCTACTCGTCTGATCGTCGCACTGGGTTTGATTGCAGTTCGTGCGTCCCAGGAGCCCGAAGCCTTGCTGGTACTTGTGATGATCTAAACCAATGCCGCGACGAGCATCGTAGTTTCTATCAGTCTGCGGCAGTGGTTCGACTTGATTTCAACAGTCTTGTGCACTGCTGATCCGCTTGGGCATCTTCGATGCCCGTCGCGGGCGCGGTATAGTGTGTAAATTCGCCGACAGACCTCGCGTTGCTCGTGACTGGGGGCCGCGGGGCCTGGCAACGGCGCACCGCGCGGCACTCTGGACACACGTGCGTGGAGCGCAGCGGCCTCGCGCCCACGGTTACAAGGGTTTCCCGTTGAAGGCTCGATCGACTCGCACGCGGTCCGCGTCGATGGCCCGATCGTCGACTCCTTCGTAGTCGTTCTGTTCGCGAATTTGCAGTTCAGCCGTGTCGACTATCGCTTAGCACTCGCAGACATCGGGCGAGTTCTGTACCGTTTCATCGAGCTTCTCAAGTCGTTGCGGGAGACAGCCCGCTGCGCTCCGCACCGCAGGTGCGCTGTTGCCCGGCGCCTTGGCTGTTGGCCGCTGGCAACACGAGCTTCGTCAGTGAATTTACAGGAAACGTTCCTCGATCGCCAACACTCCTCCAGCATACGCTGGCAGCGCACGAACTGCCATCACACCCGGAGAACCGCAACTATCGTTGTTCGGCACTAGTTTCAACGTGCAACAGCGCGGAGTTCGCGAGTGTGCGGACCGCACGTTTGAAGCGGAACAGGTCATCAATCCGGCGCTCTCTCATGCGAACAACGTCACGAATCTCGTCGTCCGTCCAACACGCGTCGCGAAGCCGCGCAGCCACACGGAGAAGGTCGAGATGACCACCGTTGTGGACGATGGCATTTCGTATGACGGAGAGCAGGATGACTTGGCGATAGCTCCAATGCTCGCCTTGCTCTAGGTTTGTTTTGTCAGGCTTGGTTCGGGCGTCCCGGGGCCAGACCTTCGCAAGCAGATTCTCGAAGCTCTGTGCGGTTGCGGAACGATCTATCCCAGCAAGATCCGACAGAAAAAGATGTAGGTTTGCCTCGAGATCAACGATCAGCAGATCGACGATGAAGTTCGGGATCGTGGGCAGTAAAGCCCGCACATCCGAAACTGTCATGTTGACGTTCTTCTTAACTGATAGCGCTGGATCGACGTGTTGCTCAAGCGCACCAAGACGCTGCGGCAGGTCGGCAGCAATTGCGTCTGGGCCTTCTTTTTGTACAAGCGAGGATGCGTAGAGAGCGAGGTAGCCTTGCTGTGTCACTCGCTTGAGAAATGACTTGAGCCGAGCGTGGTAGTCGTCCTCGATCATACCCACTGCATACAACAACTCGGCCGCGATTGTCACCTGAGAGTCTGCTGGAGTAGAATAACATGGCACGGTTGGGCATCAGGAACTGTGATTCGTGTCGTTTGCTTTTCGCCATAAATCCGATGCCACCGCAATCGCTTGGCGGGCGCTCACGGGCGTATGCCTGAGTTGCGAAGTGAAATCACCAGTGAATTTCAAAGAGTACTCTATGTAGGCGTCAGGGTGATCGCACCTGAAGTGCTTGAAATCTCGTGGGATCGCAGTACGAGAGCGAGATGCGGAGATCCGGCAAGAAGACGAAGGCAACGAGCTGGATCGAGATTCACTTCGGCGAGGTTTCGGACACGCGAAAGCGGATCGAACGTGCAGAGTATTCGCCCATCAGCATCTTGGTGATCGCGCTCGCGGGCGCGCTTTGTGGCATCGAGGTATGGGACGATCTTCACGACTTCGCGGAAGCGAAGGAGGACTGGCTTCGATCCGTGGCGGACTTGCCCGACTCGTTGCCGAGCGCTGATACGATCCGTCGAGTGCTCGGCGCGCTCGACCCAGTTGAGTTCGAAACGGCGTTTCGAAAGTGGGTTCAGGCCATCGCGGGTTCGGTCGAGGGAGAGGTGGTCGCGATCGATGGCAAGAGTGTCCGCGGCGCATTCGGGAAAGGACAGCGCACCCCGCCATTGCATCTGCTGCACGCGTGGGCCACGGAGCAGCGTGTGTTGCTCGGATTCAAGCCTGTCGATGGCGCGTTGAGCGAGTCGTCCGAGATTCCATCGATGTTCGAGAAGATGATGATTGATGCATGCCTGACCGGGATGCCTGACAGGCTAACGGCTTCTGCCGTGGTCTTAGTGCGGAGAACTGTTGCCAACGACAGCCGACGCCCCTCTTGAACAGCCGCAGCGGCAATGCTTCGCCGTGCTTCGTCGCAATTCACAAGACTTCCGCTTCGTGTCCAAGTACCGGCGAGGAATGTGCGTCGATGCCTACATCGAGCAACACTGCCGAGTTTCCCGGCGATTCTGCTTAGCTGGTCAGGCATGGGTTGCCAAGGTGGTCCGCTACCATGCCTTCATCCGAAAGAGCCGCCCGTTCTCGTCCTCGTCGTGGAGAGTCAGCACGATCTCCGCGTCGTCGAACATCGGCGCCTCACCTTCCTCGACCGCCGGAAGGTCGGAGTCGATTAGCGTCACGATGTGTTGTACACCCATTTCCGTATAGCGGCGAATCACCTCATCGAGGTTGCGTTTCTTCCTATCGTCCAGGGCCTCGAATACGCCGTCGTGGAATACGAATCTGGGATAACGACCGTCGATGTGCGCGCGTGCGAGAGCAAGGTCGAAAGCGACGCAGAGCAACTTGCGATATGTGTTGCCGTGGTCTGCGCTGGTCGGGTTTCCTGACTCATCGAGAATTTCTACGCGAAATTCCAGGTGTCCGTGCTGATTCGGGGCAACACTAAGTAGGGCTTTTCTGTTGATTACCGCCTCGACAATCTCGCTGAAGTAGAGCCGAATCTTCGAGAATAGGCTCGTCTTTTCGCTGTTCCGCTGCTCGACGTCTTGTTCGATGCGAGTCTGGAGATGACCGAGCTCCTCGCTGGCGGATCGGATCTCTGCACGGAGATCCTGCAGTCGTCGGAGAGATGTCCGTTGGCGCTCGAGCGAAGTAATGTCGGCACGGAGCGTAACTAGCTCATCGGTCGCCAGCCTGTACTTCGCGAAAATATCGTTCGTTGTGACGAATGCGAGTTCCTCACGGCGTTGTTGACCAAGTTCGCGGAGTTCATCGCCCACGCGTCGCAACTCGCGATCGAGTTCTGCCAATTCTTCCTTCAGATATGCGCGTCGCTCGTCGGTGATGGCGCGATTGAAGTTAATGAGTTGCTCGAAGTCCCGCCTGATTTGTCCGGCGAAGACCACTCCTGCCTCCGCGAAGAGCTCCGCCGCACGTTTCGGGTCGAAGAGAATTTCGTCATCCTTCAACGCATCTTGGATCTTCTTCCGGTTCGCGGACAGCGTGTAGCGTTCGAGATTGAGTCGACTGATGCGCCCGTCGATATCATCTGCAACGTGGCGAGTCTTGTCTTTGTCCACCTCATCGAAGTCGAAGCCGTCGAGGATGCGTTGTCGCTTCTCTGCCTCCTCTTGTTTCAGAAGAAGTAGCCCCTCAACCTTACTAACTTCACTAACTCCCCCCCCGATCTCCGACTTGATGACCTGCTCCTGAGCTTTCTTCTCGTCGAGATTGCGTTCTTGCTTGTAGTAGGCATCGATGGTGGTCGCGTCGAAACCCAGGATCCGAGCGAGAAAGGGCTTCCAATCCGCGTGTGCGCCTGCAAACTTCTTCAGGTGGAAGACATCACGGAAGTCCTCTTGTGAGCGCAGCAGGTACCCGACGCCTTTGCGATAGGGCCACGGCTTCAGGTCGCGAAGGTCGAGGAAACCGTCCAGTAACTCCTTTGCTTTGTCGAAGCCTACGCCAGCGTGGTCCCACGACTCGTCGGGCAGGTCGACGAGATCCTCTGACCGGTTCTTGTGCTGCCGGAAGCTGATCTTAGTTGGCTCCGCCACCGCCCGACGCACCGTGACGAAGGATCGGTCGAGCAACTCGATCTCCAAGAAGAATACAAAGTCACGAAAGAGCTCCTCGTGCCGAATCAGAAAGAACTTCTTGTCGACACCCGAGAGTAAGCAGAAATCAATGATGCGTCCAAGCGTAGTTTTCCCGAGGTTGTGAGTGTCCTTGCGACGATTCTCGGGGCGTCGAATCTCCGCCAACACGACGTTTAGACCGCGCGTGAAGGTGATTGGGACAAAGAGCGCGGGGCGGTTGGTGTAGAGCCTAGATAGCCGCATTGGGTCCCCGGTACTCGAACGCGTCGGTTTTGGGTCGATACTCGACGAGTCCGAGAAGATAGAGTAGGTTCAATGCAGGCAGGAAGAGCCGCTCGCCCCCCGCGACTTTCTTTTTCGCGAAGGCCTTCAGTTCCGCATACTCCTCCACTCGTCGGTCTCGCAGGCGCGTGAGAAGTAGCAGGCTCAGGTTGAGCACCGTGCGATCGGGATGGGTGTGTTTACCTGGTCTCAACATCGTCGCTCTGCCCCAAATCGCAGTTCCAATACATGTAGAAGATCAGCGCGCGCGTGAGTCGCTTGTTCGCCCGCAGAATCGTATCGCGCTCGAAGAGGAGGTCGAACAGATAGTTGAACACATTGTCGAAGGGTTGATCGCTCCGACGCTTCGCAATTACCTTGAGCTGAAACTCCTCCACTGCCAGTTGGTAGCGAACGAGGACGCTGTCGTTCTCGGGCGCGGCAAGGAACCGCTTGATCTGGGCGGTCTCCTTCAAGTAGCGCCTCCGCAACTCCTTCGCGTACTCGGTGGTCATCTTGTTGATCTCGTTCTTGCGCGCGTAGGTGACGCGGTCTGCCGGTGGAGACACTTCCGATTTGTCGTCTTCCAAGTGCAAAGCCAGGTGCTCGACAACCTCTGCGAGTTCGTCGGGGCTCACCAAGAGAGGAGAATCGACCGGATCCACGTCCGCAATTCGCGCGGCGTCGGGGAAGCGTTTCAGCCACAACTCAAGTTGCTCGACGCCGCAGAGCATGATCGATCCCAATTCGATGCTGCACGCCGCAGAGATCACTCCGCGCACCTTTGACTCTCCGTTGCCGGTCAGCCGGCGGTTTGAGAACAGGACGTAGTGATCAAGATTTCCTGAATCGCGCAGTCGCTTGATTCTCGGCAGCTCCTTGCCAAGCACCGTCTCGGCGCCTTCATCACTATGGAAGTCGGAGTCGGAGAAAGTTTTATTGTACCCGTTGGTGTGCTTCGCCTGAACGATCACCGTGCCCCGCCAAGGCTCCGCCTTGCTGGGTAGCAGTTCTGCGGTCCCGATGAACTTCGCGTCGCGGCCGCCATCCGGCCCCGCTGCGAATCCCTGGACACCTGTCCCTAGGAGGAACTGACAGATTGCGACGACGAGGGTCTCAAACTGTTCGGGGCTTAGATCTTCGTAGGCGTACTTCATCGGTCGCTCGCTATTGCCTGCACGACGGAGCAGGCTCTGCGTTCTGTCAGCGAGGGAGTAGATTCTTCGCACCATCGTTACCACGGAGCTCCCGTGGAGTCATCGTGAGGTCGCGGTTCGGCTTCGACGTCTCTACCCCTGGCTGGAAGCGGTGGTGCAGCGGATTCTGCCGCACCGGCGTTGTCAGTCTATGTCCGCCGCGCTGGCGAGCCTCGGATTCGTCGCTGGTCACGCGTGTGCAATCCGGTTGCTGTGAGCCAAAGACCTTGTCGGCTCCGCTGGACGCGGGCACAGTATCCCGCCACGTTTCCAAGCTCAAACATGCTCCGTTACCAGGGTCAGCAGAGGCTGATCGCTCGGAGCACGACACGCCGTCACGATCGCGATGCCACTGTCGTTGTTCGCTACGCTTGCGGGTTGGGTAGCCATCCATGACTGACAGGCTACGGACTTTTGCCGCGGTTTTAGTGCGGAGAACTGTTGCCAACGACCGCCGACGCCCCTCTTGAACAGCCGCAGCGGCGATGCTTCGCCGTGCTTCGTCGCAATTCACAGGACTTCCGCTTCGCGCCCAAGTACCGGCGAGAAATGTGCGTCGACGCCTACATCGAGCTACAACTCAAAATTCCTGACGGGTTCGCTTAGCCGCTCAGGTCTGAGCTGCACGCCTTCCAGCCGACGCGACAGCAATCGCCGGACGGGAGGGCCTCAGAGGGTGTTGGTGCCCCACGATCGATGGCGGCGTTGGGTCAGTCGGTGTCGTCGATGCATCCCCAAACGTGACGAGATTGAAGGCGAACGGTGAGTCCGACGTCGTCCGAGTAAACGAATGTATGACGGCTTCCTCGGGCGAGCGGATTGATCGAAATATCGCAATACTGCTGCTGATGCGCCGACAAGCCACATCGTGGAGCGCCCAGTACCGCGACACCGTCCACTCACCAAAAAATCTATTAGTTCAATATATTTAGCTCTTCCCAACCCACTCGCCCCCCCCTCTTTCGCCCAATTTCCCACTTCTCACCGGACTTCTTCGCCCAGTTTGCCCCATTTAGCCCGCTGCCGCTCGCGTTTCACCCGCTTTTCCAAGCTATTTAGCCTCGTCCGGCCCGCCTCCCCCGGCCGGCTCCCGCCAATTTCCCGCTTCCCGCACGCCCAGCCCGCTCGTTTTCGGCCCAATAGGCCCACAACGCCCTCCCTCCCCGCGCTTTCGCCGCGATTTACGCCGTTCAGGCGCCGCGCGCCCAGCCCGCTACCCGCTCTTCGGCCCTCACCTTTCGCCCCCTTCGGCCATTGACAGCCCTTTTGGTCCTGTGTTGCCATGTCTCCGCGCGTCACTCGACGCCGTGGAGGACAACATGGGTGAAACAGGCATTCCCGAGCCGACGCCGGGAACACCAACGGGGCAGGCCGCGATCGACGCGATGAAGGCCGAGATCGGCGCCATCGATCCGAACAAGGTCGGGATCTACAACATCGAGGCGCTCTACGCCGCCACGACGATTCTGCGGGCGCTTCCCGCGATCAAAGCGCAGCTGCCGCTGCTCGAGCGCCTCTTCGACTTCGATCGCAAGAACGTCGATCAACTCGAGACCTACGCGCACGGGCTGATCCACGCCAACGCGCAGGTGATCGCGCACTCGCCAGAGACCTCCAACTTCGATGAGCTCGCAGTGCAAGCCCGCGCGCTCCGCGAGGAGTTTCTGCGCGTCGCAGACCTGCTCGTCGGGCGCCGACAGCTCGCGCAGTCCGCGGTCGACAAGATCCGCGAGGGCCAGGGAAACCTCGATCTGATCTCCGACGTCTCAGCCCTGCTCGTGATCGTCAAGGAGCACCAAGACGGCGCGCTCGTTCGCCACGAGGACGTCGCGCTCGCAGAGAAGCTCGTCGCCGAGCTCCCCACCGCGTACGCACAGCACTCCGGCAAGGACCCCAAGCTCGAGCCGTTGTTGCAGCTCCGGCGCGTCGTTGGCGCCGTCGTGATCTTTGCGTACTCCGAGATCGTCGCCGCGCTCCGCTACGTCCGCCGTCGCCAGGAGGACGCGGACACGATCGCTCCCAGCATCTACGTCCCCCGCGGCCCCGGCAAGAAGGACGCTGCCGAAGCGGCCAATCCCGCTCCCGCGCCGTCGCCAGCGCCCACGCCAGCGAACCCGCTCGTTCCATCGGACAACCCGTTCGATGGAACGGGTAACAAGCGCTGATCGAGCGTGCTGCGTCTCGGCAGACGACTTCCGATCACTGGGGAGGGAGTGTTCGAAGCGCTCGACCTCGCCCCGTCCAACCTCGTCACCCACGCGGTCGTCACTGGGATGACCGGCTCGGGAAAGACCGGGCTCCTCTTCGTGCTCGTCGAAGAGGTGCTCCGGAGAGATGTTCCCGTGTTGATGGTGGACATCAAGGGGGACTTGGCGAACCTGCTGCTCACGTTCGACCTGGGAGACCGCGCGTCCATCGAGCGATGGCACGCTGGCGAGAGCGCCCTCTCGCCCGACGGACGCGACCCCATCGCAGACGCGTGCGAAGCCCGCGACCTGGGCCTCGCCCAAGCGGGAATCACCAACGACGACATCGCTGCGTTTCGCGATCGCATCCGGGTTCGCGTGCTGACTCCCGGCAGCAACGCCGGCGAACCCGTGCACTTGCTCTCCTCGCTCGAACAGCGCTCCCCACTGTGGGACGGAGCCCCGTCGGACATCGAAGTCGCCCGCAACGCGCTCGCGTCCGCGGTGTCGCTCGTCCTGCGACTGTTGGGACGGGACGCAGACCCCGCGAGCTCGCGCGAGCACGTCCTGCTCTGCGTGTTCGCCGAGCGACGCTTGCGCGCGGGACAGAGCGCGGACCTGGCGTCCCTCATCGCAGACCTCGACGCGCCGCCCGTCACCGAAGTGGGCGCGATGAAGATCGACCGGTTCTTCTCGAAGAAAGAGCGCAACACCCTGGCGGCGGCGCTCAACGCCCTGATCGCGTCGCCGAGCTTCGCGAGCTGGCGCGAGGGCGTCGCCCTCGATGTGCGCCAATGGTTCACCCGAGAGCGCGACGGAAGGACACCCGCCGTCATCGTGAGCGTGGCGCACCTGGACGAGTCCGAACGCGGGCTGGTGCTCGGGCTGCTCTTCGACGAGCTGCGGGCGTACGTTCTCTCGCTTCCCGGAGCGAACACGCTGCGCGCGCTGCTCGTGGTGGACGAAGTGTACGGGATGCTTCCGCCGCATCCGGCCAACCCGCCCACCAAGCGGCCGCTGATCGCGTTGATGAAGCAGTCCCGCGCCTTCGGTGTGGGCCTCGTGCTCGCGACGCAGAACCCGATGGATGTGGACTACCGGGCGCTCAGCAACGCGGGCCTGTGGTGCATCGGGCGACTGCTCACCGACGCAGATCGCGAGCGCGTCGTGGATGGGCTCGCGAGCGCGGACGGAGGCGTGGGCGACGGGGCGAGCAAGAAGAGCGTCCACGACGTGCTCAAGCGCTTGGGAAAGCGATGGTTTCTCGTGCGCAACGTGCACGACGCGACGCGAGGACTGAGCGTCGCGCAGCCGAGGCACACGATCTCGTGGCTCAGGGGGCCGCTGACGCGCAGTGAGCTGGGGGAGGTGATCGCAAAGAGAGACGGGTGACGAGCGCTCCGTCGAACAAACGGGCGTCGAGTTCGACGGGCAGACCACACGGCATCGGAATGCTTCGGCAAGCCTGCAACCTTGGGAGGAACGCGAATGGCATCATCAGGTCGAAACTCTTTGGCGAAGCTCGCGAAGAGGCTCAGAGCTCTTCTAGGCGACGAGACGGCGTCCGACCGCGACGCTGTGCAGCTCGAAGCGATGGAGCTCTTGAACAGGATCGTTCGCGCCGCTCCCGCAGAGTCGCCGCGCGCGGAGCCCCGTCCGCGTCGATTGTGGGTCAGCAATCAGCTCATCGTGGCAGTAAGCAACGACGCGATCGTTCATCGAACGAGGAGCGGAGCGTCGCCCGCGTCCGTGGACTTGGTCGATTCGCTCCGGCGACCGTTTCGCGCGTTCGAACGAGACGGGATCATCGAGGAGGTCGTCGCAATCAACGTCGACGAGAGCAGCAGTTCCGCCTCGCTGTCCGAGCGAATCGCGTTCAATGTGCGTGCTGCGCGTAGCGAGGGCAGCCACAACACCGTCAACCTCGTGCGTCTCGCGCCCGGCGCGTCCGTGAGCGACGTCCGTCGAGCGCTCGAAGACGAGCCGTCCGTCGAGTACGTCGAGCGAGTTCCGCTGCGAAAGGTTCCAGCAGGCCGACGGAGGAGCGTGCGTGCTGCGTGGCATCTCGGGGCGATCGGATCCGTCGCACCGCGCGCAGCGGACGTCGACGTTGCAGTGCTCGATACGGGACTCGACGAATCGCACTCCGCCATCTCGGCGCACGCCTACCACCACGCGGGCACGAGCGCCGAGGACATCTCCGGGCACGGAACTCACGTCGCAGGAATCCTCGCCGGCCTCGCAGGCATCAAGGCAGGCTGGCACGGCGTCGCGGGCGTCAAGCTGCACGCGTGGAAGATCTTCGGCGATGTTCCCAACGACGATGGGGATTTCGAGGTCGACGAAGCGCTCTATCAACGCGCGCTGCGCGCTGCACTCAAAGCGCGATGCAAGGTCGTCAACCTCTCCATCGGTGGCGTTCGTGCATCCACGGAAGAGCGGAGGCTCATCAAGGACCTCGTCAACGCTGGTGTCGCGGTCGTCGCTGCGATGGGCAACGAGTACGAGGAGGGGAATCCCACGGAGTTTCCTGCGGCGCTCGCTGGCGTAATCGCCGTCGGGGCTGTCGATCGAGCGTTTGCGCGCGCGTCTTTTTCGAACACGGGCGAGCACGTCGCGCTCGTCGCCCCGGGCGTCGACATCCTCTCGACGCTGCCAATGACGAAGAGTGCCGCAAGAACGAAGCGAGAAACCAAGTGGTACGCTTGGGACGGGACGTCGATGGCAGCTCCGCAAGTCGCAGCAGCGGCAGCGATTCTCCTGGCCCAACAACCGGGAGCCGACGTTCGAAAGCTCCTCGCAAAGAAGGCGCGCAGACTCGCAGCGATGGGCACGCGAAGCTGGACTCGGACGCTCGGGGCCGGCTTGCTTCAGCTCTGAACCAACGCCACACTGCGCGGAGCACCATGGCGACTACGGCGAACCTTCAGATCAAGCGCGGCACAGACGCCGCCGTCGCCGTCGCTGCGATCGCAACCGTGGACGGTGTGCTGCGCGTCACGCAGGTTCATCCTGGCGACGAGGACGAGCACTACGCGCGGGTGTACGTCGTCGAGCTCGATCCCGACCGTGCAGAGAAGACGTCGTTCGCGCTCGCAGCCCTCGACGAGGTCGAGAGCGTCGAGCTGAATGTTCCGCGCAAGGCGCCGAAGCCACGCGGGCGCTTTGCGCGCCCTGGATGACAAGAACGGGGATCACGATCCGCTTCGCGTTGCGCCCAAGGAAGCCTGTCCCGATCAGCACAATCTCCCCGCGTTTGTGGCTCACGGCGTACGATCTCGCGGTTGCGTAGGCC
Source organism: Myxococcales bacterium (assembly GCA_016793325.1). Taxonomy (GTDB): domain Bacteria; phylum Myxococcota_A; class Polyangia; order Polyangiales. The sequence continues at coordinate 211,849 of JAEUKI010000030.1, read as the reverse complement.
GCTCACGCAAAGTGAGCTTCCTCGGCTGGTGGAAAGCGAGCGGTCGACCGAAACGCCCCGCCGATCGTGAGCCTCGGTTGACTATTCAATCAATCACTTGAATAATTGATTTATGACGACCGCCCACCGCCGCTTCAAGGATCGGCTCTACGAACAGTTCGCGCGCATCACGAAGGCGATCGCTTCGCCCAAGAGGCTCGAGCTCGTGGACTTGCTCTCGCAGGGACCGCGAACGGTCGAGGCGCTCGCCGAAGAGACCGCGATCTCCGTCGCAAACGCCTCGCAGCACTTGAAGGTTCTGCGCGCAGCGAGGCTCGTCGAAGCCGAGAAGAAGGGCCTCTACGTCGAGTACCAGCTCGTAGACGACGAGGTCTCTCGGCTCTTTCTCGCGCTGCGCACGCTCGCACAAACGCGGCTCGCCGAGGTCGACCGCGTGACGCGCGAATACTTCGAAGCGCGCGGCGCGATGGAGGCCGTCGAGGGCGAGGAGCTGCTTCGCCGCGTGCGCGCGGGGGACGTGACGGTGATCGACGTTCGGCCTGCGGAGGAGTTTCGCGCGGGACATGTTCCCGGAGCGATCTCGATACCGCTGGGGGAGCTCGCCGCGCGATTGAATGAGCTGCCGAAGCAGCGCGAGATCGTCGCCTACTGCCGCGGGCCGTATTGCGTCATGGCGATCGACGCCGTCGCGCTCTTGCGAACGCAGGGCTTCGTCGCCGAACGCATGGAGCACGGCGTCGCTGATTGGCGCGCGCGTGGCTGGAAGATCGAGCGCGGAGGAGCGCCGTCGTGATCTTCAAGCCGTACTACTACTTCGACACGGGCTGCGCTGCGTATCTCTTCGGGTGCGGGGGATTGGGCGCGTGCGCCGTCGTCGACCCGCACGAAGAAGACCTCGATCAGTACGTCGCGTTCGCCGACGCAAAGGGCATGAAGATCACGCACGTGATCGACACGCACGTTCACGCGGATCATCGCTCGGGCGGCCTCGCTCTCGCGCGAAGAGCCAACGCAGCGTACTGCTTGCACGAGCGCGCAGACGTCTCGCTTCCGTTCGAGCCCATCCGTGATGGCCAGGAAATCGCGCTGGGAAACACGCGCGTCACGGTGCTGCACACGCCCGGGCACACACCCGAGAGCGTCTGCCTCGTCGTGGCCGACCTTCGGCGCGGGCCCGATCCGTGGTTCGTGCTCACCGGTGACACGCTCTTCGTTGGCGCAGTGGGTCGACCCGACCTCCCAGGGCATGCACGAGAGAGCGCGAGCGAGCTGTACGACAGCGTCCACAGCAAGCTGTTGACCCTCCCCGACGAGCTCGAGGTCTATCCCGGTCACTTCGCAGGATCGCTCTGCGGCGCGGGGATGAGCGGAAAGCCCTCGAGCACGATCGCGTTCGAGAAACGCTTCAACCCGTTGCTCTCGAAGACGCGCGAAGAGTTCGTCGAAGCGCTCGCGAACGTTCCCCCGAAACCGGCGGCCATGGAGCGGCTGCTTCGCGTCAATCGCGGGCGCGTCGAGGCACAATCGTGACTGCGACGCGCCTGGGGCTGCGCGAAAATCTCGGTCAATTCTCGCTGCTCGTACTCGTCAACGCGTTCGTCGGCGCGATGATCGGAATGGAGCGCGCCATCCTCCCGCCCATCGCCGAGCGAGAGTTTCACCTCGTCGCCAGGACCGCGGCCCTGTCGTTCATCCTCGTGTTCGGCGTCACGAAAGCGCTGACCAACTACGGCGCAGGACGCTTGTCCGATCGCGTGGGTCGAAAACATGTGCTCGTGGGAGGGTGGCTCGTGGCAGCGCCAGTTCCGTTCGTGCTCATGTGGGCGCCGAGCTGGGGTTGGATCTTGTTCGCCAACGCGCTGCTCGGCGTGAGCCAGGGACTCACGTGGTCGACCACGGTGATCATGAAGATCGACCTCGCTGGCCCGAAGAACCGCGGGCTCGCGATGGGCCTCAACGAGTTCGCCGGCTACCTCGCGGTGGCGGCCAGCTCGCTCGCGACCGGAGCGCTCGCGGCGCGATACGGACTTCGTCCGCAGCCGTTTTACCTGGGCGTCGCGTTTGTTCTCGTGGGACTCGCGCTGTCCGTCGTGTTCGTCCGCGAGACGCGCCAGCACGTCGAAGCAGAGTCGAAGCTGCAGAGCGCGAGCGCCGCCAGCGTGAACCTCTCGCAACGCGAGGTGTTCTGGCGAACCACGCTGCGCGACCGCGACTTGTCGAGCGTCACGCAGGCAGGCCTAGTCAACAACCTCAACGATGGAATGGCGTGGGGACTCTTCCCGCTCTTCTTCAGCGCCGCGAGGATGAACATTCTTCAGGTCTCGACGCTCGCCGCGATCTATCCCGCGACGTGGGGCGTCGCGCAGTTGTTCACCGGAGCGCTGTCCGACCGCGTGGGTCGCAAGTGGCTGATCGCGTCCGGGATGTGGACCCAAGCGATCGGCATCGCAGTGGTCGCCTCGTCGTCGACGTTTCGCGGGTTCGCGCTCGGCGCCGTGCTCCTCGGCGTTGGAACGGCGATGGTCTACCCCACGCTCCTCGCGGCCATCGGCGATGTCGCGCACCCTTCGTGGCGGGCGTCGTCTGTGGGTGTGTATCGGCTGTGGCGCGACCTCGGATACGCTGCAGGAGCTCTGCTGGCTGGGCTTGTCGCAGACGCGTTCGGCATCGCAGCGGCGATGGGCTCTACCGCTGCGCTCACGTTTGCGTCGGGCGTCGTGGTCGCGGTGCGAATGCGCGAGACCAGACTGATTCACTCAGCGATGTGAAGCGGGTGCGTCGACCACTGAGCTGCTTCGGCAACGCTCTTTACGCCCGCCTACGCCCGCTGTCATCGTCCTCGCGATCGCCCATGGCACTCGTCCCCGAACCCGCTCGTGACGCGCGCTATCCCGCGCGCGAGGGAAACCTCGTGCGGCCTTGGATCGACGGAGTTCCCTTCTACGAGCGGCTCGCGGAGGCGCTGCGCAACGCGCGGTCCTCGGTGTGGGCGATCGTCTCGTTCGTGCAGCCCGCGTTTGTGTTTCCCGATGGGACGCACTGGTGGAAGGCGCTTCGAGACTGCCGCGATCGCGGCGTCGACGTCCGCGTGTTGTTCTGGCGAAACCCAGAGTTCTTCAGCACCAAACACGTGTTTCTCGGAACGCCCGACGACCGCGCTGCGCTCGCCGCCGAGGGAATCACCTGGGCGGCGCGCTGGGATCAATCGCCCGACGAAGCGCACTGCCACCATCAGAAGGCGTTCGTCGTCGACGCCGACGAGGACTCGGCGATCGCGTTTGTCGGCGGAATGGTGCTCAGCGCCTCGACCCTCGCGCGCCCAGGGCATCACCACGGCCTGCAAAAACACGACGCGTTCGTCGAGCTGCAGGGACCGGTCGTCGTCGACGCAGCACACAATTTCATCCAACGGTGGAACTTCGCGCGCCCCCATCCCGACGCGCCTCCGTGGCCCGACGCCGAACACGCGGACGATCTTCCGTGGCCCTCGCGCGTCCCTCCTCCAGCGGGAACCACCGTCGTGCAGCTCGCGCGCACCGCGCGCCCAGGGTTGTATCCCGAGGGACCGACGCACACAGGCGCGCATGGCGAGAGCGTGTTCAACAGTCGCTCGGGCGAGAGCGCGATCCGCGAGCAATATCTCTCGGCGATCGACGCGGCGAAGAAGACCATCTACCTCGAGAATCAACACCCCGGAGAAGAGAGCGTGCTCGCGGCGCTCGACGACGCGCTCGAGCGCGGTGTGCGGGTTGTGCTCGTCGTTCCCGGGGATCCGATGGGGGCGATCTACCAGACGCGCGCAGCGGTCGCCGCGCTCGAACGAGAGGGACGCGCGCACGAGCATCGGTACGGACCGACCTTCGTGCGTTTTGCGTCGTTGGCGAGGCACCCAGGCTTCACGCTGGCCGCCCTCGCGCGCAGCGATCGACGCGACGGTGTGTGGGTTCATCGCGAGATCTACACGCACGCCAAGCTCTGCATCGTGGACGCATCATGGGCCACGATCGGCTCGGCCAACCTCGTCGACCTGAGCCTCTGTTGCGATCACACCGAGCTCAACGCCGCGTTCTGGAGCGAGGCAGTCGCCGGCTCGCTCCTGCGCCAATTGATCACAGAACACACCGACGAAGACGCGCCCACGGACGACATCACGGCGCTCGAACACTTCGCCACACGCGCGAGAGCGAGCCGCGCGAGCCTCGACGCAGGCGGTCCCGTGTTGGGCGGCTGCTACGCGATCGATCCAACTCGGTACGCGCTCGATCGCCCGCCCACCGAAGTGCGTGGGTGACCGAGGCGAACCCTCGGCCCCACCAACACGGGTTGACCGCGTGTCCGCGCGCTTCGCATAGTCTCGCGCCATGCCCTATCGCGAGAGCGCTGCGACGCCTTCGCAAACGCAGCGCGTCGAGCTTCTTCGCTTCGAGCCGAAGCCCTGGTTTCGCCAGCGCTCGGTCTACGCGCTGCTCTTCGTGATGTTCTTCGCGTCGCGAGCGCGGTATCTGCGATGGGACTCGTTCAACTTCATCGTGGCGCTCGGTCTCGTGTGGATCGTGGGCGTCGCGGCGTTCGTGCTTCGCAACGCGTGGCTCGATTGCGCGCGGCTCGTGGTGGCGCTCGAGCGCGACGCTGCGGGGCGTCGTGTGGTGATCGAGCGCTCGCTGGGTCCGATCGTTCGTCGGCGCACGTACGACACCGAAGAGACCGTGACGCTCTCGACGGACAAGGGAGAGGTGTTTTCGAGTCTGCTCACCAAGCGCAGCCCCGCGCTCACGGTTCGCTTGCACACCGGCGCGCACAAGCCGATCGAGCTGTTCTCGAACTTCGACGAGGCAGAAGCCGAGCGCTTTTCGTCTACGATGGAAGGGTTCGATGCGCGGGCCGCGCAAGTTGCGACCGCCGAAGAGCTCCGGCGCATCGAGGCCGAGCGCGTTCGAAACGCGGACGAAAAGCAGCGAGCCATCAACGATCGATACCGCGCGTGGTTCGACGAAGTCGTGACCCAAGACCACAGCGCAGGGCTCGAAGAAGTGCTCGAGCGAGGCTTCTCGATCGATCGCCCCGTGGATCGCAACGGGAGCACGGCGCTCGACCTCGCGGCCCTCGCGGGCGCGACCCAGTGTGTGCGATTGCTCATCGAGCGCGGCGCCCTCGCGACGTCGCACTCGCTCAGCCTCGCGGCCAACGGCGCGCCGACGAACGAGTCGGACGCTAGACACCGTCGGTACGTCGAGACCGTGCGCGTTCTCGTGGACGCGGGCGCGGATCCGCACGGAAGAGACCGGGACGGCGGCGAGACAGCCGAGGCCCTGAAAGAAGCGGGGCCAGCGTTCGTGGCGGCCAGCGCGACACCGAAGAAGTAGCGTCGCGCTCCGAACGAGGCCGGTCCCCTTGCCGCTGTCCGCCCGATCGTGCTAGCAGCGCCCTTCCTCGAAAGCCCATTGGGCTCTCTCGGCGGCTAAAGCAGCGAACGATGGTGTTCGGGCCCGCAGAAGAGCTCCAGGCGATTAGGTGGTGAGTCATGGCCGAGAACAAGACCGAGAAGGCGCCCGTCAGCCGCGCCCGCAAAGAAGGCAGCAAGAAGGACCTCATCGAGAAGGTGAAGACCGCCGCGGGAGCGCTGTGGGTCGACCGCCTCAACAGCGACAAGGGCCTCGCGGGCGTCTCGAACAAGAAGCTCCTTCGCCTCCAGGCGGTCTTCGCCAAGGCCAAGGCGCGCTTCGCGTCGCGCGAGCAAATCGTCGACGCGATCGTCGCGGCCGAGGGTCGCGCGAAGGACGCGGACTACAAGAAGCACTTCGGCGAGTGGCCGGTTCCGCGCTTGATGGACCGCCTCGCCGCCGCCGAGAAGAGCAAGAAGGCCGCGGACAAGAAGGCCGCTGCCAAGAAGCCTGCGGCGAAGGCCGCTGCGCCCAAGGCTGAAGAGAAGAAGCCCGCCGCGAAGGCCGCTGCCAAGCCCGCCGCCAAGAAGGCCGCCAAGAAGTAATCGCTCTCGGATCGAGAGCGATTCGCGCTGCGTCCAATCGGGAGGGACGACGAAGCGCGGTGCTTCTGTGGTACGGTCCGCGCCCGAACAGATGTTTCTCGGGCGCGTGATCGGAACGTGCGTGGCCACGAAAAAAGCCACTGGCCTCGACGGCGTGCGGCTGCTCGTCGTCGAGCCGCTCGACGCGCACGGAGAGCGCTCGGGTGAGCCCTTCGTCGCAGCGGACCCCCTCGGCGCCGCGCCCGGAGAGCGGATCTATTACGTCTCGTCGCGCGAAGCGGCGCTCGCGCTCGAAGAGTCGTTTGTCCCCGTCGACGCGACGATCGTCGGTCTCGTGGACGAAGTGGACGTCGTCGAAGGCCGAGGAAAGCGCTTCGTGCGCGGACGCGAAGGAGCGGCGCAGTGAAGCTCGCGCGCGTGATCGGGACCGTCGTCGCGAGCGTTCAGCACAAGGCGTACGACGGACAGACGGTGCTCTTGTGCGAGCCCGTGGACACCGAGTCCAAGGCGACGGGCGGCGCATTCATCGCGGTCGATCGCGCGCAAGCGGGCGTCGGCGATCTCGTGCTCATCAACGCTGAAGGCAACGGCGCGCGGCAGATCTTCGGGATCGATCCGAAGGGCAAGCTCCCGATCATCGACGTGATCGTCGGTGTCGTCGACGCAGCGGAGGAGTCGTGGCGCTGAAACGACCTGCGATGCTCGTCGAGGCGCGCGCCAAGGCCGAGATCGCTCTCTATTCGTCGCGCATGTGGACGAGAGGGTTCGTCGCAAACCACGACGGCAACCTCTCGGCGCGCGTGTCCGAAGACCGGATCGTGTGCACGCCGACCGCGACGTCGAAGGCCGACGTCGACGAGCGATCGCTCGTGGTGACGGACGCCTCGGGCGCGCAGGTATCGGGCGCGAAGAAGCCCTTCGGCGAGCTCAACATTCACCTCGCGGTCTACCGCGCGCGCGCGGATGTCGCGGCCGTTGTGCACGCGCATCCGCCCTATGCGACGGCGCTCGGGGTGAGCGGGCGCGAGCTCGCGTGTTTTCTTCCAGAGGCGGTTGTGTCGTTGGGAGAGCGCGTTCCGCTCGTGGGATTGGCGGCGCCGGGCGCGCCCGCGGTGAGCGCGATCGAGCCGTGGATCGCGAAGCACGACGCGGTCCTCGTGCAAGGCAACGGCGTGTGGGCCTGGGGCGTCGACGTCGAGCAAGCGTATCTGCGCCTCGAGCTCGTCGAGCACCTCGCCACCATCGCGCACCACGCGATCCAATGGGGCGGACCGCAGCCGCTCCCGAAAGAGATCACCGCGCCGCTCGTCGAGGCGCGAAAGAAGCTCTTCGGGCGCTGAACAGCGAGTGGGGGGCGCGCGATCGTCGAGGCGGGGACCTCTGTAATACGTGTACGCGCGGTGAAATCCGGCGTTTGCGTCACTCGCTCCCCCTTGCTCGCGAGGCGGCGAGAGGCCACGCTCCTCGGGTCGATGTCGGGCCCTGACGGATCGAGTGATCGCGACGCCGCTCCGGGAGCGGTCCTCGAGGTTGCGCCGAGCGGCGCTTCGGGACCACCACACCCGCAGCACGCCAACCCTGCGGGGGGCGCGGTGCTCGAAGTGACAACCAGCGACGCGCTCGCGAGCGCGCTCGCGCACGGAGCGCAACAAGCTTCGCCCGCGGCTCCGCCCGCCGAAGGCGACGCGCGTGTCCGCGCGAAGGGCGCATGGAAGAAGCGCCAGGAGCCCTCGGAGCACGACGCCCTCGCGCACAAGCAGCTCGCGTTGCTCGCGACGGACGCGCCGATTTTGTGTGCCCTCTGGCCGGACCTCTCCGCGCGAGATCTCCTCACTGAAGCGAAGCCCTCGCCCGAGCTCTTCGCGCGGCGGTGGAGCGAGCTGCAAGCGTCGCTCGACGAGGTCGCGCGCAAGGGCTTCGAGCAGCGCAATCAAGCCGCGGTCGCGCAGAACGCGCTCGACAAGCGAAAGGTCGCGCTCGCCAGGCGCGCGCGAGAGCGCGATCCGTCCGTCGCAGAGAGCCCTGCGCTCGACGCGCTGTGCGACGTCGCGCTCGACGAGCTCGCGGCGCATCGTGATCGGGCGTTCGTCGCGTGGGCCGCGGGCCTCGCGGGCGCCTCGCGAAAGCTCTTCGCGCAGGACCTCGCGCGCATCGAACAAGAAGCGTCGTCTCGGGGAATCGACCGCGATCGATCGCACGCGCTGCTGCGGGCCGAAGGGCTCGATCTGCAAGAGGGTACGGCGCGCGCGTGGACGCCGTGCGCGGCGCTCCCTGGGGCTCCGACGAGCCTCGACGCGGCCGGGACCGCGCTGCTCGAGCACCCCGCGCACGCGTACGCCGCGATCAAGCGCGGGGACATGCACCAGTGGCTCGCGGCCAACGACGCGCCCGCGTCGATCACCGATGTCGCCGCAGAGATCCGACGCCTGGCCGATCGCAACGCGAGCGAAGCGCACGTCGTTCACACGATGGCGTGGCTCTTCGGAAAGACCGAGCTCGTGCTCGGTCGCGCGTGGGTTCGAACGCCGAGCGACCTCGGCCCCGCGGTTCGCTCGGGGACCGTGAGCACCGATGACCTCTCGCGCTCGGCAAGGGATCGCGTGCTCGGCGCGTGGCTTCGACGCGCGGGGTTCAACGCGGCTGCGGCTGCGGCAGACGCGCTCGGCAAGGGAGAGCCGCTCGGACTCGAGCGCCTCGCGTGGGCGCTCGGCGAGCCGCTGCGCGTCGCGGACCTGGCGTTCACCGATCCCGTGACGCTCGCGCAGACCGCCCTCTCTTCGCAGTCAGGGCCGGCGCTTCGCGAGGCGCTCACCCGCGCGTACGCGAGCGGCGAGCTGCTCGCGTGGATGGAGTCGCTCCCTCCCTCGCGCAGAGACGAGCGCTGGATCGAGCGCCTCCGCAAGGCCAAGGCCGCGCAAGCTCCGGACACGCGCTCGCTGTGGGCTGGGATCTATGGCGCGCTCGGGTCGCGCGCGACGCTGGCGCTCAAGTCCGCCAACGGCGCGACGCTCGAGCTCGTCCAGGTCAAGCAGCTCTCGAGCACGATGGAGCTCGCGTCGGTGTGGGACGCGCTGAAGGGCGCGTATCGATCGGGCGAGCTGCTCGCGTGGATCGCCGCGGTTTCTCCCGAGCACGACTACGTCGATCAAGAGCGTCCCGCGGACGACGACGCTGCGCTCAACGAGCTGCTCTGGGAGCTCGGGCACACAGGGCTCATCGTCGAGTGGGGCAAAGAGGATCAGGCCGTCACCTCGCCCGAGGACCTCGTTCGGTCGTATCGGCTCGATTGGAAGTGGTTCGAAGCGCAGCTCCGTCGCGGGTACGTATTGCGATGGCTCGAGCGCTTTCACGGAAAGCGCCTCGTCGGCGGCGTCGCTCTCGAGCAGTTGATCGAGCGCGTTCGCCAAGAGATGCCCTCGTTGCCCGCGGGCTTCGTCGCGCTGAAGACCGCTCTTTTGTGCGGGCTTCGTCAGCTTCCGCTCGACCCCTGCGAGCCCGGGGACCCCGCGACCTTCGTCGGCTACACAGGCGCGGGCGCGCAGCCCGCGAGCGCCGAATCGTGGGAGCCCCTTCGCACGCACATGCTCTGGGGCGCAGGTCACCTCTGGGTCGCGCAGCTCCCGAACGTGAAGGCGACGACGCTCCCGCTGCTCATGAGCCGCGCGTTTCCGACGTCGACCGATGCGACGAGGGACGCGCCGGACGCGCTGCTCAAGGCGCTCGCGGCGACGTTGGGCGCGCCGGTTCCATCGCCAGCGCTCGCGGCCAAGCTCGGTCGCCTGACGAACGCGCCCGTCGCGCAGCCCGCGCCGCCGCTCACGCCGCCCATCGCGGTGCCGTCGCAGCCGCACGTCGTTCCGCGACCGCTACCGCCGCCGTCTTCGAGCGGGAGCAGCGTCGCTGGCGTCCTCGGGCTTCTCGTGCTCGTCGCCGGCGTCGCGGCGGGGCTGTACTACGCGTCGACGCGAAGGCTCTTGCCGACAGGTACCCGTCAATCGCCCGGTCAATCCGGCGCTGACATGAATACGTGCTCACTATCTGGCGCGCCCCTCGAGCTCGGCACGGGGATCATCGTCGAGCGCGGGATCCACGTGAACTCGTTCATGGACGAGGTCGATATTGCGTGGGTGCACTCGACCGGGGGCGCTCGCGCGAGCGGCGACGGGGTGAGCTGGGCGCGCGTGCGAGGGAGCGGGCCGCTCGACCGAGGATCATCGCAGTCCGATCAGCTGCAGCACGCACCGGCGCGCGATCAGCGACGCACCGTGTTTCGCGCGTTTGCGACGCACGGAACGAGCGTCGGTCAGGGCTCGTTCGTCGTCGATCAGCTGCTCAGCGGCGGGTCGCGACGCGAGGTGATCGGCTGCGGCAACTACCTCTCGGCGCTGCAGTTTGCCGGCGGGCGATCGAGCGTTCGCGCGAGCGCGCTGCGCGATCCGCTCGCGGACGCGACGGCCGCCGGTCCCGACTACAGCGCGACGTTCTTCTGCCGCACCGTGGGCGACGTCACGCCGTACATCCTCGGCGCCCGAGGAAAGCTCGACGCGCGCAGGCAGCTCTCGAGCGCCGAGCTCTTTCTCTCGACGGACTACGGGACGACCTCGCGCGTGCTCGCTCCGTGGCCCATCAACGCGACGCGCGTGACCGCGTCGGGCAGCCCGATGGACGTGTTGCGCGAACAAGGCCCGCGCGGCGCAGAGGCCGCGAAGAACGGCGCTCACCAAGTGATCGCGGTGTCCGGTCGCGATCGCATCTACGCGTGGCTGCTCGACACGACGCACCGCTCGGTGATCGACGCGGCGATGCTCTCGAACAACAGCGCTCCCAGCGTCGCGCGCGTCGCCATGGGCACGAACGAAGCGCTCGTCGTGTGGGTCGATCGTCAGTCAGGACCGCGGGGGCTCTTCGCGGCGCGGCTCGGGACCGACGGATCGACGGCGATTACTCCCCTGAGCCCCATCGCGCAGCCCGGCGACGAGCCCGACGAGCCGAGCGTCGCGAGCTTGAGCGACGGCGGCTGGTTGATTTCGTGGGTCCAGAAGAAGACCTCGCGTGCGCCGCGCGCCGCGTGGATGCAGCGGTACGACAGGACGCTTCGCGCCCTCGGCGCCCCCGTCGAGGTGTCGCGCGGGATGGCCGTCACGACGGCGAGGATCGCGCACGACAACGTGCTGGGATTCACCGTCGCATTCGCGAGCACCGGCGGGACGGTGTTCGCCGTCCGCGGCCGCTGTCAGTAACGTCCCCCCCACAGAGATCGAAGCTCGCCCGGCGCTTGTTTGTGACGAGCGCGCCCGCAGCGAGCTTACGGGCAGGACCAGGTCACGCGCATCGAGCGCAGGACAGGGTTCGCGCCAGACGGCGCGGTGCGGAGCAACACCGTGAAGCGAAGGTGTTGCAAGGCCGTCGCGGACGCAGCGCGGAACGCAGCCGCGAGGTCATAGGGCGACGAGTTGGGCGGCAGCGTCGCGACGGGGATGTCCGAGGCCATCGAGAGGCCCGCGGCGGTGGCCGCGGTGCGCGCAGAGATGGTCATGATCGTGCCCGCGGGCGCGTCGGCGTCGAGGATGAACTGGTTCAACCGCGGCGCGGCGCAGCCGAGGTCGGCGTCGCGCGTGTACGTTCCCTGCGGGATCGAGCTGCGGCGAACCGCGCCCGTGAAGTCCGAGTACGTGTACACGCGGTTGGGGCCGGTGAAGTTCGTGAACGTCCCTGCGCCTGCAGGGTTGTAGCGAACGAGCTGCGTGCTCGGGTCCGAGTGCGTGAACCACATGTTGCCAGAGCGATCCGCGCCAATGGCCGTCACTTGCCCGAACGAGCGTCCCGTCGCGATGCGCGTGATGCTCGCGGCAGGAACGCGCCCTCCCGGGACGAAATCATCCGACGGGAATCGGATCAGCGTGTTGCCCGACGGGTGCACAGGCGTCCACACGTTGCCCGCGGAGTCGACGGTGATTCCGAGGCCCGTGATCGCGCCGACTTCGGCTTCGCCCCACGCGCCCATCCCCATGTTGGCCGAGGGATCGTAGCCGAGGATCTGGTTGCAGTACGGGCTCGAGAGCCAGATGCGGCCGCGTCGATCCGCAGAAATGCCGTAGGTGTTGCGGCATCCGCTCGGTCCCAAGATCGGCGTGGGTGTGCCCCACATGCCCGTCGCCGAGTTGATCGGAACGAGGGCGTTGGTCGGCGCCTGGTGCTCGTCCGCGAACCACACGCGACCGTCCGCCGTCCCCACCGCGCCGTAGAAGCAGTTGAACGCAGCGTTCGGCGCGACGACTTCGAGCAGGATTCGTCCCGTGCGCGAGTCGAGCTTCCACGCGCGCGCGGTGGTCGACTGGTTGCAGCTTCCGACCCACACGTTGCCGTTGGGCGCGCGCGCGTCACCCGCGTCGATCGCGATCGCGCGGAGCACCGAGTTGCTCACGCCGACGGGGCGCGTCCAGAGCACGCACTCGTCTTGCTCGAAGGGCAACACGTTGGTTGGGCCCGAGCTCGTGTCGATCATGCCGTTGCCGTTGGTGTCGACGCAGTCGCGACGATCCGCGGCGATCTTGGTGACCGTCCCCTGAAACGCGAACGCGCGATTGGCGATGTACGCATCACCGTTGCCGTCGATCACGACGCGCGAGGGCATGTTGCAGCCGTTGACGTGGCAGCACTGACCGACGCACTCGCCCGCGGGCAGGCCCACGCGATAGCGCGCGAGCTCGCGGCCCGCGACGGGATCCCACTTCGAGACGGTGCTCTCGTTGACGTTGGGGATCCACAAGAAGTCGTTCGTCATGGTGGTGACCATTCCGTCCGGAATGATTCCGCCCGCCATCGTGTCTTCGCGCACGCCGTTGAGCGTTCCGCCTGCGAGCGGAAGCCCGCCCATGCCGCCGACGCGGATCGTCTGCACTTCGCAGCCGTTGGCGTCGATGCCGTCTGCGTTCTCGAAGCCCATGTTGCAGGTCGTGAGGCGGCAGCCGCCCATGGTGCAGACGCCTGTTCCGTTAGCAAAATTGCAGGCGTTTCCGCAGCGGCCGCAGTTCATCGCGTCCGAGCGCGTGTCGACCTCGCAGCCGTCCATGCGATCGTTGTTGCAGTCGCTGAAGCCCGCGTTGCACGTCATGATGCACATGCTCGTCGCGCACGACGCGATCGCGTTCGTGTAGGGGCCGCACACCGTCCCGCACGCGCCGCAGTGGTTCGGATCGCTCTCGGTCGACGTGCACGAGCCCATGCAGTTCGTCTGCCCCATGCGGCACGACGGAACACACATGCCCGTGTCGCAAACGAGGCCCGCGCCGCAGGCGTTTCCGCACATCCCGCAGTTGGCGCGATCACTCTGTGTGTTCGTGCACGAGGGCGGGGTCCCGCACGCGGTCTGTCCCGTCGCGCACGTGAGCCGGCACATGCCCGCCGAGCACGCTTGTCCCGCGCCGCACATGGTCCCGCACATCCCGCAGTTGGCGTTGTCCGTCTGCAGATCGCGGCACGAGCCCATGCAGTTGGTGAGCCCTGCGCCGCACGAAGTCGTGCACATGCCCATCGAGCACACGAGGCCGTCGCCGCAGCGATTGCCGCACATTCCACAGTGCTCGCGGTCCGCGGCGACCGAGACGCACTGACCGTTGCAGAGCGTCTGGCCCGAGGGACAGTCCACGGTGCACATGCCCATGCGGCACGCTTGGCCGCCGGGACACTCGCGGCCACAGGTGCCGCAGTTGTTGCGATCGTTTTGAGGATCGACGCAACGACCGCTGCAAACGGTCTGCGCTCCGCCCTCGCACATGGGCGCGACGTCGACGCCCGAATCTGTTGTTCCGCCGACGACGGGCGAGCCGCATGCGGCGAGTAGGACTGCGGCGAGCGCAGTCGAGAGCCAAGGTTTGCTTCGATCTGTCACGGACAATTCTCCGAGACGGACGCTATCAGTATTTTCCCGTAAATAGCGAATTCGGGAATTATGGCGGACCACAAGGTCCCATCGGATTTCGCCGCAGCGCGTTGCAGAAATCCCCCCTCGTAACGCGCAGTCCGTCGTGTATACCCGCGGGCCGCTATGGAAGTCGACCTCGAGCAAATCAAGGCGCTGGCCCGGGCCCTTCGCCGTTACGACCTCAGCAAGATCGAGATCAAGAACGGCGAGCAGTGCATCACGATCGAGCGCTCCGTCACGGGCGCGGCGCCGTTCGTGGGCGCGCCAGCCTTTCCGATGTCCACCGGCGGTCGTGAAGCCGCGGACGGGACGGGAGCGCACTTCGATGCGTCGCGTCCCTCGCTGCCGCCGCCCGCGCCGAGCGGCGACGACGCCAACACCGTGGACGTGACGTCTCCGCTCGTCGGGACGTTCTATCGCGCGCCGTCGCCGACGGCTCGCTCGTTCGTCGAAGTGGGCAGCCCGGTGAAGAAGGGCCAAGTGCTCTGCATCGTCGAGGCGATGAAGCTCATGAACGAGATCGAGTGCGACGTCGACGGAACGATCGCCGAGATCCTCATCGAGAACGGCAAGCCCGTCGAGTTCGGCGAGAAGCTCTTCAAGATCAAGAAGAGCGGCTGATGTTCAAGAAGGTCCTCGTCGCAAACCGCGGAGAAATCGCGCTTCGCGTGATCCGCGCGTGCAAAGAGCTCGGGCTGAAGACCGTTGCCGTGCACTCCGAAGTCGACGCCGAGGCGCTTCACGTGCGCTTCGCCGACGAGGCTGTGTGCATCGGCCCCGCCAACCCGAGGCAGAGCTACCTTCACATCCCCGCGATCATCGCGGCCGCGGAGATCACCGGCGCCAACGCGATCCACCCCGGCTACGGCTTTCTCTCGGAGAACGCCGAGTTCGCCGAGGTCGTCCAGAAGTGCAAGCTCACGTGGATCGGCCCCTCGCCCGCAGCGATGCGCGCGTGGGGCGACAAGGTCACCGCCCGCGGCAACGCGGCGAAGTTCGGCCTGCCCATGTTGCCCGGCACCGGCGTGCTCGAGTCCGCGGAGCACGCGCTCAGCGAGGCGAGGCGCATCGGGTTTCCTGTGATCTTGAAGGCGTCCGGCGGCGGCGGCGGGCGCGGCATGAAGATCGTGCGCGACGAGGCGTCGCTCTCCGCGGCGTTTCACACGGCGCGCGAAGAGGCGATGGCCGGCTTCAAGAACCCCGACGTCTACCTCGAGCGCTACGTCGAGAAGCCCAAGCACATCGAGTTTCAGATCGTCGCGGACAAGCACGGCAACGTGGTGATCGCGGGCGAGCGCGAGTGCTCGATTCAGCGCCGGCACCAGAAGGTGCTCGAAGAGGCGCCCTCGCCGTCGCTCTCGCAAGAGTCCCGCGAGAAGATGTTCGCGCTCTTGCAGCGCGCGGCGCGCGAGACGGGCTACTACTCGCTCGGCACCGTCGAGTTTCTCATGGACGAGCGCGGCGAGCTCTACTTCATGGAGATGAACACGCGCGTGCAAGTCGAGCACCCCGTGACCGAAATGGTGATGGGACTTGATTTGGTGGCCGAGCAAATCCTGATCGCCAACGGCGCGAAGCTCTTGATCGAGCAGAGCAAGCTCGTCCCGCGCGGGCACGCGATCGAGTGTCGCATCAACGCCGAGGACCCGCGCACGTTCGCGCCCTCGCCGGGCAAGATCACCGAGTACCACCCGCCCGGCGGCGTGGGAATTCGCGTCGATTCTGGCGTGTACGGCGGCTGGCGCGTCCCGCCCAACTACGACTCGCTGCTCGCGAAGGTGATCGCGCACGCGCCGACGCGCAAACAAGCGATCACGCGCATGCGACGCGCGCTCGACGAGTTCATCTGCGAGGGCGTGAAGGTCAACACCGAGCTGCACAAGCGCATCCTGGACGCCCCCGAGTTTCAAAAAGGGGATGTTTCCACGCGCTTTCTCGAGCAGCTCCTCGGCTGAGAGGCGCTCGGTCGAAGCGTTCGGTCGGAGTCGAGCGACGGGGCCGCTGGCCTTGCTACACTCGGGCGCATGAATGCTTCGATGACCCACCGCGCGACGCGATGGAGCGTGACGTTCGGCGCCCTCGCGCTCGCCGGCGCCCTCGGCGCGTGCTCACCGCGCCCGGCGCCGACCGACACAGGCACGCAAGACACCCAGAGCCCGCCCTCGGACACCGCGATGATCGCGGACAGCGCCGCCGAGGACACGGCCGTCATCGACGTCACCTCCGCGCCCGACAGCGCAGACGATGTCGCGACGTCGGACGTCGTGCGCGCGAGCGACGTCGCCAACAGCGACGCGACGAGCGAGGGAGGCGAGGCGGGCGCGCCCTTCAGTCCACCGGACTTTACGCTGCCTGATTTGAATCCCAACTCGATGACGCACCGGATGGACGTCTCGCCGCGCGCGATGCGAGGCCGGATCACGGCGTGGTACTTCGGGACCGCGACGTGAACGTACTGCGCCACCCAGGTCGTGCACTTGGGCAGAATGCAGCGTGAGTTCAGCGCGATGAGCGGCCTGCGCAGGCCCATCGCGATCAACATCGTCGCGGCGATCGGGAGCGAGTCGAACCCCACGGGCCTCACGGGGATGGAGACGCTCCCGCTCGTGCTCGACTCGACGATGGTGAACGTCCAGAGCAACTGGATGGCCGCCATCCGAGACGTCGTGATCCTCGACGAAACGGGGACGCGACAGTTCGTCTACAACCTCACGTCGCACAACCTCGGCGAGGCGATGTACTACGACGAGCTCAAGGCCGAGCTCCTGCGCTGGGCCAATCGCTGAGCGCTGTCTCGTTGGTAACTTCATCAACGATTGTCATGCCGTGACAGGCTCGCGCGAGGGAGGGCGCACTTTCGCGGGGACGCTCGTTGTGTTTGCATCGGTCCCTCGGCAGGAGAGGCGAGCAGAGCGGAGGAGCTGTGCTCTTTGGTCGCGCGGACGATGTACGCGAGCAGAGTGACCGCGTCGTCTCCGGTCGAGACACACGAGAGGGAGAGCATGAGCATTCCGTTGAGCAACGAGGACCGCGACGCGCTCGCTAAAGAGCTCGTGGCGAAGTTTCCATCGGCGAAGGCGACGCCGAGCGTCGTCGACGCGTACGCGATCGCGCTGAACGCGATGGGGCAATCGTCGGTCGTCGACCTGGCGAAGTACAAGCCCGCGCTCGACGCCGCGGCGCAGAGCGTGGGTCTCACGAAAGACGACACCGTCAACGGGCCGACGCTGGTCGTCCCGGCGGCCACGAGCAACGACGCGTCGGCGCGGTACTACAACGCCGCCGCGACGCACGATCGAGAGATTCCAGACCTTGGGACGTTCACGGGGCACCTGTGGATGGCGCGCGTGACGCTTCCCAAGAGCACGCCGGTCAACGCGCGCACCGCGGTGGGCTCCGTCGAAGCGGGGGATCACTTGATTGCGTGTGTCGACGAGATGCAGGCAAAGTACGGAGGTCTGCTGAGCAAGCCGGTCGACCGCGTCGACGTGATCACGCCCGCCAGGCTGTGCGGCGCGCGCTTCGGGGCCATCAGCGTCTACCTCGGATATTTCAAGGGAGACAACGCTCCGGACTTCTACGTGCTCGAGGCCGGCACCGCGCTCGGCGACGCGCGGGTGCTCTACCTCGCCTCGGGGATGGACCAGCGCATCGTTCGCTATTCGGGCTATCAGCCGACGCCCTTCGCGGCGCCGAAGCACATTTACGTGGGGCGGCTCACGATGATGGGCGACTCGCCGGACACGCTGCGCGTGTCGGTTCACAAGGACACGAGCTCGCTTCCGTACATGAAGCTCACGGTGAGCTTCACCGAGAGCGCTCCGCCGTCGCACCCTGAGTGGCCTGGATTCTTGCTGCTGCGCGCGCTCGGGATCGTGCTGTCGCGGCTCGGCAAAGTGCCGCTGGGACAAAACTCGTGAGGGACGAGATCACTGTCGAGAGGAGAGAGCGAACGATGAGACCACTGCGTTGGAAGAGAGCGCTCGGAGCGCTGTTGACCGCGTCCGTGCTCGCGGGATGCCCCGCGCCGTGCCCGGCGGTCGTGCGCACGAGCGACCCGATCGAGGCCGCGCGTTGTTGTGGAAATCGCCCGGCGGACAGCAACACGTGCTCGGCGTGCGCGTCGCAGCCGTCCTGCGCGTGGTGCGACAACCCCGCGAACGGAGCGCCCAATTGTCAGGCGAGAGGAAACGGGAGCCAGCCCTCGACGTGCTCGAGCGGGTGGCACACGACGACCGAAGGCCCCGAGGGTTGCCCGCAGCCCAACGTTGTTCCGCCGGGAGGCACGCCATGAATAGAAGCACCATGATTCGAGTCGCGTCGACCGCGTTGGCGGCGCTCACCCTGGTCGCGTGCGGCGCGGGCAACATCGTGCTCCGAAGACCACCCGCGCTCGACACCGGGACCCACGGGCCTCCGAGCACGTGCGGCGCGGGAGCCAACGAGTGTCAGAGCGGCGGCGCGGTCGATCAGAGCGCCGCGACGCAGTCGGGGACGCGATTTCTACCGTTGCCTTCGTGCCCCAACGGGATCGCGCAGATCGTGATCACCAACGTCGGAGGAGCGCCGAGCGCGTCCGTCCAATGCGCAGCGCCGAACAACACGCCGAGCGACAACAGCAACGACAACCCGCTGGCGAACCCCACCAACGGCCCCGCCGCCGGAGGCGCGTCGCCCACCAACGGCGGAGCCAACACGAACAAGGGCCGCTCACACGCAACGCGCACCGAGGGAGGACGCTGACATGCCTGCACCGCCAACGATTCGAAACACGCTCGTCGACGAGGACGTGTCGTTCTCGACGTTTCACCACATCATCGCGGAGCAGAACATCCCGCTCTACCTCACGCCGGGCGCGGTCGCGACCAACTCGTTGAGCGGCGGCGCGACGACGACCCGCGCGCTCGCGGACGCGATCAGCGACGTTCTACAGTACTGCTTCGACCACAAAGAGCCGCTGTGCGTCCCGGGCGCGACGTGGTCGCTCTCGAACATCTTGTCGCCGAAGAACGTGCTCGTTGATCAGGGGGCGTACAACAAGGTCGTGCCCGTTCCGCAGAGCATGTGGAGCGCGGACTACAAGACCGCGGCGGCCGCGAAGAAGGCAGCGCCGTACCTCATCGGCGGAGGGACGAAGATCGCGTCGATCAACCGCGTTCTCGGCAAGAGCAAGCTCGCGCTGCAGACCTCGGGCGCCAACGACGGTCACCTGCTCGCCGGCTGCGTCGCCACAGGAACGCACGGAAGCGCGCTCGACATCGGCGCCGTTCACGACACGGTCCTCGGGGTGTATCTGGTCACGGCCCCCGGGAAGGCCGTGTTCGTTCAGCCCACCAAGCGCTTGTTCGAGCCGAGCCTCGCGGCCACGCTCGCGCAGAACACAGGGCTCAGCACCACGGAGCTGTGCGACGACGACGCGTACGGCGCGGCCATCGTGGGGTTGGGCGCGATGGGGTTCGTCCACTCCATGGTGGTCGAGGCCGTTCCTCTCTACGAGTTTACGGGCAACGTAAAGGCGCTGCCGCTGCGCGATCCGGACGTGTGGAACGCCATGGCCACGCTCGACACATCCAAGTTCGGCCCTGGTCGCCCGTACCACTTCTCGGTTGTCCTGAGTCCGTATGCAGACGACCACGCGAACGGCGCCTTCGTCACGACGCTCTGGGCGCGCCCGCCGTCACGCCCGTTTGCAGATCCGACGTTCGCGACCTCGATGTCCTCGACCGACACGACGAGGCTCATCTCGAAGCTCGTCGACGTCTTCGGCGGCCCAGTGACGGGCCCCATCTTGGCGAAGGTGATCTCCGATCAGACGGCAGGGCAGTACACGCCGGGCAAGGTGGGGCCGCTGTTTCCCGGGCAAATGTTCGGTCCGACGACCCTTCCGCCGGGCAACGGCCGCAGCACCGAGATCGTCGTGGATCACAAGTCCACCGTGGCCGCGCTCGACGTCGTGCTCGGCGCCCTCGCGAGCGAGCGCAAGAACGGAAGGCTCCTGCTCGGCGCGATCGGCGTGCGATTCGTCAAGAAGACTCGCTCGCTGCTCGGGATGAACATCAACGACATGAACACGTACATCGAGCTCCCGAGCCTGCAGAGCGACCAGATCACGCAAGTGCACAAAGCGTGTTGGAGCGCGCTCAGCAACGCGGGCATCACGTTCACCTGCCACTGGGGACAGGAGTACGGAATGAACGCGCAGAGCGTCCGCGGCTACTACGGCGATCGCGTCGATCGTTGGAAGCAAGCGCGCGCCAAGGTCCTCAGCCCCGAAGCGATGGCCGTCTTCTCCAACGGCTTGCTCGCGAACGTCGGCCTCGGATAGCGACCGTCCTGCGCGAAGCGAGAGCCTTCGAGCGACGAGCGTGCGATCTTCGTCGCCCATGGCTCGTACTCGCAGGCCAACCGCCGACGCCCCGACGATCCGCGCGTCGATCGAGCTCTGCTCGGACGACGCGTTCACGTGGGGAAAGACCCTTCGAACGGCCACGTTCGATCACCACGGACACGTGCTCGGCACCGACGAGACCGCGAGGCACCTGCGCCGATGGCGCCTCAGTGACGGCGCCTTCGTCGACGAGATCGAAGCGATGCTCCCGTTCGATCTCTACGGAGCGCTCTTCGTCGCCGCGCAGCCGCTCGACGAAACCACAGTGCTCTTCGCTTCGAACGAGGGATCGATCGCGCTGCTCGACGCCCGCACCCTCGAAGAGAAGCGACGCGTCTCGCTCGGCCAAGCGCGACGCGCGTCGGTCTTCGCCACGGACGGAGCGGTGCTCGTCATCGAAGACAACGCGAGGCTCCGCGTGCTCGACCGAGAGCATTTGAATACGTGTGCCACGTGGGACCTCCCCGCGAGCGGCGCGCGGTGGTACTCGCCGTCCTCGCGGGGCGAGCACATGATCATCGGTCACTTCGAGCAGACGCTCGTGCTCGACGCGAAGACGGGGCAGACCCGCGACGCGCTCGACCCGCGACGCGCGCGCTGCGCGAAGATCGACGACAGATCGCGAACGATCGGCGCGAGCTACGACGAAGACGATCGGGCGCTCGTGCTCCGACCGCTCGACGCGGACGAGGAGCGCAGGATCGCGCTCTCGCACCGGGTAGACGTCGTCACGGTCGTCGGCGACGGCCCCGCGTGGCTCTGCGCTTCAGCGGAGGGAGCCGTGACGTGCGTCGACGCGGACGGCGCGATTCGATGGACGCGCGTCGTCGACGGGAGGCTCGTGTCGATCGCGTTTTCGCCAGACGGGCGCTTCGTCGCCGCGGCCGCAGACCGTCGCGTCGCGATCATCGAGGCCGAGAGCGGGCGGCTCGTTCGCGCCGGGGGACCTGCGGAGCCAGCGGGCGGCTTGATTTCGTGTGACAACGCGATCGTCGCCGTCCGATCGTACGTCGGCAGATCCGCGCCTCACCTGTGGATCAGGGGTGAGCCGCGGGCGAGCGCGCGGGCGCTGCGCGGTCCGATCGGAGGAGGCAGCGGCCGCTTCATCGCGTCGTACACCGATCGCGTCGAGCGCTATGCGTCGGCCGAGGAGGCGTCCGTCGAGTGGGGCTCGGTCACCGCTCCACGGCCCGCGCCCAACGTCACGTCGCTGGCCGTCGCTGAGAACGGCGACGTGTTCGCAGGCGTGTGGAGCGTGAGCCCTCGGCGCAAGACCACCTACGCGATCGAGCGGCTCGCGATCGGCCGAGACACAGCGAGCACGCTCGTCGCAGCGCTTCCGTCGGGGGCGCGCTGGCTTCACGTCGCCGAAGAGGCAGGGATTCTGCTCGCGACGCTCGATCACAGAGAGCTCTTCGCGATCGATCGTGTCACGGGAGAGGTCGCGTACAGGGTCGCGGGGCTGAAGAAGCCCGCGGCGCGAGCGGTCTGCACGCGCGACGCGCGATCGATCTGCGCGACGACGATCGACGGGACGCTCGCGTTCTTTCGTGATCGAGCGCTCGTCGCGATGCACAAGGAAGTTCACCCCTTGGGCTTCGCGCTCGCGCTCGACGAGAAGACGTTGTTCACGGTGCGCTTCGACGCGCTGTTCGAGTGGGATGTGTTCACAGGGGCGTGCGTCGCGAAGGCCTCGTTGCCGCGCTACGCGATCGCGCTCTGCGTCGATCACGCCGACGCGGGGAGATCGTTGTACGTCAGCGGCAACGACTCGAACCTCTATCGCGTGACGCTGGGAACGCGGCCCGTCTCGTAAGCCCAGCGCGCGAGCTCGACGCGGTTTCGCGCCGACAGCTTGCTCATGAGGCTCGCGATGTGGGTCTTCACCGTGCTCGCGCTGATGTGAAACCCGTCGGCGATCTCTTGGTTGGTGCTGCCGCGAGCGACCGCCGCGAGGATCTCTTCTTCGCGCTCGGTCAGCGGGTCGGTCGGCCGCGCGACCTCGCGAGGGCGCAGCTTCGCGAAGCGCGCGAGCAGCCTCGCCGTGATGTTCGGCGCGATCAGCGCGTCCCCGACGGCCGCGGCGCGCACGGCTTGCACGAGCATCGCAGCCCCGGCGTCCTTCAAGAGAAACCCGCGCGCGCCCGCGTCGAGCGCGGCGAACACGTACTCGTCGAGGTCGAACGTCGTGACGACCACCACCGCGGGGAGCTTCGCGGCGGCGCTCGCTCCGTCGTGGAGGCGACGGGTGACCTCGATTCCATCGAGGCCGGGCATGCGAATGTCGAACAAGCACACGTCCGGCGAGAGCTCGCGCGACAACCGCAGCGCTTCGCGTCCGTCGCGCGCTTCACCGACGACCAAGATGTCGTCCTCGGCCTCGAGGATCATCCGAAGCCCCGCGCGCACGAGGTCTTGGTCTTCGGCGAGCACCACGCGGATCGTCATCGCGAAAGTCCTTCCGTGGCGCGAAAGACGGCCTCGACGCGCCAGCCCCCCTCGGGGTCGGGGCCGGCGTCGAAGGTCGCTCCGAAGAGCGCCGCGCGCTCGGCCATGCCCGCGAGGCCGAAGCCGGGCCTTCTTCCGGCCCCAGGGGCGCCGTCGTCTCGCACGGTGATCGTCACGTCGCGGTCCTTCTTGATTACACGCACACGAATCACGGTCGCGCGCCGCGCGTGTCGGAGCGCGTTGGTGACCGACTCTTGCGCGAGTCGAAAGAGCGTCGCTTGCAGCGCGGGGTCGAGCGCGTCGAGGGCTCCTTCGAGCGAGACCTCGACGGCGGGCGCTCCGTCCTGGGCCACGCGCGCGAGCGCAGAGATGTCCTCGATGCGGGCGCGAGGCGCGAGGGCCGCGGGCCCCCGATCGCGAAGCGAAGCGACCACGGCGCGCAGCTCGAGCATCGCGCGAGACGCCTCTTGCTCGATGACGGAGAGGGCTTCGAGCGCCGCGGCGGGCTTCTTCGCGGCGACGACGCGCGCGGCCTGCGCTTGGACAACAATGGCGGTCATGTGGTGGGCGACCGTATCGTGCAGCTCCCTCGCGAGCGATTCGCGCTCGCGCGAGCGGGCCAGGTCGATCTTGCTCTGCTGGGCGATGGCGCGATAGCGAGCGGACGCGCCGATGGTCGCGGGGAGCGCGAGCGCCACCGCCGCGGCGATGGTGTCCGTGATCGCCGCGGTCCCGCCGCTCAGCGTCGAAGAGAGGAACGCCACGGTCACCATGGCGACCCCAAGAGCGATTTCGCGCCGCGATCCCCAGCGCAACAGCGTGTACGGCATGAGCAGCACCGCCGCGGACGTGTGCAGCGCGAGCGCGGGATAGCGCCCGACTCGCTCGACGATCGTCAGCAGCGTCGCGTACGCAAAGATCGCGATCGTCGCGCGGCCCGGGTGACTGCGACGCAGCGCGACGGCCACGAAGAAGGGAACGCTCAGCGCATACGTCGCCCCCCGCGAGCGAATCCCCTCGCGAAGCGCGCACTCGATCACGCCGAGCGACGCGAACGCGACGGCCACCGCCACGTCCGCCCACGGAGGGCGCGCCGGGCGCTCGGGGTCGCCGTCGACGCCGTCGAAGAAACTCGCGCTCGCGTTCGCCTGCACGACGAACGGAAGCCTACAGCGGCTCTCGGGCGGATCGAATCGTCCAAAAGAATGATCTTCTGCAGCGAAGCGACGGCCGCCTGTGTGAACCAGGGTTTGGACCTGTTCGACCGAGGACAGACGCGCTACGTCATCGGGCGATGGCGACGACCGTCGAGCTGCTGGAGCAGTTGATTCTATGTGCCGACACGCGCGGCGACGCCGCGGCGCTCTTGCACGAGCGCGTGGTGCTCGAGCGGCTCGACGGAGAGGTCTTGCGAGGGCGCTCCGCGGTGGTCGACGCGGTGCTCACGCGCGACGGGGGGTCGCGCCTGAAGGTCGTCGGCCGCGAGGACCACGAGAGCCTGCGCGTGGCGCTCTACGTGGACGGGATCGGCGGCCACCTCGCCTTCGTGCTGCGTGGATTTTCGCAGGACGGAGTCCTCCTCGCCATCGTCATGGAGGGCTGAGCGTTCGCGCCCGTCGTCATGCTGACCATCACGCTTCGCTACGACGCAGGAACGCTCGTGTTCGACGGGCTCGCCCGCGACGCCGAGCCGTCGCTCGTCTCGCCGCACGCGGTGTGGGACGACCGCGTGCGGCGGTATCGCGCGCAGGGGTATCGCTATCGCGAGGTGGTCACGCACCTCGTCCGCGCCCAGCGCGCGGGGACGATCGCCTTCGAAGACAGCGCGCGAAAGTACAACGAGCTCTCGCTCGAGCACCGCACGGCTCGCACGCCGTTCGAGCACCAATCCGAGTCGATCGCGCGGTGGAGGGCGCAAGGCCAGCGCGGGATCGTCGTGCTCCCCACGGGCGCGGGAAAGACCTTCGTCGCCGAGCTCGCGATCATCGCGGTGCAGCGCTCGACCATGGTGATCGCGCCGACGATCGACCTGATGAGCCAGTGGTACGACGTTCTCTCGACGGCGTTTCACAGCGAAATTGGCCTCCTCGGCGGCGGCTACCACGAGATCCGCGACATCACGGTGAGCACCTACGACTCGGCGTACATCCACGCGGACGCGTACGGAAACCGCTTCGGGCTCGTGGTCTTCGACGAGTGCCACCACCTACCCTCGCCGACGTACTTGATGGGCTCCGAGGCGATGATCGCGCCGTACAGGCTCGGGCTGACCGCGACGCTCGAGCGCTCGGACGGACGCGAGCACTTGCTCGACGATCGGGTCGGCCCTGTCGCGTACGCCCGAGGGATCAAGGACCTCGCGGGCTCGCACCTCGCCGACTACGACGTGTACACGATGAGCGCGAAGCTCAGCGAAGAAGAGGCGGTCGTCTACGAAGAGAGCCGCGAGCTCTACCGGCAATTTCTCAGGGACAAGGGCATCGACATGTCCAAGCCCGAGGGGTGGTCGCGCTTCATCATGCTCTCGTCGCGATCGCGCGAAGGCCGGCGGGCGTTCATGGCGTACCGCGCGCAACGGCAAGTGGCGATCACGCCAGCGAGCAAGATCGACGTGCTCGAAGGGCTGCTCCGTCAACACGCGAAGGACCGCGTGATCGTGTTCACCAACGACAACGAGACGGTGTATCGAATCTCGAAGACGTTCTTGCTGCCTGCGATCACGCACCAGACCGACGTGAAGGAGCGCAAGGAGATCCTCGAGCGATTCAACCGCGGAGCGTACCCAGCGGTGGTGACGTCGCGCGTGCTCAACGAGGGGGTGAACGTTCCCGACGCGAACGTGGCGATCATCTTGTCGGGAACGGGCTCGGTGCGAGAGCACGTCCAGCGGCTCGGCCGCGTGCTGCGCCGCAAAGAGGGAAAGCGCGCTGTGCTCTACGAGGTCATCACCGAGCGCACCGTCGAAGAGCGCGTCTCGGGGCGCCGCCGCGAACACGACGCCTACCGCTGAGGGGACGGTGCTCTGATCCTCGCATTTGAGTATTTCCGATATATCTCCTGCAGATAGATCAGACGACTCAGAGGTAAAAATTGCCAAAATCGCCGAAATCGCCTCGCGAGAGTGTCTTCACGGTCAGCGGTTTTTCCTGCGAATCACGCGCGTTCGTCCGGCGGATCCGGCGCGCGTCTGGCAATTTTTACCTCTGGGTCGCTTGATCTATCTGCTTGATATCTCTTGCAAATAATCAAATGCGAGGATCAGAGCACCGTCCCCACAACGACGCGCTCGTGCACGTTGAGCCCAGTGACGCCGTGGCTCAGCTCGACGAGCGGGGCGCTCCAACCCGTGTGACCGAAGACCGTGAGCGGCGTGCGTGCTCCGAGGATGCGCTCGCGGATCGCGGGGCTCCCTTCGAACATCGGCGCGTGCTCAGGCCCCTCGTGCAACACGAGAACGTCGACGCCCTCGTCGAGCACGAGCTCGAGCCGCAGGAGCTGCTCGTCTTCGTCGCGCTTTCCCGGCTTGTTCTTGTTGCCCGCGACGTAACCGACGCCGCCGATGCGCACGCCTCCCGCGCTCACGACGTCGCCGTCGAGCAGCGTCGCGACCGCGCCCACGTTGCGTACGTCATCGTGGTTTCCCGCGACGCCGACGACCCACGCGAACACGCTCGCGAACGCTTCGTACACGGCGAACACCTCGCCGAAGCCCCCTCGCTTCTTCGCACCCGGAACGCTGTAGAGATCCCCCGCGAGGATCACTCCGCAGTCGCTCGTTCTTGGA
Organism: Myxococcales bacterium; assembly: GCA_016793325.1. Taxonomy (GTDB): domain Bacteria; phylum Myxococcota_A; class Polyangia; order Polyangiales. Next base: position 185,319 of record JAEUKI010000030.1, on the reverse strand, counting down.
ATCACACGATCGTCCGCGAGCGCCTCGAGCTCGCTCGCCACCGCTTCGCCGAGCAAGCGCTCTTCTTCTCCGTATCGACTCGGCTCGACGCGCCCCTGTAGATCCGACGCGAACACCACCGCATCACACCCGTCGGGTAGCGCGTCCAGCGTCGCTCGGTAGAACGGCAGCCGCGCGCGCTCGACGCCGCGTCCGCCGGGCGCCGCGTTGAGGTAACGAAGCCAATGAAATGGCTTGGGATCGACGCTGAGAACGCGCATGGCCGTGGGATCGCCGCACGCTGTGTGTCCGCTCGGCGCTAGAGTCACCCCCCTATCTCGTGAGCAACACACAAACGATCGTCGCGCCTCTCGTCGCCGAGCCCGTCGGAGAGGGACTGCCCCTCGTCGCGCTGCACGCCAGCGGAATGTCCTCTCGCCAGTGGGCTCGGCTCGCGAAGGACGCCCCCGCGCATCACACTCGATTTCGTGTGCTCGCCGCGGACCTGCTCGGCGTGGGAAAGACGCCGATGCCCGAGGGCCCCTACGCGCTCTCTCGCGAGGTCGACGCGCTGCTCGCGCTGCTCGACACCGTCGACGAACCTGCGTTCGTGCTCGGGCATTCGTTCGGCGGGCTCGTGGCCATCGAAGCCGCGCTGCGCGCCCCCGAGAAATTTCGCGCGCTCGCCCTCTACGAGCCTGTGGTCGTCGTGCTCGCCGCCGCGCACGGGAGCGAAGAGGCCAAGGCGCAGTGCGCTCGCATCGGGGACCTCATGCGCGAAGACGTGAGCGCCAGCTACGACCGATGGATCGAGCACTTCATCGACTGGTGGAACGCGCCTGGCTTCTACCAATCCCTCCCCGCCCCAGCGCGCGCGCAATACCTCGCCACCGCCGCCGAAGCGCACCGGCAAGCGGGCGTCGTGCAGACGTCCTCGGCGACCCGAGAAAACCTCGCGCGATGCGCGGTTCCGACGTTGTTCGTCCACGGCGACACCTCTCCCGCAGCCGCGCGCGAGAGCGCGCGTATCGCGTCCAACGCGATGCCCGACGCGCGGGTGTTTCGGGTCGAGGGCGCCGGTCACATGGCCCCGCTCACACATACATCCGTCGTCAACAGCGCCGTGCTCGCGTTCTTCTCGGCCATGTACGATCAGCCGTTGTGAAGCATCGCGCACGATTCGGCTCTGCCCTCCTTCCTCTCTTCGCACTCTCCGCCGCGCTCGCTCCGTCCGTCACGCACGCGGACTGGCCCATGTACCGGCGCAACGCGCAGCGCACCGCGGTCACCACGTCGAGCTCGCAGCTCGAGCGCCCCGTTCGCGCATGGAGCTACTACCTCGGCGGACGCGTCGACGGGGACGACTTCACCATCGCGGACGTCGACGCCAACGGAACGCCCGAGATCGTCATCAACACAGGCGGACGCATCGTCGTCAAGCGCCCCGACGACAGCATCCTCTGGGAGACGAGCGCCTACGGATTTACGCGCCTCGTCGCCGTCGAAGACGTCAACGGCGACCGCGAGCCCGACGTGATCGCCGTGGGCTACCCCGCGATCGTCGCGGTGTTCGGCGGGCGCGACGGGCGGCTCGAGTGGCGAACCGCGAGCAACACCTACGGCCCGTCGCTCGGCGCCGTGCGCGTCGGCGACTTCAACAACGACCGACTTCCAGACCTCTATGTGGCCGAAGGAAACTGCGGTTCCGTCGGACAAACAGGGGACATCGCGTTCGCGTACACGTTTGGGCGCGGCTTCGGATCGGGCGTCGAAGACGCGATGACGCGGCTCTGGCAGCTCGAGCGCGGACGTGATTATGTGTGCGGGTATTACGACGCCATCGCGGACATGACCGACGACGGCGTCCCCGACATCCTCGCGTACTCGTCCAACCGCGCGTGGATCTTCGACGGGACGACCGGCCGCAAGATCCCCTCGGGCGACACGTCGCTGCAAGACGGCTATCCGCTTGGATTTTCGCTGCCGTACGGCGGATTCAACTCTGCGCCGATGGACCTCGACGGCGACCGACGCCCCGAGCTCGTGGGCTTCACGAACAACACCTACGAGCCCTCGATCAACTCGCGCGCGGTGTTCGTGCTCGACTACGACCCCGTGCGTCCGCAAGCGCAGCGATTGAGGGTGCGATGGCGCCAGGGAGTGCCCGACCTCACGACGGACGTTCATCGCTTCTTGGACTACGCGGCGATCGACCTCGACCGCGACGGGCGCGCGGAGCTCGTCTCGACCTTCGACGTGCAGGGCATGGGCCCGACGACGTTCATCCGCCGAAGCACCGACGGAACGGTCGTCGCGCGCATCCCAGGGACCACCATCGCCGGCGTCCTCGACACAGGCCCGGGGCTCCCCGTGACCGTGCTCGTCAAGCGCGGGATCAACCTCGAGGGCTACCGCTTCGCGAGCTTCACCGGAGCGCCGATGGGCGGGATCGTCCCGACGTCCGCGCTCTTCACGATCGCCAACGCCGACGTCGTTCATCACAGCAATTTGCTTCGGCGTCAGCGCGGGTACGCAGAGACCTCGATCGTGTCCGTCCCCGAGGCCGACGGCGTGCACCGCGCGCTCGTCGTGAGCCTCAGCGATCGGCAGCGGCTCGTCTCGTACAACATCCGCGAAGAGGGCATCGCCGCGCGGCTCAACGAGTACGACGCGGGCGCGGGACTCTCGGTGGGCGCCGTCCAACCGCAGAGCAACTTGATGACCATGGGCGAGGGCATCTTGATTACACGCACCGATGGCGTGATGGTCGTGCTCGATCGCCAACTCGCGCCGCAGAACCTCGGGACGCGCGAGGTTCCTCTGCCCGGCGTGCGCTTCGGCGGGTACTACTCGGGCGGCTGCGGCGCGTTCGGGGCGCCCGTGGCGGGGCGCTTCGACGGCCGGGCGGACTCGATTCTGATCGCGAATTCACAGCGCGAACTGATCCGGCTCGACGCCGCGACCGCGACGCGCGTTCGATCGCCAGACATCGCGTGGCGTTGGGCAGGAGCCGCTTCGCCAGCGATCATCGACGTCGACGGCGACGGCGCGCGCGACATCGTCGCGGTGACGGACACGAGGCAGTCGGGCCAGTTCAACACGCTGCAAGCGCGGCGCGCGGACGGGACGAGCTCGATCTTCACGAGGAACATTCCCGACACGAGCAGCGAGCAGGTGTATGGCGACGTTGTTCCGCTCGCGGGCGCGGGCGGGCCGCGCTTCTCGGTCATCACCGCCAATTCGGGCGACGGAAACTCGCGGGCCTACACCTTCTCGGGCCGCGGAGATCGCCTCTTCGCCACGCCTCCGACGCGCTTCGCGGGCAGCGGCCTCGGGTTCATCTCGGCCTACGACATCACAGGAGACGGCCGCGACGACTTCATGTTCGAGCAAGCCGCGATTCTGTATCTCGTCAACGGCAACGACGGCGCGGCGCTCGGCCAAGGGCTGAGCACGTACCCGCAGATGAACGTCGTGACCACGACGCGCGCAGGCGCAGTGCAGTTCATCTCGGGCGGCGCGTACGCGCAGCTCGACGGCGTTCGCATCGATCGCAACGCGTCGATGCAGTACATCCCCACCGCGCAGTGGAGCTGGTCGACGACGACCTACCCCGTGGGCAGCCCGTACAGTTGTTACGGGGCCATCGTTCAGTGCTCGGACGGACTTCGCTACGCGCAGGCGCTGTCGACGACTCCGCGCGTGGTGGTGGTCAACGCGACGACGGGCGCTGTCGTGTACGACGTCGCGCTCGCGCAGGGACGCACGTTCGCGAGCGAGATGGATCTCCGCGCGGCCGTCGCAGCGCCGGGGTTGCTCACCAACGTCAACGCGACGCAAGCGTTGTCCGGGTCGATGGCGTCGCCGGTTCCCGCGTTCGTCGTGGGGAGCAGCGAGGGCTATCTCTACGCGCTCGACGCGTGCTCGGGCACCGCGAGCTTGCGATGGGCGATGAACTTCCGCGCCCCAGTGGGCGAGGCGATCTTCGCGGACACCGACGGCGACGGGGCCGACGAGATCGTCGTGAGCAGCGCAGATGGGTTCTTGCACGGCGTGGACACCGAGCAGTTTCCCGCGCCGTCGTTCGTGTACGACACGGATCCGCCGACGGTGCCGTCGATGGACGTGGACGAGCGCGCGGGCGCGTCGCTCGAGGCGACGTGGGCGATGGTCCCCGGTGCGACTGCGTACGAGTGGGCGCTCTTTACGGCGACGGGCTCACCGGTGTCTCGCGGAGCGCGCCCCGAAGATGGCCCCTTCATCCGCAGCACCATGACCACCGCCTTCTGGAACGAGGGCCTCGTCGACGGAACCCGGTATTTCTTCGCGGTCCGCGCGATCGGCCCCGGCGGCGTCTCGAGCGTCGAGACGCTCTCGGACGGCGTTCGCTACGTGCGTCGCGCGCCGGGTGACGCGGGCGCCGACGGGAGCGTCGCGGACAGCGGCGTGATCGTCGACAGCGGCGTCGAGAGCGACGGAGCCGTGATGGACTCGGGCGTCGCGAGCGACGCCTCGCGCATGGACGCCACGAGCGACGCGGGACCGGGAACGATGTCGAGCGGCTGCGGCTGCCGCGTGGCCGTGGGCGCCGAGCGAACGAGCGGCCAACGCGCAAACCGATGGATCACGATCGCGATCGCCGCAGGCCTCGCGAGCGTCACGCGGATCGCGCGCAAACGGCGCGCGCAGAACGTGCGCTGAGCTCAACGGGGACGGTGCTCTGATCCTCGCATTTGAGTATTCACCATGGATCTCGAGGAGTTGAATCAAGCGACATCAGAGTAATTATTGCCAGACAGTGAGCGTCGGGGCGCTCGCGCGAACGGACCCGCATGCACGGCACAGCGCGCGGCAAATCGGCTCACGCGACAATGATTACCCCGAGATCTCTTGATTCAACTTCTGGAGATCCATGGCGAATACTCAAATGCGAGGATCAGAGCACCGTCCCCGATGTGTCACGCGTCGAGCTCCGGCGGCGGAAGCGGCCCGGGAACCGCTGTGAAGCAGCGCCACGAGCTCGTGTCGTCGCACGAGCACTGCGTAAACGACCCGTCCGAGCTCATCATCGAGCACATCGCGCCGAGCGTCGTGCAGCGCGCTCCGTTCGTCGGAAACGGGGAGCACGGGTCCGTTCCCGTGTCGGCCACGGTCACATCGGCCGGCGCGCTGTCCGCGACACCCGTGTCGCTCGGAGCGGGGCGATCGTCGGGCGCTCGCGTGTCGGCAACCGCGACGTCTTCTTGCGCGTCGATCGTCGTCGAGCTGTCGCTCTGCGTCGCGTCGGGCGCGGTGCTGTCAGCCATCGAGCGAACGTCGTTGGTCGACGCGTCGTTGGCGGGCGCAGCGCCAGTGCACGCGGCGAGCGAGCTGGTCCCCACGAGCGCGAGGGTCCGCACGATCCGCACAAAGCGAGGTGAAGTCATCTCGCGACTGTATTTCAGAACGGGAACAACGTCACGTCGACGGCCAAGAAGCCCTGCACGCGCACGATGCTCACGTCGCCCTGAAACGTCATTCCCACGGCTTCGACGCGGCGTCCGTTGGGGATCACGCTCGCGCCCGCGCCCACGATGAACGGCGTCTGCCCGACGCCCCATCGAAAGAAGAGCCCCGGCGACAAGATCTGCTCGGGAGAGACGCGCGAGTTGAACTGGAGCGTCGTCGTTCGCGTGTTTCCCATGGCGTCGCGGACGGTGGCCGACAGCTCGGGCTGAATCGGAAACGACATGAGCCCGCCCACGTCGATCGCGCTCGCGAACACGCCGAGCGTGTGCGTCCTCGCGATCGGAAAGCTCACGTCGAGCCCGAGCATTCCCGTGAGCCCCACGCTCGGCACGAGCTGCGTCTGTCCCGTCACGCCGCCGCCCACGATGTAATCGCCGCCGCCCGAGAGCCCCACCATCGCCGAGAGCGAGAGCGTGAACCTCGTTCGCTTGATCCGCCACGAGCCCACGGGCGCGACCACGGTCTCGAGCGCGGCGCGCACTTGCTCGGGCGACTGCGCCTGCGCGATCTCTGCCGCGAGCACGAGCCCGCGCGCGACGTTGTCCGGGAGCCCGAAGCCCGCGCGGCCGATAGCCGACACGATGCGAACGGTCTCGATGACGATGTGCGGGAGATTTCCGCGGCCGATCGCGAGGACGAGCTGCGCGAGACGATCGGGGAGCGCCACGAGGCTCGCGATGTCCGCGTCGTTGGCCGCGAGCCGCGACGCCAAGTTGATCACCTCGATGAGCGAGCGCGCAACGGCGCCGATGCGCGGCAATTGAACGTCGACCGAGCTCGCGCTGAGCGTGATCGATCCAAACGCGTTGCGGAGCCGCTGGCCCGCGAGCCGAAGCTCACCGACGAGCGCGCGGTCGGTCTCGACCGGCTTTCGACCGAGCAACGTCTCGAGAAACGAGTGAAAGACCTCGTGCGGCATGCGCTCGAGGTCGGGCCGCGTCGCCACCGCGAGGAGCATCAGCCCGCTGCCCATCATCGCGCGGCGCATCTGCTCGCAGAGCGCGGGCTCGTTGGCGCAGCGAAACGTATCCGCGACGCTCGTGACCACCGTGCTCAAGCTCCGCGTGTCGGGGCTCGCGATGAACTGCGTGACGAGCTCGAAGAAGGTCCGGTAGACGAGCGCCGTTCCACCGCCGGCGCGCGGCGCTTGTTGCGCGGCGCGCGCCGGGAGCGCCAACACGTCCGCTTGAAAAGCGGTGCGCAGCCCCGCGCCGAGCGACACCCTGAGCGACGTGTTGCGCCCTGCGTCCACGAGGTAGCCGCACGTGTGCTCGAACCAAGGTCGCGCGCGGCTCGAGCACAAGAGCACCCGAAGCTGCTCGAGGGCGAACGCTTCGACCTCTGCCTGCGCTCGCGACACGAGCAGCTGCGTGAGCCCCTGGATCGCGATGTCCATCACGCCCTGCGCGCTCGCGCTCGCGCCCATCGGCGCCGCGCTCGACTGCGCGCCGTTGGTCATCGACGAGGTCGCGTTGGCGTCTTGCGTGGCGAGCGGCGCCGCGCTCGTGCTCGCGGCGACCGTCGCGCTCGACGCGGTCGCGCCCGGAGCGCTCGTCGCGCTGCTCGTCGTGCTGGTCGCGACGCGCGTGCTGCCGTAGGTCACGCGCGGCGTCGTTCGCGGCAACGCGGGAACCGTGGTGGGAACCCTCGTCGGAGCGCTCCCGCTCCACATCGCGCGCACCGACGCGCTCTGCGGCGTCTGCCCTGCGACCCGAGCGCGCATCGAGATCGCGTACAGCTCTTCGAGCAGCTCCATCCCGCGCGCGTCGACGATGGGCAGCGAGCCTGGCGCCGCCTGCGCTCCCTCGGGCGGCGCCATTTCGCAGAATCGATCCAGCGTCGAGAGCGCCGCGCGGAGCGGCGGTTGTTGCTCGTCTGGTGCCGATTCGATCCACGGGCCCCACTGCGTCCTCGCGCCGCAGTACCCGCTCATCGCGCCGCGTCGGTTGATCGCGAGCCGAAGCGTCGAGGCCGCGGTCGCGAGCAGCGACGCGCGCTGCGGCTCGCTCATCGCGCACGTGAAGCGAATGCTCGAGTGCTCGCGGCAGTGCGCGCGAAACGCGCTCCACATCTCCGGCCGAACGCCCCACGGAACCGCCACGTCGAGGTCCCGCGCCTCTTCGTCGACCCGGCACACAGCCTCGACCGAGGCCCACCAATTCGACGTCACCAACGAGCGCAGCTGGTCCGTCGTGCACGTCGTCGCCACCATGGGAACCCAGCGGCCGATCGTCGACGGAACGACGCGCCCGGGCGACGCGGGCGCCGTGCGCGCCGTTCCCGCAGCGCCCGTCGTGCTCGCCGCGGTGGTCGCGGTGGTCGTCGTGGTTGTCGCGGTCGAGCCGCTCGTCGCTGGGGCGGTCGTGGTGGTTCCAGTCGTGTTCGACGGCGTGGTCGGCGGCGTGCTCTGCGCGAGCGCGCCTCGAACGACGGCGGTCACCGTGAGTGCCGAGACCAGCGCGATGGCTGTGCGCCCGAGAGTCGTCGTGGTGCTCATTCGATGAATCCGTGCTCTGTAATCAATCGCGATCGACCCGTCGTCGTCCTGCGCGGCGCTCATCGCGAGCGCTCCGTCGGGGGCGGATCGAGGATCGACTCGTAGAGGCGTTGTCGCGGAATTCCTGCGCTCAATCGCGCGCGGCTGTAGACCACCTCGCGGTCGATCATCGACTCGATGAGCCGCTCGGTCGACACGCCGATGTTGCGCCGCCCGTTGACGAACAGCGTCGGAACGTCCCGCACCTGCGCGCTGTCGGCCTGCATGATGTCCGCAGCGACGAAGCCCGAGTGCGTCTGGTAGCGGAGCGCCAACGTGAAGGTCCTCGGCTCGAGCTCGACGCGCGCCGCAGCGTCCACGAGGTGCGCGAACGTCAGGTCGTCCGTGCGGTTGAAGAGCTGCTCGGCCATCGCCACGAAGCCGTCCGGCCCCTTCTGTCGGTACGCCTCGACCGCGGCGATCGACGCGCGATACGCGCGCTCGTCCGTGTCCCCGGGGCGAAGCTTGTAGACCACGCGAAGGTCGCGGCCGAAGCGCAGCCGAACGTTCTTCAGCGCCTCGAACATCGCCGCGCAATGCGGGCTCGAGAAGTCCATGAAGAACACGATCGTGACCAGCGCGTCCGCGGGCCCCTGCACCGGCGCGTTGGCCACGGGAACGAGGTATCGCGCGTCCCAACCGCTCCCCGTCGAAGAGACCTGCTCGACCTCCGCGGGGTTGACCCACCCGACGACGCGCCGCGCTTGATCCGCGTTCAGCGCGTACGTGACGCCCGCGTAGGGTTGCACTCGAATGTCCGTGGGCAGCGCGACAGGACCCTGCCCTTCGGCTCGCAGCGTCTCGCTCCCGACGCTCCCGCTTCCCTGCAGCGAGCGCGGATCGTCCATGAATCGCTGCCCGCCCTGCGCGCCGCAGCCCGCGGACAGCGACACGAACAGCGGGAGTGCAACACGAGAGAGACGCGCGACGCGCGCAACCGCGGACGAGCGCGCCGGGCGCTTGGAGGATCGCAGCCGCGGGTGCATCGCCGCGCAGCGTACCGCGAAGCGAGCGCTACGAGACGGCCGCACATCGCGCGTGCGATCGTCCCCGAAGCGCTGCTCGAAGTCGGCGCGAGCGCGCCGCGCTTGGTTGTCGGGAAGGGAATCGAACCCCTATAAGCAGAGCCAAAATCTGCTGTCCTACCGTTGGACGACCCGACAAGAGTGCCCGAGAGCGGGCGGAGATTTGCCTCGACGGCGCTCGGAGTCAACGGGTCTCTTCACAAGATTTTTCGCGACCGCCCTGCCGCAGGCGCTCAGCCCTCGCGTCCGCTCGCGCGGATCGCCTCTCGAACCCTGGCAATACTCGCGGCAAACGCAGGGGTCGCGCGCATGGACTCGGGGGTTCCGGGCAGGCGCCAGCTCCAGTTGGCCGGCCCCACGGTCCCTGGCGTGTTGACGCGGTCGCGCACCGAGAGAACGTCCTGGATCAAGAGCAAGCACAGCTCGCTGCCCGCGCTCGTGATCGTCTCGAGCAGCGCTCTGTGCACCGCCGGGCTCCACTGCGCAGAGAGCGTCGCGGCGCGGTCCTTCACCGTCGGCAGCCGCGCGAACGCGGCGCGCTCTTGCTCGTCGCGCGTCTCCCACCACACGACGCACGAGTCCGTGTCGTGCGTCCCGAGCGCGCTCACGCTTCGCGCAGGAAAATCCCTGGGATCCCTGAACTCGCCTCGCGCGTCCTTCTCCCAGATGAGCACCTTGTAGCCGGGCACGTCGAGCCGCGTGAGCGACGCGCGGACCCAGTCCGGGATCACCCCGAGGTCCTCGGCGATGAGCGTCGCGCTTCGCTCGAGGCCCGCGGTCTTCATCGCGCTCACGACGCGCTCACCGTGCGCCAATTGCGCGCGGGGCTCGGCGGGATCGAAGGCGCCTTCGACGAGCTTTCCCCGCGCGTCGCGCGGCTCGAGCGGCCGGGTGTACGTGCGATAGAAGCCGATCAAGTGATCGATGCGAAATCGATCGTAGAGCGAGCCCGCGTACCGCGCGCGACGACGGAGCCACGCGAAGTCATTGGCGCGCATCGACTCCCATTTGTACGGCGGAAGTCCCCAGTCCTGGCCCTCGGGGTCGAACTGATCGCCCGGCGCTCCGACGTTGCGGTCGTGCCGAAACTCTTTCTGATTGCCCCACACGTCGGCCGAGTCGCGGCCCACCATGAAGGGCAGGTCGCCCATCACTTCGAGGCCCTGCTCGTGGAGCTTCGCGCGCGCGGACTCCCACTGCCCGTGCGCGAGCCACTGCAGGTACTTGTAGTACGAAATCGCCTGCGAAAACTCTTGTCGAGCGCCGTCGAGCGCCCACGGCTCGCGGTCGCGCAGGGGGCGCTCCCACTTCCACCAGGGCTCTCCTGCGCGCGCGTCCTTGATGGCGCGAAAGAGCGCGTAGTCCTCGAGCCAGTGGCGCTCGTCGGCGGACCACGCTTCGAACGCCTTCGCGCGGTCCGAGCCCCTCGCGAGGTGCTCTCGTTGAAAGCGCGAGAACGCCCACTCGAGCGCGCGCTTCTTCGCGAAGCGAACCGCTTCGTAGTCGACCCGAGCGCTCTCTCGCGCGCGGCGCAAGATGGCGACGCCCATGTCTCCGCCGAGGGCCTCGCGAAGCGCGTCGCGGTCGAGCTCGGGGACAGCGTCGAGCGACAGGTAGAGCCAGTCGATCCCGAACGCGCTCATCGCGGAGTAGGGCGACGTCTCGGTGCCCGAGATTTCGCCGAGCGGGAGGATCTGCACGAGGCGAATGCCCGCAGACTCGGCCATCCACTGGGCAAACGGCGCGAGGTCCGCGATTTCGCCGATGCCCCAAGACCGTGCGCCGCGCAGCGAGAACAGAGGAACGGTCACGCCCGCCACGCGTCGGGCGCCCTGAGCTGTCCGGTCAACCATCGATGGCGCAGAGAGAACCACAATTCGCGCGGCCGGTGTGTATCCTCCGTGCGCGCTGCGCCTCCTGCGCAGCCGCTTCAATCTTTGGAGAACGCTCGACGATGGCTCGAAGGATCGGCCTTGTATTGCTCGCGCTCGCGCTCGTCGTGGCCGTGCAGTTCGCGGCCAAAGCAGCGCTCAGCGCGTACATCATCCGCGTCATCGCGGTGTGCACGATCAACGTGATGCTCGCCGTGGCGCTCAACCTGGTCAACGGGACGACTGGGCAGTTCTCCATCGGCCACGCGGGGTTCATGGCCGTGGGCGCGTACGCGTCTGCGCTCACGAGCTTCGCGCTCGACGCGAAGATCCACGGCGTGCTCTCGGGCGCCGTGGGAGACGGCGTCACGATGGTGGTCGCGCTCGTCGCGGGGGTGATCGCCGCGGGGATCGCGGGCGTGCTCGTGGGCGTTCCGAGTCTGCGTCTGCGAGGAGACTACCTGGCGATCGTGACGCTCGGCTTCGGCGAGATCATCCGTATCACGATCGAGAGCACCCCGTCGCTCGGCGGGTCGCAGGGCTTTCCTTTGGGGTACGCGAGCATCCCTGGGTACGCGACGCTCGCGTGGATCTTGGGCGGCGCGATCCTCGCGACAGCGCTCGCGTGGAACCTCACGTACTCGAGCCACGGCCGCGCCCTCGCCGCCATCCGCGAAGACGAGATCGCCGCAGAAGCCGTCGGCGTCGACACCACGCGCTACAAGGTCTTGGCCTTCGCCGTGAGCGCGATGATCACAGGCTTCGCAGGCGCGCTCTACGCGCACGACGCCACGGGCGGACAGCACATCGACCCGGGCGCGTTTCGCCTCGATCGCAGCGTCGACATGCTCGTGATGATCATCTTCGGCGGGCTCGGGAGCATCACGGGCGCGGTCATCGGCGGCTTCTTCGTGGGCATCTTGCTCGAGCTCCTGAAAGAGCTCCCGAACCTCCTCGGCGGCACGGGCGCGGCGGCGCAGACGCTCCGCGAAAACGCCGGAAATCTCCGGCTCATCGTGTACGCCTTCGCGTTGATCCTGCTCATGCTCCTGCGGCCGCAAGGCATCTTGGGGACGCGGGAGTTTCGACTGTCCTCGCTGTTCGGCCGTCGCAAGGCGGCGGCGAAGGAGGCGACCGGTGGCTGATCGCAACGCGCTCGAGCTCGACAACGTCGAGATGGTGTTCGGCGGTCTCCGCGCGGTCGGAGGCGTGAGCTTCAACGTCCCCGAGGGGTCGATCTTCGGGCTCATCGGCCCCAACGGCGCGGGAAAGACCACGGTCTTCAACTGCGTCACGGGCGTGTACACGCCGACGTCCGGGAGCGTGAAGCTCTTCGGCGAGCGCATCGACGGGTTCGAGCCGTTTCGCATCGCGGGCCTCGGGATCGGCAGGACGTTTCAGAACATCCGCTTGTTCGGGACGCTCACGGTGCGAGAGAACGTCCTCGTCGCGGGGCACCTGCGCTCGAAGGCGCGGCTGTTCGACTCGTTTTTTCGCACCAAGCGCTACGAGGCCGACGAGCGCGCGCAGACCGAACGCGCTGAAAAATTGCTGGATCTCTTCAAGCTCGGCCACTTGAACGACGAGCGATCGAGCTCGCTCTCGTACGGAGATCAACGGCGGCTCGAGATCGCGCGAGCGCTCATGCTCGAGCCCAAGGTGCTCTTGCTCGACGAGCCCGCCGCCGGGATGAACAGCGCCGAAGCGCAGGTCTTGAAGGAGCAGATCCGACGATTGCGCGACGAGTTTTCGCTCACGGTCGTCCTCGTCGAGCACAACATGCAGGTCGTGATGAACGTCTGCGAGCGCATCCACGTGATGGATCGCGGCGAGACGATCGCCCACGGAACGCCGGACGAAGTGAAGAACCACCCCAAGGTCCTCGAGGCCTACCTGGGCAAAGGCGACACGGGCCCGACCACGTCCGACGCGATAGAGAGCGACGCGAAGAGCGACGACGCGAGCGCGCAGCAAGTGCTCTTGAAGGTCGAGGATCTCCAAGTCGCGTACGGCGGAATCAAAGCCGTGAAGGGCATCTCGCTCGAGGTTCGCAAGGGCGAGCTCGTCGCGCTCATCGGCGCCAACGGCGCGGGCAAGACCAGCACGCTCAAGGCCATCGCGCGCGTTCTGCCTTGGAAGAGCGGCAAGATCACCTTCGACGGCCGGGACCTGAGCGACGTTCCGCCGCACGCGCTCGTGCCGATGGGGATGGCGCTGTCGCCCGAGGGTCGCGCGATCTTTCCGAACCTCACGGTGCGAGAAAACCTCGACCTCGGCGCGTACACCGTCGACGACAAGGTCAAGATCCAGCAGCGCATGGAGCGCGCGGTGCAGCTCTTTCCGCGGCTCGGCGAGCGCATGGCGCAGCTCGGCGGGACGCTCTCGGGCGGCGAGCAACAGATGCTCGCGATCGCGCGCGCGCTCATGAGCGGACCGAAGCTCCTCATGCTGGATGAGCCCTCGCTCGGGATCGCGCCGGTGCTCGTGGATCAGATCTTCGAGGGAATCGAGAAGATCCGTCGCGAAGGCACCACAATTCTACTCGTCGAGCAAAACACCCGGCGCGCGCTCGGAGCCGCGCAGCGCGCGTACGTGCTCGTGACCGGCGAGATCGTGCTCGAAGGCAGCGCCAAGGATCTCCGCGACGACGACCGCGTCAAGGGCGCGTACCTCGGCGAGAGCGTTCACTGAGCTACGACAGTCTCTGCCGCATCGTGAGCAAGACGTTCGCGCCGTGCGAGCCGTGGGCTTCACAGATCGCGGTGAACGCCTGCTCGGTCTCGGGGTAGTACTGGATCATCCGCGCGGCGACGTCGCCGATGATGTGCGGGTTGTACCTCGCGAAGAACGTCGGCTCCTCGACGATCCAGCGCGCGAGGACGGGCAATGAATCTTTGCCCAACAAATCAAGCGCCACGTACGCGAGCACGTGCGCGACGCCGGGCTCTCGCACCTGCGGATGACTGTGGGGATCTTGCGGATAGACCTGCGCCGCGAGCGTCTCGGGCGTCCATCGCTCGCCGAGCCAACGATCGACGTTGTCCGCGAGCGCGATGCGGTCGTTCGATTGGCACTGCTCGAACACCGCGCGCAAGAGCACCGTGGACGCGTCGTCGGTGAAGGCCTTCGGAGGCGCGGGGAGCCCTCGCGACTTTCGGTCCGCGTACGCGGGCTCGAACCAGCGCGCGAGGCCGTACTCGAGCAAGCGGCACGCGCGCACCAGCTTGCCTCGATGTCGATCCATCGCAGAAAACGCCTGGCGAACGTCGTCGGGGGTCTGCTGTCGAAACCCGCTCGTGCCCGAGTAGCTCCCGACGCTGACGCGCTCGAGGCCCTCGCTGTTCTCTTGGAGCTCGCCGAGCATCTCGCCGACCGCGAGGTGCGACGAGAGCGAGGCTCGGCCGAGGTCCCACGAGGGGGACCAGTCGATCCAGCTCGAGCTCTTCTTGCGTTCGACGTGAGAAAACACGAGTGATCCGCCGTCCTTCGCGAGCCAGCGATCGAAGCGCTCGGCGATCTGCGCGACGCGCGAGCGCATCGGCGCTTCGGCCGCAGGGAGCTTTCGTGGGATCACCCGCTTCTCGCGCACATCCACCACGCGCTCTCCGTCTCGCGGGACGAACAGCACCCGCTCGCGGTGCATCGCGAGCGTCCCGTACGCGTCGACGCCCGCGGGGAGCGGCAGTCGTTCGGCCCGAGAAAAGTCTGCCCACGGCGCGACGCAAACGAACCCGTCGTCGTCGATCCACGCCCACTGATCGCCGAAGCACGTCGGCGCTTCGAGCGATCGCAGCGTCCGTGACTCGACCGTGGGCGCCTCGCTCGACGCGTCGATGCGATGAATCAACGCGCGACCGAGGCCGCGATCGAACGTGTGGACGTAGGACACCTCGCGCCCGGGCGCGAGCGACAGCTGCCCCACGCCGCACTGCCCGTGCGCGCGCCAACGAAACACGGGCGCGCTCGGGTCCGCGAGGTCGACGCAGTAGAGAAGCCCGCCGTGCGGAGGGTTGTCCGGCAGGTTCGCGACGTACACGAGCGCCACGGCGTCGGCTGACATTTCTGCGACGTTGCGGCGATATTGATTTTGTGGCCACCCATCGCCGAGCTCGAGCGCGCCGACGAAGGGCGCGGCCTCGGGGCACTCGAGCGGCGCGTCGACGCCCGTGCTGCAGTCGGTGAGCGGGACCGCGCCGTTGCCCACGTTGATCGCGTGCACGCCGTCCGGGTGCGGGACCCAGTCGCCGTACTCGCCGAGCGCCCACGGTCGCTTCTCGAGGTTGTCGAGGTTGACCGAGAGAACACGGTCGTAGCGACGGCGCGCGACGACGATGTTTCCCGCAGCGTGGATGCGGGTTCCAGCGAGAGCGCGATCGCTCTTCAGCGACTTGGGGAGCGTGAGCCTCGTGAGCGCGAAGCCGTCTTGAAAGACAAAGTGCGCTCCATCGGGAGAGAAGGCCGCCATCGCCCGCGAGCGTGCCACAAGCGATGGGCGCGCCGCGTTCGAATGGAGTAGCGTCGCGGTGATGTTAGCTTCGGTGAGGGACGGTCGGGCGCTCGCTCACTGCGCCGGCGCGGTGCTGCTCGCGGGCGCTTGCTCGCTCGACGGCGGCGTCGCGCCCGCTTGTTGTTGCTGTTGCGACAGCCCGTACGCCAGCACGAGCAGCGGAACGAACCGCATCATCAACACCGTGTCGCGCATCGCAGGCTGATACGGCGCGAAGCGCCCGCCGCCTGGATTGCTGCCCGCGTGGAGCACGCCGTCGTTGTCCACCGAGAGCACCTCGCGGCCCTGCGGCGTGTCGACTTGCAAGCCCTCCGCGGTGAACTGCCACGGTCCCGTCGCGCCGCGGCGCCAGGGCATCTGGATCGTTCCGTCGGGGTCCACGCGGAGGACCTCGTTGCCGTTGGGGAGGACGTAGCGATTGCCGTCGAAGCGCCCGAGCACCTCGCGCGTGGAGCGGAGCGTTCCGTCTGCTTCGAGCGTCAGGGCCATCGCTGGGCGCGGTGACGTGTCGGGCGTGAGCGCTCCTGCCGCGACCACGAAGCGAGGCCCGGCTGCGGGCGTCGAAGACCCGCCGCTCGACGCGCTGTTGTCCGTCGCGCCGCTGCTCGCGTTCGAGGCCCCGCTGCTCGAAGAGCCGCCGCAGCCAGCGGCAACGATGAAGGCGAACGCCGCCAATCCCACGGTCCGAATCGATCTGATCACTGCTGTCCTTTCCTGTGCGCGCGGTGCTCTTCCGCAGGCCGACTATCGCTTCGAGCCCACGCGTCGCGAACTTACCAACTCTTTCGCGGCGGTCTTGACGGCCCGCGCGCGCGAACACACACCGTCGCCCTCGCTCATCACGAGCGAGCTGGAGGTCCCCATGCGTGCGTCGAACACAGCCCCGAGCCGTCCTTCGCGCCCCGTGACCTCCGCCGCGCGCTAGCTACGACACACACAATCAATTCGTGTGTGCGATCGCTCAGCGTTCGTCCGTGCCGTCACGCAGCCGAGGGACTCCATGGTGTCCCCCACCTCGTCTGCTGACCCAAGGCCCGTACGACCTCCATGAGCCATCGAAAGTTCAAGCGAGGCCAGCGCGACGCTGGCGCTCCGTCTGTGTTCGTAGACCCAATCGAAGAAGAAGACTCCCACCAACGCTCGAGCGCAGGCCACCGTGGCGCGCGGCTCGAGCGCACCCTCGAGCGCGAGCTGCGCGCGATGGTGTCCGATGACCTGCGCGACCCGCTCGCGCGTCGAGCGCTCGTCCTGCGCGTCGAGCTCTCGGTCGACTATCGCAACGCGCGCGTGTACTTCACGCACGAGAAGTCCAGCGCGCCGTGGGCTCGCGACGCAGCGCGGTCGGTGACCTCGGCGCTCGAGCGCTGCGCGCCGTTCTTGCGCGTCGGGCTCGCAGAGGCGCTCGCGATGGACCGCGTTCCGCTCTTGCGCTTCGTGTACGAGAGCGATCCGCCCGCGTCGTGGCTGGACGAACAGCCTCATGGTGAATCATGCGAGTGATCACCGACGGGGCGCACGCGCCCGTGCACTTGTTCAGCACAGTGGCCACCGACGAGACGCTGCGGCAACTCCGCGCGATCGCGTCGCAGCCCTACATCTACGGCTTCGTCGCCGCGATGGCCGACGCTCACCTCTCCTCCGGCGTCGCCGTCGGAACGGTCTTCGCCACCGAGAGCGCCCTCGTTCCCGACGCGCTCGGCGACGACCTCGGGTGCGGCGTTCGCGCGTCTCGCACCAGCCTCGCAGCATCAGCGCTCGGTCCACAGCAGCTCGAGCGCGTCCTCTCGACGCTCTCGCGCCGCGTGCCCGCAGGGGATCGCGGCCGGTCCGCGCCCTTCGAAGACGAGTCGCTCGTCGATCGCGCGTCGGCCGCGCGGCCCGCGCTCTCGACGCGCGAGCTCGAGCGCCGTTGGCCCACCCTCGTCGCGCGCCACCTCGCCACGCTCGGCGGGGGAAACCACTTCATCGAGCTCGCGCGCTCGCCCGACGACGAGCTCTGGCTGCTCGTTCACTCGGGATCCCGCGGCGTCGGCGGGGCGATCGCCGAACACCATCAGCGGGCCGCGCGCGCGGCGCACCGACGGCCGCTCTCGGCGCTCGAGCTCGCGAGCGACGCGGGGGCCGCTTTCTTCGCGGACCTCGCCGTCGCGCAGCGCTTCGCCGAACGCAACCGAAGCGCCCTCGCGCGGCTCGCGCTCGAGTGCGTGTCCGAGGCGCTCTCCACAGAGACACACGAAATCGAGTCGATCGATGTTCCCCACAACACGGTGGCGCGCGAAGAGCACGACGGGCGGTCGTTGCTCGTGCATCGCAAGGGGGCTGTGCGCGCGGCGGAGGGAGACTCGGTCGTCGTTCCGGGCTCGATGGCGACGGCGACCTACCTCGCAGAAGGGCTCGGTCACGAGCCCGCGTGGCGCTCGTGCTCGCACGGCGCTGGGCGCGTGATGAGCCGCCGCGAGGCGCGCGAGCGCGTTCGACCCGAGGCGCTCTGCGCGAAGATGGGGCGCGTCGTGTTCGACCGGCGCCGCGCGCGAGACCTCGTCGAAGAAGCCCCGCAGGTCTACCGCGACGTCCGCGAGGTGCTCGACGAACAACGCGCGCTCGTCCGACCCACGCTGCGACTCGAGCCCGTGTTGTCCTTCAAGGGCTGAGCGCGCTCACAAATCCAGCGCCGCTGCGGTAGCGTATTCGGCGCACGCGCGGTTGCCCGCACCCATGACCGTTCCGCCCATCGTTCACAGCCGAAGCAGCGACGTCGCCATCGCCTCGTGGCGCTCGCTGCTCGTCACGCGATGGTCGGGCCGGGTGACGCTCGCGGGCCTCGAGCAGTCGTTCGCCGTAGGACGAGCGATTCACAAGGCAAATCCCGGGTCATTTTGCACCTTCACGATCGCGCCAGTCTCGGGAGGGCTGCCCGACGAGCACGCCCGTCAACGCTCGGCCGCGATGATGAAAGAGCTCGGCCCGGTCACCAAGGTCGGCGCCGTGCTGCTCGACGGCGAGGGGTTTCTCGCGGGGGCGGCGCGCGCGACGCTCACCACAATTCAACAGCTCTCGGGCATGCGCGGGTACGTACGCTTCGTGCGCGACGAGGCCGAAGCCGCAGGGCTCTTTCGCGACGCGATCGCGCGCGCCACGATCGACGAGGTGCTCGCGACCTTCGCCGCGACGCGCTGACCCATGTATTCAACGCTCGTCACGGGTCGAGGGACACGGTGAGCGAGCGGGCGCGCTTGGCTCTCCTGCGGGCGTACTCGACGCCGATCGCGTCGAGGCCGAGGGCGTTGGCGACGGCGAGCGCCGTTCCGTGGCCGCAAAACGGGTCGATCACGGTGCGCGTGGGCGTGAGCGCGACGATGGCCTCGCACGCGGCGCGGCAGGCGGTCACGCTCATCCCTCGCGTCCAGGTCGAGTCGCCCGGCGCGATCACGTCGCGCATCGGCGCCGCGAGGTCGAGCGTCGCTTCGACCGAGTAGCCGAGCACGTGCGAGTAGCCCGCTCGACTGCGAGGCGCGCGCTCGTCGCCGAGCGCGATCCAATGAAACACGCACCGCGCCCCGGCCCTGACCGCGCCTTCGCGAACGAGGGCCGCCTTGTCGAGCCACCGTCCCCCTCCCTTGGTGTCGGTCTGAAAGAAAATCGCGAGCCCCTGTGAATCTGCAGCGCGAACGCAAAGCTCCGCGGCGTCGACGAACCATCGTTCCCACGCCGAGCGCTCGACGGTGAACAAGTCTGTCTCGTCCGGCATCGACGTGAGGACGGACGCTCCTGCGACCGGCGCCCGAGCCTTCAGCCAACCGATGGCATCTTCGACGAAGACCTCGCGAGTCGGAGCACGTTCGACCGTCACGGCTGCAGCGTACGCTGTACCATCGTCCGCCATGAGGAAGGACTCTTCGCGCCGCGCGCTCGCGGGATGCTTTGCGCTCGTGTCCGCGCTGTCGTCCGCGTTGCCGGCGCGCGACGCCGAGGCGTTTTGCGGCTTCTACGTGGCTGGGAGCAACGCGAGGCTGCTCAATCGCGCGACCAACGTCGTGCTCATGCGCAGCGGCGTTCGCACGGTGCTCTCGATGCAGAACGCGTACGAGGGGCCGCCAGAGAACTTCGCGATGGTCGTTCCCGTGCCCATCGTGCTCGATCGAAACAACGTGAAGGTGCTCCCGCGATCGGTGTTCGATCGAATCGAACAGCTCGCCGCCCCGCGCCTCGTCGAGTACTGGGAGCAAGACCCCTGCGCCCCCGAGGCGCCCATGATGCAGGGGCTCGGAGCGATCGGCATCGGCCGCGGCGGAGGCGGCTTCGGCAGCGGTTCGGGCTACGGCCTCGGCGTTCGCGTCGAAGCGCAGTTCGAGGTCGGCGAGTACGACGTCGTGATCCTCTCGGCGCGCGACTCCGCGGGGCTCGACACGTGGCTCAGGCAAGAGCGCTACAACATCCCCGATGGCGCCGCGCCGATCCTCGCGCCGTACGTCCGCGCGGGGATGAAGTTCTTCGTCGCCAAGGTCAACGTGGGGCGCGTTCGCTTCGAGCAAGGCCGCGCGGCGCTGTCGCCGTTGCGCTTTCACTACGATAGCCCTGAGTTTTCGCTGCCCGTTCGACTGGGCTTGCTCAACTCGCCGGGCGCGCAAGAACTCGTGGTCCACATCCTCGCGCGCAATCAACGCTTCGAAGCCGCCAACCGCCCGAACATCACGATCCCGACGAACCTCGATGTGTCCGAGTCGGTGAAGGGGCAGTTCGCTGAGTTCTACAACGCGCTGTTCGACCGCGAGCTGCAGCGACACCCAGGCGCCGTCGTCACGGAGTACGCGTGGGACGCGAGCACCTGCGATCCGTGCCCGATTCCTGCGCTCTCGAGCAGCGAGCTCGCGACGCTCGGCGCCGACGTTCTCACGACGCCGCTCAGCACGCCCACCGCAACGCCACCGTCGACGCCTTCGACGCCCTTGCAGCCGCTCGTGCGCGCGACGACGCCCATGGTCGTCGGCTTGCTCTCTCCCGAGGTCGTTCGCCGCGTCGTGTGGCGCAACATCGGACAGGTGCGCTTCTGCTACGAGCAGGGCGTCGCTCGGAAGCCGAATCTCCAGGGAATCGTCAACACCCAGTTCGTCATTTCGACCACGGGCTCGGTCAGCGCGAGCAGCGTCGCGAGCTCGACGATCAACGATCCGGCGACCGCTTCGTGCATCGCCAACGCGGTTCGTCGCTGGAGCTTTCCTGCGCCCGAACAAGGGATCGTCCGCGTCACGTACCCGTTCAATTTGCAGCTCGTCCCCGGCTCACCATCGGGCTTCGGCCGCTGGGGCGGGTACGCGGGCTTCGTGCTCACGCGCTTGCACCTTCGATACGGCAGCGAGCTCAGCGAAGACCTCGTGTTTCGCGAGGCCGAGCCGATCCAAGGCGGCCGCGAACAACGAGACAACGGAGCGCTCGAGCAAGGCGCCCAACGCGGCTACGTCAACAACTTCCAGTCGCGCTACGCGATCCGTCACCCGTGGACCGGCCCTGTCGCCTGCGCGAATCCTCGGCGCGGGGTCTGGGGTGGACCGCCCAACGCCGCCGACGGCCCTGGCGCACCGCAGCCCATCGCGGCGCGCGGGCTCGCGTTCGCGGCGCGCACAGGGGGCGCGCAGCTCTCGCAGATGTTGAATACAGGTGCTTCATTGTCGGACGCGGGTCCTCAGGCGCCCGACGCCGGCGCCCCTGGCCCGTCGAGCGCGCCACCGTCGCGACCGTCTTCGACGCAACCCGCGGCGCGACGCGGGTGCAGCGTACGCGAGCACGCTGTCACGCGAACGTCGTCGCAAACGCGCGGGACATGGGCAGGCGCCGCGCTCGCGCTCGTGCTCGCCGCGCGCCGTCGCCGCGCGCCTCGTCGCTGAACTTCTACGCGGCGGACCAGAGCAACCCGAGCGCTCGGGCGGCCTCGCGCTGCACTTCTCCCGACTGCCGTCGCAGCCCCTCTTCGAACAGCGCGCGCACGTCGGGCTCGTTGGCGTAGGGCGCGAGCATCATCAGCGCCCACCGTTGATCGAGGCTCGACGGCTCGGTCCACAGGTGCAAAAACGCGCTCCAGCGCGCGCGTACGGCGTCGATGTCGCGCAGCGCCACGAGGCCGATCGCGACCTGCCGGAGCTTCGCGCCCCACGAACGAGAGGGGTCGTACCCAGCGCCGGACGACGCGCTCTTGTCCGACGCAAGCGCTTCTCTCTCGTACGCGCTCACGATCGGCGCGAAGTCCTCTTCGTTCGCGCCGAGCGCGTGCATCGCCCTCACCGTCGGAAGCACCGAGCTCACGAGGTGCGAGGCCTGCCGCGCCCCGAGCTTCGCGAGCAGCGCCATCGCTCCTTCGGGCGCGCGACCGACGCGCGCGAGCAGCGCGCAGCACGCCTCGCACGTGAGCTGCGCGTGGTGCGGCAACGCTCCGCGCGGGTGCGCGTCGAGGATCCGCGCGATCTCTGACACAGCGTCGTTCTCGGCGGTCTCTGGGCTCACGTGCTCCCACCAAGCGAAGTAGTCGGCGCGATACTCCGAGAGTCGCGGCGAGAGCGCTTCGGCGAAGAGCGCGCGGTTGTCGCGAATCCACCGCAAGCGAGTCTCGCGTCGAACATAGATCGACGTGAGCAGCGTGTGCGCCCAAGGGACCACGCGATTCGCCGCGCGCGCGGGGACGCGGGCCAACGCCTCGATGATGATGTCGCCGTGCGAATAGGCCTCCATTCCCTTGTCGAACGCGGCTTCGTACTCCTCTGCGAGCGCGGGCAAGCGCCTCGGATCGACGATGCCGGTCATCACTTCTGCGACCCAGCGATCGGTCTCGAGCCTCGATCCGTACGCATCGAGCGCGGCGATCGCGCGCGGGTTCGCGGTGTCTGCGAACGCGAGCGCCAGCCGCTTGGCGGCGCACGGGCTCGCGTGGCATTCGTGTTCGGTCAGCTCGATCAAGAGCTCTTTCATCGCGGGTTCGTGGTCGAGGATCTCCGCCGCCGACAGCGCGTGCCAGCCCTCGGTGGGGTGCTTCGCGACCCGCGCGACGAGGGCGATCGCCTCCGACGCAGCCACCCCTCGCGCCGCCGCCTGCGACGCGAGCTTCGCGATCAACCGAAGATCGTCCCGCGATTGCGCGTGCGGCACGAGCGCGTCGAGCCACGCGATGTCCTCGGGCACCAGCGCGACGGGCATTGCGTCGAAGCACCGCGCGAGCGCCAAGCGCACCGCAGGGTCGTCATCCGCGATGAACCGCGCCGCGCCTTCGCGCATCCGCGCGATGTCTTGCCACAGCGCGTAGCCGCGCAGCGACGCGATCGCCTCGAGCATCGCTCGTCGAACCGACGGGGCGGGCTCGTCGAAGAGCGCCGCGACCAAGAGCGCCTGGCGGCGGTCGTAGTAGTTGAACTTCTCCGCGAGCGCAGCGACGGCGGCGCGACGCTTGTCGGCGCTCGGGTCGAAGAGCTGCCGCATCGTCTTGTGCTTGATCTCGTCCCAGATCCATTGAACGCGCTCGGGCACCGGCAGCGGCGGAGCCTTCGCGCCCTTCTTGTTCGTCGCCACGATGCGCGGAGCGTACACAACCTCGCGCGCGTACGGCGCTATCGGATCGCGATCCCCGCGGGAAGCACCGCGCGAAACGCATCCGCGCGAAACGCCGCTGCGACGCTGGCCCGATCGAGCCCGAGCGCACGGGCGGCGCGCGCCGTGGCTCCGTCCCCCTTGATCTCGAGCTTCGCGTCCGCGCCGCGCCCCCACCGAACGCGGTGATCGACGTCGATGCGGGTTCGCAAGAGGACGCCGTCCTTGCGCGTGTACGTCACGACCGGTTGCCCTGCGAGCCTCGGCCCGCCGAGCGCGCCCACCGAGAGCTCGAGCTCATTTGCGAGCGTCACCGACGCGCTGTCACGCTCGAATCGCGTGGTGATGGGCGTGACGTACTTGGGGTAGTTCCAGAGATCGACTCCCGCTTCGAAGGCAGATTGGGTGGTGACAGGCAACGTCACGACCCAGATCCCCTGGTCGTCTTGCGCGCCCATGTCCGTCGCGAGTCGCACGAGGGACGGGCTCGTTCCCTTGCGTCGACACTGCACGCCGAGGCCGAGCTCTGCGTACGAGCCGACGCTCGTGTCGCGGTAGTCCCACGCGTAGATCGCCGCGATGGCCTTTCCGAAGATGGGCCAGGGCTCGACGCCTGCGCCGTCGCCGACGACCTCGCGCGCTCGATCGAGGTCGACGCGAAACAGCACGCCAAACTGCGACGCGTCTCGATAGTGAATCGGCAGATCGCAGGCGCCGCTGCGGGTGCTTCGTGGCGATTGCGCGGCGCGCGCGAAGAACGGGTCGACGGCCATCGAGCGATCGTACGCCGCCCGCGACGCCCTCGATTTTCACGCGAACTGCCCGCGAGCGAAAAACGGCGTTCGGCCAGCGAATCAACAGACGGATGCAGAATGATGCGGCGCGTCTAACGCGGAGTTAGCGCGGCCTAACTCGTCCGACTGTCTCCGGCGCGAGTCGCGGCGCGAGCGCTCGCGGTAGGCCGCGACGACGGTCGCGGTCTTGGTTTAGCGTCGCTCACGCTGATGATCCGCCGCGCGCTCGCGCTCGCTTCGCTCTCGTTGTTCGCCGTCGGGTGCCCTCGACGCGAGCCCACCGTCACTGTGCACGAGACGCCTGCGCCCATGACGGACTCGGGGATCGTCGTCTACGACGGCGGCCCCACGTGGCTCGATCGCTTGCTCGATCCCACGGTGCCTCGCCCCACGCTCGAGCACCCGTGGGAGCACCACGCCGCGTATCGCCGCGGCGACGCAGGCATGTCGTTCGAGCAAGACTGTCCTCCCAACGGGCACCTCTCACCGCGCGTGTGGGGGACGACGATCTACACGGACGACAGCTCGATCTGCACCGCGGCGGTGCACGCGGGGCTCATCACGCTCGCGGGCGGCGGACGCGTGCGCGTGTTTCTGCACCCGGGTCGCAACGGCTACGTGGGCAGCGGCGACAACGACGTGTTGAGCAGGAGCTACGGGTGGTTTCCGGGGAGCTTCGCGTTCACCGAGACGATCCCCGAGGATGTGTTTCCACCGCCGAATTTGCAGCGGGATCGATAGCAAACGCGCTTCGAGATCACCGAGCCTTGATCGCGGCTGTCGACGCTGCGTATCGTGCGATCCGCTGTGAAGAAGCGCTGGCCTCGGGCCACATGGGGGAGCTTGCACGCGTGGCTCGCGCTCGCTGCGGTTGCACAGCTGTCCTGCGCGCGCCGCGAAGCGCTGGTCGCGCAGCGAGCGTCTGGCGGAGGCGAGAGAGCCATCGTGGCGAGCCCCGTTCTCGTCGACGCTGGGGCGGCCGCAGAGAGCGCAGAGGGCGTGCGTGTGGCGCAGGACGTCGCGATCGCGAGCCCGTGCACGGCTTCGATCGTCTCGTTGCCGGCGTGCGCGCAAGGAGGGTGCCCGACGCGCGCGGCTGTCGACTGGCACTGCGCAGGGGGCGGAAGCACTGTGTTCGTTCGGCCGATTCGCGGCGGTGATCGCGTCGGGACGTTTCTCGCCGCGTCGCGGGCGGTGGTCGCGCTCGATGAGCGCGCGCGGGTCGAGGCGCACGGGATTCCCGCGTCGATGGCGACGCCGTTTATGAACGTCGAGGCCGAGCGCAACGCGCAGCTCTGGCTCAGCGCCACCTCTGGAACGATCCCCGCCACGCTCACCACGCTCACGCTCGAGCGCGGTCAATGGACCGCTCGCCTCGTCGATCGACACCCTCGCGCCGGCTGGGTGCGCGGGCTCTTTTGGCGGAGTCCATCTTCGCCATGGCCTCAGTTCTATCTGCAAATTCCCTATGCAGAGCTCGTTCGCTTCGACCCTCCTTCAGCGCCGGGCGAGCCGTGGCGAGCGGCCGCGCCGGTCGCGTTGCAAGCGCTCACGCCGCAGCTCGCACCGGACGGAACAGCGTGGACCGTCGGCTGGACCGCGCAGCAATCGGACGCTCCGTCGCTCGCGCGCTGGACCGAGCAACAGCCGCAGCTCCGCCGCTTCGCAGCGGTCGCTGCCGATCGCCACGCAGACGCTCCGCAGTGGCTCGCGCCCGCCGGTCGACGCGCGCACGCGCTCGTCCTCGTCAACGCCGCGGACGCCGTCGAGCTGCACGCGCTCCACGGTGACCGCGACGCGCTCGTCACGCGATGGCTGACGCTCGACGCCCCCAGCGCGCTGATCGATCGCGCCGTCTCGTGCAGCGCGCGGCGGGCGAGCGCCCCGCCCGAGCGCCCCTACATTCAAGTGTCGCGCGCGTCCGTCTCGCTCGTCGGCGACCCATCGGGCCGCGCGTGGGTGCTGTTCGAGCGGCGCTCGGGCGTCGAGCGGGTACGCCTCGAAGAGCGCTGCTACCCGTCGTCGCCCGGAGACCAGGGTCCGCCGCACCCCTGCGATTGCCGCGAGCGAACCGAGCGCGAGCCGAGCGCGAGCGATCTCGTCGTCGTCGACGTGAGCGACGCTCCGAGAGAGCGCTGGGTGCACGCGATCGAAGGCGGCTACGGTCCCGTCGGAGTGTCCGCGGCGTTCTCCGCGACGAACGCGATCATCGTGGTGCTTCCGTTGTTCAGGCGCGATCAACGCGAAGGCCATCGCGTGCTGTGGCTCGATCGCGCCCGGCTGTGACGCGCGCTTCGTGAACGCTCGGACGCGCGCGCGCACCGGAGCCCCTTCACAATGATCTCGAGGACTCTTTGCGCGGGCGGCGCGCTCGCGTTCGCGCTCGCTTCGTGTGCGCCATCGACGCGCTGCGGCGAGGGAACGGTGCTCGTCAGCGGCACCTGCGTCGTCGATCGCGACAACGTCGTCGTCGATCAACCCAGCGCCGACGGCTCCCCACGAGACACGCGCAGCGACGACGTCACAGCGTTCGACGCAGGCGTCACGGACGCGACCGATCCCATGGACGTTGCGACGCCCCCCGACGTCACGATCGTCGACAGCGGCGTCACGGTCGATCGACCGCCTCCGGATTCGGGCATCGTCGACGCGGGGCCGCTCGTGTTGCGCGCGGACGACACGCTGCTGTTTCGCTCGGCCACAGCGACGATGATGCCGGGCCACGCGCTCTGTCCCTCGCTCACCATCCTGCGCTCCGATGGAACGCGCATTCCTGTGTTGCCCGGCGCAGTCACCGTCACGATCGTTCCCAACGATTCAACGGTGCTCGAAGTCGCGCGGCCCGGTGAGTGCGGCGCCCTCGGCGGAGTCGTCGCGCTCGCGCCTCGCGCGACCACCGCGCGCTTCACCATCGAGTCGATGGGGACGTCGGTCTCGGCGGTGCTCGGGGTCACGGTCCTCGACGGGCGGGTGCAGTTCGAGACCGGTGAAACTGCGGTGGTTCCTGTCGGGGGCGAGGTGGAGTACCAAACCCTGCGACGGCATTTGCTCACCGCTGGAGGGAGCACAGACGTCTCGTCGGACGTGCGCCTCGTGCAGCGATTCTTCGTCGGGTTGCAGAGCACCCCCGCGGGGCTCTTCACGATCGGCGACGTCGACACCACCGACGGCCGCACCACGCTCCGCGGTTCAGTCCTCGGAACAGGCCGCTTCGACGGCGGTTACGGCCCTCCGGGACGCGTCACGCCCTTCGACGCGATCGGCACTGTCACCGTCGTCGCCCCGGGAACGCTCACGTCCGTCGGCCCCTTCTTCTACTTTCGCGACGGCGTGTTCGTGTCCCAAGGCGCGCCGAGAACGCTGGACGTAGGCGAGTGCCTCGAAGTGCGCGTTCAGGGCAATTTTACCAGCGGAACGTCGCGCTATCGCCAGTTCGTCACGAGCGCTCTCGCGCTCACCGCGACGGGCGACGGACGTATCGAGAGCACAACGATCAACCGCGTGTGCGCGACCGCGCGCGGCGAGCTCACCGTGCGCGCGTGCGTCGGAGCCGTGTGCAGCGCCGAGTCCATCGCGACGCTCGTCCCGGGACAACCGCACCCGACGCTCACGCTCGCGCCCGCGTCGATCACGTTCGTGCAGCGATTTCTCGGGGCGTTCGACGGGTGTGCTCCGCTGCGCGCGACGCTTCGATACTCGGACGGCGCGACGCGAGACGTGACCGACTCGCGCGCGACGCGATGGTTCGCGCCGTTTTCTGGGGGCGGTCCGCCGGTGATGTTCTATCGCGCGATGAACGGCGACGCCCCGCGGGTCGACGCCTCGGGCAACCCCTGCTTCAGCGGAGGCGGCCCCGCGACGCGCATGTACGACTTCTTGGTCGACGTGATGTACGGCAACTCCGGCGCGAGTCCGAGGCTCAGCGTCGCGGTCCGATAGTCACCAACGAATGCGGCGACGCGAGGACCGCAAGTCGAACAACGCTGGGATCTCCGACTCGGGCGGCAAGTGCTCCTCGATCCACGCGCGCATCGCGGCGTCGAGCGCGGGATCCTTCGCGAGCTCGTGCTCGAGTCGCTCGGAGTATCCCGAATACCAACACGTGCACTCGCGCAACCAGCGCGGCGCGTCGTCCCTGTGCAGCGCCACATAGAACACGACCGCGAACTTCGGCGCGAACCGTCCGCCGCCCTCGATGATCGACCAGAGCGTGCTCGAAAAGCGCGCGGCTTGTTGCTTCTCGCGCGCCAACGCTCGAATGCATCGACGCGCGAGCGAGCGTCGTCGCCACCCGTTGGGGACGTGCTCGACGAACAACGGGTGCTCTTCGAGCGTCTCGCTCGCGCTCTTGCGAAGCGCGCCGCGCTCGGCGCTAGCGAACACCGCGCGGGCCGCGTCGGTAAAGGCCACCTTCAGCGCGTACATCGAGCGGAAGTCCCGCGCGACCTTCATCTTGCAGAGCCACATCCAACGAAACGCCCACGCGCGCTTCACCCAGTGACGCCTGCCGTAGCCGCACACGCGTCGAACGCGCTTGCGATCGAGCGCGAATTTGCGCGGAAGCGAGTGCTTCCAACGCCACTGGCTCGTGCGCTCGGAGCAGCGCTCGACCGCGCGATCGAGCAGATCGTCGTCGACCTCCGCGCGACAGCGCGCGAGCGCCTCGCGCACGGGCGAGCGCGACAAGCCATACAGCTCGCGCACGGGCCGGCGCCGACCGCCGACGGCCTCGTCGTACGAGCGCTCTTTCTTCTCGGGACGCGAGCGCCAACGGGCTCGCCCTCGATCCCACCATTGGATCGATTCGTCTCGCTTGTTCATGGCAGACCTCTCCGCTCGCCGCGCGACGCGCGCGCGAGGGCGTCGAACACCCAGCAAACACCCACGGAGACGACGCGATGCAGCGCTACGGAGCGCCGACGACTGCGTGCCCATCGTGAGCCAACGGCCGAGCCGTTGCGGTGATGACAGCGAGAGGCTGCGTTAGACCAGCATGAACGCCCCGAGCAGTGAGCACGCCGAGCGCGCAGGTCAACCCGCGAAGATCACAGCGGCTCGACCCGCGCAGGGACGTACTTGTGCCAGGGCGTCCCCGCGACCGGGTCGCGCGACTTGTTGTCGGTGAGCTCGTTGGGAGCCGCGCCCTTGCGTACGAGCGCGCCGCTCGAATCGCGATAGTCGAGCCCTTGTCCGTTGGGCAGCGAGACGCTCCCTCGGCGCATCGCGTCGGTGAGCTCGGCTTCGACCTCGACGCTCCCGCGGCGCGTGGTGACCCGCACGCGCGAGCCGTCCGTCACGCCGAGCTTCTGCGCGTCGTCGGGGTGCATGCGAAGCGTCCCGTAGCGGCCCTTCTTGTGCCAGCTCGCGTCGCGCACCGCGGTGTTCGACGTGTCGCTGCGGCGCTCGCCCGCCGCGAGCACGAAGGGAAACTCGGGGTCCGAGGGAGGCTTGCTCCCGGGCAATTTGGCGACCTCGGGGAGCAGCTCGGGGATGCGCAAGTTGATTTTGTGATCGGCCATGGTGATGGCCTCCCAGCTCTCAGCGAAGGTTCGCTCGGCGAAGACGACGCCCGACGGATTCATGAGCATGGCGTCGAACAGGGCGTTCGCAGCGACGGGAGGGAGCCCCGCGAACCCCGCGCGCGCCGCGGCCGCGCGGTGGCTCATGACGAACATCTGCGCGACGCCCCACACGACCGCGGCGTTCTTCATGGGTTTGGGCAGCGTCTCGCCGAGCGTTCGATAGAGGACCACCGAGGCGTACCTCGCGATTCGCGGGTTGACCGCTTGCATCGCGGCGAAGGCCACGGCGAACGCGGCGCGACCCGCGCGCAACGCGAGTCGCAGCGGCAGGTAGTCTCGCGCAGAGAGCTCGCCCATCGCTTCGAGCAGCCGCGCGTGGATCTCGCCCTCGGGCAAGGTCCCTTCGAGCGGCTCGAACAACGGGCGCCGCAAGTGAAACGCGTTGCGAGGAAACTCGAGGTTGAAGAACGTCGCCTCGGCCTTCTCGAACTGGCTGCTCGCGGGCAGCACGTAGTCCGCTTGCCGCGCGGTCTCGGTCATCGCGACGTCGATCACGACCGAGACCTCGAGCTTGCGAAACGCCTCGCGCATCCGCTGGCTGTCGGCGAGCGAGTGCACGGGGTTTCCGCTGTCGACGATGAGCGCGCGAAAGCGATCGGGGTGATCGGTCAGGATTTCGTCAGGGATCACGTTGCACGGGATCAACCCGATAATGACCTTCGCGCCGACGACGGGGCTCTTCTTCTCGGCGCGCTTGCCTCGCGTCCCGCCGCTCGTCTCGCCCTTGCTCGCCTTCGACAGCGACAAGAACGGGACGAACGCGTTGCTCGTCCCCTCGCGCCCGTAGTGCCCGCACAGCACCCAGAACAAGCGCTGCAGGTAGCTGCTCAGCGTCGAGTGGACGTTCATCTGGAGGCCGAGGTCTTCGAGCACCGACGCGCTCTTGGCCTTCGCGACCTTGCGCGCGACGGTGCGCAAGAGCGCTTCGTCCACGGCGCACACGGACGCGAGCGCGGCGACGTCGAGCGCGCCGAACGCCGCTTCGATCTCCGCGAGGCCCGTCGCGTGATCGCCCAGCCACTCGCGCCGAACGAGCTTCTCTTGCACGACGATGGCGACGAGGGCCGCGAGGCACCACGCGTCGGTTCCGGGCGCGATCGCGAGGTGAATGTCGGCCTTCGCGGCGGTCTCGCTCTTGCGAGGGTCGATCACGATGAGGCAGCGCTCGGGGTCCTTGGCGATCTCGTTGATGACGACGCGGGCGCGCGCGAAGCCGTGCGATTGCCAGGGATTCTTGCCGATGAAGAGCGCGACCTCGCAGCGTTCGAAGTCGGGGTGCGTCCCGGTGCCGAACATCTTTCCCTGCACCCAGAACTCGCCGGTCTTCTCTTGCGCGAGCGCGTTGGAGCGAAACTTCACGCCGAGCGCCTTCAGCGTCGCGTCGCAGTAGGCGCCGCCCAAGTGGTTTCCCTGTCCGCCGCCGCCGTAATAGAGGATCTTCGCGCCGCCGTGCCGCTCTTTGACGGCGACGAGCTTCGCGGCGACCTCGCGGATGGCGGTGTCCCACGAGATGGCCTCGTACGTTCCGTCCGGGCGGCGACGCATGGGCGAGGTGAGGCGGTCGGCGCCGTTTTGGTAGTGATCGAGCCGCTGCGCTTTTTCGCAGAGATATCCCTTGGAGTTCGGGTGCCGCGGGTCGCCGTGCACCTTGAGGATCCTGCGGCCGCCTTCGCCGCCGGTCTGCGCTTCGATCCCGCAGTTCACGCTGCACAGGATGCACGCGGTGCTCTGCCAAGGGCCGCCTTCGCGAACGTCACTCGATTGTGTGGTCATTGATTCAAATCTCCCGATCGCCGTCACTCGAGACGGCCTCGCGCGAAGTCTCGTTCGCTCAAGGTGATCGCGACATAGAGCCGATCGAGCCGCCCGCTCGGGACGAACACTCGCCGTCCGCTGGGGTCGCTCACCACCCACCCCGTGAGCCCCGCGGGGATCTGCGCGACGGCCACGCATCCCATCAGCCCTACGTTGCGCGCGAGATACTCGAGGTATTCGCTCGCGCCAGGCCACGCCGTCACGCGCCGACCCGGTCGATCACCGTACGACTCGGTCACCGTCACCGGGGTCGCGAGGGTGTTGCTGAACGTGATCCTGCTGAACGACGGCCGCGAGCCGAGCAAGAGCGGCACGACCGCAGCGAGGATCAGCCGTCGACGTCGCGGTCTCACGGTCCGCGAGTGTAGCCCAAGCGCGCGCTAGCGACGGCCGCCGCCGAAGCGATTGCCCCAGCTCGCGACGGCGTCTTTTTGCTTGCGAAGCGCGTCACGATACGTGGGATTTCCCTGGGTCTTGAGGAGCTCGAGGAGCACGGATCCCGCGGCTTCAGCGTCGTCCGTCGCGCGGTGCGCGTTGATGAGCTCGACGCCCAAGCGCGCGGCCACGTCGCCGAGCTTGAAGCCCTTCGCCTCGGGCTGCGCGATGCGCGCCCACACGAGGGGGTCGATCCACTCGACGTTCGTTCGCAGCGCCGGGGGAACGCTCATCTGCGTCGAAGGTGCGATGCCGGCCCTGCGCATCTCCGCGTAGATGAACGTCCGATCGAACGACGCGTTGTACGCGATCGGGACGCGGCCCTCGAGCCACTGCGCGACTTGCTTCGCCACCGCGTCGAAGCGGGGCTTGCCCTTCACGTCCGCGTCGAAGATCCCGTGGACGTTGCTCGCCTCGATCGGGATCGGGATCGTCGGGTCGACGACGACCGAGAAGCGATTGGTGACCTTTCCGTCGTCGTAGTGAACGACCGCGACCTCGACGATACGATCGCCGCGCTGCGGGTCTTTGCCCGTCGTTTCGGTGTCGATCACCGCGAGCGGAACGCGCGCCAGCGGATCGCCCGACGGCAAATCGACGGCGAGCCCGATCACCGGCGGAGGCCCAGCGCCCTTGAGCGCGGCGATGCCCGGGTACACCTGCCCTGTCGGAAAACACCCACAACCGTGCGCATGACCCATGGCGAGGCCCGCAAGGGTAGGCGAGTCCGCGCCTCAGCGCGAGAAACGCGCGAGCGGAGCCGCGCCATCGACGCAGCGGCGCCCGCGCGACCGCGCTATGCGTACTCGAGCTCGTCCGCGTCGAACGTCCCGAGCCACAACAGCGTCTCGCGCAACTCCATCGACGACTGCGGGTCGTGCAGCACGACGTAGTTGTCGTCGATCCATGGTGTCGGTCTCTTGAACACGAGCTTCGCGCGACGCGGGATCACGAAGCGTTCGTCGAGCCACTCGATCGACGCGAGCTCGCTCGTGGCGTGGCCCCTCACGGTCACCGTCGCGGGAATCTCCTCGTCGTTGAGCTCGCACACGCGCCCGACGCACGAGCGCACGAGCCGCACCACGCCTGGCTGCGCGAGAACGAGCTCGTTGTCGAGCTCGCTGCTCGAGACCCCTTCGAGCGTGCACTCGGCCCAACGCCCCACGTCGACGCTGTCGGTCTCGGCGCCCGCGGGGTGCGCGAGACGCACGATGCGAACGCGCTTCTTGAGCACGGGGAGCTCGACCTCCATCCCGAGCTCCACCGGCTCGCCGCGAACGACGCCGCCGACCGCGGGCACGCCGCGCGTTCGTCCGCCGAGCACGATGGTCATCGGGCGAACGACGTCCTCGGGCAGCGGGACCTCGCGTTCGAGCGCGTCGTAGAGCTGCGCGACGCCTTCGCGCCACCCGGGCTCCTTCGTGCCCGCCGTCATGAGACCCGTCGAGAAGAGCACCGTGGTCTCGTCGCCCTTCATCTCGTACTTGCTCAGCGTATCTCGCGCGAATTGCTCGCACGCGTGCGCGAGGCTCTTGTCCTCGGCGTCCATCACGAACACCGAGACGGCCTTCGCGCCGAGGTACCTCGCGCGCAACACGTCGTTGATCAGGGTCTCGTCTCGCGGCCGCTG
The DNA here is from genome assembly GCA_016793325.1 of Myxococcales bacterium. Classification (GTDB taxonomy): domain Bacteria; phylum Myxococcota_A; class Polyangia; order Polyangiales. The sequence continues at coordinate 152,068 of JAEUKI010000030.1, read as the reverse complement.
CGCAGACAACACCCACACGACCGCCTCGGCGCGGCATCGGCGCTCGTACATCACGCGGTGATAGCCGTCGCCGCAGTGAATCAAGAGAAACGGCCGCTTCGGTCCCTGAACCGCTTCGAGAAACGACTCGTCGCTGAACTCCGCGCGACGCTGACCGAAGTCGTTGATGATCATCGCGGGCCGTTCGTCCCGGGGACGCTGCGTCGGAATCCGCCTTCGCGTCGCTCGAATCGGCTCTCCGACAGAGAACGAGCGCATCGCCTCGACGAGCTCTCGCGTCCCGTGCTCGCGCTCTCCCACGATGAAGACCTGCGATCGCTTCACGTTTGCCTCGAAGCAGCAGTGTACGCCAACCCACCATCCGGGCGACGCCGCGGGGGCGCGATTGAATGACAAGCAACATTCAATCACGACGAGCATCTACTGAGCACTTCGATGGCATCGATCGACCCTGCGCTGTCACGCGGCGCGCTCGCGTTTGCGTTGCTCTCTGCGCTCGTCGCGCCGTGGGCGATTCGCGCGCAGAGCGGCGCGAAACCCCTGCGATTCGCGGTCTCGATCGCGATCTTCCTCGCCACGATGGCGCTGATCGCGCCGCTGCTCGCCCTCGGAGCGCGCGCGCGATCGCTGCTCTCGTTCGTGCTCGTCGCGACGATGAGCGTCGAGTTCGCCGCGATCCTGACGCAAGCAGCGCGCGGGACGTCTTCGCACTTCAACACCGCCACGCGCCTGGACGCGAGCGTGTGGGCGATCATGGTGTTCTGCATCGTCATCGCAGTCGTGGCGATGACCGTCGTCGCCGTCGTCGCGTCGATCGCGCCGCTGTCGCTCCGCGAGGGGCCCGAACGGGCGTCGCTCGCGTTCGCCGTGCGCGCGGGGCTGTGGATCTTCTTGCTCTCTGCGCTCTCCGGGTTCGCGATGGGCGGACGAGGATCACACTCGATCCCGCACGGGTCGCGAGACGCAGCCACGCTCGCCATCGTCGGGTGGAACCGATCCCGCGGCGACCTCCGCGTCTCGCATTTTCTCTCGCTGCACGCGCTGCAAGCGCTGCCCCTCGTCGCCCTCGCCCTCTCGCGACTTCCGCTCCCTCGGTACGCCCTCTGGACCGCGCTCGTCTCCGCGACCGCCCTCTTCACAGCCTTGCCGATCTACACCTTCGCCCGCGCGCTCTCGGGACGTGCGCCATGGTAGCCGCGCGCCGCCTCGCGATCACCGTGGCGCTCTTCATCACCGCCGCGCCCGAACACGCGCTCGCCGAGCGCTCGATCGACCCGACGCCGCACCCGACAGCGCTCTGGTTCGCTGCGCAGCTCTTGCCTGCCTCCGAGCTCGCGTCGGGCGCTGGCGAAGCGAGCTTCGGCCTTCGCTGGACGGTCACGCCGTTGCTCTGGTCCTTCGGAGTCAACCGACGAAGGTCCCCGTGGCGATGGTTCGTCGCCGAGCCCAACGTTCGACACAGCGGCTCGATCGAGCTGTTCGTGTCGCCCGAAGCGCTCTTCGGCCGTCGGGTGATCGCGCTCGTGCGACCAGGAGTTCGCCTGTATTTTCCCTTGCTCGAACGGGGCGACGCGCTGAGCGCCTCCGTCGCTGCGTCGCTTCAATCCATCGACGGAGTCCACGCGCCGTCCATCGAAGTCGCGATGTACGCGCTCTATGGGATCTGCGCGCTCTCGGTCTCGTATGCGCCAGGGCCGGTCACCCCCGCGCAGACGATCATCTCGTTGTCGCTGAGGTACTTCTGATGCGCGCCCGCATGACCCTGTTGGCGGCGCTCGTCGCGGCGTCGAGCGCGCGCTGCGCCTTCGCGACCGCGATCTTTCAGCGCAACGCCGCGGCGCTCGTGCGCGAGCCACGGCGGATCCCTTCGCGCATCACGAGCGCTCCTCTGCCCGACGCGCGCATCGCTGTGCTGTGGGTCGGTCACGCGACGGTGCTCTTGCAGCTCGACGACAAGTTCGTGCTCACAGACCCCGTGTTCACAGAGTTCGCAGGACCTCTCTCGCGTCGCCTCGTCGAGCCCGGAATCGCCGTCGAACACCTCCCCGACGTCAGCCTCGTCGCGATCTCTCACGTCCACCTCGATCACCTCTCGTTGGGATCGCTCGAGCTGATCGAGCCCGTCACGCGCGCGCTCGTCGTGCCCGACGGCGGCCTCGTGTACGTGCCCAATTTTCGCTTCGAGACGCACGGCGTTCGACTCGGACAGAGCTTCGAACGCGACGGGCTGCGCGCGACGGCCGTGCGCGTCGATCACCCGAGCTATCGCTATGGAATCGACTCCGCGTGGGCCCGCGAAGCCGCTTGCGGTTGGGTGTTCGAGTACCACGGTCTCACGGTCTTCTTCGGCGGAGACACCGCGTACGATCGCGCGGCCTTCTCGAGCATCCAACGACGATTTCCGTCGATCGACCTCGCGCTGCTCCCCATCGGCCCCGTCGAGCCGCGATCGGTCACGGGGCATACGCACATCGACGGTCGCGAGGCGATCGAAGCGATGCTCGACCTTCGCGCGCGCGTGATGGTCCCGATTCACTACGACACCTTCGCGCACGGAATGGACCCGCCGGGCTACGCCGTGCGCGTCCTGCGTGAAGCGATCCGCGCCCGCGACGTCTCCGAGGACCGCGTCCGCGTGCTGCCGATCGGCGGACGCGCGGTGATCACTCGAAGATAGTCCGCTGCAATTTCATTGGCAGTCTTCGCTCGGGAGCGCGCACCGTCCGCGGACGCACCGCGCGGGAAATTGGCACTGCCGCTCGCCGAACACGTCGCACGCATCACCTTCGCGCACGAGCGGGCGACAGCGGCCCGAGCCGAAGTCGTTGCGATTGACGCAGTCGCTCGCGCTCTCGCAGAGGGGCGGACGGCGCGTTCCGGGGCCTTCGACGCTTCCGCAACCCTGCCCGACAGGGACCGAAGGCATCGCCGCGCAGCGCCCTGCTTCGCAGCGGGTCGTGAGCGAGGGCAAGCACTCGCCGCAGGCCTCTCCCTCGACCGATGAATACCTGCACACATTTTCGATACACTGCTGCGGAATCGAGCAGAACCTCCCGCTCGTGCACGGCCCGCCGACCTGCGTCTCGGGCGGGCCCATCGAGCGCTCGGCGCACGTCCCGCACATCCCGTCGCGGAGCCTGCAAAACCCGCTCTGGCACTGGATCGAGCTCGCGCACGCTGCGCCGAGCGCGCGCGTCCCGAGGCGCCGCCCGCACCCGAGCAGCTCGTCTCCGAAGTCCGTCACCGCGACGGCGCAAGGCGCGGTCTGCCAGCGGGTCGCGCAGGCGCTCGCCATCGCGGTGTTCCACGTCGTGTCTCGGGCGCGCCCCCACGCGCGACAGCCGAGCGCCACGCGCCCCACGCACTCTTCACGGTCTCGAAAGCTACGAGCCCGACCCGCGCCGAGCGTCACGGTCGCCGGGCTGCACGCGAGCGTCCGATCGCACACGGCCGCCGCCAACGCCGCGCACGGGTCGAGAGGCGCAGGCCCAACGGCGCCCGCGCCGCGCAGGTCCAGGTCCGTCTTCGCGCCGCACGCGACCAGCGCCGCACCGAGTACGAGAGCCGTCGCGATCCCGAGCCTCATCGCCGAGGAGCATCGCACAATGGCCCGATCGCCGCGTTGTGGACGAATCCGTGAGAACCGCGCCCGAGCAGGCCCAATAGCCAGACGATTCGCGCGCGTGCGCGTCCAACTCTCTCGCGAAAGACGTCCTCCTATGAAGCTCGCCAAAGTCCTCGCCCTCGTCGCAGCCTCCCTCGTCGCATGCAGCCCCACGCCGGGTCCCGCGCCGGACACAGGCGTCAACAACGACGTCGCGTCCGTGGACAGCACGACGCCCCAAGACGCCCCGTCCACCACCGACACCGGAACGACCACGGACACGGGAACAACTGCAGACACCGGCGTTTCGAGCGACGCCCTTCGCTGCGGCGCCTCGATGAGCATCTGCGGCCCGAGCCAGGTGTGCTGCGTCGCGACGGGCCCCACTTCTCCCGAGCGCTGCGTCGACGCGACGATGTGCACCACGTGGCGCTGCGACGCGACGTCACAGTGCCCGGTCGGCCGCATGTGCTGCACGGACGGCATTCAATCGACCTGCCAAACCGCTGGCGGAACGTGTGGCTTCCGCGCGTGTCGCACCGCAGCCGACTGCGAGGGTCGCGATCAGTGCTGCCCGTTCGGCGCGGGTCAACGCCGCTGCGGATCGTGCTGAGCGCGCCGTTGTTCACGGGTAGCCGTGAACACAATCACGGGTAGCCGTGAACGCTCTCGGGCGCCCATGAACGGGTTCACGGGCGCTTACGCGAGCGCTCCAATCGCATCGACTCACGTCCCCGTCGGTCGCCGGTCGTCCTGTCGCTGTCGCGCCAGCTCGCGCTGTAGCGCCGCCGCCGCTCGCGAGCACCATCGCGCGATCGTCGGCGCATCCTGCGCCCACTGCCCGAGCGTATCGATCGCCGCGCGAAGCGCTTCCAGATACGACCCGCGCCGCGCGCCGCTCGTCATGCGATCGAGCAACGCCGATTCGATGCCGGGGTCGTTCTCGAACCTCTCGACGATGACCCTCGTCACGGGATGAATCGTTGCCGCGTCCACGTCGCACCACTGCGCAACCCAACGGGCACGTCGAACATCGTCGCCGATCCATCTGGCAACGTCGGTCGCGGGCGCCCACTGCGCGAAGCTCCGTTCGAGCAACGCATCGACCGCGACTCCACCCCTCCCGTCGTCGAATCGACTGGAAATCGCGTCCCACAACAACGCCGGCGCACGCTCGGCACACAAAATCATGACATTCGACGCCACAGTGTTCGCGCCGCTCGCGTCTTCGACCAACATCTGCGCCAGCACATGCGCGACGCTCTCCGCCCGTCCAGCGGCGATCAGCGCCTCGGCGATCGGATCGAGGTGCGCGTGCGATCGGGCCCAGAGATCACCTTCGCCCGCCATGCGCATGACACGCGTACAACAATCGAGGACCGACGCATCGTCCGCAGCGCGATCCACGAGCTGATCGAGTCGAAAGACAGCGACCGCAAAACGCTTCGGGGTCGGGTCGAGCAGGCACGCGTCGATGAAGTCCAACATGCCTGCCGTCGAAACATTCGGCCACCGTCCCACATGCAGCGACCACAGGCTGTGATTCGATAGCGCGCCACGCCGCGCGAGCGTCGCGAGCCACGAGCACTGTTCTTCGGTGACGTTCGAGCGAGCGACGCTGACGACCCGCGCCGTGAGCCGAGGCTCCTCGGTCCAATCACGCACGAGCTGATCGACGTCGTCGAGGACCTCGCGCTGCTCCGCCAGATAGGCAGAGAGAGGATCCACCGAGCGGCCGTTGTCGACATCCGCGATCAACGAAGGCAGCAAGCGCCGAGCCCGATCCGCGCGGCCGAGCGCGGCGCAAAACGACATCGCGTGTCCAGCCTCCCGCACGTACAAGCTCTCGCGAACGCGATCCCACGCATCGACCTCGGACGCGACGAGCTCCTCGGCGATCGGCGCGAGGTCTGCGACGCCCAGCCTCCAAGCGTTCGCGTCGCGCGAAAACAGCACGTCGTTGACTCGCCCGACGATGTCCTTGCGCTCGAGCAGATCCAGCCAGCGCACTCGCGAGGTCGATCCCATCGCGAACCAGCGCTTGACCTCGAACGTCACGGTCGCGCGCTGCGCCTCGTCGAGCAGCGAGAGCCACTTGGACACTGCGGCTCCTTCGGGGGCGATCGCCTGGAGTCTCGCAGCCGACACGAACTCCTGCACGAGCGCGGTGACCGCAGCCTGCCGCACCTGCGCGTCGCCGTCGGCACACAGATCGAGGAGCCTCTCGACAGACTGCTTCGCGACCGGCCCGAGCGACACCGACAAGCTCGCGGTCCGGTTCGGGACGCTCGGAATGGTCAGTCCCGCTGGATCGATCATCGTCCGAAACGCCGTGACCGCGAGACGCCGATGCATCGGGCTTCGATCCTGCGCGAGTCGAGCGAGTCGATCCATGCACCAATCAGGGGCAGCGTCGTTCCACGCGAGGGCGAAGAACAACGAGGACGCCCACAATCGCTCGGCCCAATCGCCTGGCCCTTGCGCGACGGCCAACGCGAAGAGCCCTCGCTCGACGAGCATAAACGGCGCCCCGTGGCCCCACGCGACTTGCAGCGCCCAACGAACGCGTTGGGCTTCCGTATGCCACTCCGGCGTTGTCTCTCCGCCGCGAAGCGCCAGAGCGACCAGCGCCTCCGCGGTCTCGTGTGGGGCGTACTGCGCCATGAACGGCAACGCATCGAAGTCGGCCACGGCCGTCGCGAGGTCCGCGATGGTGCTCGCGCGTTCGATCGACTTCGATGCAGCGCGCGCGGCGAGCGCGATCGTCTCGGTATTCACGCCGAGCTGCGGCAGCGTCTGCATGGCGCGCTGAAACTCAGCGGGCGCGTGCTCCTCCATCGTCTCCCGAAACCGGTTAGGCCCCTCGGGACCGAGAAACTGGTCGAGCAGAATCCGCATCAGCAACGCGGGACTGACGTATCGGCGATCGTCCTCGCGACGACGGACGATGCCTCGTTCCTCGCAGGTTTCGATCGTGCGCAGAACCTTCGACCAGTCGGTTCGATCGAGATCCACGGCTTGTCTGAGCCGGTCTTTGTCGATCGACTTCGTGGGCAACACACCGCCTTCACAGAGCCACACGATGAACAAGCAGCGAACCCGACGATCGAACTCGTCGCGGTCTGGTGCTCGACCTACGACAGCGACCTCTGCCGCCCTCGCGAGCCCGAGCGGCAACATCGTCGTCGACGGGTCGATGTCGCGCGCGACGAGGTACGCAAACCACGGAACGCCCTTCGAGTGCTCTTCGATCTGTCGCGCGAGCTCGGGGTTCGGCGCTTTCATCGCGCCATCGATGATCGAGCGCACGGAGCCGCTCGAAAGCCTCTGAAGCTTCGACGGCACCACGTCGGGAAGCTCGTCCGGCAACACCGTGGGCGTCACGACGACGAGCGCACCATCGAGCTGCTCGGGCGCGGTCTGCCGAAACAGCCTCAACAGCTGGTCTGCCTGCCTGGCATCCACATCGTCGACGATCAATCGCAGCGACGGAATCGCGTCGAACCCTGCGCGATCGCCGCCCTTGATCCAGTCCTTCGCACGCTGAAAATCCGACGTGATGCGTATGCACGCCTGCGTGTCCACATCGCAGCGCAGCGCAGCCTCGGCGAGCAATCGCGTCTTTCCAATCCCTGGTTCCCCCACAATCCAACGGCGGCGCTCAGATTTGAGCTTCGTTGTCGTTGTCGAGAGAAACTCTCGCACCTGATCGCGAAGCACGTTGCGCGCTTCGTCGTCGCTCCAGTCGGGCCAACTACGCTCGGGCTCGATTTCCTGCTTCTGCCACGCTTCAACGGTGTCGAACAGTGGCAACGCGACGCCAAGCTTCTCGGCCCATCGCTGTGAAAATGCACCAAGCGGCGCACACGCGCGCAGATATCCTCTCAACCGATTCGCATCGATGATGTCGATGCGTTCGATCAGATCTGCTTCGTTTGCGTCCTTCAACGCCGGCCACGCAAGAAAGAGCTTCGCGAGGGCTCGCTTGTTCTTGTCTCGATCAGGCGCGTCCGTGTTGATGACGATGCGCAGCACGCCGCCGTCAGCCAACGCGTCGACTTGACGACTCGCCTTCGCGGTCGACTTCGTTTCTGCGGCCTTCTTGGCAGTCTTCTTTGCGGCGCCCTTCTTTGAAGTCTTCTTTGCGGCACCCTTCTTCGCGGTCTTCCACGTCGCGTCCTTCTTCGCGCCTTTCAGCCAATCCCCACTCTTCGCCGAGAACACGACGGGCCCCACACAGTCCGGGATCAACGCGTCGGTGCGGTATCGGTCCCTGAACGCGGCTTCGTCGTCTCTCGCGAGCCTTCCCGCGATGAGCCCCCAATCACGGCCGCCGTCAACTACGTACTTGCCGCGCCCACCCATCGCACGCGCGTCGCTTCCCCCTCGCACGCTCCATTCGTGCTCGAGCAGGTCCCCCACGAACTCCTCGAACTCGTGTCCTTCGAGCTGCTCGATCGCCTCGACTTTCAGCGCAAACCAGCCCGCGCGAGCCATTGGGGGACTGTGTCACACGATCACGCGCGAGCCAACTCTACACCGCAAATTGCCTCGCGAAGCCCCCCTCGCGTCCGCTCAACGCTCTTCGACAACCGCCCTCGTGAGCGCGTCGTTGGCGATGTCCCCCGGACCTCGCTCGGGGCCCGCTGTCAGCGGTCGAACGTCCGCGTCGACCGACGACAAGTTGCGCTGTCGCGCGACGGTCATCGCCTCGTTGTGCCGCGACATCGCGTCGAACGCCGCCCCGTGCTCGCGTCGGTACCGCGCCCCCGCATCGACCCCCATCGCGTACACCCGATCGCTCGCCATCCGCGCGCAGTCCGCTCCGCCGTGCAACGCTGCGCGCACTCCGTCGTCGAACCCGACGCGGGCGTTGTTGATTTCTTGTGCGCGCTGCGCGTCCACGATCGCCGCCGTGGGCGTGTAGTTGCCTCGAGCCAAATTCGCTAGCTCACGCGCCGTCATGATCGCCGAGTCGATCACCATGATGGCCGTGTTGATGTGGTTCGCTGCGGTGGTCGCTGCGGCGGCTCGCATATGCCCCCGGTGTTCGAGCATGTGCTTGATCGTGTGCTCGAACCCGTCTCGCCCCGCGTGCACCGCTGCGTGATGTCCCACGCCGCCGCCGGTATAGTCAGGAAACGCGATGCGCGCGAGCTCCGCCGCGAAGTGCCTCGCGGTGCTCGCTCCCACTTCACCTTCGATCATCGGAATCACGCTTCGATTGATCCAGTCCGTGATCGGCGGACGATTCGAGTCCTGCCACGCCACCTGACTGAGCGCCGCGCGCAACGGGTGATTCGCAGGGAGATTCGCAGCGACCGTCGTCACGATCTGCTGCGGTGAAATCGTCGGCAGCGCGGGCGGCGCGGGCGGTGCGGCTGGCGTTCTGCCCTGACTGAGCGCTCGACGATAGTCTTCGATCTGCGCTTCGCTCGCGCGCGCTGTGCTCGCTCGCGGCGCGCTGCATTGCCCTTGACCGCTCATGCGATCGAGTCGGCGCTGCTGCTCCGAAGGCCCCCGATCGACGATCACCGACGGCTCCGCGCTCGGGCCTGGTCGACTCGCGTTGGTCGGTTGCTGGGTCTGCGCCGGCTGCGCGCCGGCTGCTTCTTCCGTCGCGCTCACGCCGCGGCGGTTCGAGAGATTCACGTTCATCGTCATCGAACATCACTCCTGCGCGCGATCGACTCTCGGACCGCGACGCGGCGCCCGTATCTGCCAGCGCGTCCCGTCGTTGCGTGACGTCGAACAATTTTCTCCCCCCCCAAACGCGCACTCGCTCGCTGACACCGAGAATCTCTCGCCCAGCCCAGCAACCTCGCTCGTCGCTCACCGATACACCCCGCCGCGTTCAACCAACGGACGCGATGGAGTCACGATGAACGAGCGTTCAACCCCGCGCCACGTCGCGTTCGACTGCGCAGAATGCGGCTTCGAAGCGAGCTACGGCGGCCTGTGCCCCAATTGCAATTTCCCCCTTCACGATAGAAGACACGCCGAGCGCTGGCAGCTCGTCGCGCGCAGCACCGAAGACGACCGCTCTCGAGACCCGTGGCTGCTGCTCGTGCTCGGAACGCTCCTCCCCTTCGTCGCGATGTTCTTCGTGCAGAGCGCGCTTCTGGGGCTGATGTTCATCTCGTTTCTCTTCGCCCTGATCGCCAACGCGTGGCCCAACGGGTACGAGCGACGACGCCGCGCGCTCTTTCGACGACATCGCGAGACTCCAGCCAAGCGCCTCGCGGATGTGCACGACGGCGAGCACGTGTCGCTGAGCGCGATGCCCACGATCGTCACCAAGGCCCTCGCGCCCGACGGCGTCGAGGCGATCGCGTACGAGCAGCGATACGTCACCGTCGAAGAGCGAGAGCCCTCGACGCTCGCGGGCCTCGCTTCGTCGCAGAGCATCAAGCGACGCCGACTCTGCCGGTCTGGCGGTGAATTCGTGTGCTCGATCGACGGCGTCGAGGTCCGCGTGAAGCTCGAGCACTTCGTGATCCTCGGCGCGATGACCGACGACGTCCGCGCGGTGCTCAGCCAAACGCCCGTGCGCGTGTCAGGCGCCGCGCGCTGGACCCGGGACGAATCCGCGATGAACCCGCGCTCGTCCGGTCGCTCGCTCGAGCTCACAGGAACGCCCGAGTCCCCCATCGTGATCGAGGCCCTTCCCCTCGCCCAGTGGCTCGATGACCCACACAATCAACGCGCGCCGAGCGACGTTCGCGTCGCGATCGACGCGCCGTCACCCGCAGCGCTGACTCCCCCCGACGACGTCGCTCAACCCATCAGGTTGCGCAAGACCGTGTGAAGGATCCCGCCGTTCTTGTAGTAGACGACGTCGACCGGCGTATCGAGCCGCGCGATCGCATCGAACGTCACCTTGGTTCCGTCCGCCTTCGTCGCAGTCACCGTGATGCGCTGCCTCGGCTGCACGCCCTCGGCCACGGGAATGTCGTACGTCTCTTTGCCGTCGAGCCCGAGGGACTCGGCGTTCTTTCCGTCTGCGAACACGAGCGGAAGCACGCCCATGCCCACGAGGTTCGCGCGGTGGATGCGCTCGAAGCTCTCGGCGATCACCGCCTTCACGCCGAGCAAGAGCGTGCCCTTCGCCGCCCAGTCGCGCGACGAGCCGGTTCCGTACTCCTTGCCCGCGATCACCACGAGCGCGGTGCCCTCGGACTTGTACTTCTCGGCAACGTCGAAGATCGAGCCCTGCGTCCCGCTCGGGAGGTGAACGCTGAACCCGCCCTCGACGCCGTCGAGCAAGAGGTTCTTCAACCGGATGTTCGCGAACGTCCCGCGCACCATCACGCGGTCGTTGCCGCGCCGCGCGCCGTACGAGTTGAAGTCCGCCTTCGTCACGCCGCGCTCCTCGAGGAACTTCGCCGCAGCAGAGCCCTTCGCGATGTCACCCGCCGGCGAGATGTGATCCGTCGTCACCGAATCACCCAAGAGCGCGAGCACCCGCGCGCCCTTGATCGGAGCGATCGCTCCCGGCTCCTTCTGCAGACCAATGAAGAACGGGGGCTCTTGAATATAGGTGCTGTTGTCGTCGAACTTGTAGAGGTCGCCCACCGTGGACTGAATGGCGTTCCACTCGTCCGAGCCGTTGAAGACGTCCGCGTAGGCGCGCTCGAACATCGCCGGCGTGATGGACTTCTCGACCACCGTGGCGACCTCTTCTTGCGTCGGCCAGATGTCCTTCAAGAACACGTCCTTGCCGTCTTTGTCCTTGCCGATCGCGTCCGTCGTCAGGTCGATGTCCGTCGTCCCTGCGATCGCGTAGGCCACCACCAACGGAGGCGACGCGAGGTAGTTCGCCTTCACGTGAGGATTCACGCGGCCCTCGAAGTTGCGGTTGCCCGAGAGCACCGAGCTCGCGACGAGCTTCGCGTCCGTGATCGCCTTGGCGACCGGCTCGGGCAGCGGCCCCGAGTTGCCGATGCACGTCGTGCAGCCGTAGCCCACCACGTGAAACTTCAGCTTCTCGAGCTCGCTCAAGAGCCCGCTCTCGCGCAGGTACTCCGTAACGACCTTCGATCCAGGCGCGAGCGAGGTCTTCACCCACGGCTTGACGTCGAGCCCCTTGGCAGCGGCTTTCTTCGCGACGAGCCCCGCGGCCACGAGCACCGAGGGGTTGGACGTGTTGGTGCACGACGTGATCGCCGCGATGACGACCGCGCCGTGGCCGATTTCGCTCTTCGTTCCGTCTTCGTGAACGACCGTTCCCTTCGCGCCGAGGTCCGCTTCGGTGAGGCCGAACCCGCGGTCCTTCACCGGCGCGACGAGGCCGCTCTTCCACGAGGACTTCATCTTCGAGAGCGCCACGCGATCCTGCGGGCGCTTCGGTCCCGCGAGCGACGGCTCGACCGTCGAGAGATCGAGCTCGACCGTGTCCGTGAACACAGGCTCGGGAGCGCTGCCGTCGAGCCACAGCCCCTGCGCCTTGGCGTACGCCTCGACGCGCGCTGCTGCTTTCGCGCGGCCCGTGCGGCGCAAGAACTCGACGGTGACGCCGTCGACGGGGAAGAAGCCCATCGTAGCGCCGTACTCGGGCGCCATGTTCGCGATGGTCGCGCGGTCTGCGAGCGCGAGCGACGCGAGCGCGGGCCCGTAGAACTCGACGAACTTGTCGACGACGCCCTTCTTGCGAAGCACCTGCGTCACGGTGAGGACGAGGTCCGTCGCAGTGACGCCCTCCTTCAGCTTGCCCGTGAGCTTCATGCCGATCACTTGCGGCGTGAGCATGTACATGGGCTGCCCGAGCATCGCGGCTTCGGCTTCGATGCCGCCAACACCCCAGCCGAGCACGCCGAGGCCGTTGATCATCGTGGTGTGCGAGTCCGTTCCGACGAGGGTGTCGGGGTAGAGCACCGCGCCCTTGTCGTCCTTGCCCTCCATCACGCCCTGCGCGAGGTACTCGAGGTTGACCTGGTGCACGATGCCCGTCGCAGGAGGAACCGCGCGAAAGTTGTTCACGCTCTTCTGCGCCCACTTCAAGAACTCGTAGCGCTCCTTGTTGCGCTTGAACTCGAGCTGCGCGTTGATCGTCAGCGCGTTGGCCGAGCCGAACGCGTCGACCTGCACCGAGTGGTCGATCACGAGATCCACTGGGACGAGCGGGTTGATCTTCTTGGGATCACCGCCCACGCGCGCCACCGCCGCGCGCATCGCCGCGATGTCCACCGCCACGGGAACGCCCGTGAAATCCTGCAGGATCACGCGCGCCGGCTTGAACGGAAGCTCCACGGCTTCGGGCGACGACGCGTTCCATTTCGCGAGCCGCTCGACGTCCTGCTCGGTCACCGAGAAGCCGTCGCAGTTGCGAAGCACCGCTTCGAGCAAGATGCGGATCGAGTACGGCAGCTTCGCGAGGTTCGGGGCGACGCCCTTCTCCGCGAGCGTGCTGAGCTTGTAGTACCCGAACGTCTCTCCCTCGACCGTGATCGAGGCGCGAGCGTTGAACGGATCGAAGACCTTTTGTGCGCTGTCCGTTGTCATCGTGGCCCGGGAATTTGCCCGACTTCACCGCGCCGTCAATGCGCGAATGGCAACGATTCGCTCACTACCGCCATAAACGAAATTGATGACGCGCTGCTCTGGTCATCAACAACGCGTGAGGGTGCCCTCCTGACGCAGCCTCTGCGCTTCTCAGCGACCGAGCTCCGAGCCGAACCCCGCGCCCATTCCGTACGTGCGATCGGGCTGGAGCGTCACGGCCTGCGTCGGCGGTCCCATCACGCCGCCGCTGCCGCGGTAGAAGAGCACCACGCGCCCCTCGAAGTCGCCTGCCGCCGAGGGAGCAGCCACGGCGAAGCCGTCCTGACCCATCGGACCGATCGGGCCGAGAAACCGAATGGTTCGCCCGAACTCGCCCATGCTTGGCGTGCCCATGTCGAACGTCGCCATGATCCTCGGCGAGCCGCCGTTGTAGCGAACGAGCTTGATCTGCCCTCTTCCGAGCGAGGCGCTCGGCGCGTCGGACTCGCCAATCGCGAGCTCGTCGCCGGGCATTCCGTCTTGGTCGCCCACGAATTCGAGCGACTCGCCGAAGCCCGAAGGCTGCCCCGTCATGGTCGCGCGATACAGCTGCATGCCGAGCGTCGCGCCTCCCGCGTACACGATGACGCCGTAGCTCATCGTCTCGCCGTTGCTCGAGCCGATCGCGATGTCCGCTCGTCCATCACCGTTGAAGTCACCGTTGCACGCGAGCGCGACCCCGAAGCCCGAGCCAATGGTCCCCATCGTGTCGTTGATCTCGTACGCGGGCATCGTCGACAGCCCCGAGGCGCCGCCGAGGTACACCGCCACGTAGCTCGTCGAAAACTCGGCGTGCAGCGCGGTCACGAGGTCCGGGTAGCCATCGCCGTTCACGTCGCAGTTGGCCACCGCGTTGTTCGCCTTCGGATCGCGCGGCGTCACCGTCGAGAGCGACGCGACGCGCGCGCCTGACGTCGCAAAGCCGGTGCTGGATCCGTAGTGCACGTTGAGCGCGCTGAACATCGGAAGGTCGTCCCCCGCGACGATGTCCGGAAAGCCGTCGCGATCGAAATCCGCGTGCGCGAGCACCTGCCCGTAGCGAAAAGACCCAGAGGGCCCGCTCAAGACAGGCTGGCGCGTCGTCGTGACCCAAGCGGGCACCGACAGGGTGCGATCGAAAGAGTATCGATACAGCGCTCCCCCACCGCTCGCGCCGTCGTAGTCTGTGATCAACGCGTCCGGCGTCCCATCGCCGTCAGCGTCGCCGAGCGACAAGAGGTCCGCTCCGTACAACGGCGTCGCCATGGTGCCGATCGTCGTCGCGGGCTCGAACGCGCGCATGTTCGCGGACGCCATCGTCACCACAGACCGCGACGAAACATACTGGGGCGTGTTGGTCGTCCCTGCTCTGCCGGGCAGCGCGAACACGTCGCCGCGGCCGTCCTCGTCGAAGTCTGGCGCAGCGCCGAGGTGCGAAGTCGCCGTCGCGCCCGCAACGGTCGCCGCGATCGACATGCGTCGCCACGCGATCGGCCCGCGCCGAACGACCGTCGCCGAGTCGAACGCGAGCCGCAGCGACCAGCTCCAGTTGCCCGCAGACACCGTCGTCGTTGCCGGAAAGTCGAACGCCCGCAGCGCAGGCGCGCCCCCCGCGCACGCGGTGAAGGTCGCGTCGCGCACGATGGTGGCCGTTCCCACGCAGTCTCCCGACGGGTCGAGCGTGGGGCAGAGCACCAGCTCGAGCCCGTTGGCTCCCATACAATCCGCAGGCAATTTGCCCACGAGCGTGGGGCGCCCGCCCGAGAACCTCGCCGCAGACTGCGGCCACGCGTGCGTGACCGACGGCAACGGCGCGCCCATCACGGGTCGAACGTCCACTCCCGTATCGACCCCCGTGTCCGATCGCGCGTCGATTCCGCTGTCAGCTTGCGCGTCCACGGCGGCGTCCATCGAAGCGTCGAGGGTCGTGATCTGCTGGACATCGAGGGACGAAGGGGTTCCCGCGTCTTGCTCGAAGACGTTGAGCTGGCTTCGCTCGACGAGGATGCACGGGTCCGGCCCGAGCGCGCCGCACGTGTACTCCACGCCCTCGCGCGTGCTCCGCTCGGCGCACAGACGCCGCACGTTTTCGTCCGTGCATTGATAGGGCAGAAACAGCTCCAGCTGCCTCCACTCGTTCGCCACGAACCGCGCCTTCGCCTTCACTTGAAATGGTGTGCCGTTGCCCATCGTCGGGCTCACGTCCACCACGACCTCCGCCGTCACGCTCTGGTCCGACGGGTCCTTCGTCAGCGCCAACGACCCCGGCAACGGAAGCTCGTTCGACCCCGTCGCGCCCACGCGAAACTCGCGGTTTTCGTAGTACGGCATCGGCGTCGCTCCACCTTGACCGATCGCCGTCACCCGCACCGTCGCAAGCGCGCTTCGAGGCATGTCCGTCGCCACCCACAGCACGATCGCTGACTTCTTCTTTGGTCCGCAGCCCGCTGCGCTGAGCGCGCACGCGACGATCGACAAAGTGAGCGAAGACCGAAATGAAGCGCGGCGATGAGCCATGAGTGACCTCGCGAATCTATTGAGCGAAGTTGCGACCGTAGCCACGAGGCATGGTCGTGCCCGACGCAGTCGGACTCAAGAAAGCAGTGACCGAAGGCACCATCATCGCGGGAGACGCGCGGTGGTACACCTGGATCGCTCCGATGGAGTCTGTCGCTCCGTCCGGCGCGCCGACCGCGAAGCCGTCTTCGCCCGCAGGCCCGATGGGACCGAGAAACACGACCGCGGCCCCGAAGCGCGTGAGGCTCGGGACGAACGGCGACGTGACGCTCGCGGTGACGTCGGTGCCCGTGCGATACGCGAGCAATTTTCCGAAGCCGACGGACATGCTGTGCGTGGGCTCTCCCAAGAAGAGCTCGTCGCCGGGTTGGCCGTCTTGGTCGCCGACGAACGTGAGCACCGAGCCGTACCCCGTGTTGGGGGTCGACCCCATCGATGAATAGAGGGCCGTTCCGCGCGCGCGCGTCGGTCCGCCCGCGTAGATCACGAAGCCCCCAGGCGGGTTCGCCTCCGAATGAAACGCGCCGATGGCGATGTCTGCGTAGCCGTCGCCGTTGTAGTCGCCGTTGCACGCGATCGCTTCGCCCGCCGCTTCGTTGACGGACGCCGCGAGCGTCGCGTGCGGGATCTCGTACGTCGCCGTCGCTGGCAGTCCGGTGGGGCCTCCGTAGAACACGCTCACCGAGCGATCCATGAAGTCCGGTCCGCCCGCGATCACCGCGTCTTGATAACCGTCCCCATCGAGGTCGCAGCCCGCGGCGATCGTTCGGCCGAACGCGCCGATCGCGGTGATCGGCGAGAGCACCGTCGACATCATCGTGTTGTATCCGCCCGTGCGCTGTCCGTAGTACACGCGCGCTTGGTTCACCGACGAGTCGAGCGGCCCGAGCAACACGTCGGGCAACCCGTCGCGGTTGAAGTCCGCGCTCGCCGCGCCTTCGCCGAAATACACGCCCGGCGCAGGACTGTCGAAGGACGGCTGCACGCTCGAGACCGCGAAGCCTCCAGCGCCGAACGTGTAGCGATACATGCGGCTCGTGATCGCGACGACGTCGGGATCAATGAAGAGGGTGTCGATCGTTCCGTCGCCTTCGGCGTCGCCGAGGACGAGGACGCGATAGCCGAACGAGCCGTACAAGCCCATCCCCGCTGAGGGATAGCCCTCGAACGCCCGCAGCGCCGGCATCGTCGCGAGCCGCGAGAACGGCGCGTACAACGCAGGCGCGTTCGACTGGCTCGTCGTGATCACGTCTCCGAGCCCGTCGTCATCGAGGTCTGGAACGGCTCCCAGAATCGACGTCGCCGACCCAGCCGCCGCCGCGACGCTCATGCGCCGCCACACGAGCGGGCTCGATCGAAGCAGCGTCGGTGTGACCGTACGAAGCCGCATCGCCCAGCTCCACGACCCTGGCCCGAGCGCGTTCGCCGACGGGACTTGCATCGTGTGCAGCGAGCCCGAGCACCCGACGAACGCAGGATCCTCGATCACGACCTGCCTCGCGCACGTCTCGCCCGCGGGCGTTCGCGTGGGGCACAGCACGAGCTCGAGGCGGTTTGCGCCCATACAATCGCTCGGCAATCGCGCGACGAGCGTCGGTCGTCCCCCCGAGTACCGCGCGCCCGAGTTGGGATACGCCGGCGTCAACGCCGGCAACGCCGGCCCCACCACGGGCGGAACATCCACGCCCGTATCCACCCCCGAATCGACGCGCGTGTCCGTCGGCGCGTCCATCGCGCTGTCGATCCCCGTGTCCGCGCTCGTGTCCGATCGCGCATCCACCGCGCTGTCCACGGCAGCGTCCATCGAAGCGTCGAGGGTCGTGATCTGCTGGACATCGAGGGACGAAGGCGCCCCCGCGTCTTGCTCGAAGACGTTGAGCTGGCTTCGCTCGACGAGGATGCACGGGTCCGGCCCGAGCGCGCCGCACGTGTACTCCACGCCCTCGCGCGTGCTCCGCTCCGAGCACAGACGCCGGACGTTTTCGTCCGTGCATTGATAGGGCAGAAACAGCTCCAGCTGCCTCCACTCGTTCGCCACGAACCGCGCCTTCGCCTTCACTTGAAATGGTGTGCCGTTGCCCATCGTCGGGCTCACGTCCACCACAACCTCCGCCGTCACGCTCTGGTCCGACGGGTCCTTCGTCAGCGCCAACGACCCCGGCAACGGAAGCTCGTTCGACCCCGTCGCGCCCACGCGAAACTCGCGGTTTTCGTAGTACGGCATCGGCGTCGCGCCACCTTGGCCGATCGCCGTCACCCGCACCGTCGCAAGCGCGCTCCGAGGCATGTCCGTCGCCACCCACAGCACGATCGCTGACTTCTTCTTCGGTCCGCAGCCCGCTGCGCTGAGCGCGCAGAGCAGCGGCGCGAGCACACGAATTCGAGTCGTCATCTTCATCGACGCAGGTCTCCTTCGGTGCTCACTGGGGAGCGCAATCCCAACAGTTGCGCGGCGAAGGACCGACGAACGGCCGCAGAGAATCCGCGACGAACCACGAGGTGAGGCCGATCGCCGTCGCGGCGCCGACGCCGATGATGGGGCCGAGCCACGGCCACGGATTCGCGCGCGGGCGCTGCAGCGCGGCGTCGACGCGCACGAGGCCTGTTCCACCGACGCGCACGGTGCGCTCGAGCGGGAGGTAGCCGTCCGCCGTGATCACCACGCGGTGCATCCCGAGCCGCGCAGGGCGCTCGACGACGCCTGTGCCTGCAAAACGCCCGTCGATCTCGACGCGCGCAGAAGGGACCGATGGCTCGATGCGAAGCCTTCCCGCGTCGTCGATCACCGCGAGGGTCACTTCGACGTTGGCCGTCGCGCCCGCGGTCAACACGCGCTCTTCGCGGTGAGGGCGATAGCCGTCGAGGTTGACTTCGATCACGCGGCGACCGGGGTCGAGCACGAGCGCGTCGCCCTCTCGCGTCGGGCGCCGTCCGTCCACGAGCACCACGGCGGCCGCGGGCGTGGCGCGCACCGTGAGCCGCACGAGCGTCGCGCGCAGCCTCGCGCTCTCTTCGCGCGCGTTGGTCACCATGTCCGCTTCGGGATTGGGACCCGGGTCGCGCAAGAAGCGCTCGAGCATCGCGATCGCGTCTTGGTTGCGCCCGAGGCCTCGCAGCGCGAACGCCAAATTGAACAACACTGCAGGGACGGGGTTTCGCCGATACGACTCTTCGAACGCGCTCAACGCCTCAGCGAACCGCGAGTCTTCGAGCGCCTCGACGCCGCGCTCGAACGCCGCGCGCGCCGCGGCCACTTCGGGAGCGACGGGCGCGGCTTGCGTGGACGGCGGCGTCTGGGGCTGCGCCGGTGGTTGCGTTGGTTGCGTTGCTTGCGTCGGCTGCGTGCTCGGCGCGCTCTGCTGCGCAAATGCCGGTGTGGCAGCGGACACGAGACACAAGATCGTGGTCGATGCGAGGGCTCTCACGGGCGGCATTGTGCGCCCACTTCGGGCTACTGGGGGTAGCGCGTCGTGAATCGCATGCGCCGAGGCTGCGTTCCGCCGGTGTTTTCGCCATTACCCGCGCTTGCTCCCGCGGGGTTCGTCGCAGGCGACTCACCGGTCGGATTTGCGTTGGCGGCGGGCCGCTCGGGCGGCGGCTGCCGGGGAGGATCTGCCGCCGGGCGCTCGGTCGGCGTGGGCGTGGTCGCGGCCACCGTCGGCGTGCTCGGCGTCGCGGTCGCGCTGTTCGACGGCGTCTCGGTCGTGCCCGTCGACGTCGCGGTCGTGCGCGCCGCGCCTCGTCGGTTGCCTCCGGCCCTCGCTCCTCCCGCGACCGCAGCGGGGACAGGGGCCGCGTTTTGAATCTCCGCACCACTATTCTGCGCGGCGTTCGTCGGAGGAGGGGTCGTCGGAGGTTGGGCGGCGACCACGCGCGTCTCGGGCACCGCGCGCGGGGGAACAACCGGGGGCGTGTTCGGCGTCGCCGTGCTCGTCGCGGCTTGCGACACAACGCTCGCGCGCCACGCGCCAACCCCCGCGACACCGAGCACTCCCACGAGCAGGGCGCCCACCAGCGGAGCTCGGCCCGGGCGCTTGCTGACCGGCGCGATCGGCGCGGGCTCGATCGACATCGCCGCGAGCGAGTCGGGCGGGCTCATCGGCGAGCCCTGCTTCTCGGTCTTGGCCGCGACACGAATCGGCGCAGGCGTGAGCGGAATCACGTTGGTGACCCGCGCTCCGCTCTCGAGAACGGCTTCGTCCAACGCCAACCGCATCGCGCGCGCAGACGAGAATCGCTGCTCGCGATCCATCATCAACGACAGCTTGATGACCTCGCTCACCGCCTGAGGAATGCTCGGCTCGACCGCGCTCGCCTCGGGCGCCGGGTTGGTGATGATGTTGATGATCAGCATGTTGTAGTTCTCCCCTTGGAAGGGGCGCTGACCGCTCATCATCTCGAACGCCATCACGCCGGCGCTCCACAGGTCCGCTCGGTGATCAATATTCGAGTCACCGCGGATTTGCTCGGGAGACATGTAGTACGGCGTCCCGAGCGCCGTCCCTGTCTGCGTCTTCGCGAGGCCCTCTTGCTGCGCGGACGTGACCTTCGAAATGCCAAAATCGATGATCTTCGGGACCACCGATCCGTCCGGCATACGGTGCAAGAACACGTTGTCCGGCTTGATGTCTCGGTGGACGATCCCGAGCTCGTGCGCGTACGCGAGCGCGTCGAGCACCGAGTCCAAGATCGCCACAGAGTCCGCCACGCCGACGCGTCCGTCGCGATCGAGCCGGTCCGCCAAGCTCTCGCCCGAGAGCAGCTCTTGAACGATGAACAGCGTGCCGCCCTCGTCGTCCATCGCGAGGTCGTGCACGCGCACGATGTTCGGGTGATCGAGCGCGTTGGCCGCGCGGCCTTCGCGGATGAACCGCTCGGCCATCGCTCGGTTGCGCGCGACTTCGGGCTTCATCAGCTTGAGCGCGACGCAGCGCTTGAGGAGCAGGTCCTCCGCTTCGTACACCGCTCCCATCCCGCCAGCGCCGAGCAGCCGAACGAGTCTGAACTTGCGCGCGATGACCTGCCCGATCAGGGCTTCGTGGGACTCGCGCTCGTGTGCTTCGTCGCTCATGACTGCCGTGGGCCTTCGATCGAGCAGCGATCGTCGGCGGAAGTCACAACGGTAGTCGACTGCGCCTCGGCCCACAACTCGCCGGCCGCAAATGCTCGCGCCCGGCCGCGAATTTCCGCGGCGGCGATAACACGCCCTGTCTCCGTTCAGCGCGCCATCGTGCGCCCGAAGCGGGTGTCCGTCGCGGTTGGAGGCACCAGCACACGCGCCTCGTTCAACCGCGTCGCGTCGGGGTGGAAGATCCACACGGCTCCTGCGAATCCGTTGGATTCTGGCGCGCCGATCGCGATCTCGTCTCGCCCGTCGCCGTCGATGTCCGCGAGCACTTGCACGGCTTGCCCGAAGCTCGACGCCGACGCCGCCATCATCGTCATCGGCGCGATCACCGGGTTCGCGTTGGTCGTCGAATGTCGGAAGAACTTCACGAACCCGCTGGTCGCCGCCATCGCCTGCGGCTCGCCTGCGATCAACGTGTCACCCGCGCTGCCGAAGAGAGGCCCCGTGAACCGCAGCGACACCCCGAGCGAGTCCGAGAGCGAGCCCGCGCTCGTTCGCCACGATGGCATCGTGAGCGGCGCGCCACCGCGCCGAATTTCAGTGCCACCGAAGAACACGTCGATCGTGTCGAGCGCCATGTCCCGCTCGGCGCTCACCGCGAGGTCTGCGACGCCGTCTCCGTCGAAATCGCCGTCGCACGCGAGGACCGATCCGAAGCGATCCGGCGGCCCTCCCGTCGACGTGATCACCTGCGGGGACGCGAAGTCGAGCCCCGTGCCCGGCGCGCCGAAGTACACGCGCACGACGTGCTCGACGGGAGAGCCGATCGCCGCGTCCGCGATTCCGTCTCCGTTGAGGTCGCAGTTGGCCGCGATGCCCCCGCCGAACCGCCCCATGGTGACGGTCCCCGCGCGGCGGACGGGCGCGCCGCCAAACGCAAATCCCAGCGGATTTCCACGATAGACGTACACCGCGCCGAACGACATGTCCTCTTGCGGAGCGCCGACGATCGCGTCGATGTAGCCGTCGTCGTCGAAGTCTCCAGCGCCGAGCGCCACGCCGTAGCCCGAGCTGTCCTGCGCGCTCCCGGTGAGCGCGTCGGAGCTGTTGTACAAAAGCTGAAACGCGGCTCCGACGGGGGCCGATCGAAAGCGATGCACCCAGCCTCGGCCCAGCGCCGCGCCAGGATCGCTGACGAGCACGTCGAAGTCCGCGTCTCCTTCTGCGTCACCGATGAAGAGCATCGCGAAGCCGAAGGTCCCCGTGTTGACCGAGGGCACCGCGCGCCCGCCGATCATCCCGACGCCGACCGCGGGAAACGGCGTCGGCGTCCCGACGCCCATCGCGTCGCGCCCGTACAGGTAGTACGCCGGCGCGGCCGAGAGCGCTCCGGGCGCGCTCAGCGCGAGGTCGCCTCGACCATCGGCGTCGAGGTCCATCAGAGCGCCCATCGCGCCTGCGGAGCTCACTCCGACGCGACGCACCGTGAAGAGGCGCCACGGCGACGAGTCGCCGATGGTCGATCCGCCTCGCAAATATCGGGCTCGCCAGTAGTATCGACCCGGCCTCGAGAGCGCGATCGTCGGCGTGATCGTGAGCATCTGCGAGCAGCCCGAGATCGAGACCTGAGAGAGCGACGCGGCGATCACGTTCGCCGCGATGCACTCGTCGCCAGTGCTCGCGACGCTGCTGCAAAACTCGAGACGCACGGCGTCCGCGACGCCGCAGTCCGGCCCGACACGCACACGAAATCGACTCGGAATTCCGCTGAACACCGCGCCGACCATCGGCATCGCGACGCTCGGGTGCCCCACGACGCCTGTGTCCGCGCCCGTGTCCGCGCCCGTATCGACGCCAGAATCCACGCCGCTATCGACCCCGCTGTCGATCCCGCTATCCACCCCGCTGTCGGTCTCGACGTCTCGGCGTCGCGCGTCGACCGGCGGGGCGCTCGAGTCCGGCCGCCACTCGGCCGCGGTCTGCTCGCGCAGTTGAATACATGGGTCATCCCCCTCGCCCGCGCAGGTGTACTCGACGCCCTCTTCGATCGACCGACGAATGCATCGGTCGCGGATCGCCGGGTCGCTGCAGAGGCTCGGGACGAACATGTCGACCACCGCCGTGCGGTTTCGCGCGAAGCGCACGCGCGCCTTCACGTCGAACGCCGCTGACGGAAACCCGCGCGGCGCGACGTTGAGCACCACGTCGACGGGGACGTTCTCGCGGTACTCCCGCGGAGCCACCACGATTGTTCCTGGAAATCTCCTGACGATTTCGCCTCCGGGCGCGGTCAACTCGTACTCGGGGGCGCGCCCTGCGTCCAAGCCGATGCCGCCGTTGTTCACGCCGACCCACGTGACCGTCGCGCGCACGCGCTCGACCTGCCCCTCTTCGAAGTCGCTTCGAACGCGCACGTAGAGCTGCGTCGGCGCCTTGGTGCAACTCAACATCGCCGCGCCGAGGAGGCACAGAACACCCTTCGACATCGCTGGCATCACTCTCGTGTTCATCGCAACGGCGGCCCCCACGCATCAGGAGGAAGCGTCGGCGGCCCCTCGGGGCTGAGCGCGTCGACGAGCAAGTACGTGACCACAGTCACCACGACGGCTGAGCTCACGCCGATCACGGGTCCGAGCCACGGCCACGGGCTCGGTCGCGGTCTCTGCAGCGCCGCGTCCACGCGCAAGAGCCCCGTCGCGCCGACGGTCACGCGACGCTCGAATCGCAGGTATCCCTCGGCTTCGATCACGACGCGGTGCGGGCCGGGCGAGACGCGACGCTCGACGACTCCGTGGCCCACGAACGTTCCGTCGATGGTCACGCTCGCGTTGGGGACCGCGGGCTCGACGCGCAAGCGCGCTGCTTGATCGAGCACGCTGAGCGTGATCGACAGCGCCTCGCGCGCGCCCTGCGCGAGCTCGAGCGTCCTGCGTTCGCCGCGGTATCCGTCGAGCGAAACGTCGATCACCCTGCGCCCCGGGTCGAGCTCGATCTCGCCCTCGCGCGCCGTTGCCACGCGGCCATCGACGCGCACCGAAGCGCCCTCGGGCGCCACGCTCACGCGAACACGCGCGATCGCCGCGCGCAGCGTCACGAGCTCGGCCCGCGCGGCCTCGACGCGATCGACCGCAGTATTCTCGGGGTTCGCGAGAAATCGTTCGATCGACGCGACCGCGTCGATGTACCGACCGAGCCCGCGATACGCGTACGCGAGGTTGAAGAGCGCCACAGGAACGGGGTTGGCGCGATACGACTCTTCGAAGAGCCGCGCGGCCTCGGCGAAGCGCGACGCCCCGAGCTCTTCGACGCCACGGAGAAACAACGCCCTTCCCGCGGCTTCGTCCCGCGACGGTGACGTCGTGGGGCGCGGACCCGGATCACCGCCCGCGCCTGGAGCGCCCTGCGCGATCGGCGCGCCCTGCGCGAGCGCTGAGGCCGGCGCGCCGAACACCAGCGCCGCAATCCAAGCACACCCTCGAAGCATCTTCACAACAGCCCTCAGTGTACTCGATGCGACGCGCGCACGGCGCCAGGTCGCTCAGTACGGATCAGTACGGATCAGTACGGATCAGTATGAAGTGACCGGAACGAACCCGACCGGACGAGCAGGCGCGGTCGCTCCGTTGTCGGGCGGCGACGTCGTGCTCCCTGCGACCGGAATCGTGCGCGGGGCGTTCGACGGAGTCGTCGGCGTCTCGGCGCCGCTCGCCCCCGGCTGAACGACCCGCGGATTCACCGGCCGAACGCGCGTCCGCGTGACGTTTACCGTCGGACTCGTCGGCGCGCTCACGCGGACGCCAGCGTCGGCCGTGAGCCCCGCCGCGACAATGGACGTCTCGTGTCTCGTCTCGGCTGCGCCGTTCGTCTCGACGCGGGCTGGGTTGGGCGGCGGTTGAACGCGCGGCGCTTCGACCGGCCGCGAGACGCGCTCGGTTTGGGCCACGGGACGCGCGCGCGCGACACCCACAACAGCGGCGACCGAGACAGCCGCAGCGAGCACCGCGCCGAGCAACACGACAGGCCTCGTCGGCTGCTTGTGCGAAACCGTCGAAGGTCGCTCGGAGACCGAAGGCAACGCGGGAGCGCTCGGCTCGTCAGTCGCGACCATCGTCGGCGCGACCGCGCGAGCGTCGGTCGGCGCGGGGTCGCCAGCAGCGCTCTGGCCGAGCTCGTCGGCGCCCATCGTCGGCGCGTCGGCGCGGAGCGCGACGTGCGAATCGCTGTGAGAAACCTGCGCGAGCTGCTTGTGCGGCGTCTCTTCGATCGCGCGGTCGAGCGCCTCTCGGAGCTCGCGCGTGCTCGCGAAGCGCTGCGCTCGCTCGGGCTCGAGCGCCCGCGCGATCACCGTCGCGAGCGCGGTCGGAACGCTGATCGAGACCTCGTCCGCCCTCGGCGCACGATCGGTCATGATCTTCAAAATCAAGAGATTGTAGTTCTCTCCCTGAAACGGCCGGCGCCCCGTGAGCAGCTCGAAGAGCATCACGCCGGCGCTCCACTGATCCGCGCGGTGATCAATATTCGAGTCGCCCCGCACCTGCTCGGGGGACATGTAGTACGGCGTCCCGAGCGCGGTGCCCGTTTGCGTCTTCGAGAGCCCCGCGCCGCCCTCGTCGGACTGCAGCACCTTCGAGATCCCGAAATCGATCAGCTTCGGGACGATCGCGCCGCCCTCGCGGTGCAAGAACACGTTCTCGGGCTTCACGTCGCGGTGGACGATCCCGCGCTCGTGCGCCGCCGCGAGCGCGTCGAGCACCGGGCCCATGATTTCAACGGTGTCCTTCGGCGACAGCGCCCGCTCGCGATCGAGTCGATCCGCGAGGCTCTCGCCCGAGAGCAGCTCTTGAACGATGTAGAACTGCCCCGTCTCGTCGTCGGACGCGAGGTCGAGCACGCGCACGATGTTCTTGTGCTGAATCGAATCCGCCGCGCGCGCCTCGCGAACGAACCGCTGCACCAGCGCGTGGCTCGACGCGATCTCTCGGCGCATGAGCTTGAGCGCCACGCGCCGGCCCAACAAGAGGTCCTGGGCCTCGTACACCGAGCCCATTCCACCCACACCGAGCAGGCGCACCAACCGAAACTTGCGTGCGATCACGGCCCCTACGAGCGCGCTCTCGAGTTCGGTCTTCTGCGCTTCAGCGGCGCTCATGGACGGGTAGCTCTCGACCTCGACGGAGGGAGCTTACCCTGCCGTTCGCCCTCGCTCAACGCGCTGGCGTCTATCTCGCAAATCGCCTCTCAGTACCCCAGGTTGGGGCTGAGCCAGCGCTCGCACTCCTCGACGGTCATGCCCTTGCGCTTGGCGTAGTGCTCGACCTGATCGCGCCCGATCTTGCCCACCATGAAGTACCGCGAGTCCGGGTGCGCGAAGTACAAGCCCGCGACGGACGCGGGCGGCGTCATCGCGAAGCTCTCGGTGAGCGCCATCCCGAGCGACTCGGCGCCGAGCAGCGAGAAGAGCGTCCCTTTGTCCGTGTGATCGGGGCACGCTGGATAGCCGAACGCCGGGCGAATTCCACGGTATTTCTCCGCGATGAGCTCTTCGTTCGAGAGGTCTTCGCCCTCGCCGTAGCCCCACTGCTTGCGCGCCTCGCGGTGCATCCACTCGGCGAACGCCTCGGCGAGGCGGTCCGCGAGCGCCTTCACGATGATGGCGCTGTAGTCGTCGTGCGCGGCCTCGTACTTCTTGACGAGCTCGTCGCAGCGGAGCCCCGCGGTGACGGCAAACGCGCCCATGTAATCAACGAGCCCGCTCTCTTTGGTGGCCACGAAATCAACCAGCGAGCGAAACTCACCCTCGCCGTCCTTCGCCGCCTGCTGCCTGAGCATGGGAAATCGCGCGACCTCGCTCGTCTTTCCCTTGTCCGAGAACAAGACGATGTCCTCGCCCTCGCGGTGCGCCGGCCAAAAGCCGTACACGCCGCGGGCCGTCAGGCTCTTGTGCGCGATGATCTCGCCGAGGATCTTCTGCGCCGCGGCGTAGAGCTCCCTGGCCGTCTCGCCCTGCTCGGGGTGATCGAGCACCGCGGGAAAGCGCCCCTGAAGCTCCCACGCCGTGAAGAAGAACGTCCAATCGATGAGCTTCGCGAGCTCGGCGAGGTCCGCTTCGACGACGCGCGTCCCGGTGAACGCAGGGACCGCGATGTCCGTCTCGCGGATCATCACGCGCTGCCCCTGCGCGCACGCGGTCTCGAACGGCACGAGGCTCTTGGCCTTCTTGCTCGCGTGAATGCGCCGGAGCTGCTCTTGGTCCTCGACGTTCTTCGCGATGAAGTCTCCCTTGCGCTCTTTGCTGAGCAGCGACGAGACCACGGACACCGCGCGCGACGCGTCGAGCACGTGAACGACCGGCTCGCTGTACTCGGGCGCGATCTTCACGGCTGTGTGCTGGCGGCTCGTCGTCGCGCCGCCGATCAGCAACGGGAGCTTCATCTGCCGCCGCGCCATCTCTTTGGCCACGTCCACCATCACGTCGAGCGACGGCGTGATCAGCCCCGAGAGACCCACGATGTCCGCGTTCTTCTCGATCGCGGTGTCGAGGATCTTGTCCGTCGCCACCATCACGCCCATGTCGATCACTTCGTAGTCGTTGCAGCCGAGGACGACGCCCACGATGTTCTTTCCGATGTCGTGCACGTCGCCCTTGACCGTGGCGAGCAGGACGCGGCCGTTCGAGCGCATTCCGCTCGCGGCCTTCTCGGCCTCCATGAAGGGCGTGAGGTACGCCACGGCGCGCTTCATCACGCGCGCGCTCTTCACGACCTGCGGGAGAAACATCTTTCCCGCGCCGAAGAGGTCGCCGACGACCTTCATCCCATCCATGAGCGGCCCCTCGATCACCCGCAGCGGACGCTCGTACTTCTTGCGCGCTTCTTCAGCGTCCTCTTCGACGAAGTCCGCCACGCCCTTCACGAGCGCGTGCTGCAGCCGCTCTTCGACCGAGGCCGATCGCCACGCGAGGTCCTGCTCTTTCTTCGCGCCGCCGCCCTTCACCGTCGCGGCGTACTCGAGCAGCCGCTCGGTCGCGTCGGGGCGACGATTGAAGAGAACATCCTCGACGCGCTCGAGCAACGGCTTGGGAATCTCCTCGTACACCGCGAGCTGCCCCGCGTTGACGATCCCCATGTCCATGCCCGCCTGGATCGCGTGAAACAAAAACGCCGAGTGCATCGCCTCGCGCACCGCGTTGTTTCCACGAAACGAGAAGCTCAAATTCGAGACGCCGCCCGAGATGTGCGCGCCCGGACACGTGCGCTTCAACTCCCGCGCGGCCTCGATGAAGTGCTTCGCGAAATCGTTGTGCTCTTCGATGCCCGTCGCCACCGCGAGCACGTTGGGGTCGAAGATGATGTCGTCCGGCGCGAAGCCCACCTTTTCAACGAGCAGCTTGTACGCCCGCTGGCAGATCTCGACCTTGCGCTCGGCCGTCTCCGCCTGGCCCTTCTCGTCGAAGGCCATCACGATCACCGCAGCCCCGTAGCGCTGGATCTTCTTGGCCTTGTCGAGAAAGTCCTCCTCGCCTTCCTTCAGCGAGATCGAGTTGACGATGCACTTGCCCTGCGCGCACTGCAGCCCCGCCTCGATGACCGACCACTTCGACGAGTCCACCATGATCGGCAGCCGCGCGATCTCGGGCTCCGTCGCCAGGTAGTTCAAGAACGTCCGCATCGCGCGCTCGCCGTCGAGCATGCCCTCGTCCATGTTCACGTCGAGCACGTTGGCCCCGCCGCGAACCTGGTCGAGCGCCACCTCCATCGCCGCGCTGTAGTCGTTGCGCGCGATCATCTCGGCGAACTTCTTCGAGCCCGCCACGTTGGTCCGCTCGCCCACCATCGTGAAGCTCGTCTCGGGCCGCATCGTGTAGACCTCGAGGCCCGCGAAGCGCGTCGCGCTCTCTTCGACGCGCGCTTTGCGAACGGGCTTCATGCCCTCGACGCGCTTGGCGATCGCGCGGATGTGGTCGGGCGTCGTTCCGCAGCAGCCGCCGACGATGTTGGCGAGGCCTTCGCGTGCAAAATCGCTGACGAATCCCGCGGTGTCCTCCGGCGTCTCGTCGAAGCCGCCGAAGGCGTTGGGCAGCCCCGCGTTCGGATACACGCTCGTGTACGTGTGCGCCGCCTGCGCGAGCTCCGTGAGAAACGGCCGCATCTCCTGGGCGCCGAGCGCGCAGTTGAGCCCCACGCTCACCGGGCGCGCGTGCTTCACGCTCGTCCAGAATGCGTCCATCGTCTGGCCCGAGAGCGTCCGGCCGCTCTTGTCCGTCGCCGTGACGCTGAGCATCACCGGCAGGCGCTTTCCACGCTCGGCGAAGACCTCTTCGATCGCGACGATCGCGCCCTTCAGGTTCAACGTGTCGAACACCGTCTCGGGCAAGAGGATGTCCGCCCCTCCGTCGATCAGCCCGCGCACTTGATCCTTGTACGCAGCGACGACCTCTTCGAACGTCCCCTTGCGCTTCGACGGATCGTTGGGGTCCGGCGAAATCGACAGCGTGATGTTGAGCGGCCCGATCGCGCCCGCCACGAAGCGCGGCTTGTTCGGCGTGAGCGCGTTGTACTTGTCCACGGCCCGACGCGCCACGCGCGCGGCCTCGACGTTGAGCTCGTACGCGATCTCG
Source organism: Myxococcales bacterium (assembly GCA_016793325.1). Taxonomy (GTDB): domain Bacteria; phylum Myxococcota_A; class Polyangia; order Polyangiales. Next base: position 122,743 of record JAEUKI010000030.1, on the reverse strand, counting down.
GACAGCTCGTAGTCCGCTTGCGCGATCGCCGTCGCCGAGAACGTGTTGGTCTCGATCAGGTCCGCGCCCGCGTCGAGGTACTGCTCGTGGATCGCTTGGATCACGTCCGGACGCGTGATGCACAAGAGGTCGTTGTTGCCCTTGAGCTCTTTTTTGTGCGACGAAAATCGCTTCGAGCGAAAGTCGTCCTCGCTGAGCTTGTAGCGCTGGACCATCGTCCCCATGGCGCCGTCGAGCACCAGGATCCGGTCGGCGAGCAGCGATTCGAAGAGGCTCGGCTCGCGGTCGCGAGCCGTTGGTGACTGTGTAGGAAGTGACGACATCGTGCAGGCCCTTTCTGGGCGGGTGCCATATCTCTTGTGAATTTCGTGCAGTGCCGCGCGGCGTTGGTTCTTCGAAGCGCCTTCGAGCCGCGGCGCCGGGAGCTTTTGCGACGAGCGCGCAATGGTCAAGGCCCCGCAACGCGCGCAAGCAGGGTGGCAGTGCACGGCGCCGCGCCGCCGCTGTACAAGGCGCGTCGGTGAATCTGTCGCCCAAAGAGCGCCTGCGCGTGTGGCTCGGCTCCGATGCGTCGAGCGCTGCGCGCATCCTGCGCAGCGTGATCAGCATCTTGGTGGGCGACGCCGCGGCCGAAGCGGTCAACACGGTCGTCATCAGCCGCCAGGCCCTCGTCCTCGGCCCGGCGAATTTCGGCGCGCTCTCCGCGGCGCAGGCTTTCGTCGACCCCTTTCGCGCCGTCGCCGCGTTCGGCCTCACCCTCGTCGCAGTCACCGTCGCCGCGAGGCGCAAGGGCCCCGATGGAGCGCTCGTTCGCACGCTGTTCGCCCTCTACGCAGCGCTCTCGCTCGTCGCGTCCACCGTGGCCGTCGCCGCGTCGTACGTCGCTGGGCGCGGCGGCCCCACGGTGCTCGTGGCCAGCGCCGCCGTGTCGGTGTTTCCTGTGGTGGCCCTCGGCGCCGCGCGCTTGCCCGCGCAATACGAGCAGGCCCTCCATCGCTTGATCGCGCTCCCGCTCGTGATCGCGATCGCGCGCCTCGGGCTCGTCGAGCTCGCGATCCGCACCAGCAACACCGCGCTCGCGCATCAGTGGGCGCTCAACGGCGCGGCGCTCTTCGGCCTCGTCGCGACGTGGCTCGTGATCAAGCGCCTGTACCCCCTCGGCGACGGCGGCCCCTCGCGCGAGGTCGCGCGAGACCTCTTGCGGCTCGCGTGGCCGATCGCCGTGCTCGACGTGACCGTGACGATTTACCTCAAGGCCGCGTACATCTTGCTCGAGCCCTACGGCCCCGCCGCGCAAGGCGCGTACGCCGCGGCCGAGCGACTCGCGCAGCCCATCACGGGAATCTCCGCGGCCATCGTCGCGAGCGCCCTCCCCACGGTGACGCGCGCAGCGCAGAGCGGCGACGCCTCGGAGCTCTCTCGCGTGTATCGACAGTCGATCTTGCGGGCGGCGCTCGTGCTCGTGCCGGCGCTCTCGATCGCCGCGGCCGTGGCTCCGTGGGTCATCACGCGATGGGCGCCGCAGTACACGCCGGCGACGCGGCCCTTTCAAGCGCTGCTCGTCGGCGGGCTGTTCATGTTTCTCAATCAATTGTCGTCGATGTTCATCGTGGGCATCGGGCGAGTGACCGCGCTCATGGTGATCGCGTTCGCGAACCTCGCGGTGTACCTCGCGCTCGCGATCAAGCTCGTCCCGATCTACGGCGCGACGGGGTCGGCCATCGCGACCACCATCATGGAGGCGATCAACTGCGTGATGCAGCTCGCCCTCGTACGATCGCTCGTACGATCACGAACGATCGAGCCTCGGTGATACGTTCGCCGTTCGAGCCGCACATGGGCAGTACACACACGCGCACGCTCGACGTGGGCTGCGGGAGAGACAAGCTCCCGGGCGCCGTCGGCATCGACAAGAACCCCCGCAGCCACGCGGACATCATCCACGACCTCGACGTTCGCCCTTGGCCCATCGAAGACGACTCGTTCGACGAGGTCCGAGCGCTCGACGTGCTCGAACACGTCGACGACTTCATCGGGTGCGTCGAAGAGATGCACCGCGTCTGCCGCGACGGCGCGACGATCCGCGTGCGAATGCCGTTTATTTCCAGCGTGGATTACTTCACGGACCCGACGCACAAGCGCGCGGGCACCGCTCGGACGTTCGACTATTTCGACCCCACGACGGCGCTCGGTCGCTATCGCTACTCGGCCGCCGAGCTCGAGACCGTCTCCGTTCGCTACCAACGCGGAACCCCGTTCTCCGCGGTCGGCGCGGTCTTCGGCTTGCTCGACCTCGCCGTCGTTCCCCTCGCGAATCGATTCAAGAGCGACTACGAGCGGCACTTCGCGTTCTGGTACCCGATGGTGAATGTCGAGTACGTGCTCCGCGTCAAAAAGCCTTCGCGCTGAGCGTCGTCCGTCCCTCTGCGAACGCTGTTCGAGCCCGCGCGCATTGCACCCAATCTCGCGTCGCGCTCACGCGACTGATACGCGCTCCCTGCTGCGCGTCGCGCGGCGGAGAAGGAGGCTCTCGATTCTCATGAACGCACACGTATTCAAATCTCTCGCGCTCGCCGCAGCGCTCGCCGCGTGCAAGCCCTCGGCGCAGCCCGCGACGCAGCCCGCTCCCGCGACGAGCGCGCGCAACACCCCAGCGTCGAGCGGCGCAGACTCGAGCGCCGCGCTCGACGCGTCCGTTCCCTCCGCAGCCGCAGGAAGCACGATGCCCGCGCGACCGGTTCCTCTGTACGCAGGGCAGGCCGTCGAGCCTTCCCGCTGGAACGCCGGCTGCGCCGCGAATCGCACGTGCCCCGACGTCCCCGCGATCGCGCGATGCGGCTCGATCGCCGACACGCGAGACGTCGCTGCGGCGTACAACGACCGCGCCACCCTCGTCGGTCAACGCATCGCCGTGCGCGGCGTGCTCCTCGGCTCCGCGGGGTGCACGGAGATGGGCTGCCCCGATCGCGCGTGCTGCAACGGCTGCTTCGGCTACGTGTACCTCGCGAGCGCCAATCGCCGCGGCGCAGAGCAGAGCTCCTTCGCGTTCGCCGACCCCGAGGTGCGCGACGGCCCGTTCTCGTGCCGCGGCGACGACTCGGCGATCTGCTGCAACTTCGCCGCGGACGGACGCACGGTCGTCGTCCAAGCGACGCTCACCCGAATCCGCGGAACCTACGTGCTCTCGCAGCCCGAGCTCTGCGAGCCGTAGCTCGATCGCACAGCACACGTATTCGAGATCGCCGCTCCCCTCCCGCGCGCCCGCTCAGCGACGGCGCGGCGGAGTCGCCGGACGCTCGACGAGCGAGTTGCCGTCGGGCGCCCAGCCGACGAGGACCGTGGTGCGACGATCGCGCACGAGCCGCAGCGTCGCCGGGTCCGCCGAGCTCACCTGGTTGGGCGCGTCCGCCGTGACCGCGCCCGAATACACGCGGACGATGCGACCGCCCACGAGCGCGAAGATCTCGACCGTCGACTCGTCGACGCGACGCCCGTTGGTCCCCTCGTGGCCGCCGAGCTCCCACTTGAGAAACACCCAGCGATTCGCGATCTGTCGCGCGTCGAGGCAGCCGTGCGGTCGCGATGCGTCCTGCGGGAGCTGGTCGAACGAGTGCTGCACCCACGCGTTGTTCACGACCGCGGCGTACACACACGAGAACGATCCCTGCGGCGAGCGAACCTGCGCGAGGACCGTGCGGGGGTTGTTCGCGTCCGTCGGCAGGTTCCACGAGGCGACCACCGTCGAGCCACGCGGGAGCGACGACTCGAAGGACGGCGCGACAGGCTGCGGAACCGGCTGCGGCTGCGGTCGCGGTCGGGGCGCGATCGCCGACGCCGACGCCGAGATAGTAAGCGCCGCGCCTACGAGCGCGCTCGCCACGAGAGAGGTCGATTTCATGGGTGCGATATACGGCCAGACGCCTCGCCGATTCAACGGCGCGCGCCGCAGTTCGACACGGTGAAACCCCTCCCGCGACACAGCGAATCGACGCCAAGGAGCTCACTCGACGACGTGTTGCCCGGTCACGCGATGGGCGCCCCACGCCTCGACGCTCCAGCTGATGGTCAGCGGTCTCGAAAATGCGCCCACATAATCACTTTGGCATCGCCGCAGCCGATAGCGGACCTCGCTGCCCGGCTGCAACACGCGCTGCATCGGCGCGGGATACACCTCCATCCGCGGACGCGGCGGGCTCGGAACCAGCGCTTGCCCCACGAGCTGCGACTGCATCGGGTTGGTCGACGGAGGCTCGCCGCCCGTCAGGTACACCCACGGACGCGGCTCGTTACTCTCGTTGCGCACGACGCCGACGGTCTCGATCGCGTCCCCGAGCCGTCGCGACGACGCCGTGATCCGCAGCCCCGTCGGCGCCCACGCGCGCGCGGCGCCATCGTCAATCGACGCGACGGACCCCACCTCGCCGCTCGTCTCGACGCGCAGCCCGCAGAAGCGCTCGTCGCCGCCAGGGCCCTGCGCGTTTGCGGGCTCGCCCGCACGCGTGACGCCGCTGTCCGTTGAGCCCTGCGCGCCCGAGCTCGGGCCGGCGACCACCGGCAGACGACGCTCGCACTTGGCGCACAGCGACGAGAGCACCAGCCCCGCGGCGAGCCCCACGAGCACGCGCGCGCGGCGCGGCTGTGCGTCGAAAACCCGCGCAGGATCGAGCATGACAGCGCGGTCTCGTTCGGTCTTCTTCCGTCCCATTCGTCGCTCCCTTCGCGACCGTCGTTGTGAACGCGCCGCCCCACTCCGTCAATCCGCCCAGCGCGACGATCACGCGGACGCCGATAGACCAACGGCGTCTCGCTGCGCCACACTCGGCGACGGAGCTGAGGGTTCATCGATGAGCACGATCGATGGCGCCGACGAGCGCGCGATGTTCGGACAGGGTCCTGTCGTTGTGTTTCGTTGGCGAAACGCTGACGGATGGCCAGTCGACTACGTGAGCTCCAACGTCCGCGACGTGCTCGGGTACTCGCCGGACGAGTTCGTCTCGGGCGCCGTGTCCTACGCGAGCCTGGTGCACGAGGCAGACCTGCCGAGGGTCGCGAGCGAAGTGACTCGCGCGAGCGAAGCACCGGTCACGTCCTTCGAGCACGAGCCGTATCGCGTGCGTCGTCGCGACGGTCAGCAGCGATGGTTCTACGATTTCACCAACGTCGTGCGCGACGAGCGCGGACGCGCGACGCACTTCGACGGGTACATCATCGACATTACGCGCTGGGTCCACGCCGAGGCCGAGAAGCAAGAGCTCGAGCGGAGGCTTTTGCACGCGCAGAAGCTCGAGTCGCTCGGCGTGCTCGCTGGCGGCGTGGCACACGATTTCAACAATCTGCTCACCGCGATCCTCGGGCAGGTCGGGATCGTGCGACGCGAGCTCGACCGACGCGACGTCGAGCTCGCGAAGGTTCGCCACGGCGTCGAGCAGATCGACAGCATCGGAAAGCGCGCCGCGGACCTCACGCGCCAGCTCCTCGCGTATTCGGGTCGAGGCAGCCGCGTCGTCGAGCCCGTGCACCTCGGCGCTCTCGTGCGAGAGATGGCCTCGATCCTCGACGTCGCGCGCTCGAAGAAGGCCACGCTCCACCAGCAGCTCAGCGACGACACGCCGCTCATCGTCGCGGATCGATCGCAGATGCAGCAGGTGGTGCTGAATCTGCTCACCAACGCGTCCGAGGCGCTCGGCGACAAGCCCGGGACGATCACCGTTCGCACGAGCCGCGCGCATTTCACAGCGCGCGACCTCCGCGAGCGGCTCGACGACTCGAGCGATTTCGCCGAGGGAACGTACGCCGTGCTCGAGGTCGAAGACACCGGCGTGGGCATGACCGAAGAGCAACAGCGTCGACTGTTCGAGCCCTTCTTCACGACGAAGTTCGCGGGCCGCGGCCTCGGGCTCTCGGCGGTGCTCGGCATCGTGCGCGCGCACCGAGGCGCGATCCGAACGCGCTCGACCGTCGGGCGTGGAACTTCGTTTTTTCTGGCTTTTCCTGCGGCAGACGTCGAGCGCGTGAGCCATCCGCCGCCGCTCGCTTCGCCGCCGCTCCGCGGGAGCGGCGCCATTCTCGTAGCCGACGACGAGTCCTTCGTGCGGCGCACGCTCGCGAGCGTCCTCGGGGCGCAAGGCTTCGTGGTCATCGAAGCGGACAACGGCGCCGAAGCGATCGCGCGCTACCGCGAGCAGCGAGACTCGATCGTCCTCGCGATCCTCGACATGACGATGCCCGAGCTCTCGGGCGTCGAGGTTCTTCGCGCCCTTCGGGCCATCGATCCGACGCTGCGCGTCGTCCTCTCGTCGGGCTACAGCGACGTCGCGGCCAACCTCTTCGACGAGCAACCCACAGCGTTTTTGCAGAAGCCGTACACCCTCGAAGAGCTCGAGGCCGTGCTTCGTTCGGTGATCGACTAGATCGGCGCGCGACTCGACTACCATCGGCTCGGTGAGCGACTCCATCGTCCCGCCGAGCGCTCGACCGAGCGGGTGGAACATCACCGCGCAGAGCATCTCTTGGCTCGGCGACGCAGACCTCGGCGCGCGCGCGACCGTGCTCGTATCGATCGCGGCAGATCATCCCTCGTTCTCCGCGCTCGAACGCGCGGTTCGCGACGGAGACCCGGACTTCGCGCACGCGGTCGTGCGCGGGACCCCGATGCCGCACGCGATGCTCGACGCGCTCGCGTCGCGCTGCGTCGCCGCCGCGCCATCGCGCTCGATGGAGCTCGCGGCGGGCCTCGGAGCGCCAGACCTTCGCTGGAGCCGCGCGCTCTCTCGCGCGCTCGGAACGCACGAGCGCGGGCCGATCACTGCGCCGTCCCCGCGCGCGCCGCTGCCCGTCTTCTTCGCGCCCGAGCCGGGTCTCTCGGCCAACGGCCTCGTCACCCTCGACGCGCCAACGGACGCGACGACCGTCGTTCGCGCCGTGAACACCAACTACGGCGCCGCGGAGTCCCGCGCGACGCTGACCTTCATCGACGATCGACGAGGCCCGCTCGCGACCGCGCGTTTCGAAGCCGAAGCGCGCACGCACTTCGCGCTCCCGCTCGACCTCGACGGCCCGCAGCGCGAGGTGGTCCTCGTCGAGCACGCGACGGACGGCGCTGCGATCGTCCGTTGTTTTCGCGCAGACGGCTCGCAGCACGAGCTCCGTCGCGCGCTCGCTCCCTCGCCAGCGCAGCACTACACGCGACGCGGCGACGCGCTGTGGCTCCACTGCGAGCGACACCTCGCGCTCGCCGTGCGCGACGGGGCGCCCCCGCCCGCGTTCGATCGGCGCGACGTCTGGCCGCGACCCGTCGTGGTCGACGATCGGGTCCTCTGCTTTTCTCCAGCGATTTTCGACAACGATCAGCGCTGTTACGTGTCTCGCGACGCGTTCTGGGTCGACCTCGCCGACGGCGCGCTCCTCTCGTCGACCCCGTGGAACATGGAGGTCCGCGACTGCCGCGCGCTCGACGGCGTGGCGTACGTCAGCACCCATCGCGGCGTGTTCGCGCTCGATCCGGCTCGCCCCCCGAGGCAGATCCTCTCGTCGCACACCGCCCTCGGGCTCGCGGGGCGCGCGCACGAGCTGGCGATCGCCGCCGGCAACGAGGCACATCTATTCAACACGCTCACGGGCGAAGTGAAGACATTTCCGCTGGGAATCTTCACGTCGAAGGCCACGCTCACCGAAGGCTGCGCGGCGTTCGCTTCGTTTACCGACGTGGTCGTGCTCGACCGTCGACGATCGGTTGTGTACGAGAGCGGCGCGCGGCGCGAGCCGTCGGTGATCGAGGGACGAGGCGGCGCGACGCTCGTGTCCGCGGGCGAGGTCGTCACCGCGTTCGACGAAGCGGGGACCGTGATCGCGTCGAGCGCCGCGCCGTACGACGGACAGCTCGTCGGCGCGACGAACCGCGTGTGGATCTTCGGCCCCATCTCGGGCGGCGTGGCGATGACGCAGCCGACGGAGCTCGTCGCCTTCGACGAGCGAGCGCAGCGCGTCGACGGCGTCCCGTTCGACGCGACCATCCCCGCCCGTCGCCCCGATCGATCGCGATACGGCGGAGGAACGTCCGCGGACTACGGCGCGATCCAGCCCGAGCGCGTCTTGCTCGTCGACGTCGCGGGCTCGGTGCGATCGTGGGCTCCTCGCGCAGACGACGCGTCGTCGCGCACCTACGCCAGGGCGCCGCGCCGCGCCACGATCCGCGGACAATCGATCGTCCGAGGCTCGCGCTCGAACCCGCGCGACGACTGGCCCGAGCCCGCGATCGACGTCGCGGGCGCGAGCCTCCTCGCGCTCGACTGCACCCTCCGCGGAACCACCGGCGCCGTCCACGAGCGCGCGCTGATCGTGCGCGACGGCGCGATCGTCACCCTCGTTCGCTGCGACATCGCGGGCGACGGCGGCGGCGCGACGATCAAGCAGGGAAGCACGCTCGTGCTCGTCGACTGCGTGTTCGACCGCGCGAGCATCGCCGTCGAAGCAGGGAGCCACCTGCTCGTGGCGTCGAGCGAGGACCGATAACGTCACGCGTTGATTGCGTTCGTCACGCGGGTCGAGCGAAGGTCCGACGAGCATGGCTGCCAGCAAGGCAACGAAGGCGAAGACCCCCTCGCCCGTCGAACTCGAGACGGGGCAACGGTGGGCGTATCCGCTGGGCGACGGACGCTACATTGGTCTGCAAATTACCGAACGAATCGACGATCGCGCCCGGGCGATCGCGTTCGAGCCCGTGTTCGCCGAGCTCCCTTCGAGCGCCGAGCTCGACCGCGCGCCGCACCACCGGTTCGACCTCGCCGTCTTCAATCGCAGCGACGCGGACCCGCGGATGTTCGCGTGCTTCGGGCTCGACGCGGCGATCGCGCCCGTGCGCGCGACGCTCGTCGACGTGGCGCCCGTGCGAGAGGACGCGGCCGTGGGGGCGCCCAACGTTCCGTACACGAGCACGTTCGCAGAGGTCGCGCAGCGCGTCTGGCAGACGTGGCACATGCGCGAAGTGACCGGCGCGTTCGGGCGCGAGGTCGCGACACGACCGCTCCAGAAGCGATGGCAGGGCGTCCGCGGCGACGTCTCCGAGGCGCTGCGCAAGCTCGCCGACGACGTCCCGCCCATCGCGCTCAGCGTCAGCGGGTGCGACGTTCGAACAGTGGACCTGCGCGCGATCCGCGCGCAAGCGATCGTGCTCGACTATCACCGCGGCTTTCGCAGCGCCGAGGTGCTGCTGCCTCCGCATGTTCACACGCTGTCGATCTGGGGGCGCGTCGGAAACCTCGTCGTCCGCTGCGCGCCCGAAGGGCCTCCGCTCGGCGTAGAGCTCTCGGACGGAGACTTCTCGCCCGTCGTCGGGGTCGAGGGCGCGCGCGTGCTCTCGATCACCTCGGGCTCGTCCTACGCGATCAACGCCTCGACCTTCGCGCGGTGGCGCAACGTCGAGGACCTCTCGATTTATGGCACCAGTATTTACGCCTCCGCGTCCGATCGGGACGACGCGCTCGTCGCGCTGCGAACGCTCTCGCTCGGGGGCCTGACGGGGCTCGATCCGAGCGCGCTCCCCTCCCCTGCGCAGGTCCCCGCGCTCGAGTGGATCTCGCTCGACGCGCAGTGCAAATCGGTCCCAGAGGTCCGCGACCGCTTCAAGGGTCGCGCAGCGGTCCAGCGCTTCACCAAGGGCAAGGGCCCCACGAGCGCGCCGACCGCGCACTACTTCACGACGAACTTCTGATCGTCACACGCCCGCGAAGAGCGACTCGTGCTCGGGCCCGCACACGAGCGAGCGCTGCAGCGCGTCGAGCTCGAGCGGCGCTTGAAGCGCGCGGATCTTCGCGAGCATCGCGTCGCGCCCCGTCACGAACCGCGGCAACGACGGAAACAGCTTGAACCCCTCTCCCGGGTGATGGCTCGACACGCGCCCTTCGCGCACCGCCGCGAGCCGCTTCGCGCGCACGCGATACGACACGCGCTTCGCAGGCAGCTGACACACGTACGCGCACGCGCGAATCGCGTCGCGCCTCGTCGGGACCGTGTTGCAGTGAAACGTCCGCGAGTCGAAGAGCAGCACGTCGCCCGCCTTCGCGCAGACCTTGAGCGCGCGCGCTTCGTACGCGCGCCGCTCTCGCTCGTCGAACAGATACCAGTCGCCCTCGATCGACGCGCGCTTCGCGTGCGTCGCGAAGAAGCCCGCGTGCTCTCGGTGCGAACCCGGAACCACCACGAGCCCTCCGTCGTCGGGCCCGCAGTCCGCGAGGTTCACGATGCCCTGCACCGACCAGTCTTCGCGCCGCGCGTAGTGCTGATCGGTGTGAAGAAAGCTCACGAGGTCACCGCCGCTGCGATAGCCCCGCGCGCCGTGCATGAAGCACAGCCCGTCGAACGACGTCGCGAGCTCGCGCTCGCTCGTGTCCCACAGCGCCGCGAACACCTTGGCGCACTGCGATCGAAGCGCCCATTGAATTGGTGTGTGCGCGAGGTACTGGATCATCCCGCCGTGGAGCATCGGCGGCCACGACGTCCCTCGGCTGTGCGTGCGCGCGTCGTCGCGACGCACGCTCGAGAGCGCCTCCATGATGGCCCAGAAGCCATCGAGCGCCTCGCTTGCTTGCGCGTCGGTCAACGCGCCTCGGACGACGACGTAGCCCTGCTCGCGCAGGTAGTTCTTCCACGACGCGACGTCGCGGAGCTCGAACGAGTCCGTCTTCTCTTGCATGGGGGCCCGCACCGATAGGGTGCCGATTCGCGCTTGCAAGCGGCACTTGACAGAGTATGTCCATCACTTTGCCATTGAAAACACTGCGTCGAATCGCCGTCGAGCGCTCGCTCGCGTCGAGTGCCGATCCGCCACAGCGGGCGCGACGCGCACACCTGCCACCGTTGTTTTGTGTCGGCGACGCCACGCGAGGGTGGTCGCGCGACGGGTCGCCGCGACGATCACGCTGCGATCGCGCTGCGCGACTCGCGTCCCGACAGCGCCATCGAACGCGCGCGTTGCCAGCGTTCGCCGCGGCACACCGAGTGCACAATGTCGTACTCATGCTCCGCTCGTCGCTCGCCGCCATCGCGGCCATCACGGTGACGCTCTCGGCGTCTTCTTCGTTCGCGCAGTCCGCTCGCCCCAACGTCTTCTTCGAGGCCGAAGAAGAGCCCGTGAGATTTCATCTCGAGACGCCCGCGGGCGCGCCGAGCCCCCCGTGCACGACGCCGTGCGCGCTCTCGCTGCCGCCGATGGACTACACAATTCACGGTGATCCGCCGACGATCGCGCGACGCAGCGACTACATCGGGCCGGGCCAGCACCGCTTCGTGTTTCGAAGCCCGCGCGTGTCCGCGGGAGGCGTCGTTCTGACCGCGCTCGGATCCGCGAGCCTCTTGCTGGGGGCGATCTTTCTTCCGTTCGCTGCTGCGTCGAGCGGCCTCACGCAAGCGCTCTGGCTCATCATCGGAATCCCGTCCGCCATCGCAGGGACCCTCGAGATCATCCCAGGAATCGTCCTGCTCGCCCGCGGACCGACGCGCGCGATCGACCGCATCCCCGTCGAGCAGTCCGTCAGCTTCGCGCCCTTCATCCCCTCGATGCGCGTGTCGTTTTGATCACTGCGACTTCAGCCACGCGAGCGCCGCGGCTTCGTCGTTGAACAACCGCGTCGGCGACTTGGGGCGATTGAGCCGAATAAAGAAGTTGCCGATCATCTCGCTGAGCGAGCCCTCGACGATCATCGCCGCGGCGACGAGCTTCTCGGTGTGCTTCGCGTAGAACTCGCGAACGCCCGGCCCCGTCGGTCCGCTGCGTCGAAGGTCGACGAGCAAGCGACGCTTCTGTCCGTCCGCCAACGCGTCGAAGACCGCCATGTTCTTCTCTGCGTCGGGCAGGTCCTGCCGCTGTCCTGGCTTCACTGTCTGCTGGATGATCCCGTCGTCCCGCAGGATGTAGATGCACGTGTCCGTCTCTCGCCTCTCCACCGCGCTCTCCTCGTGCGAGATCATCGCGCACTCGCAGCCTCGGTTGAAGCGGACATTTCCTTACCGAACGCGCTTCAATCCCCGTTGGACCAGGTCCCTCACCCCGCGCGGAAGCCGGCCTGCAGCCCACGTAACCGCCGCCAACGGCTGCGGAAAGTCGATCGTCGCAGGCCCCTTCGCCAGCTCCTTCACGATGTAGTCCGCCGCGTACTCCGCGGACATGATCTGCGGCATGGGGTGCCGGCTCTGCTCGGTCATCGGCGTCTTCACGAACCCCACGTGGACGCTCGTCACCTTGACGCCGCTGTCCATCACGTCGAGCCGCAGACACTCGAGCAACATCGACAGCCCCGCCTTCGCCGCGCAGTACGCCGCGCTCTTCGGCAGCGGACCGAAGCTCGCGAGCGACGAGATCCCGACGATGTGCCCGTGCCCGCGGCTCGTCATCTCGGGGAGCACCGCCGTCAGCGTCGCGGCGGCCCCCGTGAAGTTCACGTGGCACGCGTCCGCGATCGCCTCCCACGCGTACGAGACGTGGCCCTTGCGCTCGCCGACGCCCGCGTTGGCGATGATCAAATCGAGCCCTCCTGGGAGCGAGCGATCGATCTCGCGGATGCGTCGCACCGAGCGCTCGACGTCGGCCACGTCCATGACCTCGACCGACGCGCTGCCGCCTTTCGAGGTAATTCTGCGGTGAACCTCGCGCAGCGACTCAGCCCGACGCGCGCAGAGGACCACGTGATAGCCGTCGCTCGCGAGGCGCTCGGACAGCGCGAGTCCGATTCCCGAGGAGGCTCCTGTCACCAACGCATTGCGTCCCATCGGCCCGGCAGGGTATCGCAACGGCCGCCATGGTCGACCGATCCAACGCTTCGCCCTCGCAGAAGCGCCCATTTCGTGTGCTAGGCGTGCAACAGATCGCCGTCGGAGCGCTGGACAAATCCGCGCTTCGCGGGCTCTGGATCGATCTGCTCGGCCTCGAACCGCGCGGGACGTACAAGAGCGAGCGAGAGAACGTCGACGAGGACATCGCCGTCGCGGGCCGCGGCCCGTTCTCGGTCGAGGTCGATCTCATGCAACCGTTGAATCCCGAGGCAAAACCCAAGGTCCACGAGCCCTCGCTCAACCACATCGGACTCTGGATCGACGACCTTCCGGCCGCGGTCGCGTGGCTCGAGTCGAACGGCGTTCGCTTCACGCCGGGCGGGATTCGCAAGGGCGCCTCGGGCTTCGACGTGTGCTTCATCCATCCCAAGGGAGACGCGGCCCACCCGCGCTCGGGCGAAGGGGTCCTCATCGAGCTCGTGCAAGCGCCGGCCGAGGTGATCGTCGCGTTCGACAGCTTCGCGACCGCAGCGAAGCTCGGAGCCACGCCGTGAGCAACCATCGCATCGCTGGCTACTGGCTGCCTTCGAACGAGCCCATCCTCGAGACGCCCTCAGCCATCGCGCGCGCGATCGAGCGCGTCCGCGAACCTGCCCACGTCGTCCTCGCGCCGTCGGGCTCCGTGGCGCTCGCGTTCGGCGGGGCACTGTCACCGACCGCCTCCCCCTCGTCGCTCCCGCTCTTGGGAACGCTCCCGCCCCTCTACCCCGAGTGGCTCGGCGATCGGTCCTTCAACGAAGTGCACCGCGTTCGCTTCGCGTACATCGCCGGCGAGATGGCCAACGGCATCGCGACCACGGCCATGGTGAAGGCCATGGCCCGCGCCGAAATGCTGGGATTCTTCGGCGCCGCGGGCTTGTCGTACGAGCGCGTCACCAAGGCCGTCGACGAGCTCGTCAGCGAGCTCGGGACCGAGGGTCCGGCGTGGGGCGTCAACCTCATCCACTCGCCCAACGAGAGCGCGCTCGAAGAGCGCGTGGCGGCGCTCTTGATCGAGCGGCGCGTTCCGATCGTGAGCTGCTCGGCGTTCATGGGGCTGACGCCCGCGGTCGTTCACGCCGCGACCGCCGGATTGCGCACGGATCCTGCGGGAAACATCGTCCGCGCCCGCGGCGTGTTCGCCAAGATCTCTCGCCCCGAGACCGCCGCGCGGTTCATGGGGCCGGCGCCCGACGAGATGCTCCGCGCGCTCGTCCAACGCGGGTTGATTACTGAACACGAAGCCTCGCTCGCCGCGCGCGTCCCGGTCGCCGAGGACGTGACGGTCGAGTCGGACTCCGGCGGGCACACGGACAACCGCCCGCTCGTCGCTCTTTTTCCTGCGATTTTGGCGCTCAGGGACGAGATCGCGCGCAAGCACCAGTTTTCGAGGGCCATTCGCGTCGGCGCCGCTGGCGGCCTCGGGACGCCCGCGAGCCTCGCCGCTGCGTGGGCCCTCGGCGCGGCGTACGTCGTGACGGGCTCGGTCAATCAAGCAGCCAACGAGTCGGGCCTCTCGTCCTTGGGCCGCGCGCTGCTCGCCAAGGCCGACGTCGCCGACGTGATCATGGCGCCCGCGGCGGACATGTTCGAGCTCGGCGTCCACGTCCAAGTCCTCAAGCGCGGAACGATGTTCGGCCCCCGCGCGCAAAAGCTCTACGAGGTCTACCGCGAGCACGACTCGCTCGCGTCGATCCCCGGGGACCTCCGCGAGAAGCTCGAGCGCGAGATGTTTCGCGCGTCGCTCGACGAGATCTGGGCGCAGACGAGGGCGTTCTGGGCCAAGCGCGACCACGAAGAGCTCGCGCGCGCCGAGCGCGACCCCAAGCACCAGATGGCCCTGACGTTTCGCTGGTACCTCGGGATGGCCTCGCGCTGGGCGATCGACGGCGAGCCGTCGCGCGCGATGGACTATCAAATCTGGTGCGGCCCCGCGATGGGCGCGTTCAACCGCTGGAGCGCTGGGACGTTCCTCGCGGACCAAGAGAACCGCGGCGTCGTCGCGATCGCGCGCAATCTCTTGGAGGGCTCGGCGGTGATCGCGCGCGCACAACAGCTGCGCTCGTTCGGCGCCCCCGTGCCCCCCGAAGCGTTCGACTACCGCGCGCGCCCGCTCGAGTGAGCGCGGCAGCGACCGGGGCAGCGAGCAGTCGCGTCGAGCGCGACGGAGTTTCGCTTGTGAATTTCCACCCACTTGTGCGCGGCAGCAAGCGGCCACTTGGGCGCGGCGGCAAGCAGCCACTTGGGCGCGGCGGCAAGCAGCCGCGCATTGTGCCTCGAAGACATCACTGGGCACATTCGCGCGATCTATCTCGGCAGGCGTTCTCGCTCGCGCTCGAACTTCGAGCAAAGAGTCGTTCGAACTCCACCTGCACATTTGCAGGTCACTCGAAGCACGCTCGCGCGACAACTCACGTGCCTCAGTTCGAGCGCGAGCGAGAACGCCTGCGAAGCACAGTGCGCGGCTGCTTGCCGCCGCGCCCCCCGCGGTCCCCTCAAACGATCTCTTTGCCGAAGGGCCAGAGCGCGAGCCACGCGAGCTTCAAGTGCGCCCACGCGAAGGGGATGCCCACGATCGAGATCGCGCAGCCGAGCGCGCACACGAGGTGGCCGATGGCGAGCGCCCAGCCCGCGATCAACAGCCACAACAGGTTGAACAAGAACCCGAGGACGCCCGAGCCGATCCCGTTGGGCCGATCGACGACGCGCCGATCGAACGGGAGCGCCGCGTACACAGCCAGCCTCATCGCCGCGATCGCGAAGGGAATCCCGATGATCGTCAGCCCCATCACCAAACCCGCGATCGCGTACCCGATCGCCAGCGGACCTCCGCCCGCCACGAACAGCCAGAGGATATTGCCCAGGGTGCCCACCGCGGTCGACCGCGTAGGCGAGTAGGGGGAACTTGTCACGGGCGCGCACTCTTCGTTCGCTTGCCCTCCACGTCAAGTTGACCGCCCTCGCGCGTCCCGCACGCCGTTCATCCGCGTGCAGCTTCTGCACGCCGAGCGCGCCTCTCGCCGACGAGCTCGCCGAGCACACACCGCAGATTCGCCGGTAGATTCACGCAGTGTTCAAATAAGACAACTTGGTCCACTTTGTGCGTCGCCCCCCGTCGGAGCGACCTCGTTGAACGCACACTCCCCACCCCGCGCACTCCACGCGGCACTCACCCTCTGGCTCGCGGCTACCGCACAGTGCGCCAACCGCGACGTCCAAGAGCGACTCTACGCGCCAGCCGACGCGTCCCGTGACGCCGCGCTGTTCGCGGTGAGCATTCACCAACCGCGGTGGCTCGAAGCGATCAGCACGGGGCACACCGACGCGCTCGGGCGCGTCGTCGAAGTGCGCTGCGAGACCTGCCACAGCACACAACAGTTCGCGCTCCCGACGTCCGCCACGACGCTCGGAGGCCCGCACGCTGGCATGCGCTTCGAGCACGGAAGCAACCAGTGCGCGTCCTGTCACGACCCCGCGCGCTTCGATCGACTGCGAATGGCCACGGGTGAATCGATCCCGATGACCGACGCGATGCGCCTCTGCGCGCAGTGCCACGGCCCGCAAGCGCGCGACTACGAGCACGGCGCGCACGGAGGAATGTCCGGCCACTGGGACCTCCGCCGCGGAGGGCGCACACGAAATCACTGCGTCGATTGCCACGACTCGCACGCGCCGCGGTTTCCGCAGTTTAGTCCGGCGCCGCCGCCCCGCGATCTGCCGACCCACCCCCACCCGCGAGGCAGCCATGGCTGACGCCAAAGACAGCACAAGCGCAACAGACACCACGGTCAAGCGCCGCGTCGCCCTCAAGGTCCTCGCGACCACGCTCGGCGCAGGGGCGTTCGCCAAGGCCATCGCGCCCATCCAACAGTTCACCGCGAGCACCAACGCGCAAGAGTGGCTGCAGAAGCACTACCGCGAGCTCTCGAGCCGCGAGCTACGCGAGGTGCTCGCGAGGCTCGAGGCCGAAACGAAGCAGAAATACGGGCGCGAAGTCACCATCGAAGACGTCCGCCCTCAGGCGGGCGTGCAGTTCGCCTACGCGCTCAACCTCTCGGTGTGCATCGGCTGTCGTCGCTGCGTCGAAGCCTGTCACCAAGAGAACAACCACGACCGCGCCTCGCACAACTCGTACATCCGCGTGCTCGAGATGGAGCAGGGCTCCATGGACATGGAGCGCGGGCGCGCCGACTACGACCACCCCGTGCGCGACGAGGGCAAGTTCTATCTGCCCGTGCAGTGCCAGCAGTGCGAAAACCCGCCCTGCACCAAGGTCTGCCCCGTCGAAGCGACCTGGAAAGAGCCCGACGGAATCGTCGTCGTCGACTACAACTGGTGCATCGGGTGCCGCTACTGCGAGGCCGCGTGCCCCTACCACGCGCGGCGGTTCAACTGGCGCAAGCCAGAGGTTCCAGCACACGAAATCAACCCGAAGCAGAGCTACCTCTCCAATCGCATTCGCCCTCAAGGCGTCGTCGAGAAGTGCACGTTCTGCTTGCACAAGACGCGCAAGGGTGAGCTCCCCGCGTGCCTCGAAGCGTGCCCGACGGGCGCGCGCGTGTTCGGCAACGTCCTCGATCCCAACAGCTCGATCCGCTGGGTCCTCGAGAACAAGCGCGTCTACGTGCTCAAAGAAGAGCTCGGGACGCGGCCGCGCTTCTTCTACTTCTTCGACAAGTGACCGCCGCGCACGTCGCGCTGCGCACACCTCAGCCATCGAAAGAGCCGCGTCGTGTCCCGAGACAACAAGACCGCGCACCACCTGACGTACCCGCGATTTCTGCTCTCGGCCTTCTGGCGCGCGAGCGAAGGCTCGTGGGTCTTCTACACTTGGATGACCGCGCTCACGGCGATCGCCCTCGTCGGAGCGCACGCCTGGGCCCTGCAGCTCGCCAACGGAATGGCGGTCACCGCGATGACCGACCACGTCTCGTGGGGGCTCTACATCGCGAACTTCACGTTCCTCGTGGGCCTCGCCGCGGGCGGCGTGATGATGGTCGTCCCCGCGTACCTCTACGACGACCACGACATGCACGACGTCGTGATCATCGGCGAGCTGCTCGCGGTGGCCGCGCTCGTGATGGCTCTGTTGTTCGTGGTGGTCGACCTCGGACGGCCCGATCGCTTCTGGCACATGCTGCCGGGAATCGGGCGATTTCACTGGCCGATCTCGATGCTGAGCTGGGACGTGATCGTCCTCAACGGATACCTCCTGCTCAACCTCCATGTGTGCGGCTACCTGATCTACACGCGCTACCTCGGCAAGAAGCCCGACCCGCGCTGGTATCGCCCGTTCGTCTTTCTCTCGATCGCGTGGGCCTTCTCGATCCACACCGTCACCGCGTTTCTCTACGCGGGCCTCGGCGGTCGCCCCTTCTGGAACAGCGCCCTGCTCGCCCCGAGGTTCCTCGCGAGCGCCTTCGTCACTGGGCCCGCGTTCATCGTGCTCGTCCTGCAAATCGTGCGGCGAACAACGCGCTTCACGGTGCCCGAAGGAGCCATCCAACGGCTGCTCTCGATCCTCCGCGTG
Source organism: Myxococcales bacterium (assembly GCA_016793325.1). Classification (GTDB taxonomy): domain Bacteria; phylum Myxococcota_A; class Polyangia; order Polyangiales. The sequence goes on along the minus strand of JAEUKI010000030.1, from coordinate 104,409 downwards.
ACCGTGCTCGTCAACCTCTTCATGGTGGCCTCGGAGATCTTCACGATCTTCTACTCGGGGGGCGCTCACGCCGCCGCGGGTCGGTACTTGTTCTTGGGTCTGCACGGGCACGCAGAGCTCGTCCCGTGGATCTGGACCGCGATCAGCTTCAACGTGCTCGCGGCGATCGTGATTCACACGCCAGCGCTGTACCGCGATCGGCGCGTGCTCAACGCCGCGCTGATCCTCACGTTCGTCGGCGTGTGGATCGAGAAGGGGATGGGGTTGATCGTCCCCGGGTTCGTTCCGAGCACGCTGCACGAGATCGTCCCGTACGCGCCGTCGAAGGCCGAGTGGCAGGTGTGCGCCGGCGTCTGGGCGTTCGGCCTGATGATCTTCACGGTGATCATGAAGGTGGGGCTGCAAGCGATGACGGGAGAGATGCGCGCTCCGTCCGCCGAGAGTGACGCACACACAATCAACAACGACGACCACGCCGAGGAGGCTCGCTGATGCCCGTCGCAGGCCTCGTGCTCACGCTCGCGGACGACGACGCGCTCGCGTCGCACGCGATCACCGCGCTCTCGGCCATCGAGTCGGTCACGCTCGGAGCGCTGCAGCCGGGGCGCAAGCTCCCGCTCGCCACGAGCGTCGAGACGCTCGATGCGCAGGCGACGCTCTGGCAAGACATCACGCGAATCCCTGGTGTTTTGCTGATGGACCTCGTGTTCGAGGACTTCTCGGACGTCGAGCCCGAGAGCTTCTCGTCCGACGAGCTGCCCTCTCGTTGGCGCAATCGCGCACACACATTCAACAGCCCCTCGTCCCCGCAGGAGCCCTGAGTCATGGAACGTCGCGAAGCCCTGAAGCTCGCCGCCCTCACCGCCGCCACCGCCGCGGCCAGCCGTCGCTCGCTCGCGCAGGTGAATCCCACGCAGACAGCCACCGCCATCGACCCGTCCGTCGCGCGACGCGCTGGCGAAGACGTGCGCTGGGACAAGGCCCCCTGCCGCTTCTGCGGGACGGGTTGCCACGTTCAAGTGGGAGTCCGCAACGGCCGCGTCGTCGCCGTCGCAGGCGATCAGCTCGCCGCGGTCAACAAAGGACTGCTCTGCGTAAAGGGCTACCACGTGGGCTTGGCGCTCTACGGAAGCGACCGCCTCACGACCCCGATGCTCAAGCGCGACGGCTGGCACGTGCCCATCTCGTGGGACGAAGCGATCCGCGTCATCGCTGACAAAATCCAGGCAAATCCCTCGCAGTTCGCGATCTACGGCTCGGGCCAGTGGACCATCCCCGAGGGGTACGCGGCCAACAAGCTGATGAAGGCCGGCCTCTCGAACAACAACATCGACCCCAACGCGCGGCTCTGCATGGCGTCCGCGGTCACGGGCTTCACGAGCACATACGGCGTCGACGAGCCCGCGAGCTGCTACGACGACCTCGACGCCGCGGACGTGATCATTCTGTGGGGAAACAACCCCGCAGAAATGCACCCCGTGCTCTTCTCGCGCTTCATCGATCGACGCTCGCGCGGCGAGCGCGTCGAGCTCATCGACATCGGCACGCGACGCACGCGCACGACGCAGTTCGCGACGGACTATCTCGAGTTCGAGCCGCACACGGACCTCGCGATCGCCAACGGGATCATGCACTTGCTCGTGCGCGAGGGGACGTACGACCGGGATTTCGTGCGGCAGTTCTGCAACGTTCGCAAGGACACCGCGCAGCCGAGCTTGAACGGCGAGGCCGCCACGTTCGACGACCTTCGGAGGCACCTCGAGCGCTACACGCCCGAGCACGTGCAGTCGTTGAGCGGCGTCCCCGCGGACAAGATCCGCATGCTCGCGAGGCTCTTCGGGGATCGAAGCAAGAAGATCACCTCGCTCTGGTGCATGGGAATGAACCAGCACACGCAGGGCACCGCGATCAACCGACTCGTGCACGGCGTGCACTTGTTGTCCGGCCACTGGGGCAAGGTCGGCGATGGCCCGCAGAGCCTCACAGGACAACCGTCCGCCTGCGGAACAGCTCGCGAAGTCGGCACCCTCGCGCACTTGCTCCCGGGGGGGCTCCTCGTCGCAAACCCCGAGCACCGCCGCGAAGCCGAGGAGCTCTGGAACGTTCCCCCCGGCCGCATCAACGCCACGCCCGGCGCGCACACCGTCGAGATGTGGAAGCGCTTCTGCACGCCCACGGGACAGCCCAACAGCAACATCTCGACGATCTGGGTCATGGTCACAAACCCTGGCCAATCGCTGCCCAACCTCGATCGCTTGTTCGAGCCATCCCGCACGATGGCAGACAAGTTCTTGATCGTCTCGGACGTCTACCCGACGGCCACCACGCGGCGCGCGGACTTGATCCTCCCGAGCGCGATGTGGGTCGAGAAGAACGGAATGGTGGGCAACTCCGAGCGACGCACGCAACAGTGGTTCAAGATGGTCGCGCCGCCCGGACAAGCGCGGGACGACGCGTGGCAGCTCATCGCGGTCGCGCGCGAGCTCTTCAACCGCAACGTCCCGGGCATGCGCGACAAGGACGGCAAGTGGCTGTTCGAGACGCGTCGGCCCGACGGGACCGAGGTTCCCATCTGGGATTTTGCTCACTACTACGACGTCAACGTCGACGAGCGCCTCTTCGAAGAGTACCGACGCTTCTCGCGCTTCAAGCACAAGGACCTCGCGCCCTATCGAGAGTACGTCCGCGCGCGCGGCCTCCGTTGGCCCGTCGTGCGCGGCGACGACGGCGTGTGGCGCGAGACCCGCTATCGCTTCGTCGAGGGCGAAGACCGCTACGTCGCCCGCGGAAAACGCATCCAGTTCTATCACTCGGTCACGCGCGACGACCGCGCCCTGCTCTGGATCCACGACTACGCGCCCCCTCCCGAGTCGCCCGACAGCGAGTACCCCTTCTGGCTCTGCACCGGGCGCGTGCTCGAGCACTGGCACTCGGGCTCGATGACGATGCGCGTCCCGCAATTGCGAAGGGCGATGCCGCAAGCGTACGTCGAGGTCCACCGAGACGACGCGACGCGGCTCGGGATCGCCAACGGAGACCTCGTGATCGTCGAGAGCCGCCGCGGAGCGATCACCCTGCCCGCGTGGATCGACGGCCGCGGATCGCCCCCCGCTGGAAGCGTGTTCGTTCCGTGGTTCGACGAGCGCCTGCTCATCAACTTCGTCACGCTCGACGCGCACGACCCGATCTCGAAGCAGCCCGACTACAAGAAGTGCGCGGTGCGCCTTCGCAAGGCCCCGCCGGGCGCGGTGGCTGGTCGCACACCTATTCAACCGAGCGCGCCGGCGCCCGCCCGCGGAGCGCGTCCATGAACGCCGAGCGCGACACCCGCGCGCTGCAAGTCCTCGCCGCGCTGTGCGTCACCGCGAGCGTGCTCGGCTTCGTCTCGGGCACCCACGACACCGCCCCGCTGCGCCCCTATCGCGCGCCCCGCGAGCGCCTCGCGGGCGAGATCGAGAGCGCGCCCACCTACGCGCTCGAGCGCGAGGTCCGCCGAGGCAACCGCGCGCGACACAGCCGCAACTTCGCCGCGATGCAAAGCGATCGCCCCCAATTGTGGGACCCGGTCCCCGCGGTCGACGACGCGACGCGCGCCGCGGCCCTCCAACGACGCGCCGAACACAGGGCGTACAACGGCGCGCCACCCACGATCCCGCACGCGATCGACCAGCAAACCTATCCCAATTGCCTCTCGTGCCACGAGCACGGGATGCGCATCGGCGAGCGCGTCGCGCCCATGATGTCGCACCAGCGCTACGACAACTGCTTCCAGTGCCACGTCACGAGCGAGCAGCCGATGCCCGGAGCGCGCCTCGATGATCAACAGCCGCCGTATCGCGACAACGCGTTCGTCGGGCTCGAGTCGCAGCCGTCCGCGCGCTGGGGCGCTGGGGCTCCTCCGCCGACGCCTCACTCGACGCTCATGCGCTCGCGCTGCGAGAGCTGCCACGGCGTGTTCGGCTCGGGAATCCGCAGCACGCACCCGCACAGGCAGAGCTGCGTTCAGTGCCACGCGGTGTCCGCGACGCTCGATCAACGACCCTTTGCGCCGATCGAAGGTGCGCCGTGACCGAGCCTCCCGCGATGCTCGAGCTCGAGACCGCTGAGCTCGACGCGACCGCCCTCTCGCAGCTCTTCGCAGACGTCGCCGCGCACACCGAGCTCGTCGCCGTGCTCGTGAAGGGCGCCGCCGAGTCGCTCGCCGAAGGCGGATCGGTCACGCTCGACGACGCGCTCGCGCGCTTGCAGCGGCGCGCCGTGCGCGGCGTTCAGCTCCGCTATCGCTACCAGGGACGCGAGTGGTGGGACACGCTCGTGGCGCTCCCAGGGGTCGACACCGTGCGCGTCGTGCGCGTCGCGCACTGAGCACTTCGCACAATTGGCAGTGATTCTTCGTATAGAATCAAATGCCCATAACGTCTCTTATTGGTCCGACTCGTGCTTCTTCGATCGCAGCGCCGCCAACACGACGAGCGCGCGCGAACCCACGGACGAAGAAGCCAATGCCGAATCACTGGTGCACACGAAGACTCGCAGGGGACAGGATCACAGCGGTCGCGATGGGGCTCGCGATGCTCGGCGCAGCGCGTGCGTCTCGTGCGCAAACGCGCGCTCCGACCCCGCCCACGCCCGCCGAGGCGCGAATGCCATACGCGCTTCCATGGACGATGCGACCGGCGATCGCGCCGACGCTGCTGCGCGTCGAGAGCTCGATCGGCTTTCGCAACGACGGCGTCGCCGCAGCCACGCTCTTCACGGGCGGCTACGCGATCGTGCCGACGACGCTCGGCGTGTACGCGCGCTGGGGCGTGACCAACTCCGTTCTCTCGACGCCCAACGCGCCGGCGACGCACGAGATCCCGACCGGCGCGGCGACCAACCCGCTGCTCATGGCGCTCTTTACGCCCGAGCTCACCAAGGGCCTTCGGCTCTCGGTCTTCGCCGCCGCGACGATCCCGATCGGAACCGGCGGCGGCAACACCCCCCAGCCGCTCACCGCCAGCTCGATCGCCACGGGAATCCCCACGCGATCGTCCATGGACAACGCCCTGTTCGCGGTGAACTACTTCACGCCCATCGCCGGGCTCGGGCTCGCGTTTCTGCGCTGGGGGTTCACTTTTCAAGTCGAGGCGACGGTCCTGCAGTTGATCCGGGTGCGCGGCGAGGCGCATCGCTCGGCCAGCGACGAATTTCGCACCAATTTCACCGTGGGCGCGAGCGTCGGCTACTGGCTCCACCGGTACCTGACCGCGTCCGCGGAGCTTCACTACCAGCACTGGCTCTCTGCGCCGAACCTGCTCGCGACCCCCAACACGCACGCCGGGCAAGCGTCGTTCGAGGTCGGACTCCGGACAAATCTGCCCCTATCGCCAACGGTCCTCGCGCGGCCCGGCCTCTCGTTCGGGATGGGAATCAGCGGCGCGATGGCCGACCGCGACTACAAGGTCCTCCACCTCGACGTCCCGTTTACGTTCTGAGGGCGCTCGTTCTGTGCGCGCGCCGAACGATGCGCGGTAGCATCGTCTGTCATGAACCGAGGGTCGACTGCTTACCGTTCTTTGGGCTTGGGGATCGTGTTGTCGGGCTGCGCAGTGGCCGAGATGACCCCTGACGTTCGGCGCAACGACGCGAGCGCAAACGATCGCGCGGCGCCCGCGGACGTTCAGAGCCCTCCCATGGACGTTCCAGTGCCCCCCGCGGACACCGGCGTCGAGCCCGCGGACAGCGGCACCGGGCCGATGTGCGGCGCAGGCGAGACCTCGTGCGGCGGCCGTTGTGTCAACACGCAGACCGACGCGATGAATTGTGGTGCCTGCGGCACCGCGTGCGCGAGCGGGATGGCGTGCATGGCGGGCCGCTGTCAGGCCACGTGCGACATGGGCACGATGCGCTGCGGCTCTTCGTGCGTCGACACCGCGACCAACGCGATGCACTGCGGCGCGTGCGACATGGCGTGCCCGAGCCGCCCCAACGCGACGTCCGTGTGCATGGGCGGCGCGTGCGCGATCCGCTGCGGCGCGGGCTTCGCGGACTGCGACATGAACCCCGCCAACGGATGCGAGGTCGACACGTCGACGAGCGTGATGCACTGCGGCCGCTGCGGAAACGTGTGCGTCGGCAACAACGGGACGCCGTCGTGCAGCGCGGGAGCGTGTTCGTTTACGTGCAACGCGGGCTTCGGCGACTGCGACACGAACCCCGCCAACGGATGCGAGGTCAACACCAACACCGCGCAGCCCCACTGCGGCCGCTGCGGCAACGCGTGCCCCGTGCCCACCGGCGGCAGCGCCACGTGCTCTGCAGGGACGTGCGGCGGGACCTGCCCGGCGGGACAGACCCTCTGCGGCACGAGCTGCATCAACACACAGAGCGACAACATGAATTGTGGTGCGTGCGGCACCGTGTGCGCGGGCGGCATGGTCTGCAGCGCGGGCCGCTGCGGCGCGGCGCTCCCGACGCGGTACACGCAGACGACGTCGACGCAGCCGTTTCTCAGCGCGTGCACGGCGGCGGGCCGGCAGACGGTGCTGACCTCGGTCGACGATTCGACCGCGGCGACGACGCTTCCGTTCGCGATTCGCTTCTGGGATCAAAACCTCGCCGCGGGCGCGCCGGTCACCGTGAGCAGCAACGGCAACATCCAGCTCTTGTCCGGCGGTTCGACGCTGACGTCGGGGTCGATCCCCAGCACGAGCACGCCGAACGCGACGATCGCCCCGTACTGGCGCGACCTCGTGACGTCCACGAGCGGCGTGTGCATCGCGACTTTTGGGACCGCCCCCAATCGCCAGTGGGTCGTGCAGTGGCAGTCGGTCACGCACTACTCGTCGGGCACAGGGCCGCTCACGTTCGAGGTCGTGATCACGGAGACGACCAACACGATCGACCTCGTGTACGGCACGATGAGCAGCGTGTTGAGCGCGGCGGTCGGCGTCGAAAACACAGCAGGAACGCTCGCCGTCGGGGGCTGCGCCGCGATGGCCACGAGCTGCGCGCCCGCGTCCAACTCGCGCGTGCGCTTCGTCCCTTCGCCGTGAGCGCTGCGTTGATTGTGTGGGTTGTCGCTGCGCGTTTGGTGTTTACCCTCCTGCTCTCTTTGCCATGAACGAACTCCGACGACTCGAGAAGCGCCTGTCCCGACAGCTCCGCGCGACGTGCGAGGACTACGCGCTGCTCGCCCCTGGCGACCGCGTGATGATCGCGATCTCCGGGGGAAAAGACAGCTATTCGCTGCTCGACCTGCTCACCGAGCTCAGGCCGCAATTGCCCTTCGCGATCGAGCTCGTCGCGGTGCACTTGGATCAAGCGCAGCCCGGCTACGACGGCGCGCCGCTCGTGCGTTGGCTCGACGAGCGCGGGGTTCGCTACGAGATCCTGCGCGAAGACACGTACTCGGTCGTGACGTCCACGCTCGAGCCAGGGAGCACGTACTGCTCTCTTTGCTCGCGACTTCGCCGCGGGATTCTCTACACCGCGGCCGAGCGCCTGGGGTGCAACAAGATCGCCCTCGGCCACCATCGAGACGACGCGCTCGAGACCTTCATGCTGAACCTCTTCTACGCAGGAAAGATGCAGGCGATGCCCGCGGGCTACGTCACGGACGACGGCCGCTTCACCGTGATCCGCCCGTTGATCGAGTGCGCCGAGCGCGAGATCGCCGAGTACGCGAGGCTGCGAGAGTTTCCGATTTTGCCCTGCAATTTGTGCGGCTCACAAGAAGGGCTCAAGCGCGAGGCCATGAGCGAGATGCTCGCGCGACTCGAGAAGGACAACCCCCACGTTCGCTCGAGCATGCTCAACGCGCTCCGCAACGTGCGCCCCACGCACTTGCTCGACCGCGACGTCGCCCGCGCGTGGAACGACCGCGACCCCTCGATCCGCCCCGCCGCCGAGGCCCCCGCGCGCGAAGCGCACGCGCGCGCCGAGCCCGTCTTGCGCTCGGACGGCCGCGTTCGCCTCGCCGTGCGCGACTGACCCGCGCCGCTGTCGCGCTATCGCCCCCGTCGCTGCGCGCGGTTCTGCGACTTCTTCGCGAGCTTCATCACTTCGGGGTTGGTCTGGAGCACTTCGCGCGCGAGCTTCTGGAGCTCGGGGTGGATCTTCGCCTTCGGGTTCGCGAAGCGACCGAGGTAGTTGAGGTTCTCGTCCATGAGGGCGCGGAGGTCCTTCTTGACCTTGTCCTTCTTGCCGTCCGCGAAGTTGGTAAACACCCGCGCCATCAACAGCGGAACGCGCACCTTCTCGAAGTCCGCCTCGTCCGGATCGATCGTGATCAAGAGCTCGACCGCTTCTTTGACCTTTCCTGTGCGGGCCCACGTCTCGGCGACGACCGCCGCGAGCATCCCGCGCGAGGCCGCCTCGGTCGCGTTGGCGATCGTGATCTGATCGGCGAGCTCGCGCGCGTCCCTCGGACGGTCCTTCACGAGATAGAGCTGCGCTCGCATCGCGCGCACTTCGTCTTGAATGGGGCTCGGCGCCTTCGCGATGTCGATCCGCTCGAGGATCTCGAGCGCGCGATCGGGGTCGTCTTGCGCGACGAGCTGCGCCTTGGCGAGCTGCGAGACGACGTCTTTGCCGTCGCCGTCCTGCGCGTCGAGCTTGGCGATCGCCGCGGCGCGCGCCTCCTTGCTGCCCGCGCCCTCCTTGATGATGTCGATCACCGAGCGCTGCTTCTGCACCCAGCGCCACACCCAGAGCAGCAGCCCCGCCACGGCCACGGTCAGGACCACCGCGATGCCCACGACGATCTTGCTCCCCGACGCAAACGCGGTGATCCAGAGGATCAACAGCGCTCCGCCGAGGATCGCGAGGTTGCGCTTCTGCAGACCCGAGGGCGTCGCCGCAGCGTCGGCCACGAGGTCCACGGGGTTGGGCTTGGCGAGCGCGCTCTTCGCGGCTGGCGCCTTTACCGATGCCTTCGCAGGCGCCTTGGTGGGGGTCTGGGTCTCGGCCATGAGCTCAGCACGGGCGGATACCCGTAGAACGGCCCTCGCGCCAGTGGGGACGGTGCTCTGATTCTCACATTTGCGATCCAGCTCAATAACTATGGGGCAAATCCATACCGACCCTGGAGGGCGTTTGACTGAACCCCGTGGCAAACGCGATTTCTGTGGCGCGCTAAAGATCGTTGGAATCGCAGCACTATTTGCGATTTTCACAATCAGAGCACCGTCCCCCTCTCTGCGCCGCGCTCAACCACGCCACAATTGAACGTCGTAGAAATGAGCCGAGCATCGGCGTGGTTGAAATCAAGTCAAACCGCCGCGAATCTCGCGAGAAAAGTACGACGATCGAATGAGTGGCGGTTTAGCGCCTCGCCTCACGCGCCCTGATCAAACCCCGCAGCAGTTGAAAACCTGTGCGCAGTTGGAGGTCGCGGATGTCGCTCCCCGGGATCGCCGCGGGCTCGGGGTCGCCCCGGTCGCTCGACGGCAAGTGCTGCTCGAGGTCGCGCTCGCGCTCGGGCTCGCGCGGTTGTTCGGGCGCCTCGCCGTCGTCCACCATCACGTCGGGAGCGATGCCCTGCGCCTGAATGCTCCGTCCGCTCGGCGTGAAGTACCGCGCGATCGTGAGCTTGAGCGCGCCGCCGTCGGGCAGGTCGATCACGCTCTGAACGCTGCCCTTTCCGAACGTTCGCTGGCCGACGATGAGCGCGCGATGGTGGTCTTGCAGCGCGCCCGCGAGGATCTCCGCCGCGCTCGCGCTGTAGCCGTTGACGATCACCACGATCGGAAAGTCGGGCCTCGTCCCCGCGGCCCGCGCGCGCGCTTCGTCCTGCGCTTGTCCATTGCGACCGCGCGTCGTCACGATCACGCCTTCGCGCAGAAACTGATCGGCGACGAACACCGCTTCATCGAGCAGCCCGCCCGGGTTGAACCGCAGGTCGAGCACGAGCCCGCGCAGCCGCCCGCCCGCAGCGCGCGTCAATCGATCGAGCGCTTGCGAGACCTCGTCGCTCGTTCGATCTTGAAAGCTCTTGATCGCCACGTACCCGACGCCCTCGGGCAGCTCGCGAGACTCGACCGAGTTGACGTGAATGATCTCGCGCACGAGCTCGACGCGAATGGGGTCGGTCACGCCGCGACGACGAAGGGTCATCCGCACGTGCGATCCCGGACGGCCACGCATCCGTCGAACCGCCTCGTCGACGTCCATCCCGCGCGCGTCGTGCCCCTCGATCTGCAAGATCTCGTCGCCCGCGCGGACGCCCGCGCGCGCCGCAGGAGACCCCGCAAACGGGACGAGCACCGTGAGAAAATCCCCGCGCGCGTCGATCTCGACGCCGACGCCGCCGAACTGCCCGCTCGTGTCCGCCTCGAGCAGCGAGTAGTCCTCGGGAGACAAGTAGCTCGAGTGCGGATCGAGCGTGCTCACCATCCCGCGAACCGCTCCGTCCACGAGCCGGTCCTCGTCGAGCGGGTCGACGTAGCTGTTCTCGATGTGCGCGAGCACCTGCGCGACGATCCCGAGCCTGCGGTACGGGCTCGCGCGAGGACCGTCCGAGTGCGCCGCGCGCGGGGTCATGGTGCCAGCGACGAAGGCCGCTGAGAGCGCAGCGGCCGCGATGAATCCGCGGCGAATCGCGAGAGAGCTCGGGCGCTTCATCAGCTCTTGAACGCCTCGCCGTTTCGAATGAACGACACGAGGAGGTACAGGTTGAGCCCGCCGACGATCAAGAACCCGAAGAGCCCGCCGACGAGCCCGCCCCCGGCCTCCGAACCGTAGCGATCCGCGGGCGCCAACATCGGTCCGCTCAAGCTGCCCATCGCGCCGAGCAGCCCGAGCACCGCCGAGATGATCCCGATCACGCGGCCGGACGCGCGGCCCTTGCGCGCGAGAACGCCGCCCGCGGTGTCGAGCACGCCGCTCATCAAGATCGCGCTGCCCACGCAAAAGAGCACCGCGCCGAGGCCGCCCGCGATCAGCCCGCCGAGGCCGCCGGCGAAATTGCCGCCCGCCGTTCCGTCGCTGACGCCCGCGGTCCACGCGGCGCCGCCGACGAACGCGAGGATCCCGCCGAGGATGCAGAGCGCGGCGGAGATCAACTTCAGAACACCACAAATCAAGAGCACCGTCGCCGACGCGGGCACGGGCGCTGCCATCCCCTGCGGTCCGCCGAAGGGCGAAGGCGCTGGGTAGGGTTGTTGATAGGGTTGTTGGTACGGTTGGTTCGGCGGTGGGTACATAAGTCCGAAGGTTCGCGCGCCCTCAGGACTCGCGCAACGTTCGGCGTCGCAATGTTCGCCCGGGGCCGACCTCGACGCGCACGAGCGCCCGCTCGTCGAACGAGCGCCACGCGCCGTCGTCGCTCCACGGCTCGCTCGCCGCGACGAAGAGGCCCTCTTCTTCGCGGATCGAGAGCGTTCGACCGAGGCGGTGGACGTAGAGCGACTCGCCGTCGCTCAGCACGAAGTTCACCGCGCCGAACCCTTCGCGGTCGGTCGCCTCGCGGACAGCCTCCGCGAGCACGCGATCGACGCGCTCGGACGCGGGCTCGTCCGCCAGGCCCTCGCTGTCGAGCCGCGTGAGGATGTACGCGAAGAACCGCTCGCTGTCGGTGCTCCCGACGCGCTCTCCGTCGCGCGCGACGGACGTTCGTTCGCGCAAGAAGTCTTGATCGCGAATGGTCCCGTTGTGCGCGAAGCACCAGCGGCCTCGAAGAAACGGGTGCGTGTTCTCTCGCTGCACCGAGCCCACGGTCGCGAGCCGCACGTGCGCGATCAGCGCGTGCGTCTCTTGCGAGCACGCTTGGTCGAAGGCGGGGTCTTCGTGGGCGGGCGGCGTTCCGACGGTGACGGACCAGCGGTGCTCGCGGTGCGCAGCGACGCCCCAGCCGTGGCGATGTTCGATCGAGAGCGCCTTCAACGAGCGAGGCGCGGCGATCAACGCGTGACGCAGGGCGCACGGACGAGCACTCAACGCAGCGACGAGTCGACACATGGCGAACAGCCCACGCGATTTGCACGACGCGCGGCCCGCTGTCGAATTTGTGCCCAGCGCTACTTCTGAAACAAGATCCAGCCGATCGCGCCCGCGAGCGCGAGCAAGCCGATGACCGCAAACGCGATCGCGGCCTTCATCCCGCCGCCCATCGACTCGTCTTCCACCGGCTGCGCGACCTGCGCGATCGGAACAGCCTGGCTCATCGACACGTCCGGCGACGCGACGCCCGCTCCGTTCGCTCCGTGCGCGCCCTGCACGAGCGGAACGGGTTGCGGCGCTTGATTCACCAGCGGAACCGGCAGCGACGCCGTCTGCGCGAGCGGCGATCGCCCCTGCCCCGGCGTGGGAATGTTCTGCGGGATCGGGATGTCCTTGGCGTGCAGCGCGCCCGGCGGAAGCGTGTAGTCCGGGCCGCTCGGCTTGTTGAGTCGCTGCTCTCGGTACGCTTGCACCGCGGCCACATCCACGGGTCGATCGGCCGACGCACCGCCGCCCTTCTTCGGAGGCGGCGCCGCGCCTCCGCCGCTCGCAGGCGGACGCGAGGGAGGCAACGAGGGACCAGCCTTCTGCGGCGGGAGCCCCTTGTTCATGGGCTTGGACGAAGGTCCCTTGTCGAGCGCGCTCGGCTGCGAGCCGCCCGCGTTGGCCGCCTTGGCCATCGTCGCCATCGCCGCGGACTGAACGACCGGGAGCAGCATCGACATGCTCGCGACCGACGTGTGCTCGTCGTCTTCGAACTGATCGACCTCTCCCTGCTCGAGGTACATCCTGAGCTTCTGCGCGAACGCGTCCGCGTTGTGCGGCCGTTGCTTGGGGTTGTTGCGCAGCGCGGAGACGAGCACGGGCCACAATCGCTCGGGGATCGCCGAGTGCTTTCGCAGTTGGCTGTCCTGCGTCTCGGTGCGCGAGCGGATGTACGCGAGCAGCTCGCGCGCGTAGCCCTTCTGGTCCTTCGCCGTCGGCTTGAAGGGAAACAGCTTCTCGCCCGACATGAGCTGAAACAAGATCAGCGCCGTCGAGTAGACGTCGGTCCAGGTGTCGGTCTTCGCCTCGTGCTCGTCCTGCACCATCGGGTCCGAGAACTGCTCGGGGGCCATGTACTCGGGCGTCCCGGCGAGCATGGCCTTGTCGATATTCTCGGCAAAATCCCTGCCCGACATGATGTCTTCGCTCTCGAAGAGCTTGAGCAGGCCCTGCGCGTCCTTCACGAGTCCGAAGTCCATCAAGCGGACCTCCCACTCGCGGGTGAGCATCACGTTTTCGGGCTTGAGGTCGCGGTGAGCGAGGCCGTACGTGTGCAGCCCGTGCAGCGCTTCGCAGAGCTGCAGGCCGAACTTGAGCGCCTCGTTGACGTCCCACACCGGCTGAAACTTCAGCGCGTCCTTGAGGGTGCAGCCGTCGATGTACTCCATCGCGAGAAACGGCATCCCGTGCGCGGTGCTGCCGTCGCCGACGTACTTCACGCAGTAGCGGTTCTTCGGGAGCTGACGGAGGATCTTGATTTCACGCACAAACAACGTCCGCGCCTCGGGCGTGTCCGCTGTCAGGACCTTAACGGCGCACGGCTGCTTCTTCGCGTCCGTCGCGTAAAACACCCAAGCAAACGCGCCAGCACCGATGAAGCGCTGCAGGTGATAGCCACCGGGCAACGTGGTGTTGATCAGCGTCTTGGGATCCTGGCCGCTCATTCGCGTTTGCGCCGGCGCTCGCTCAGGCGCCGTCGAAGAAGGATCGTACGCGCGTTTCTTTGCGATGCCTAACAGTTACGACCTCCCGAAGCATGGAATTTTTGGGTAGGGGTGTGTGGGACGGCGCAGCAATCCCGGGCCCCGGCTGGTACCTTCAGCCGAGCGATGGAGGCTGTCCCCTCGCCAGTCGATGTGTTGGATGCGGCGATCGACCGCGCAGTGCCGCCGCGGAGGCTGTCGCAGGCGCTCTCGCACGTCGCGCGCAACGCGGCGGTTGGCGCAATCGAACGAGACGGAGTTTTGCTGCGCAACGCGCTCGCGCCGGCGTTTCGTTTGGGGGGCGGCGAGGACCCTCGCGCGGACATCGCTCGATCGCTCGACGAGGTGCGCGAGATCACCGAACGCTCACGAAGACGAACCAACGCGGACACAGCGCTCGCTGCGGCCGAGTGCGCGCTGGCCGCCCTCGAGATCGCTCACAACGTCCTCGCCGGGGTCTCGGGAAACGTCCGTCGCGCGATCGAGCTGCTCGACGCGGGCGCCGCGGCGATCGATCGGCAGTACACTTGGCCGCGCACGTCGGCCGAGCAGGTCGCCTGCACGCTCGCAGCGTTTTTGCCCGCAGAAATCCCGGGCTGGCCCGACTACGACGAGGTCGCGCAGCACTTGATGCGCCCGACGCGAAGGGACCCGAGCGCCGTCGTTCGCGCGGTCGAGGGCGTCTCGGACGGCGCCGAAGCGTGGGAGGTCCTCGCGGCGAGGGCGCTCATTCCTGTCGAGTGGCCGGGGGACGGATCGCGCTCGTTTCGCGGAGGCGCGCGAGACCGCTGGGGCCGCGTGCGGCGCACGGTCGTCGACGCGCCGCCCGACGTTCGCTCGGCCATCTCGCTCGCGACGGACCCCGATGGAATGCTCGCCGCCGAGCGCCTCGCCCGCGAGTTCGCCAGCTCCCTGCGCGCGTGGAACCAGCGCGAGCCCTCGCACTTCGAGTGGGCCGTCCTCGATCGTCGCGGGATGCTCGACGTCTACCGCGGCCCGTGGCCCTCGCAGCTCGAGCGCGCGCTGCGAAAGATCCGCCTCTCGACCGCCGAACGCGCCTGGGCCGAAGGTCGCGCCGCGACCGCGGCCAACGTCGAGTGGTCGGACACGTACGTGCCTGCGGGGCTGCGAGAGGCGCTCTCGCTCGCGGAGTTCTGGCGCGTGATGGTCGAGATCCGCGCGAGCTTTCCGCAAGAAGAGCCGGTGCCCGAGCCGTGGCAAGGAGAAGAGGTCGCGACCGTCCCGTGCGCGCTCGCGGCGCTGTTGAGCCTGTGGTCGCTCGGCTACGCGCTCGTCTCGTTCGACGGCGAGCGCGCGCAGCTCGCGGCGCCCATGGCGGCGATTTGATCTACAGCGGAGCCGGGTTTGAAGGATGACAGGCAAGATCGAGAACGGATGGGTCTACGAGGTGTGAGCGTTCGCGCCTGTCACAAACCCGACGCGGAGCTGCTCTATGAATAACGATCACACAATCCATGACTTCGACCCGCGCTCGCCCGTGACGGACGTCTCTCACGCGCGATCGATCGCCGAGCGACTCGTGTCCGCCGCGGGGTTGAGCGACCGCGTCGAGTACCGCGAAGAGAGCGCTCCTCCCGCGCTCTCCATCGGCGGCCCCGACGGCTTCGGCTTCTTCGGAACCACCGCGTTTCGCTGGGTAAAGCTCGCGCTCCCGACGACCCCTCGCGCGCTCGCCATCGCCGTCGCGCGCCACATGGTGGGCGAGTACTGGGCCACCGACGACGAGATCGCGCAGTCGCACGCTGAGCTCCCCCTCGCGCTCGTGATCGCGATGGGAGTCACGTCGTCACCGTAGTCACTGGTGTCCACGACGTAGTCACCAGTGACCACGACGCAGTCACTGGTGAGCGCGCTGCGCGCAATGGAGGGACAGTCGAAGCCACGATGGCTCGAGGCGAGCACAAGACCGGGGTGGGGCCGTTTCGCGCGGATGGTCTCGAGCCCGACGGCTGCTACGAGAGCTCCAACGGTCACCCGGTCGAGCTCTCACTTCGATGAATTCATGTGTCGACGTCGGGCGCGTCGCCAACGGAGGGCCGAGCCGCTGGAGCGTCACCACACGCTTCGCACGCGCTCGACCGAGCACCCGCCGTCCGCCGCAGCGACCCTCGCCGCGGTGACCGGCGCCGCGCAGCGCCCGGTGGACTCCAGGCACGCGTCGCAGTCGTTGTCGAACACCGCGAGCGCCAACGGCTCTTGGCTCGAAGGCACCTCTCGACACAGGACGCTCGCCCCGCACGTGCAGCGCGGGACGGTCACGTTGATTTCTTGTGCGTTGTCTCGGTTGGCGCACACCGTCACGGCCGCGACCGTGGGCTCGTTCGCGGGCCGCGCGAGCTCGAAGCTCCACTCGGACACCCGCGGGCGCGCGGCGTCGTTGGCGCCGACGCGCGCGGTCAATCGGGCGCCCTCGCGTCGGTACTCGATCCACTGCGGGTAGTCGTGCGCGGGGTTCTCGAAGCGCGCGAAATTCGCCCGCGCCGTGACGAGCGCGAACTCGGTGACCGCTTGCCCCTCGGGCGCGGCGACGTAGCGCACGCGCCCGCCGCGCGCGTCGATGCGCAAGAGCTCGTGGTGCACGAGCGTTCCGCTGCGGTGCGTGGTGCTCGCGCCGCGCATGGCGCCGTCGCGGGCGAGGGTCCAGCGCTCGACGGTGATCGTCGAGTCTCCGGTCGACTGCCACACGCCCCCGAGCCACGCCAGCGACTCGATCGCGCCGAGGTCACTGGGAACCGATTGCGTTCGCGCGCAGTGAGTCGCGAGTCCCACGAGCGCACACACAATCAACAACGAACGCCGCATACGCTCGAGCGTAGCAGCGCAGCGCCCTTCGCGACGCCCCCTCCGCCCCTGTGCTCGCTACTGCGCGATCCGCAGTGACACCTTGCGCTTCACCGCTTTTTTCGCGGCTTCGCGCGCTTGTTCGCGGCGCTCCTTGGCCTCTTCGGCCTCGAGCCAGCCGTCGCCGCCTTCGACCTCTCCCACGAGATCGAACTCCGCGCTCTGCGTGATCGTCGCCTTCACGAACGTCCCCGGCGCGACCTCGGCGCCCGAGAGATACACGACGCCGTCGACCTCGGGAGCCTGCCCCGCGTGCCGCCCTTGCATCACGAACTCGTGCTCTTCGGACGGACCCTCGACGAGCACTTCGATGGTCTCGCCGATGCGCGCCTTGTTCTTCTTGCGCGCGATCGGCCGCTGAACGCTCATGAGCTTGCGGTGCCGCGCGGCGCTGACCTTCGCGGACACCTTGGCGTCCATCGCGTGGCTCGCGACGTTCTCTTCGTCGCTGTAGCGAAACACGCCGACGTGATCGAACTGCGCCCACTCGACGAACTCGACGAGCTCGTCGAAGTCTTTGTCCGTCTCGCCCGGGTGCCCGACGATGAACGCCGTTCGAAACACGACGTTGGGAACCTTGGTCCTCACGGTCTCGACCACGCGTCGCAGCCGATCACCGCCGTGGCCGCGCTTCATGCTTCGCAGCATCGGATCGCTCGCGTGCTGCAGCGGCATGTCCACATAGCGAACGACCTTGGGGTGCGTCGCGAGCACGTCCACGAGCTCGTCCGTGAGCGTCTCGGGATAGAGATAGTGCAGCCGAATCCAGTGAAGGGCGTCGATCTCCCCAAGCGCGCGGACGAGCTGCGCGAGCGTGGGGCGGCCGTCGATGTCCCTTCCGTACGCGATGGTGTCTTGCGAGACGAGGTTGACCTCGACCGTCCCGTTGGCAGCGAGGTGGCGCACTTCGTCGACGACGTCTTCGATCGTGCGCGAGCGCTGCTTTCCGCGGATCGAAGGGATCGAGCAGAACGAGCACGTGCGGTTGCAGCCCTCGGCGATCTTCACGTACGCCGAGTGCTTGGGGCCCGACAGCATCCTGCGATCTTCCGCGCGGATCGTGTACGCCGCGGGGTTGCCGACGAGCATCTTGGGCGCTCCGCCAGCGAGCACTTTTTCGAGCTGGAGCATGTCGCTCGAGCCGAGGAAGTGATCGACCTCGGGCATCTCTTCGGCGAGCTCTTTCGAGTACCGCTGCGAGAGACACCCCGTCACGACGAGCTTCTTGTGGCCGCCGGACTTCGACTTGTGCTCGGCCATCTCCAAGATCGTGTCGATCGACTCTTCTTTGGCCGGGCCGATGAAGCCGCAGGTGTTCACGACGATGACGTCCGCGCTCTCGGGGTCCGCCACCATCGTGTAGCCATCACCGTCAGCGACGCCCAGCATCACCTCGGTGTCGACGCGGTTCTTCGGGCAGCCCAGCGAGACGAAGTGAATCGTCTTGCCAGATGATTTCGTGTGCTCTTTATCGTCAACCATCACAACGTCTTTGCCAATCGCGTATCGCAGCGGTAACGCAGAAATGTCCTGGTTATTTGCTGCGCTTGTAGAACGGGGTCTTCACGATCACCGCCGCCGCCGTGCGGCCTCGGGCCGGGTCGCGGACGGTGATCGTAGTGCCCACCGCGCTCTGCGCCACCGGAACGTACGCGAGCCCGATGTTCTTCGAGAGCGTCGGCGACGGCGAGCCCGAGGTCACGCTGCCGATCACCTTGGCGTCGCTGCCGGCGCTATCAACAACCTCCCAGCCGTGGCGGGCGATCGCGCGGTCGGTCATCTCGAAGCCGACGAGCTTGCGCGAGACGCCCTCTTTTTGCTGGGCGATCAGCGCGTCGCGGCCCACGAAATCACCCTTGTCGAGCTTCACGGTCCACGCGAGGCCCGCGTCGAAGGGCGTGGTGGTCTCGTCGATGTCGTTGCCGTAGAGGGCCATCTTGCACTCGAGGCGAAGCGTGTCGCGCGCGCCGAGGCCCGCGGGCTTGACGCCTTGCTCTTTGCCGAGCGCGAGGAGCGTGCGCCAGATGCGGGCTGCGTCCTCGTTCCACGGGCAGAACACTTCGACGCCGTCTTCGCCGGTGTATCCCGTGCGCGCCACGGTGCACGGAACGTTGCAGAGCGTCGTGTCCGTAAAGTGAAACGCGGGGATCTCTTCGACCCGCCCGTCCGCGCCCGCGCCCTTCAAGAGCGCCATCGCGAGCGGTCCCTGCACGGCGATGAGGGCGGTCTTGTCGCTCACGTCGCTCACCTTCGCGCGGCCCTCGAGCGAGCGCTGAAAGTGCGAGACGATCTTGTCGCGGTTGCTCGCGTTGCAAACGACCAGCACTTTTTCAGACGAAACGCGGTAGACGATCAGGTCGTCGAGGATCGTTCCCTTCGCGTTGCAGCACACGGTGTACTTCGCTTGACCGTCGTTGAGGCGCTCGACGTCGTTGGTCACGAGCTCGCCCACGAGGTGCACCGCCGAGGGAGCCTCGATCACGAGCTCGCCCATGTGCGAGACGTCGAAGAGCCCCGCGGCCTTTCGAACCGCGTGGTGCTCGTCGACGATTCCTGAGTACTGGACGGGAAGCTCCCAGCCGACGAAGGGGACCATGCGTCCGCCTGCGCTCTTGTGTTCGTCGAAGAGGGGAGTGTGTCGAAGGGATGTCTCGCTCGGGCCGTTCATCGCGGCGCGGACAGTACCCGAATGCCAGCGCTCTGTGTGAACCCGCGAGCGCGCGAGACGACGCGCGCTGTACGCGGTATGGTTCCCGACCACGCGATGAGCTCACTTGGCGAAGGCACCGCCCAGTCCCGCAGGGGACTCTGGCTCGGCGCCGCAGGAATCACCGCCGCCGCGATCGCGTGCGGGCTCGGGTTCTACGGCAGCAAGCGCACGCCTCCGCCGAGACCGCCGCTCGACCCACCCTCGGTCAACGTCGAAGCGGGCCCGAGTCGTTGGCACTGGCCCACGCGCCGCGCGCAAAACGCCGAGACCGCCGCGCTCCAGAGCGTCGAGGCGACCTCGCTCGAGCTCTCGCGCCCCTCGTGCCTCCCCGGCGACAAGCTCTACGCGCCGAGCGCCGACGGCAACTGCTACCTCCGCGATCAAGCGCTGCTCGCCTCGGTGTCTCAACGACGATTCGCGGGCGCGCCGCGGCGCTACGACAACTCCGATCTCGCCGCGCTCTTGCGCCCGTCGCGCGCGGCGAGCGAGCCCGAGGTCGACAACAGCTTCCAGCGCGACGCCGCAGCGAGAGTGCGCTCGGGCTCGTACGTCGACGAGCGCGAGGCGAGCTGGTGCAGCTTCGCGCTCGAGGGCGCTCCGCCGCGGCTGCAATTGCGGGCGCAGTGCGCGCTCGATCGCTTGGACTTGTACGTGGGCGCTCCGCCGCGGCTCGAACGACAACAGTCTTGCGGCATGAACAACGTCGAGTCCTGCAGCGAGAGCTGCACGGACAACAGCGACTGCCGACCCGAGCCCGACAGCGACGACGATTGCGGCTGCGCCCAGTCTCGCTGCGTCGCGGGGCGCTGCACCGCGTGTGCGCCGCGGAGGGTGTGCGCCGAGCCGACGTTCACGACGCGCGCGGCGCCGTGGACCTTTCGCGTCGCGATCAACAACGAGCAAGCGCCGTTCGCGCGAGCGCTCGCCGCGCGGCCCGGGAGCTTTCGAACGCTGCTTCAATTCGCGGTCACCGCCGCGAGCCGCGACGTTCGCCCGCGGTCCAACGGCACCATCGAGTACGACAGCGGCTATCGACTGCAGATTCGCCCGCTCGCGCTCACCGCAGCGCTGTGCGGCGCCGAGTGCCGAACGGCCACGCGCGCGATCCTTCCGCTGTTCGCCGCGCCGCAGTGGCGATCGAGTTCGATGGGCGTCGCGATCGAGTGCGCCCGCGGCGTGTGCGACGCGCGCCGCGCGCCCACGACCACGACGAGCGTGCCTTTCTGAGTGACGCGCTACAGGTGACCGCGGGTCATTCAAGAGCAGCGGGCGGGTGAGCTCCGGCGCTCGACGCGAGGCGGTTCACTCGAGATTCTGCTGATGATTCGCACGGCTACCGACGAGCGAGTTCACCGTGGACGTTGTCTGTCTCGAGGGTGCTCGGCGCGACGTGCGCGGCTGCCAAGGATGTGACAGCGTTGGGGTTGTTCGCGGTACACTCGCGAGCATCGGTCCGTGGCGAACGGTTACGGACCCGACGCTGTGTGAACCAGCCGTGGATCTTGTTGATCGACGGGAATCGAACGGCTTCGATCGAGTTCGATTCGATACGGTCGCAAGACTCGCAGCACAAAATGGCAACCCGTAAGGAGCACGAGACACAATGAGCTTCGGCAACCCGCCCGGTGGTGGTGGTCCCTTTGGTCCTCCGAGTGGTGGCGGTGGCGGCCCGTTCGGTCCGCCGCCCGGTGGTGGTGGTGGAGCGTTCGGCGCGCCCCCGACGCAGAGCGGTCCCTTCGGTGGAGCGCCCGCGGATGCGTCCGCACCGGCGTCGCCGAGCGGCGCGTTCGGTGGAGCGCCTGCGACGCAGAGCCAGGGTGGCGCGTTTGGCGGTGCTCCCGCCGCGGGCCCCTTCGGTGGTGCGCCCGCGAGCGCGCCCGCGACGCCGAGCGGCGCGTTCGGCGGTGCTCCCGCGTCGGGCGGCGCGTTCGGTGCGCCCCCTGCTGGTGGTGCGTTCGGCGCTCCTCCTGCGACGGGCGGAGCGTTCGGCGCTCCGGCGCCGAGCGGCGGAGCATTCGGCGCGCCCACGGGCGGAGCATTCGGCGCTCCCGCGGGTGGCGCGTTCGGCGCTCCCGCCGGCGGCCCCTATGGCGCCCCGATGGGCGGAGGGTTCGGCGGAGTTCCCACTGCGCCGAGCGCTGGCAAGTCGATGGGCGTGATCGGCGCGGTGGTCGCGGTCGTGTTCTTCGGTCTGATGATGGTCGGCTTCGGGATGTACCGCAGCGCGCAGGCTCGCCGCGAGGCGCGTCTGCGTGAGCTTCAGTACTCGCTCACGGCCGCGCGCAACAGCTACAGCTACGGCTCGAACACGTACGGCTCGACCAACACGTATCGCCCCAACACGTACGGGACGCCCAACACGTACGCTCCGCCGACCACGCCGACCTACGGCATTCCGTCGTCGCCTTCGTTCGTCACCAACGGCGCCAACCGCTTGATGACGGACATCACGAGCGTGATGTACTCGCGCATGTCGATGTTCCGCGCGTGCGCCTCGAGCGACCCGCGCGCGGGCGCGCAGATGGCCACCCGCTTCATGATCCGCCCGAACGGGACGGTTCTCACCGCGTTCACGGCCCCCGGCGGAAGCTCGGGCTCGTACACGGTCGACAACTGCGTGAACACCATGGTCCGCGGCCTCGTGTTCTCGTCGGTGCCGGGCTACCAGTACTCGACGGTCGTCTTCCCGATCAACCTGCGCTGACGCAGGCGACCAAAGGGGGATCGAGGCTCGAAGGGCGGGCGAGTCGCGCAGCAGCGCTGCGATCAGTGCTACAAATCACGGTCGTTGCCGTGATGCTCGCGCGATCGTTGACGCACAGGACCTGGTTGGCCGCGACGGGGGCGCTCTTGTTCGCCATGGGTTGCGGCGCAAACGCGACCCCCGCCACGTCGCGCGACGGAGCGACAGACGCGCGCGTCGCAGACGCAGCCAACACGGACGCGACGAGCCCAGACGACAGCGGCCCGTCGCTCGAAGACGTGTTCTTCCCGCCGAGCGACGCGTCGACGGACGGCGAGAGCGCGAGCGACGCGTCCGCCGACGGAGCGAGCACGCGCAGAGGTCCGCCCTACCCCGTCGTCTTTCACCACGGGTTCGCGGGCTTCCGCGACATCGGGCCGATCAACTACTACTTCAACGTCGCGCGCGACCTGCGCGCGCGCGGCGAGCGCGTGTACGAAGCCGAAGTGACGCCGTTCGACTCGCCTGCGTCGCGCGCGCTGCAGCTGTCGCGCTACGTCGACCGCGTGCTCGAAGAGTCCAACAGCCAAAAGGTCATCCTGATCGCGCACTCGCAGGGCGGGCTCGATTCGAGACACATGATTTCGAGTCTCGGCTACGGCGATCGCGTCGCCGCCCTCGTGACGATCTCGACCCCGCACCGCGGGACGCGCGTGGCGGACACCGTGCTCGGGTTCGTCCCCGGCGCGACGCAGAGCTTCATCAACGCGATCGCGACGCTCTTCGCGTGGACGTACAACGAAGCCCGCGAGCGAATGGACATCAACGCCGCGCTCCTCGGGTTGAGCGAGCGCGAAGCGACGGCCTTCAACCGCGCCAACCCCAACGACCCGCGCGTTCGCTATTGGTCCTACGCGGGACGCAGCCACCTGCGCACGGGCGTCGCCGTGTGCGGCGGGGCTCGCTACGAAAACGAGCCGCTCCGCGTCGACTCGACGACGTTGCCGCTCGCGCCGTTCGCCGCGCTGCTCGAGGGCTTGGACCCCGTCAACAACGTCAACGACGGGCTCGTCACCGTCGAGAGCGCTCGGTGGGGCGAATTTCAGGGCTGCATCCCCGCGGATCACATGGACGAAGTCGGCCAGATCGCGCACACAGGCCCGATCGCGTCGGGCTTCGATCACATCGCGTTCTACCGCAAGATCGTGAGCGACCTGCGCGCCGCGGGATACTGACGAGGCGCCGCGCTCGTTTACATTCACAGAATCGATCTCGAATGCGTGTGCTTGGAATCGAGAGTTCTTGCGACGAGACCGCCGCGTCCGTCGTCGACGTGAGCGACGACCTCTCGCGCGCGACGGTGTTGTCCGACGTGATCGCGACGCAGATCGCCGTGCACGCTCCGTACGGGGGCGTCGTTCCCGAGCTCGCCTCGCGGGCGCACCTGCGCGCGATCAGCCCTGTGATCAAGCAAGCGGTCGACGAAGCGGGCGGCTGGAGCGCGGTCGACGCGCTCGCGGTCACCCAGGGCCCGGGGCTCGCGGGGGCGCTGCTCGTCGGCGTGCAGTGCGCCAAGGCCATCGCGCTCGCGCGGTCTCTGCCCATGGTTGGCGTCAATCACTTGCAGGGGCACTTGCTCGCGGCGTTTCTCGATCGCGAGATGGTCGTCGGCGACAAGCCTGCGTTTCCCTTCGTCGCCCTCGTCGCGTCCGGCGGGCACACCGCGCTCTATCGCGTGGACTCGCCGAGCGCGATTCGAGAGCTCGGCGCGACGCGCGACGACGCCGCGGGCGAGGCGTTCGACAAGGTCGCGAAGCTGTGCGGCCTCGGGTATCCGGGCGGGCCCGTGATCGATCGGCTCGCGCAAAAGGGAGACCCGACCAAGATCCCGATGCCGAGGCCGATGCGCGCGAAGCGGTCGCTCGAGTTTTCGTTCAGCGGATTGAAGACCGCGGTCGCGCAGTGGGTCGAGGTCCACGGAGTTCCCGCGGAGGGCGCGGGGCTCGAGGACCTCGCGGCGAGCGTTCAGGCCGCGATCGTGGACACGCTCGTTCGCAAGCTCGTGGCGGCGTGCGAGCGCGAAGGCGTCTTGCGCGCGGTGCTCTCGGGCGGCGTCGCGGCGAACAAGACGCTCCGCGAGCAGACCAAGCGCACCTGCGAGAAGCACGGGATCACCGCGCACGTGCCGCCCGCCAAGAGCTGCACCGACAACGCAGCGATGATCGCGTTTGCGGGCGCGACGAAGCTCATCGCTGGCGAGCGCGCGGACCTCACGATGGAGGTGCGCACCACGTGGAGCCCGGGAGAAGTCCCGCGCTGATCCGCGTCGCTGCGCTCGCGTCGCTCTATTCGCTGACCACGTCTTCGACGTAGACCCAGTCGCCTTCGACCTCGCGCAGCGAGTGCGGGCCGACAGGATTGAGCGCCGCGATCAGCGTGTACGCGTAGGGAAAGAAGTGAATGTGCAGGTCGAACGTGTAGCGATACGGCCTTTGCCGCGGCACCACGACGACGATCTGCTTCTTGGCCACGCGGCGCAGCTCTTCGACGGCCTTGCCGATGTTCTGCACGTGCTCGAGCACGTGCGTCGAGGCCACGCAGTCGAACGAGCGATCTTCGAAGGGGAGCTTGCTCACGCTCGCTTCGACGAACTCGATGTGCGGGTAGCGAGCGGCCACTTCTTTGCCCACGAAGATGTCGCAGCCGACCACGCGACGCGCCGACGTGCGCTGCGCGAACTGGTTCGCCAAGAAGCCGTTGCCGCAGCCCACTTCGAGCACGGACTCGCCGCGGACCGCGTCGAGCACCGCCACCAGCGACGCGGGCGTCAGGTCCGTTTCGCGCTGGATCACGAACCGGTGCGCGCGGCGGTAGATCTCTGCAAACTCTTCGTCTGTGAGGTTCAGCGCGCGCGACTTGAAATCCAAGAACAGGTCGACGTCTGGCCCGAACAGCAACCGAGCAGGAAGCCACGAGACGAACCGTTGATCTCGAATCGCGGGAGGGAGCCACTCATCGAGAAACTGACGAATGCGGAACGTCATCGATCGCGGAATTTTCAAGGAAGTCTCCGTCCCCGCAGCGCCGCAGCGCAAGTCTACTCAGCGTGTGGTTTGTGTGCCGCCGTTCGCTGGAGCGTCCGCTCGGCGCAGCCCCGATACATAGCTCATCATCACGTACACGAGCACGAGCAGCACGAGCGTGACCGCGGCGATCACCTCGAACGGGCGCGTGCCGATCACCCGCGAAGCGCGGGTCTTGTAGAACTTTCCGCCCGAGCGCTTGTGGATGGTCTTCTGCAGGTCCGGCAAGAGATCCACCGCTTCGTCTTCGGGCAGCACCGACACGCGGCCGGATTGATCGCTCGGCGACGCGCTCGACGCTTTGGCGTCCTTCGACTCGGCGGGCTCTTTTGCAGCGGACGGGGGCTCGACGATCGCGGCCGGCGCGCGGGGCGTCGGCGCTGGACCGTCGTGCGAGCCGTGCGACGCGAGCGACGCGAGCCCGCCCATCACGCGCTCGAACGCTTCGTACTCCGCGGCGAGCTGCGCGCTCTCCGCGAGCCTCGCGCGGACGATCTTCGCTTCATCGGGAGAGAGCTCTCCGTCGTGAAACGCGCTGAAGCGCTCGCGCACTTGATCGTCCGACAAACCGTCGGCGGGGCCGTCCGAGTGGCTCACGTCGCGATCTTCCATCCTACGCCCTTCTCGATGGCGTCTTTGAGCGCGGCGCGCGCGCGGTGCAGGCGGCTCTTGACCGTTCCGTCCGGGAGCCCGGTGATCGTGACGATCTCTTCGTACGCGAGGCCCTCGAGGTCTCGCAGCACGATGAGCTGCCTGTGCTCTTCGTCGAGCGACGCGAGCGCCGTGCGGACCGCTTGTTCGAGCTCGTTGCCCTGCGCTGCTTCGTCGGGCCTCGCGGGACGACCGCCGATCACGCCGCCGTCGGACACCGCTCCTTCGCGCGTGTCGTCGATGACGTCGTGCTTTCGCGTGTTGCGCCGATCGAGGTACTTGATCTTGTTCTTGCAGTGGTTGACCGCCACTCGGTACAGCCACGTCGAGAGCTTCGAGTCCCCGCGAAACGAGTCGATGTTCTTGAACACCGTCAAGAACACGTCCTGCGCGACGTCCTTCGCCTCTTCGCGGTTGCCGAGCATGCGCGCCAGCAGCGAATAGACCCGCTGCTGATACACGAGCACGAACTGGCTGAACGCGGCTTCGTCGCGCTTCTTCAAGCGTTCGACGAGGCGCGCTTCCTCTTCGGGAGAAAGCTGGCTCACCCAGTCCTCGTCCGGGACGCTGTCATCGAGCTCGAGCACATGCAGTTCAGACAGCGCGCAGTGTACCGGGTTTCACCCCAGCCCTCGATAGCGCGCAGAGAGCCCTCTCCTGCGCGGCGTTGATTATTGCGAGACCGTGGTCGTCGGCTGCGCCTGCTGCTGTTGGGCCGCGGCCTGATAGAAATAGCGCACGGACAAGAGCAGGGTGCTCTGCATGTCGGGGACGACGGCCTGGCGGTAGCCGAGCTCGACGCCGAAGTTTTGGTCGATGTAGCCCGCGCCCAGCGTAAACGCCTGCGAAGCGCCCCTCGTGTCGTCGTAGAGGTAGCCCGCTCGGATCGCGTATCGGCTCGCGAGAAAGAGCTCGGCGCCGCCCGAGTACCGGCCTCGAACCGCGTTGGTCGACCGAAAATCGACAAGCGCGTCCGCGACGAACGTGAGCTGTGGGATCGGCGAGACGGCCACCCCGCCGCCCACGGTGATGGGGGCCGCGGCCGTGTTCACGTTGTTCAAGTTGTAGCCCGTGACCGAGAGCGAAAACTCCCGCAACGGGTGGACGTGAAGGCCCGCGTCGAAAGTGAACCCGCCCCACGCCCCGCGCTCGAGCCCCTGGGATTGAGGCGCCGCTTGGGCGCCCGAGATGTTGAGGTATCGAACGCGCGCGCCGAGCCCCACCATCTGACCGAGGTTCACGCCCACGACGAGCCGCGCGTCGTGCGAGGTCCGCGCCTCGGGCCCGTCGGGGATCGCGCTGAACACGTACGAAAACCCGCCCGAAATAAGGTTGCGGGTGCTGTCCATGATCCCCGAGCCCACGGCGAACCGGCCGACGGTGGGGTCGTACAGCGTGAGCGCATCGACGTGATACGTGCGGAGCGCGCTCGCTCCAGCGGGGTTGGCGAAGAGCGCCGTCGTGCTCGATCCAGCGGCCTCCGCGCGGCCGCCGAGCGCGATCGCGCGCGCGGTCGTCATGTCCTCGTCGAGCCTGCGGACGACAGAACCCGATCCGCCCGTGCGCATCTCGGTCGGCGCCATTTGCGCGCCGGCGACGCTCGACGCGAGGACGCACGCGAGCGCAGCAGGCGCAGCGAAGAAGGCGATTCGCGGCGCGGTCGTGCGTCGCGTGGCGCGTTGGGACATCGCGTTGGGCTTCAGCGAGCGGCGGGGTGTCATGCGTCTCGGGCCCCGTGGAGTATCGGCCATTCGGCGTTTCGTCCACTTCTCGACCACGATCGGTGGGCAGCTTGGGGAAAAGCTGTCGATAACTCGCGTTGTCCACAGGGGTAGTGAGAAGCAACGAGGGCCGGTGATCGCCCGCTGAAAGTGGGACATCGCTCGGCAACGATCGAGAAAGGTACGCGCTTCCCATCATGGTCGACCTCGAACCCTCTGCCCTGTGGACAACGGTGCTCGACGCGCTCGCTGCGCAGGGACGATACAACCCGCGGACGATCGACACGTTTCTGCGGCCCCTGTCGGCGATGGACGTGTCCGGTGACGACGCGGGCGGAACGCTCCTGCTCGAGGCCCCCAACGAGTTTTCTCGCGATTGGGCCGCGCGCAATTTCGCGCGCGCCGTCGAAGAGCAGCTCTCGAGCGCGACGGGGATCCCCTGGCAGCTTCACTTCACGGTGAGGCCCGCGGCGGCGGCCAACGCGGCACCGCCAGCAGTCCACCCCAGCACCGTCGGCAGTCCACCCCAGCACCGTCGGCAGCCCACCCCAGCACCGTCTGGGGCCACCCCAGGACCGTCCGGAGCCACCCCAGCACCGCCTGGAACCAACCCCAGCACTGTCGGGAGTTCACCCCAGGACCGTGCGCTTGCATCCGCGTCGCGTCCGAGCGCGCCTCCGCCGGCGATGCCATCGCCGAACCCAGCGCCACGGACCGCGCCGCGCCCTGCTGCGCCTCCGTCCGCGCCGAGGACCGCGCACACGACCGCGCAGCCGAAGCCCTCGAAGCCCGCGACACCGCCGCCGCCCATGGGCGCGATCAGCTCGGGGCTCCGCCCGAATTTTACCTTCGAGAACTTCGTCGTGGGCCCGTCGAATCAGCTCGCGCACGCCGCGGCCGTCTCGATGGGAGAGCCCACGGGGAGGCGCTTCAACCCGCTGTTTCTCTGCGGTCCATCGGGGCTCGGAAAGACCCACCTCGCCAACGCGATCGGCCATCGATTGCTCGTGCAAAACAGCAACGCGCGGGTCGTGTACGTGTCCGCCGAGCACTTCACAAACGAGTTCATCAACGCGGTGCAGACCAAGGGGATGGACGATTTTCGCGCGCGGTACCGCAACCACTGCGACGCGTTGCTCATCGATGACGTGCAGTTTCTCGCGGGCAAGGAGCAGACGCTGGACGAGTTTTTTCACACGTTCAACGCGCTGTTTCAGAAGGACAAGCCCGTGGTGCTCACGAGCGACGTGCTGCCGCAGGACCTGAAGGGCATGCCCGATCGGCTCGTGTCGCGGTTTTCGTCGGGCATGGTCGCCGAGGTCTATCCCCCCGAGCTCGAGACGCGCGTCGCGATCCTCCGCAAGAAGGCCGCGCTCGAAGGCGTGGGCCTCGACGACGAGGCCGCGTTTCTCCTCGCGGGAACGGTCACCGCGAACATGCGCGAGCTCGAGGGGGCGCTCATGAAGCTCGCGATCCAAGCGAGCCTGTCGAAGATGGCCGTCGTGGACGCGCCCACGGTGCGCGCGGCGCTGCGCATCCCGATGCGGCAGCAAGTGACCACGGTCGAGGACATCCAAAAGGCGGCCG
Organism: Myxococcales bacterium; assembly: GCA_016793325.1. Lineage (GTDB taxonomy): Bacteria > Myxococcota_A > Polyangia > Polyangiales. Next base: position 75,442 of record JAEUKI010000030.1, on the reverse strand, counting down.
CACAGTACTTTCGCGTGACCGTCGCGCAGCTCTGTGGAAAAGAGCGGCACGCTGAGATCGCGCGCGCGAGGCAGGTGGCCATGTTCGTCTGCCGCGAGAAGCTCGGGACGAGCTTTCCTCAGATCGGCTCGAAGTTTGGCGGCAAGGACCACACGACCGTCCTCGCCGCGGTGAACAAAGTGAAGAAGCTGCTCGAAGACAACGACCCCATTCGCAGCGACGTCGACGGAGTGCTCGCGAAGCTCGGCTGATGGTTGACGGTAATCGGTTGACCAAACGCCAAAACGCTTGTGGAAAACCCCTGTGGAAGAGCGTCGATTCACCCCGTGAACAACCTTGGGTGCCCGAACCCCACCCCCACTTGTTGGGGTTATCCACAGGCGAACCCACTACCACTGTCCACACCGAAAACTTCGTCGAATCACTGACTTGGGGCACATTTCACACAATCCACAGGCCCTACTATCTCTACCTTTAGATTTAAATCTCTCTCTCTTAAGAGAATAAGAGAGAAGAGGAGCCAGCGCTCAAAGAGGGAGTCCGTCGATGGAGTTCGTCGTCACCAAGAGAGAGTTCATGAAGGCGCTCGGCCGTGTGCAGAGCGTCGCGGACAAGAAGAGCGCCATGCCGGTGCTCACGAACGTTCTGATCGCCAGCGATGGCTCAGGAGCGCTTCGCCTCGCGGCGACGGACCTCCTCATCGCCATCTCGTCTACGTGCCCTGCTGAGGTCCGTAAGGGCGGCTCCGTGGCACTTCCGGCGAGGTCCCTCTTCGACATGGTGAAGACCTTGCCCGAGGGGGACGTGTCGGTGTCGATCGCGCCCAACTTCTCGGCGAGGGTCTCGAGCGGACGGCGCAAGTTCGACCTCGTGGGGATGCCCGGCGAGGACTTTCCGACGCTGCCGAGCGCGGGGAAGACAGAACTCCGCCAGATCCCCGCGGAGGCGCTGATCGACCTCATTCACTTCACCAGCTTCTCGATGAGCCAGGACGACACGCGGCCGCACTTGTCGGGCGCGCTCTTCGAAGCCGACGGCGCGGTGCTGCGCATGGTGACCACCGACGGTCATCGCTTGTCGAAGGCGCAGAAGCAGGTCGAGCACTCGGACGCGAGCAACTTGTCGATCCTCGTTCCGCTGAAGGGCGTGACCGAGCTGCGACGCTTGCTCGACGAGATCCGCGCCGAGAAGAAGGCCGAGGGCATGGGCACGGTGGGCCTGGGACGCTCGGGGTCGAACCTCTTTGTGCAGCGCGAAGGGACGATCATCGCGGTCAAGCTCGTCGACGCGACGTTTCCCCAGTACTCGCAGGTCATCCCGGGCTCGTTCGAGCGCAAGGCGCGCGTGTCTCGCGCGGAGCTGCTCGACGCGCTGCGCGCCATGAGCGTCGTCGCGAGCGATCGAACCTCGGGCGTGAAGCTCCAGTTCAGCAAGAGCAAGCTGATCATCTCGAGCGAGAACCCAGACCTCGGCGCGGGCCAAGACGAGATGTCCATCGAGCTCGACGGGACGGATCTCACGGTGGGCTTCAACTCGAAGTACTTGATCGACGTGCTCAGCGCGCTGCCCTCGGAGGACGTGAGCATCGAGCTGTCGGGCGAGCTCGACCCGGGCGTGATCCGCATGCCCGAGGTCGAAGACTTCGTCGGCGTGATCATGCCCATGAGGATTTGAGCGACGAACGAGCCGCTCGCCAACCCTCGGTTTGGGTTGGCGAGCGCTCGGCCAACGTTGGCGAGGTGTCGGCCAACCCGGCCAACCCTGCGCGTCGCAGCGTGTTAGCTTCGGCGCTGCGAATGAAGCCGCGAGAGTTTTGGGAGAGCGTCAGCGCCCGCTTCAATCCGCGCATCTCCGAGCAACGGCAGTGGCTCGTGGATCGCCCGAACAGCCCTGCGGGCAAGATCAACCGGGTGCTGTCCAGCGCTGTGCGAGACGGGCATCGCACGCGAGCAATCCTCTTGAGCGGCGGTATCGGCGCGGGCAAATCGTCGGAGCTGTTTCGCATCGCGACGAGGCAAAGCAAAGACTATCTCGTGGTGGTCTTCGACCTCGAAGAGCACCTTCAACGAGTCTCGGCCGAAGGGGCGCTCGAGCGAATCGAGCCGTGGGAGGTCATCTTGCTCGCGGGGCTCGGCGCGTGGCGTCTCGGCGCGAAGAACTCGTACTTCGACGCGAAGACGAGCGACGGGCTGCTGGCAGGTTTGAAAAACGCACACGAATTACTTCGTCGTGACATGGCCGGCGACGAGGGCCCCCCAGCAGACCTCGCGAGCGTCGCCGAGAGCGTGTCGTTTCTGACATCGGCGACAGCGATCGCGGCCGCGGGTGGTGGTGTGGCTGCGGTCGGCGCTGGCGCGGCGCTGAGTCGATTCGTGGGCAGCACGGTGTCGGGCTTGCTCTTCGGGCGAGGCTCGCGGCTCGACGATCAGCAGACGTCTGTGCAAGCGCTGCTCGCCGCCGTCAACGCGGTGCTTCGCAAGCTCACCGAGCTCACCCGCCCGTTGTTGTTCGTTCTCGACGGGCTCGATCGCATCAAGAACATCGAGCGGGCGAGTCGATTGTTCGTCGATTCGTCGCTGCTCACGAAGCTCGACGCGTCGATGTTGCTGTCCTCTCCCTTCGCCTTTCATCACAGCGTGTACGCGCAGAACGTCCGAGGGTTCGAGCGAATCGAGAAGCTCTACAACGAGCACGTCTTTTCGATCGACGCGAAGGACGCCTTCAAGATCGAGATCGATCGAAGCAAGGTCGACTTCTTTCGAGCGCTGTTCGATCGCCGGACGACTGATCTCATCGCGGGCGATGGTGCTCCATCGACGCCGGTGGACGAGGGCTTGTTCGAGCGCCTCGTGCTCGCGAGCGGCGGTCGGCCCCGGGCGTTTGTTCGGCTGGTTCACCTCGTGGCCGAAAACGCCAAGATGCGCCTCGACGAGCAACCAACGAGCTCGAGCGCTGCGGTCGCTGACGACGTCGACGAAGCGATCGACGAAGAGCGTCGCCGCATCGAGGGAACGCTGTCTCAGCAGGACTACGATCTGCTTCGGTTCGTGGTCGAGTCCAAGCAGCACCTGCCGCAAGAACGAAATGATCTCTGGCTCGAATTGCTCACGACTGATCGTGTGCTGGCATACTCGAACGGGAGCGAATGGTACTTTCCTCACCCACTGTTGATGCAGAAGCGCCTGCGCCCCGGTGGGTGAAGACGCTCGTTACGGGGGATGGTCCATCGATCGACGTCGCGTACAACGGCGTCGACTGCGCGATGCGCGCGCTGCTCGTCGCCATGCGACAGCGGTACGGCAGCGTTCGTGTATGCGAGACGGCGAGCGAGGTGTTTTCGAGTGCTCCAGGCGCCGCGATGGTGCTTCGACCGCGCGAGGACCAGCTCGAAGCGCTCAACTTGGGGCGACCGCGCTTCGAGGCGCTGCGATTGCGCGTGGTGCTCTGGTGCACGCGCGAAGCATGGCGCGCGATTCAGTCGATGGCGCCGGATCTGTACGACTGGAGGTCGCGGTCAGTCGAGGTTCCCTCGGAGCCTCCGTGGTGGGCGATCGAGAACTTGTTGGCGTGCGAGCGAGCAGGAAGCAACTGCGAGTGGCGCGGTGCGGGGCTCGATGAGTGTGTCTCGCGAGCGTGGAACAGCAGAGCCGTGCAGAGGCTCGACGCGCGGACGGAGTACGCGACGTTGCTAGAGCAAATCGACGCTGCGAAGGAGGATTTCATCGCGTTCGAGCATGTGACGAGCGAGCGCGAGCTCTGGCGCGTTCGTTGGGCGCTCGCTGAGCGAAAGCGCAAGACGGGGTGCGCGCTCGTGGACGTGGGTGAAGGCGTGGTGTCCTGGGGATGGTGGAGGCTGCACGCGACGCCCATGGCGTGGAGCGAGGCCATCGAGCGACTGCGCGAAGCGGGTGACAGCGAGCCCGGGCTGACTGCGGGATGGTGCGGGCTCGAACCCGAGGCGATCGAGTGGGCGGTGAAGGAGCGGGTGTTTGGCGATGTTTACGACCCGACCCGACATGCGTCGGCGCTGACACGGTCTGCCTCGAGCGAGGCTGCTGTCGAGGAGGCGATGAGTGACGACGCGCTACCCTACAGTGATTCAGCATTTCGCTTGTGGTTCGACAGCGCGAACCGTCTCCGTTTGAATGACGTTGTTGTGCATGCTTTCTCGCGTGCGTTCGTCGCGTTTGACACGAAGGACTCGTTGTGGTGGCTCGCGGATACCTTGATGAACCAGGGGATGTTTGAAGACGCGATCGCGATCGCCAATCGCTTGGAAATCGAGTTTTCTTCGAGCCTTCGCAGCGACGCGCGATTGCGCTCGTTGCTCACAGCATTGCGAGCGACGGCTCGGCTCACATTGGGTCGCTATCGGGAGGTGATCGACGATCCGAACGCTCGAATCGATTTGCGTCTCGCAGCGATCGCGCGGAGCTTCGATTCATCAGCGCTGACAAAGGTCGTCGAGATCGGTCTCGGGCCGATTTTCGGCGATGGGCCAACGGAGCTTGCGATCACGTTTCCAGGGGCCATGCCACTCGAAGTGCCTGAGTCGCCGTTCGATTGGCTGCGGCTGGAAGCGATTGGTTCACACATGATCCATGAGAAACCGTCGTACCTGCTTGGAGAATTGCCTCTTCGAGCGCTCTTCGGCGCTTACGAATATCGCCTCGCTCTCACCCACCTCGCTGCCTCCCGCGCGCTCCTCCGCTACTCATTCACCGAGCAGGCCCTCGAACACGCTGTCCTCGCGCGCACTCGATTTCTCTCCCTCTTCGGGCCGTCGCATCACTTCGTTGGCCGCGCGTATCTCGCTGAAGGCCGCGCGCTGTTCGCTCGTGGCGAGTGGTCCTCGGCGCGGGACACCTTCGCGCTCGCGATCGCGTCGCTCGATGCTTCGGTTGGCCCCGATCATCCGGACGCGCACGAGGCTCGGTTCGAGCACGCGTGGACCCGGCGTTTTCTGCGCGAAGAGGACACCACCGCGTCGCTCCGAGCGCACTACGCTGCGATCATCACGCGCGTCCCCGAGACCCATCCGCGCCTGCGCTCGCTCGCCGAACGCATCGACCTGCCGTCCGACCTCGCCTTCTTGCCGAAGTCGACCCTTGAGGCCGACCCGTAGCTCGCCAACCCTCGGTTTGGGTTGGCGAGCGCTCGGCCAACGTTGGCGAGGTGTCGGCCAACCCGGCTAACCCAACGTTGCCTTCGTCGCCTCGGTTCGTGCTACGCACCTCGCTGCGACCGTGACTCCAGCCCTCCGCGTCGCGCGCCTCGTGGTGCGCGGATTTCGCAACCTCGACGCCGTGTCGGTCGAGCCCGATCCGAGGGCCAACCTCTTTGTGGGCGCAAACGGCCAGGGAAAGACCTCTCTGCTCGAGGCCGTTGATTTCGTGGCCACCCTTCGGTCGTTTCGCGGCGCGACGCGATCGCAGCTCGTGGGGCACGGGGTCGCGCAGGCCGCGGCGCGGATGGTCGTCGAGGGAGGGGACCTCGCGCACGAGTTTCGACTGACGTTCGACCGCAAGACGCGCGACGCGACGATGGACGGAAAGCGCCCCGAGCGCGCGGTGCACTACTACGGCGCCGCGGCGTGCGTGGTGTTTCACCCGCAGGACCTCGACCTCGTTCGCGGCTCGCCCGACCTGCGGCGGAGGTTGCTCGATCGCGTGCTCGTTCGCGTGGTGGACGGCTACGGCGAGGCGCTGCGGTCCTACGCGCGCGCGCTCAAGGCTCGCAACGCGCTCTTGCGCGGAGCGACGGTCGACCCTCGCGCGGTCGCTGCGTACGACCCGATGCTCGCGCGCTTCGGCAGCGCGATCGTGCGCGCTCGCATCGGGCTCACGGACGAGCTTCTGCCCGCGGCGCGCGCAGCGGCGGACGACATCGCGCTCTCGGGCTCGGAGGTCTCGATCGCGTATCGCACGAAGTCACCGACGGACGCCGGCGAGTACCGCGAGGCGCTGGCGCGCGCGTACGACACCGATCGCGCTCGGACGCTCACGACCATCGGGCCTCACGCGGACGACGTGGTGATCAAGTGGAGCGGTCGGCTCGCGCGCGACGTCGCGAGTCAGGGACAGACCCGCGCGATCGCGCTGGCGCTGCGGTTGGCCGAGCTCGAAGTGCTCGAGCGACGCTCGGGGCGCTTGCCGTGGCTCTTGCTCGATGACGTCTCGAGCGAGCTCGATCGAGAGCGAACCGCGAGGCTCTTCGCGAGGATCGCGGCGATGGAGGCCCAGCTCTGGGTCACCACGACGGACCCCGCAGTGAGCGCGCTCTTGCCCGATGCCAAGCGGTTCGTCGTGCACGCGGGCACAGTGAACGCGCAGTAGAAGCGATTCTGGACAACGCGCGCCCCTCGCAACGAGTGCTGAAACCTCGCAACGGATGCGTAGGGCTACGCTGTGTTCTTGGCGAAATGCCTCGCGTACGATGGGCGTTGATGCGCGGTCTATCCGTTGCGTCGATTGCTTCGTCCTAAGGAGGTTTCATCTTGCTGCGAACTCGATTCTTGTTCGCGCTGTGGTCGCTCGCGCTCTTCGCGATGACCCACAGCGCGTGGGCACAATGTCCGCCGACGGCTCCCACGTTCGTGTTGCCCGGTCCTGGCGCGACGTTCTCGGTCGACGAAGGGGGAACGACGTCGATTCCTGTCATGGGCGGCGGTCCCATGTACGAGTGGGACACCGATTGCGACGGCGTGACGCCGGCGTTCGGCGATCACATCGGGCCGAGCCCCTTTGTGTTTACCGCGCAGGACCGCGACGGGCCGGGCGGGGCTCGATTGTGTGTGCGCAGCGTCAACCCGACTTGCCCTATGGGGAGTCGCTTCAGCGCGATCGCTCCGACGCAGGTGAACATTCGCAACGTCGCGCCGACGATCACGACCAACCTTCTTCCGGTGGGCGCGGTGGGACGCTTGTATTCGTTTGGGCTCGCGGCTTCGGACCCCGCGAATCCGCCGGGCGCTTCCGCGACCCGCGATCCCTTCGGCTGGTCCGCGATGGGGCTCCCAACGGGGCTCACGATCAACGCGATGACCGGCGTGATCTCGGGCACGCCGACGGCGATGGGGACGTTCACGGTCACCGTGTCGGTCAACGACGGCGACGGCGGAACGAACAGCCGCACGTACACGCTGGTGATCGCCGCGACCGCGTCGCTCACCAACTGCCCTGCGCCAGTCATCATCGCGACGGGCGGCGGGCTCACGCCGGTCGTCGACGAGGGCGGGACGGTCAACGTCTCTGCGCGCATCCCGGACACCGGCGGTTGCTCGTGCCGTGTCGCGTGGGACTTCGCGTGCGACGGCTCGATCGACGTCGTCGACACGACGGTGAGCGTGTCCGCCGTGGGACGCGATGGTCCGAGCGCGATCCGTCTGTGCGCGGTCGCGATCCCGGTGCCTTCGACGAGCTCGCCCGCCGCGTGCGGCGTCTCGACGGTGACGTTCGGCGCGGTGACCGTGAACAACGTCGCGCCCACGATCACGACCGCGTCGATGCCGAGCGGCACTGTGGGGACGGCCTACGTCGCGCAAGTGCTCTCGACGGATCCCGCGAACCCGCCCACGGCCGGTGGAATTCAAGACCCGCAGACCTGGGCGGCCGTCGGATTGCCGCCCGGACTCGTGATCGATCCGTTGACTGGGATCGTGTTCGGAACGCCCACGATGAACGGCACGTTCACGGTCACGTTTACGGTGACCGACGGCGACGGCGGCGTGACGGTGCGGATGCTGCCGATCGTCATTGGCGCAGCCATGGCGGGGACTTGTCCTGTGCCTGTGTTGACGGGCGGAGTCGTTCCTGTCGTGGACGAAGGCGGCTCGACGACGTTGAGCGCGACGCTCGGCGTGGTGACGTGCGGCTGCACGATCGAATGGGACGTCGATTGCGATGGAAGCGCGAACGGGACAGGGGCCACCTTCTCGTTGAGCGGCGTCGATCGCGACGGTCCGAGCGCTGTTCGCGTGTGTCTGCGCGGGATCCCTGGAGCGCTGTCCATGTGCTCGATGCCTTCGGCGCAATTGCCGGTCAGCGTCAACGTGCTGAACGTCGCGCCGACGATCACGACGATGTCGCTGCCCAACGGGACGCTCGGCAGCGCGTACATGGCCACGGTCAACGCGTCGGACCCTGCGAATCCGCCGGTGGCCTCGATGACGCGCGATCCGATCGCGTGGACCGCTGTGGGGCTCCCCCCAGGGCTCTCGATCAACATGATGACCGGCGTGATCTCGGGGACGCCGACGATGGCGGGTGGCGCGAGCGCGCGTTGCTACGACGTGATCGTGAGCGCCAACGACGGCGACGGCGGGATCACGTCGCGCACGATGCAGCTCTGCCTCACGACGACGGCTTCGATGTTGTGCCCGACGGCGGGAGCCAACGTTCGCGAGTGGATCGCGCCCGAAGGAGGCTCCAACATGTTCACCGTGAGCTTCACTGGAACGGGCGCTTGCGGCTGCACGATCGAGTGGGACGTCGGCTGCAACGGAACGGTGGACGCAACCGGAACGACCCTCACGTACTCTGCGCGCGGGCTCGATGGTCCCAGCTCGCAGAACGTGTGCTGGATCTCGCGTCCGTCCTCGGGAGGCCCTTGCAACGCGGCGTCTGCGTCGAGCAGCAACGTCGTTCGCGTGACCAACGTGGCGCCGACGATCACGACGACGATGCTCCCTGACGCGACCGCGGGCGCTGCGTACACGGCCACCGTGAACGCGACGGATCCAGCGAATCCGCCGGTCGCGATGAGCGTTCAGGATCCCTTCACCTGGTCGATCATGGGCGCTCCTTCGTGGCTCTCGATCAACGCGATGTCCGGCGCGCTCTCGGGGACTCCACCTGCGAGCGCCGCTGGGATGTCCTTTACGTTCACCGTCGTCGTCGAGGATGGGGACGGAGGACGCACGACGACGATGCTCACGATTCGCGTCGTGGGTGGCGGCAGCGATGCCGGCGTCGACAGCGGCGTGGATAGCGGTGTCGACAGCGGCGTGGACAGCGGTGGAACTGTCGACGGATCGATGCCCGACGCGGTCGTTCCTGCGGACGTCGCATCGGACAGCGCGGTGCCTGGTGATTCGGGTACGAGCGAAGACAGCGCCACTGGTGAAGACGCGATGGTCGCTGACGGAACGGTTTCCGATGCGACTGTTGGCGACAGCGGCGTCGATCCCGACGCGAGCGGGATGGACGGCGCTTCGAGCGGCGACGCTGCGCGAAACGACAGTGGCTCGGGCGCAGACGCGCGTGTTCCGCCCGGTGGCGTGAGCGGTGACGGCGCGTGCGCGTGCCGCGCTGCTGGTCACCGTGGCGGCTCCTCGAACGCGCGCCTCGCGGTGCTCGTGGGAGTCGCGCTCGTGACGCTCGCGTCGCGTCGTCGCGGATCGCGCGCGCCTCGCTGAACAGTTTGCGCTCGAGGCGCAACAAACGATTCCGCTTTGGGGGGCCGATGTTTGCGCTGCGATCGCGCGATCGTCGTGCGGAATTTTGCGCGCTCGAATTCGGAGAAGCGCCCTGGAGTTCGCGCGTTCTCGCGGCCAGACTGAGCGCGCAATGCACAGACGACGAACACCTTTGGGTTTCGCGTTGGCCGCGCTCGTCACGAGCGCGATCGCCGCCAACGCCAGCGCGCAATGTCCTCCGTCGGCTCCGACCGGAGTCAACGCGCTCACGACGCCGAGCCTCTCGGTCGCCGAGGGATCGAGCCTCGTCGTGAGCGCTTTCGGTGGTGGTCCGACGTTCGAGTGGGACACCGACTGTGACGGCGTCACTGCTTCGTTCGGTGATCAGATTACGGGGACGCAGTTCACGGTGACCGCGCGCAACCGCGATGGCTCATCGACCTCGCGGTTTCCGTTGTGTGTGCGGAGCGTCGATCCGCTCTGTCCCTTGGGGACGCGGCAGAGCGCGGTGTTTCGCACGCAGGTCAGCGTCAACAACGCGGACCCGATCATCACGACGAACTCGCTGCCCAACGCCGCCGTCGGAGCGATGTATGCGTTTCGCGCGAACGCGTCGGACCCTGCGAATCCGCCGGTGGCGTCGATGCTGCGCGACCCGCTCACGTGGAGCGCCACGGGGCTCGCGCCCGGGCTCACGATCAACGCGATGACCGGAGAAATCACCGGTACTCCGACGATGGCGGGCACGTTTCCTGTGCGGCTCACGGTCGCCGACGGTGACGGCGGAATCGCGATCACGGACCTCTCGCTCGAGGTCGTGGCGACCCCGACGATGGGCATGTGCATGCCTCCTGTGATCACCACGGCCGGAACGATCTCTGTCCAAGAAGGCGGCGTCGCGACGATCAACGCGCGATTGCCCGTCGTCGCGGGCTGTCGTTGCGTCGTCGGCTGGGACGCCAACTGCGACGGGACCACAGAGAGCTTCGGCCTCTCGACCCTCGTGAGCGCCGAGGGGCGCGACGGGCCGTCGACGACGAGCATGTGCGCGCGCACGTTTGCGATCGCGGGCACGTGCGTGAGCACCTCGACGCAGACGCAGGTGAACGGCGCCGCGGGCATCGGGATCACCAACGTCTCGCCGGTGATCGTGTCGTCGGCGGTTCCCGACGCGACGGTGGGCGCGGCCTATCACGTCGCGTTGATCAGCAGCGACCCTGCGAATCCGCCGAACGCGAGCGGCATTCAAGACACGATCACGTGGAGCGCGATGGGGCTTCCCCCTGGGCTCAGCATCGATCCTGCCACGGGCGTGCTCTTCGGGACGCCGACGATGGCGGGCATGTTCACGATCACCGTGAGCGTGACCGACGGAGACGGCGGCGGCTCGTCGCGCATGATCTCGATGACCGTCGCTCCTCCGGCGATGGCTGGCGTGTGCCCTGCGGCGACCGTCGTGAGCCCCGGGCCCGCGGGCATCATCGTCGCCGAGGGCGGGCGAAACACGGTCAACACGACGCTCGCTGGCGCGAGCTGCGGGTGCGTCGTCGAGTGGGACCTCGGCTGCGACAGCATCGCGGATGGAACGGGTTCGACCTTCAACCTCTCGGGCGTCGATCGCGACGGCTCTTCGATGTTCTCGTTGTGTCATCGCACGGTGCCGAGCGCGGGCGGGCTCTGCACGCAGCCGTCTACGCGCGCGATGAACACCGTCACGGTCAACAACGTCGCGCCGACGATTACGACCGTCGCGTTGCCTGCGGGCGCGTTGGGCGTCGCGTACACGGCCACGCTCACCGCGTCGGACCCAGCGAATCCGCCGGTCGCGTCGATGGTTCGCGATCCCATCACGTGGGCCGTCACGGGCCTGCCTCCGGGCCTCTCGATCAACGCGATGTCGGGCGTGATCTCGGGGACGCCCGACGAAGCGGCCGGAGCGCTCGCGCGTTGCTACCCGCTCAGCGTCACGGCGAGCGACGGCGACGGCGGGAGCACGGTGCGTTCGATCGACCTGTGCTTGTTGTCGACGGCTCCGCGTGTGTGTCCAGAGGCGACCGCGTCCGGGCCGTTTACCGCAGAGGAGGGCGGGACCGCGTCGCTCGCGGTGGCGTTTGGCGCCGCGGGTTCGTGCGGCTGCGAGGTCGCGTGGGACTTCAACTGCGACGGCGTCGTCGATGGGACGGGCGCGAGCGCGATGTTCAGCACGGCGGGCTTCGACGGCCCCTCGATGCGAACGGTGTGCTGGCTCTCGCGTCCGACCGTCGGCGGAATGTGCAACGCGAACTCCGCGCGCTCGACGTCGACGTTGTCGGTCACCAACGCGGCGCCGACGATCACGACGACGATGCTCCCGGTGGCCACGTCGCTCGTCGCGTACAGCACGATCGTGGCTGCGACCGACCGCGCGAATCCGCCCATCGCCAGCACGGTGCAAGACCCCCTCGTGTGGTCGATCACGGGCGCTCCGGCGTGGCTCACGATCAACGCGGCGACCGGCGAGCTCAGCGGAACGCCTCCCATGAGCGCGTCCACGACGACGGTGACCTTCACGGTGACCGTCGATGACGGCGACACGGGGCGCACGAGCCAGATGTTCTCGCTGACCGTGTTGCCCGTCGGCGGCGACAGCGGTGTGGACACGGGCGTCGACACGGGTGTCGACAGCGGCGTGGATACTGGCGTGGATTCGGGCGTGGATTCGGGCGTCGTCGAGGACAGCAATGTGGTGATGGACGCCTCGGACGGCGCCGTCGACGTCGCTGACGCGATGCCCGACAGCGAGCCAGACGTGGCCGAAATGGACGTCGTCGACGCTGGGACGGACAGTCAGGTGGCCGACGTTCGTTCGGACCGCCCGAGCGTTGGTGACGCGAGCGACAGCGGCGTCGCGGGCGACGGTGGAAGCTCGGTGGGTGGCACTGGAACGTGCGCTTGCCGCGCCGCGGGCGCTCCTGGCTCGTCGGGCAACGGCTCGGTCGCGCTCGTCGCGCTCGCCGCTGCGGCCACGGTGCTCGCGCGCCGTCGTCGTCGCTGAGCGCGAGCGACGCGGGGGAGCGTCGCGGTCGACCAGCGATTCACCGCGGATTTACTGCGGGATTTCGCGACAGAAAACGTCACCAAAGGGTTGCTAAAATCGGGGGCGGGTGGTAGGTATTTTCCTGCGATTTTGCAGGAGAAAACGCGATCGAAGCCCTCGCCGAACAGCGTCCGATCGTGGCGCGCAGGGGGCGACGCGCCTGCGTCGTGAACGGTGACCAACGCGATGAGCGAGAACAACTACGACGCTTCTTCGATCGGTGTGCTCGAGGGCATGGACCGAATCCGCAAGAAGCCGGGCATGTACATCGGCAACGTGAGCGATGGCTCCGCGTTGCACCACTTGATCTGGGAGGTCGTGGACAACTCTGTCGACGAGCACCTCGCGGGGTACTGCAAGACGATCCAGGTGAAGATTCACGCGGATGGATCGTGTTCGGTCGAGGATGACGGTCGGGGCATCCCCGTTGGCAACCACCCTGACAAGGGCATTAGCGCCGCTACGTTGGTGCTGACCGAGCTGCACGCTGGCGGAAAGTTCAACAACAACTCCTACGCGACGAGCGCGGGCACGCACGGCGTCGGCGTGACGGCGGTCAACGCGGTGAGCGAGTACCTCGAGCTCGACATCTGGCGCGAGGGCGGTCACTTTCACCAGGATTTCAAGCGAGGGGAGTGGGATGTTCCTCTCGCGAAGGTCTCGGACAGCGACAAGCGCGGGACAAAGGTTCGCTTCAAACCGGACCTCGAGATCTTCTCGAGCGTCACGGAGTTTTCTCGGGACATCGTCGAGAAGCGCCTACGTCAGATGGCGTTTCTCAACTCTGGCTTGCGCATCGTATTTCACGACGAGCGCACGACGAGCGAGCCGCAAGAGTTCTTTTACGAGGACGGCGCGCTCGCGTACGTCCGCTACCTCAACGAGGGAAAGAACACGCTGCACACCCCGTTCTTTTTCAAGGGCGAGTACGAGACGACGATCGACGAAAGACCTGCGAAAATCCAGGTTGAATGCGCGATGCAGTGGACCGACTCGTACCACGAAGTCTGCGCCGCACACACCAACAACACCCACCAGACCAACGGCGGGACGCACGTCACGGGTATGCGCGCTGCGCTCACGCGCACGATCAACAAGTACGCGCAGGCCAACACGCTCCTCAAGGAGACGAAGAACCAGCCTCTCTCAGGCGAGGATGTTCGCGAGGGACTGACGGTGGTGATCTCGCTGCGCCACCCTCACCCGAGCTACAAAGACCAGCCGAAGACCGAGCTCGTCGTGCAGGACGCGAAGACCGCGGTCGACGCGATCGTGTCCGAGAAGCTCGCGCAGTTCCTCGAAGAGAACCCGAAGGTGGCCAAGGTCATCGTCGAGCGCGGCGTGCTCGCGGCGCAGGCGCGCGCGGCGGCGGCGAGGGCGCGCGAGCTCGTCACGCGCAAGGGCGTTCTCGACATCAGCTCGCTGCCGGGCAAGCTCGCGGACTGCCAAGAGCGCGACCCGACCAAGTGCGAGCTGTTCATCGTCGAGGGTGACTCCGCCGGTGGCTCGGCCAAGCAGGGCCGCGACCGCAAGACGCAAGCGATCCTCCCGTTGCGCGGAAAGATCCTCAACGTCGAGCGCGTTCGTCGCGAGAAGGTCCTGCAGAACCAAGAGGTCGGGACGCTGATCACCGCGCTCGGCGCGGGCATCGCGGACACGTTCGACTCGGAGAAGTGCCGCTATCACAAGATCGTCGTGATGACGGACGCCGACGTGGACGGGAGCCACATTCGCACGCTCTTGCTCACGTTCTTCGCGCGGCAGATGCCGTTGCTCTTGGAGAAGGGCTACCTCTACATCGCGCAGCCTCCGCTCTTCGGCGTCAAGCGCGGCAAGAAGATCACGTACGTGAAGGACGAGCAGGGCCTCGCGCAGCACTTGATCGACGCGGGCACCGACGGCGTGACGCTCTTGACCGCGTCGGGTCCCGTGGACGCGGCGAAGCTCCGCGCGCTCGCGCTGGACCTGCACCGCGCCAACTCGCTGCTCGAGCACCACGCGTCTCGCGCCGATCCGCGCGTGCTCGGCGCGATGCTGCGCGCGGGCGTTCGGCTCGATCGAGATGATTTCGTGGGCGAGGCTGGCGAGGCGAAGCTCCGCGCGGCCGCCGAGGTGGCCGAGAAGCAGGTGGGCGCCGAGGTTCCGGACCTCCTGCCGTTGAAGGTCGTCGTCGACGACGAGCCCGGCGTGGGTCGCAAACGCTTGATCCTTCGCGCGCGCAACGGATCGGGCTCTCGCACGGTGGTCGACTCGGATCTCTTCGCGTCCTCCGAAGTGCGCGAGCTCGAGGCGATCTACGCCCGCGCCCGCGAGCTCGGGCCCACGCCTTGGAAGCTCGTCGACGACAAGTCTCGCGAGACGCCCATCGCGCAGGTGGACGCGCTCTACCGCGCGATCGACGAGCGCGGCCGCAAGGGCGCCGACATCCAGCGCTACAAGGGTCTCGGTGAGATGAGCGCCGACCAGCTCTGGGAGACCACGATGAACCCGTCCAACCGCGTGCTGCTCAAAGTGCGCGTCGACGACGTGGTGGCGATGGACAAGGCGCTCACGCTGCTCATGGGGGACGAGGTCGAGCCGCGCCGCGACTTCATCGAGAAGAACGCGCTCAACGTGCGCAACCTCGACATCTGAGCGCCCGCGGCGGGGGGCCGAGGCCCATCGAAATCAGCGCTGATTCGTGCGTCGAATCGCCGGGCGTGGCTTGACAGAACGCGGGCGTCCGGGCAAAACCGCCGGCCCGTCGCACCCTTTGCAGGCATGGCGGCGTTGAACCTTTGCTCTCTCGACCTTCGAGAGATTCCGAGACGGACCGATAGACCAATGCAGAAGCCGAAGTTCAAGACCACCGAGAAGGCCGCTTGGGTCTTCATCAACACGCGCCTCCGCCCGATCTCGCGCTCCACGATGGAGCGCCGCACCGCGACGCGAAATGGCTACCTGACGACCGCGTCGCGCCTCACGGGCATCGCCGAGAGCGACCTGCCGCTGCCGTTCAAGGACGAGTCGATGTCGAAGTTCGTCGAGCGCGTCCGCAGCTCGGTCAGCCAGGGCTGATCGGCTCCGCCGAAGCCCACGCAATTTGACCCTGCCGCGGACCGGCGCGTAGAGTTTCTGTCGGAGCGCGAAGAGCAACCGATGTTTCGCTGCACGTTCTGGGGCGTTCGAGGGAGCATTCCCTCACCGGGGCCGCAGACCGCGGAAATCGGTGGCAACACGAGCTGTGTCGAAGTTCGCGTCGGCGATGCGATCCTGATTTTCGACGGGGGAACGGGGATCCGCCTGCTCGGCGACAAGCTGCTCAAGGAGCTGCCCGTCACGGCGCACTTGTTCTTCTCGCACGTGCACTGGGATCACATTCAGGGCTTCCCCTTCTTCGTGCCGGCTTTTCTCAGGGGAAACACGTTCTACCTCTACGGCGCGAAGTCCGTGACGGCCACGCTCGAAGAGACCCTCGCGGGGCAGATGAACTACCCGAACTTTCCCGTCCGGCTGGGAGAGATGGGCAGCAAGATGCACTTCCGTGACTTGCACGAGCGCGAAGAAGTGCTGCTCGGCAGCGACGGGGGCGTGAAGGTGTTCGGCGTTCCGGGCAATCACCCGAACGGTGTGTTCGCGTATCGCGTCGAGTACCAGGGCCGCTCGCTTGTGTACGCGACGGACACCGAGCACTACGCGGTCCCCGACCCCAACATCCTCGCGGTCGCCCGCGACGCGGACGTCTTCATCTACGACTCGCAGTACACCCCCGAGGAGTACTCGGGCGAAGGCGGCAGGCCCCCGAAGGTCGGCTGGGGACACTCGACCATGATCGAGGGCGCGAGGCTCGCGAGGCTCGCGGGCGTGAAGCGCTACGTGCTCTTTCACCACGACCCCAACCAGAGCGACGCCGAAGTCCGCGAGAAAGAGCGCAGAGCGCGCGAGGTCTTCCCGGACTCGGTCGCGGCGCACGAAGGCTTGGTGATCGACCTCGAGTCGATCTGAGCGTGCGGCACCGACGGCTTCTGTTGGCGTCGCGATCGCGAAGTGAGTGTCGGACAAGCGCGGTGGGGAGGTGACGCTGTCGCGGAACCCCCGTGGGCGCGACGGCTCGACGGCAGCGCGTCGTTCTCCGGCAAGGTTTTCTGTCGCACGCAGCGCAGCCGAAGCGCTTGCCGGTGCGCAGTCGCTGCACGGGGTCGCTTGTTTTCGTGGGTGCAACACATTCGCTGCGCAATCTGCACACGAAGCTGCAGCGTCTGCGCCTCTGTTGTCCGTTGACAGATCTGTGGCACAGCCCGTGAACAGTGGGCGCGCAGAGGTGACGCGATGGGCGTGTTCGGTTCGGCGACTGCTCTCGAGGCTTACAGGACATCGCTTGCGGGCATCAAACCGCTCTCTGCAGAAGAAGAGCGCGAGCTTGCGAGGCGATGGAAGGCTGGCGATTCACGGGCCGGCGATCGTCTCGTCGCGGCGAGCCTCCCGTTTGTGATCACGATCGCGAACGAGTATCGGCGGTGGGGCGTTCCGCTCGAAGACTTGATTCAGCAGGGAAATCTCGGGCTCTTGAAGGGCGCCCTGCGCTACGAGCCCGACCGCGCGTGCCGGCTCGTGACCTACGCGGTGTACTGGATCCGCGCTGAAATCCGCGACTACGTCGTTCGTGGCTACCGCGTGGTGCGCATCGGCGGATCGAAGGCCGAGCGCCGCGCGCTGAGGGCGTACCGCAAAAATCGCGAGAGCGATCCGGTGAAGCTCGCCGCGATCTCGGGCATGAGCCCCGAGAAGGCCGCGCGATTGTTGCCGCTGCTCGAGCGTCGCGACAGCTCGCTCGACGCCGCGGCGCCCGACGAGTCTCCGGCGATCGAGCGCCTCACGGACGGCGGCCCCTCGCCCGAGGAGATCGCGACCGAGGAGCTCGACAACAAGGCCGCGCGCGCGCGCATCAACGTCGCGCTCGAGCACTTGAGCGAGCGCGAGCGGTGGATCCTCGAGCGACGCGTGCTCGCCGAGAGCGAGACGACGCTCGAGTCGCTCGGCAATTCGCTGGGGATCTCGAAGGAGCGCGTCCGCCAGATCGAGGCTCGCGCGCTGCAGAAGCTGCGCGGGGCGCTCGTCGACCTCGCGGCGTGAGCGCGGCGCTCAATTGCGCCGCACGAGCCAGAGGGGGTTTGTAAACGCGAAGGGCTTGGCTTCGAGCCGAGGAAGCACGTCGCCGAGCGAGCGATCGCCCCGCGCGATCGCGACGAGCGCGTGCCGGTCGCGCACCATGCTGATGTCCACCTCGGCGTCCGCGCGCTCGAGCTCGGTGCTGGGCGGAACCGCCACGGTCGCGACGAGCTCGGTGTCCCGGTAGAGCTCGACGATGTCGACGTCGACCCACGGGGCGGCGCGGACGATCACGCGGACGCGGGCGCTATTTTGTGTGCGTGAAATTCGCACGGTGTCGCCCGGTCCAGCGCGGCCCGAGGTCACGAAGAGCAAGGGGCCGCTCGTTCCGAAGGCGTGTCCGGCGCGGAGCGCGCGGAGGACCGTGTCCGCTGGGGGGGACGCGTCGCCGGCGCGCGGCGTGAGGACGTACGTGCGCGGATAGCCCGCGGCTTCGTAGGCGATCTGGTGCGAGTCGCTGTTGGCGGTCCCGATGTAGCGAGCGCCCGTCGAGAGCAGCGCGAGCCAGTCGCGCATCACGCGGTCGACCTCTGCGGGGACGCCCAGGTAGAAGCCGTTGAACACTTCGATCGCGTGGTAGCTCGGGTCGTACCGAGGCGAGCTCGATCGGTTTGTGCGCGGGTCGACCTCCGAGCGGGTGAAGTACCCGATGTTGGGCTCCATCCGCGGGTGGTTGACTTGAATGATGGTGTCTCGCGTATTGGCGCGGGCCTGTCGAAAGATCTCCGATGGGTCCGCGAGAAAATCCGGCGGACCGCCGTGCTCCCGCCTCGGGTTGGGCCGATACGGAAACACGTTGAAGTGCCCGATCGGAAACGTCGCGCGGTCCGTCGTCACTTCGACCGCGTTGACCCACACGAGGCCCGGGCCGCGTGCTCCGCGCGATCCGCGGGCCGGCTCGGGGAGCGCGCGAACGCCCTCGCTGTAGTCTCCGACGACGTTGTGCTCGGTGGGCGTCGCGAACTCGATTCCGACCGAAGCGAGCGACGCCACGCGATCGACGATCGTCACGCGCGAGTCGAACGAGCGCTCGGCGTGCACGTGAAAGTCGCACGCGGTCCAGTCGTCCATCGGCAGCACGTGCTCGATCGCGCCCGTGAGGGCCGTCTCGCGCTCGGCCGTGATCTCGACGCGCGCCGAGAAGATGCTCCACTCGACTCCGTGATCGAAGGTCACGCGGTAGACGCCCGCGGGCAGCTCGATCAACCCTTGTCCCGTGGCGGCGATGCGCGATTGCAGCGCGCCGTCTGCGCGGTGGCGGGGGCCGAGGTCGGGGTCGGGCGTTCCTTCGAGGCCGCGCACGGCGATGTGGGCGGCGACGGGGCGCGCGTCGCGCGCGTTGCGCACTTCGAAGCGGAGGGTGCCCTTGGGTCTCGGCGGCGGCGGCGCGACGAGGACGGACTGCGCGTCGGGCCCCGCGTCGCGCAGGGCGCCGTCTGCGTCGTTGTGCGCGTCGCGCGCGTCGCCATCGACGACGGCGGGCGCTCCGTCGAGCGCTGCGGTCGCGTGCACCTCTGCGACGCGCGCGCGTTGCCCAGCGCAGCCGCTCGCGACGAACGCGGCGGTGACGATGGCTGCGCTCGACGCCCTCACCTTCACGGAGTACCGAGGGTGTAGTCGAACCGCGCCAAAAGGGCGAATTTCGCCGAGCTCCCCGTCACTTGATGGGCGTCGCCTTGAGGGCGGCTTTGCCATCTTTGCTGTGCACTGCGAAGCGAACGGCCTTGCACTGGGTCTTGTCGACGAGGGCCTTCTTGTTGCGCTCGAGCGTGACGGCGAGCTTCTCGAAGGTCACTCCGTCGAGGGGCTCGTTGTTCTTCTTGCGCTCGTTGACGAACGCGTCGAACACCTCGCGCCAGTGGGTCTGCTCTTCGTTGGCGTTGGCGAAGAGCGCGAAGGCCTTCGAGGGACCATCGCCCACGAATTCAACGGACGACACGAGCGACCCTCGCGGCGCGCCGTTGCCGTTGGCGCCGGGCGCGGACGGGCGCGGAGGAGGCGCTTGTCCGGGCGCGGGCGGCGGAAACGCGATCATGTTGGCGGCGTCCGGGTCGCCCATGGACTCGGGGCCGAGGAGCTTGTCGATGTCCTCGACGCTCTTTCGCGGGGCTGCTCCTGCGCGGGTGAGCTCGGCCTTCATCGCAGCTTCGAACGCTTCGTTGATCGCGAGGGCCATCTGGCGAGCGCTCGCGCGGAGCTTGAGGGGGTCGAGGCGCTCGATCTTTCGCGAGGCCAAGAGCCCGAGCATCTTGCGGAGGCTCGCGTTGGGGCCGTCGTGCTCGAGGAAGAGCCAGAGCATCGCGAGCAGAAACGAGACCACGCCGAAGCCGATCACGGTGCCCCACTTGATGCTCTTGGTGAGATCTCCCGGCGGGTGCAGCAAGAAGTCCGACGGGAGCACGGGCTTCGGTCGCGCGACGACGAAGCCGCCGCCTGCGAGGCCGACCATTCCTGGGATCTTCGCGAACACGGCGACGCCGTGGCCGCTGTCGACTTGCAGGACGTTGGTGTAGCCACGGCTCGTCCACTCGCGGGTCGTCGGGTCGCCGCCGAGGCGACCGAGCGTCTCGCCGAGGAGCACCGCGCGAACGGCGGGGCGACCGCGCTCGGCGATGCCGTCGTGCGCGGCGTCCATGCGTCCCGCGGAGAAGAAGCCCACGGTGGCGCCTGCGAGCGCGTCGGAGATCCTCGTGACGAACACGTCGTCGACGGTTCGTCCTCCGACGAGCGCTCCGACGTAGCGTCCCTGGTGGATCACAGGAACGGCCGCGACGCGATACACGCTTCCTTGCAGCGGCCACGCGTCGTCGCGGAGGTATCCGTTGAGCGCAGCGGCGACGAGGGGGTGAGCGCCGATGAAGTCACCGATGCCCTGCGAGGCGTTGAAGCCGTCGCGACCGACGACGTAGCCGCGCGTGTCGACGGCGATGAGCACGTGCGAGCGCGAGTTCTCTTCGAGTCGATTGTTGAGCTCGCCGAGCTTCTGTTGGATGCGACCCGAGAGCTCGCGCAGCGCAGAGTCGTTGGTGCGCTCGCGGGCTTGATTCATCATGCGGGTGAAATCCGCGGCCGTCGCGAGCTCGCGGAGCGTGTCGATGCGCACGCGCGCGTCGGTGCGGAGGTACTCTTCGATCTGCCGTCGATCGCCGGCGAGCAACGTCTCGGCGTCCTTGGCGCGGTCGTGTTCGTACGCGCCGCGCACGAGCATGGCGAAGGCGATCGCGATCGACGCGATGGTGGCGAGCAGGAGATACCAAAACCTCGAAACGAGCATGGGTTCAGCGCCCCCTCCGGCGACGGCCCGTAGGCGCGGGCGTGTTGTCTGCGGGCGGCGTGGCTCCGGGCTGTGCTCCCGCGGGAGCCGCGCCCTCGGTGGGCGGAGGCGCCGCGAGGTTGATCGCGGGAACGGTCGTGTCCCTCGCGCCCATGCGCGCCGTCGTCGTCGCGATCACGCGTCCCTCGAAGTACACCTTGAGCGTGTACTCGCCTTCGGCGACGTTGGACGTGCGAAACGAGCCGTCTGCGCCGGGCGAAATGTGCCTTCCCTGCCCGGGGCCGACGACGACCCAGCAGCGAAAGAGCGGATTGAGCCGGTCGCGCATGAGGTACGTCCCAGCCTGACGCACTTGGATCGCGCGCTGGCTGTTCGGCGCGGTGGCCTCGGGCGCGGCGCCCTCGATGGGCGTCTCGTTGTTGGGGGCGGTGAGAAAGAGCTCGTGCCCGAACCAGTCGACGTTGCGCACGTTGAGCGTGGTTCCCGGGTTGACCAAGACGGTTCCGGGCTGGCAGGTCCCGCCTGCGACGGTGACCAACACGGGTTGGGCCGCTTCGGCGACGGTGGGGCCCGACAGCACGATCGCGAGGTCTCGCTCGGGGTTCGGCCGCGCGTCGCGCGTCGCGAGGGCGCCGTTCGACTGCATCCAGAAGTACAGCCTCCGCTCGGGAACCTCCGGCGCCGGAGCGCTTCGCAGCGTGTCGAGCCCTTGCAGAGAGCCTCTCAAATCGCCCGCGGATGCGACGCTGGCCGCGCCGAGGGCGAGCGCGAACCACACGAGGGGGACGGGGGATGGTCGTTTCACAAAGCGGGAGCGTACGACGCTTGCCGGTAAATTTGGCAGGTACTATTCAAGAGAGACTCATGACGATCCGAACCATTTTGGAGTACCCGGACAAGCGGTTGACCTACGAAGCGGAGCCCGTCGCCAAGGTCGACGACGAGGTCCGAACGCTCGTCGAAGACATGGCCGAGACGATGTACGCCGCGCCGGGCGTGGGCTTGGCGGCGCCACAAATCGGCGTTGCTTTGCGGGTGTTCGTGATCGACATCGCGGGCGAGAACGAGCCGTCGCAGCTGCGCGCCTTCATCAACCCCGAGATCGTCGAGAAGCACGGCGTCGTGGTGTGGGAGGAGGGGTGCTTGTCGTTTCCAGGCGTTCACGTCGAGATCGAGCGCGCCGAGCGCGTGAAGGTCCGAGCCCTCGACGCGCAGGGCAAGGAGTTCGAGCTCGAGGCGGACGGCCTGCTCGCGATCGCGCTGCAGCACGAGTACGACCACCTCGACGGAAAGCTCATGACCGACCGCGTCTCGCTCTTGAAGAAGCGCATGATCGAGCGCGAGATGCGCAAGCGCCACGCGAGCGAGTCGCGGCCGTAGGCGAACGGGCCACGAGGGGCGCGGGGTTGAGCGCAATGCCGCAAGCGGCCCCCACCCGGCGCTGCCGCGCGCCGAGAGCGGCCCCCACCCGGCGCTGCCGCGCGCCCCGCCCCCGCCTGGACGGCAGGGGCGGCGGCTTCGCATTGTGTAAGCGAAATTCCAGGCAGATTGGCCGTCGGGAGAAGAGCACGACCACATGCTGTCGAGCGACGCGCACATCGACAATTCTGTTTGCCAACCACGCTCACACAATGCGAAGCCGCCGCCCCTGCCGTCCAGGCGGGGGCGGGGCGCGCGGCAGCGTCGGGTGGGGGCCGGTCAGCGCGCTCCGTCGCTCGTGACGAACGCGCGCTCGAGTCGACGGCATCCTCCGCTATCGGACGCGTACGACAGGCCGGCGATCGAGACGATCTGCAGCCAATTTGCCTCGGCGTTGCGCACGGTGGCGGCGACCTCGCTCGTCACCTCGGCCCACGCTTCGCCGTTTGGCGCGGCCGTCACGCGCGCTCCGACGACGAGTCGAACGGCGCGCTCGTCCGCGCTCCGCGCGCAGTCGTCTCGGTCTGTGATGGCGTGCGCGTCCGAGCGATCGGGAGGTAGTTGGTGTGTCGCGCTCTCCATCGCGCTCGCGCGGACCCAGCCCGACACCGCGCTCCAGTCCCATCGTTGCCAGGCGATTTGCAGCCATTCGCCCTGGGAAGACACGCGCGCGAATCGCGCGGTCGAGTCGACGGCGAGCTGCACCACCGCGCGGCCGTTGGGCGCCGACGCGAGCGCGAGCGTCGCGCTCCTCGATCGAAGCGCCGTGCCTACTGCGGGAATCGCCTCGAGCAGCGCGTTCGGGTTGGGCCTCCCTTCGAGCGTGAGCTCGCTGCACCGCACGTGGGCGGACCGAAGCGCGAGCCCGTCGCCGAGGTCGACTTGCGTTTGCGCTGGATTTTCACTGGTGACGAGCGTCACGGCGCGGCCCGCTGCGGCGCGCGCGTACGCGCCTCCCTCGGCGAAGATCTTCGGCGCTCGCAGCCGCGCGACGAGCTGCGCTGCTGGCACGGTCGCGCGAAATCGTAGCGGCGCCTCGATGTTCACCGACCCTCGCTCGCTCGCGGAGGGAGCCCACGCGACGCGATAGCGCTCGATGTCGAACGCCTCCGTGTTCGCGCCGATGCGCACCGACGCCGCGCGGAGCGAGACCTCGCTCCCGCGCACCTCGCAGCGACGCTCGGGGCACTCGTCGTCTACGTGGTCGCCGAACACGCCGTCGTCGCACGCGTCGTACTCGTCGATTTCACTGGGAAAGTGCCGGCCGATCGTCTCGAGAACGCGACCGTCTCCCGCGCGCTCGATCATCGTGGTGATGCCGTCTTCGCGAAAGTACCGGCGCAGCCCGAGGGGCCGTCCGTGGTCGAGCGCGCCGCGCCACTCGATCTTTCCACTCGGGTAGCGGTGGATGATCTCGCCGCTGCCGTCGCGGAGCTCGTAGCTTCCGATCTCTGTTCCGTCGAGCGTGCGCTGCGAGAAGCGGCCCTGCGCGAAGCCGTCGGAGTATTGCCCGTACGTGACCGTCGACCCTTCGACCATGCGCCAAGGGCCGTGCGCGACGCCGTCGCCCCGCACGCAGCGCGTGACCCTGGCGTGCACATCGGAGCTCTCTTCGACACGAGCGCCGTCGGGACAGGGCGCGAGCGCTTCGATCCCTCGAACGCCGCCTCGCGCGCATGCGCCGACGCAAGCGAACAGCAACGCGAGCGACCACGAACCACGCATCACTGCGTAGTGTACGCGATCACGGACACGCCGGCGGCGTGGGCTAGTTACGGACACGCCGGCGGCGTGGGCTAGTTACGGACACGCCGGCGGCGTGGGCTCGTTATGGACACGCAGGCGGCGTGGGCTAGTTACGGACACGCCGGCGGCGTGGGCGCGGTACCCCCGAACAAGATGGAGCCCATGATCGTGCCGCGGTTCATGAAGCCGCCGCTGCTGCGGATGATCCGGATCGGGCCGGTGAGCGTTCCGTCGTTCACCACGGTTCCCATGGTGTCGATGTAGATGAGTTGAGCGCGGTTTGTTCCGATGAACCTGAACTCGTTGGTGCCCGTGAGCCTCAGCGAGACCTCTTGCCCAGGAGCATCGATGTTGATCGTCACTGCGCCGGTCGTGTTGTCGAGCAGCGCGTGTACGGGGCCCGCGGCGCGCAGCGTGAGCGCGAGCTGCCCTGGAATCGAAGGGCCGATCCCGCGTCCGTCGATCACCGAAGCGCTCGCTCCCGTGAGGTCGATGAGCCCGCCGAGCGCGCACATGTCGATGCGGGCGCTGTCTCGCACGCACGCTCTCGTGAAGGTCACCGCTGGCGTCGGCGGAACTCCGATCCGCTGCATCGCCGACAACCGCAGCGATCCATCGCCGTACGGATTGGTCCACGTGAACGCGCTGATGCAGTCCGGCTCGGGCGTGCACCGCCCGCTCGCGATGCAGCGATAGCCCATCGCGCACGGCGGGAGCGCGCCTCCGCACATCACGCTGC
Source organism: Myxococcales bacterium (assembly GCA_016793325.1). Lineage (GTDB taxonomy): Bacteria > Myxococcota_A > Polyangia > Polyangiales. The sequence goes on along the minus strand of JAEUKI010000030.1, from coordinate 50,625 downwards.
AGACGCCGCGACCCGTGGTGTCGATCACGCACAAGCGCGATTGGCACTGTGTGTTGTTCGTGCACGGCGCGTTGAAGGGCGCTCCCGTGGGCGCGTCGATGCCAGTGTCCACGCCGGTGTCCGAGCGCGCGTCGACGCCGCTGTCTGTGCGCGCGTCGATGCCGGTGTCCGAGCGCGCATCCGTGCCCGAGTCCGTGCCCGAGTCGATGCCGGTGTCGACGCCCGAATCTGTGCCCGAGTCCGGTGCGCTCGTCGCGTCGACGCCTGTGTCGATGCCGCTGTCGTTGCTCGCGTCGCGCGACGTTCGATCGACGGTCACGTCCTCGGTCGACGGCGTCGGAACGACTTCGGGTACGACGCACGTTCCATCGTCGCCGCACGTTTGACCGCGCTCTTCGCACAAGCGCGCGACGGTGCACGCGTCGGCCGTCGCGCTCGTGCACCCGACGGCGCGCGCTCCGCACTCGACCGGCAAGAACAAACGCAGTCGCGACGGGACCTGCGGCTGAAACCTCCACCGCGCGAGCCGACGAAAGCGCACCGCGGGGTCGCTCGCGTTGCGCGGCTCGAGCGTCGCTTCGACCGCGAGCGTGACGAGCTCGTCTCTCGGCCGACCGTCCGCGGGAACAACCGTGAAGCTCGACGGGAGCGAGATCCCCGACGGGCCGCGAGTCCAGCGATACACGCGCGCAGACGCGTTGGGCTCGTTGCCGCGCGACACCGTCGCCGTGAGGCTCAACACGCGCTCCGCGGGCGCGTTGCTGTCGATCGTCACCTCGACCTGCGTCGGAGGAAAGCGACACCCACAGAGCGCCGCGATTCCGAGCGACACGAGCGATCGCGATCGTGCGGAGTGAGGGTGCACACGGGGAGAATAGGCGAAAGGGCGGCGAAGAGGGGGGGAACTCCTCCGCCTCGAACGCCACGATGTGCGGCTGTTCGGCTAGTGATCGTGAGATCCGTGGTTGAAGACACTGTTGCGGTGCCACGGGAGGTAGTTCCGATGTCCCTCTGTGATGCCGCGAACTCGAAGTGGCCGGTCGAGTCCGAGGATCTCGCGTGCGCTTGCGTCGAGCGCGTCGCTCACGGCGATCGTGCCGTCGTCCAGCACGGTGATGAAGCCTCGGTCGAACGCGGCGTCGAGGTGCGGCGCGAGCAGGATCCCGTTGTAGACGTCGAGTCGTTCGGCGTCACTCTCGCAGTCCGCCCATGGCTTGATGTGGCTCGCGCGCAGGAGCGCTGGTACCGCGAGGCCAGTGACCGCGCACCGTCCCTCCCACAGGTCGAGGAGGCCATCGCGGAACAGATTCTGCCCGACGCGCTGGATCACGAGACGTTCGGCATCGGTCCTTCTCGGCAGCGCGGCGACTTGCTTCTCGTAGGTGTGGAGCAGCTCGTTTGGTAGCGCCTTGGAGAGCAGGAACGCGCGCCGCAGCAGTCGGTGCAACGTGGGCATGTTGGGCACCTCGCGCCCTCCGGCGGCGCCTTTCGGCATCGGCCCGCCCATCGGCGTGCCGTAGTCACTGAGCGCGCGAGCGACGTTCTGGTGCGAGAACGCGGCGAGGAAGACGGAGTCACTGAGAGATCCGAGCCACACACGCATCGGGCACTGCGTGCTGGCGACGATGAGCCACCCTCCCTCGGGCTCCTGCAATTGGTCGAAGCCGTTGTCCGTCGCTGCCTTTTCGAGGCGCGAGACGACGATCGGCGAGAGGGTGACCACTATGCCTCGTCCTCTTCTTCGATGGTTGCTGGCGTCCGCATGAGGAGGTTTTCGATGCGCCGCTTGAGCAAGAGATCTTCGTCGTCGCCAGCGTGGGACAGCTTGAGAATCCGCGTCGGCTCATCCCGCAGCGGCTCTGGCGGTGGCGTAGTGGTTGTGAGGACCACTTGAAGTGCAGGGTTAGCTTTGCAGACCTCGTCTACGAGTCTCAGAAAGCGGTCGTAGAGGTGCGCGCTCATTTCGCGTTCGCGCGGGCAGTCGAAGATGAGAAGCCCGGGATGCGCTCCTCCGCCGTTGACCCCATCAGCCGCACAAGCAAGATCGCCGAGCAGGATCTCCAACACTGTGTAAGCGTCGCCGTCGGCACGTAGCATCTGAAACGGTCGCTTCTCGTCGGCAGGTACGTAGCGTCCCGTTGCGCCGAAGACGTGGGCAAGCTGATTGAAACGCGCGGTTACGGCTTGTTCGCGGTCGGAGACTTGCTGCTGCGCCGCACTTCTCGCGCCCTTGGCGGCTTCTAGCTTCTTTTCGAGGGTGGCAAGCGCCGAACGTGTGGCCCGTAGCTTCTCGGTTTCTGGTGCCTTTCGGCTCTCGTGCCACTCTGCCAGTGCTTTCCGCAGTGAATCGCCTTCGCCTAGCAGCCGCTCGCGATCGTTGATGGCTTTGTTGAGGGCCTTCTTTCGCTCTGTCTTCTGTTGCTGGTCATCTGAGAATCGACGCAGCGTTGCAGCTTCGCGTTCGTACGCGTCTTTCTCTCTAGCCTCTTCATCTCCGTGCTCTTCGACGGATTTTTCCAGGACATTGATCTCCTTGCGCGCGGAAAGACTCACCGTGTCTCGCTGGCTTTGGATGTAGCTGCACTCACCGTACGAGACAGCGCCGTACTGGCAGCTCCCAACCAACTGCAGGAGTTTATCTCGGCGTTCGCGTATTTCTTTGAGTGCTACTTCGTCCTTGTTCCTTAGCGCGCGTGCTTCGTCCCATCGAGCCTTCGCGAGCTCGGTTCTCCGGTTCTGCGCCTTGATCTCGGCAGAAAGTTCGATGAGTTCGTTGTCGAGTTGATCGACTTCCGTCCGGGCTTGATCAATTTCGCGCTCGATCCGTGTTGTGGTCTTGGAGACCTCTTTCTCTACCGAGGGTGCGAAGAGATCATCGGTGACCATGTCGAGCGACTCGCTCACCTTCGCCCAGAGCCGAAGATGCGTTTCGACAATGGCGCGCGTGTTCGTGCTTCGTTGTTCCTCGGTGCGAAGCGCTTCGCGTGCCGAAGCCAGCTTGGTGTTGGTTTTTGCGATCGCTTCTTCGGCCTTTGCTTCGGCGTTGCTGAGCAGGCCTAGCACCAACCGCGTGAGCGCCGGAGGGTCTTTGACCTTGCGGCGAAGGCCGGTTCCGTCTTCGTTGCGCCACTCGAAGTACTGCCTCAATCCGAGAGCCTGATCCCGAGCAATCCAGCAGAGAACGTGCGCCCACTCTACCTCTCGACCGGTGACGGGTAATGCGCGTGTCGCCATGTGCTGGAGGCATGCGTGCTCGCCGAGCGCCTCGACGTACTTCGAGAATTCGATTCCCTGCTCCCTCGCTCCCTCCTCGAAGAGGCTCTCCACCGTCCCATTTTTCAAGGCGAAGCTCTGCGGACCAAACGACCGAAGCACGGCGAAGTGCTCGGTTCCGGCCACAACTTCGGCAGCAATGGCTCCACTGGCGTAGTGCTGGGCGAGGTGGTTGCGCATCGTCTTGACCGCAGCGCCGTCGTCGCCCAGCACCGCACGGAGCATCAGTGAGAACGCGCTTTTTCCCACGCCGTGGCCGGCACGCTGCACGTCGGTTCTCCCGTCGGTCACTGCTAGCTCTTCGGCCCAGACGATGTTGAGCCCTGGGTGCAGCCGAATATCTCGTATGATTGCGAGCGGGGAGCGCGATTCGACGATCACGAGTCGATTGACGCGAAGACGTGGGGCAGGCGTAGTCATGCGCGCTTCGCTTTCTCAACAGCGGGCACTTCGATGGTGGATGTTGCGGACTGGCGAGCTTCTGCTCGATCGAGCCCAGCACGCATCACGCGTACGAGTTTGGCGAGTGTTGGTGTTTGTGGCAACCAGTTCGGAATCGACTTGCCCGCGCGAAGTCGTACAATTCCCCTCGCGTCGCGGGTAATGAGTTTCTCGTTCTCCAAAGCCTGGAGCAGTGTCGAGGTGTCGCTTGCTCCTTGTTGGAGTAGAGGGTCAGACGATCGGATTCGCTCGAATTCTGCCAGCGCCGCACCCTCGAGACCAGTGGCTGCATGTTTCGAGTCTTCGAGCCAAACGAGCGCCCTAGCGAGCATCCCCCGCGCGACACCACTCTCGCCGCTCCGGCGGATCAGCGCGAAGAGCAGCCCCATGCGAAGCGCTTCGGCGTAGTCCTTGGGGATTCCATCAGCAGAGAAGACTCCGTGGCTTGCCCCGGGAGATCCAGGCAACGGGTCGAGCGGAGTGCTGTACGGCTTGCCAGTCTGAGCCGCTTTCGCGAGCGCCTCGTAGGTTTCGAGGATGGTGTCCTTGGTACGGTACTTACCCCACTCCTTCCTTTCAGCCTCTCGGACAATCGGGAAGGTGTCCATGATATAATCCGTATCGTTGTACGATAGACCATAGAGATGGAAGAATGCAGCGTCTATCTCGCAGCGGAGCACGAATCGGCGTGTTAAATCCCAGCGAAATGGCGAACCTTCGTAGCCAAGATCGCGCGCAAAGGGTTCCAGATCCCACGCTGTGTACACTAGTTCGAGAACTCGAGGACACAGCCATTCACACAGCGTTGCATCTCCAGACCATGGGGCGCGTGCGGTGTAGACAGAAGGCGGCAGGATCGGAAGTTGCCTCAGCTGAATGTAGTTCAGATGGGTGCCGCCAACCTTCTGTCGGGCAGCGTAGTCGAGCGCAAAAGTAGACAAGCAGCCGTAGAGAGCGGCGATGAGCGTGGGGCTCGCGCTAGAAAGCAACACCGGGCTCGTATTGCCAACACCAGCGAACGGAATCAGTGACGCGATCACGGTTCGTTCGTTCCCGGCATTTGTAATGTCTCGCCAACCGAGTAGCCAGTCTCGTGACCATTTGCCGTTGAGGCGGCTCTCGACTTCCGACGCAGGTACCCAGTATCGCGACATCGGCGCGTAGTTGGTCTCATTCAATCGCAGTTGCGGAACATCGGGAAGGCTTGTGTTCTCACTGCCTACAGGCTGGTCGCTGTAGTCGCCGTAACGATGATTGAAGTGGTGAGCCATCTTCGCTTCAAGAAGCGGGAGGTGGATAGCGCCTTCAACCTCGAACCAATTCCCCCCGCAGCGCGTCCCTATGAGCTCCATCTGAGCTCGGGTTCGAAAGAGTTCAGCGTCGTTGGTCATGTCGAGCATTCGGCAGAACTGCACGCCCCAAGTGTTGCACTGCTCATCGGGCGTGGACGGAGCTTCCCTCCACAGAACTCCCGCGCGACGGTACATTGCCAAATTGATGTCGGCATCTCGGCGTGAACGGAACGTCGGACACGTTTTAGTGTTCGGGTTCAGAGCCTCGAAGTCGGCTACAGTGAGCGAGAAATGGCGGTCACGATCGAGAAGCTCTGCGACTGATCTGGCGAAAAATAGCAGGTCAGCGCCGTCCTTTCCCGGACCAAGGGTCAGAAGGCAAAACTTGAAGCGTGCGTGTCCGATCTCGCCAAACAACCCGGGGCCCGACTGGAAGTCGTAGAGAGAACGAAGTCGGTTCTCAGAGATAAGACTCCCGAAGAATTCCTTGGTTGTGTCATCCGTTGCGATGCCAGACGGCACGATGAATCCCGCGCGGCCGGTTGCCTTGATCTGTGTGTTGTTGTGCTCTGCAAATAGGGCATATGTGTTTACGTCGCCTTTTCCGCACAATGGGTATCGCCCACTCTCGCGAACGAAGTGGCTCTGGCCCACAGCCACACGACGGGCGGTGCTCCAGTCTTTCCACAACACGGGATCGGTGTCAGGCAGCGCCGCGATGGCCTTCTTTCGTGCAGCTGCATTCGCTGCATTCGCGATGGTGCCGCTTCGTGATGCAAAGAACTCGAGCTCGAGTAGTTTGACCTTCTCCCATGGCGGATTGCCGAGGACCACATCGAATCCACCCTTTGCAAACACCTGCGGAAACTGCAGGTGCCAGTGGAAAAAACAGTACTCGTGCGCCAGCTCCTCGACTGTCTTCGCCGTGACTTCGGGCACCTCACCCTGACCATCGCGGAGCTGCCGCCACAAATCGTTTGTTGGTGCGACATCCGCAAGTTCGCCGGGCTGCTTTGGCCACACGAACGCTGCACACCACGCGTCGGCCACGAACTTCTGGTGCCGATACTCCGCGGAGCCGAGGATGACACCCCACTGCGCTTCCTTTCTGGCGAGCGCTTGCGCGTCTGCGTCGCTCGCTGCGTCGAGATCGGTCACTGCGCGTGTGACGGTTTGCACCTCGGTGTCGGCGGGTTTGTTCCAGCGCGTTTCGAGCGAGCGCTGGCCTTCTGCAGCCTTCTTGTTGCGCTTCTTGAGCGCGCTCGCGGTCTTCCTGTCGTCGCCCTCGATGGGGTCCCATGCCGCGTCTGGGATGCCCTTGACCATCAGCTCGGGCGCGGTCCCGAGCAGCGCGTTGCCGTGTTGAACGTGCGAGTCGAGGAACGTCAGCGGCAGACCAGGATCGACAGCTTCCATCCACAGAGCGACCTTGCAGAGCTCGACCGCCATTGGGTTGAGGTCGACGCCGAAGATGCATCGGGCGACGACCTGTCGGAGCGCGCGGCGGTAGTCGGCGGCTGATGGCGTGCCGTTGGCCTGAAGGCGTGCAACGTGCCCCGCGAGTCGGCGCGCAGCTGCGAGGAGGAAGTGTCCCGAGCCGCATGCAGGATCGACGACCGAGAGACCGAGCAGCGCGTCGACGGAGTTGCTCGGGTTCTTCGCGATCGTGTCGGCGATGACGGGTTCGAGCGCGCTGTCGAGCAGCACCTGCACGAGGCTGTCGGGCGTGTAGTAGCTGCCCGATGTCTTGCGCGCGTTTCCCTTCGTCTCGCTGCCGCCCGCGAACGCGAACTGTCGCCCGTCCTTGGTGATCTGCGGGACGAGTTCGAGGAGGCTCTCGTAGACCGAGCCCAACTCCTCGGGACCCATGTCGCGCCAGTTGACGCGTGCAAGGCTGCCGTCCTCACGAAGCCACGCGAGCTTGAACACCGCGTGCAGCAGCGCGCGGTTCTCGATCTTCGCCTCGTCGAGCGCGGGGCACTGGTTGGCCGCGAAGATTCCTGCGAGCGCGGGGAGACCGAGTCGCGGCTCGCCGGTCGCGAGACCACGGCAAACAACCTTGGTCGCGTCCCACAAGTCGGCGAAGCGATCGTGAGCGCTGCGCTTCACCGAGCGCTCGCGCAACCGACGTATGCCGTAGCCGTTTCTGTAGAGCGCCTTGATCGGGTCGCTCGTGCCGCTGGGATGAAGTAGCCCACGTTCCTCGACTGTGAGCAGGAAGATGAGCCGATACACAAGCCGCAGGAGCTGGGTGAAGTAGTTCTTCACTGGCAGCGTGCCGTTTTGCAGCTCGCCCCGCAGCTTGGTGTTCTCGGGATGCGCGAGGAAGCCTTGGCCGAGCAGCGCGATCGCGTCCTCGACGCCTCGACGCAGCTGCGCGCGAGCGCGTGTCCCTTCTTCACGCCCTGCGCTGCGCCACGCTTCGAGCGCGCACTCCGTCACGGGTTGTCCTTCGCGGCCGAAGCGCGTCTCGTGGCAGAGCAGCCAGAGCGTCGCGAAGTCGGCGTAGCGCTCCTCTGTGAAGATGCGTTGGAGGTCGGCTTCGATCCACGCGGGGCGCGTGAGGCTCGCGTTGTCGCGCACGATGCGTAGGCTCGTTCCGTCGCTCGCAATGCCCCACAGAGCGCCTTCCTGCGCGTTGAGGTACTCCTGCGCGAGCCCGAAGGCGCTGCGCCGACGCGCGCCATCGCCGAAGTCCTTCGCGAGGGTGTCGAGCCCACTGTTGGCTGGCGCGACGATCACGGGCACACGTCCGCCGAGCGCTGCACAACCGACGGGATACGTTCGCTCGGCGAGTACGACTGGAGGCACGTCTGCGATCGAGACGAATCCGAACGCATCGCGAAGAAGCGCTCGCACGAAGCGATCGGCGAGCGCTTTTGCGTCGGCCTTGGCGTTGCGGCCCGATTCGAAGTCGACCCAGTGCGCCTGGGCGATACGCCAGTAGCGGCCGATCTCGTCGCGGAGGTTCAGGCCCTTGTGGATGCGGTAGTCTGCGTCCGCCTGCGTGCCTGCTTGGAGCTGGGCGACCTTCGAGAGCCATTCGGGCGACAAAAGGCCGCCTTCAATCGACAGGGCTTCGAAGGCGAGTTGCGACTCGCGAGCGTTGATCTTTCGCTTGGCTGCCATGTTCAATCCACTTTCGGCAGCAGGACGAAGAGCCCGATGACATCTGCAGGGAGTAGAGCTTTCACGCTGTAACGGCCGCGATCATCGCCAGCCTCGCGAACGCGACGATGGTCGGCGAGCAGAGTTTGTGCGCGTCGTTCGGCGAACGCGCCGAGCTCTGGCATTCGCGTCTCGAGCTGACCGAGCGCCTGCGTGACGGCTCGCTCGCGCACGTGCGGTGGTGGATCCGAGAGTGGAACTGGCGACAACAGCGCCAGCGCGTCTGGCCCTTCGAGCGGGTTCGAGTCTCCGGTCCACGCGATGGCCGTAGCCTCTTCGACGAGCAGCGTCGTTTGCTGCTGACCGCGGTGCGTCGTGAGCTGATGGCGTAGTCGCACGAGCGCAACGAGCGTGCGTGCTGAGATGCCTCCGGCGACCCAGCAGCCGACGCGCCCGAGTGCGCCGCGATCGTTGAGATCGGCGGTGGCGCTGCTGTTCAGCGTTCGCTCGAGGATGGTCTCGGCCAGGACCGATACGAGCGGGTGGCTGCGTTGCACAGGGCGGCAGCGTGCTGCGGGCGGGTACTCGAAGTCGACGAGGAGCGATCCTTCGAGGCCTTCGGCTTCGAGACGCTCGCGCACGTCTTCGGGTAGCGCTGTGAGCGGCGTCTTGAACCCGCGAGGCTTGTTGCCGCCCAAGGGCTCGAGCGCCCCGCCGAGACGGGCCAGCGCGCGTCCAGTGAAACGTTGTACGTCCTCTTTGCCGCCGAGCGCGGCGAGAGACTTCTCCCACTCGGGGAGGACATCTTCCGGCTTGAGGCGGCGCTGCGCGAAGACGGTGCGGTTCTTCTTCGCCTTCTCTGCGACGTCCCGCCATCGCGTCTCGATGGCCTTCGCCTCCGCCATCTCCATGAACGAGAACGACTGCTGCGGCTCGCGCTTGCGGAGCAAGACGGCCTTCAGCAACGCCTGACTGAGCGTGTGTCCGTCATCGGGCAGCGGCACCGGCACGCCGAGCTCCTCGCGGATCTTCGCGGCCTTCTTGAGGATGACCTCGAGCACCGCGCCGTCGACGGGGTTGTTCGCGCCGTAGAGCAGTGTTGCACGCACGCTGCCGCGCTTCTGACCAAAGCGATCGACGCGACCTTCGCGCTGCTCGTGGCGCGTTGGGTTCCACGACAGGTCGTAGTGAACGACAGCGTCGAAGTGATCCTGGAGGTTGACGCCCTCCGAGAGGCAGTCGGTGGCGACGAGGATCCGCTGCTCAGCGTCGCCGAGCAGGTCGACCTTCTCTTTTCTCTCGTCGGATGTCAGCTCGCCCGTGACGACGTCGAGCGTGACGTTCTTGATCTTCGCGGTGAGGTGCTGCCCGAGGTAGTGCGCTGTCGCGATGTAGCGACAAAACACGACCGGGTTGAACCCCTCTTTGACGAGCTCTGCGACGTGGTCGGTGACGAGCTTCAGCTTCGGATCGCCGACCTGTCCTGCGAGCTCTTCGGCTTGGTGAATGAGCGCCGCGAGCGCCTCGTCATCGGACGCCGCGGGCGGCTCGACGTCGTCGTCGGGGAGCGTGTCGGTGGCGCCGTCGAACACGCGCGCCTCGATGTCGTCTTCCTCTGCTGCGTCTTCGAGACCTGCGCGCGTGCGGAGCGCTTGAACGGCGGCCGCAGGGCTCGACGCGACACAGCGCATCAGCGCCAAGGTGCCCCAAAAGTTGAGGCGCTGTTTCTTCGTGTCCTCACCCGCTGCTGCGACGACAGACGCGCAGTAGTCGAGGATCGAGTCGAAGAATTTCTCCCACTTGCCGGTGAGCTTGTAGGTCAGCTCCTTGGTCTCGCGCCGCGGGAAGAGGTTACCTTCTTGCCACTCAGCGATGTCGGGGCGACGGCGCTGGACGAAGTGAGCCGCAAGGCGATTGCGCAGTGCGACGCGCATGAGGCCCTCTTCGGCCGTCTGCAGCCCCTCGAAATCGGGGTGCAGCAGTCCGAGGAGCCGGAAGTACGCGTCCTCGTCGCCGCTGTGCGGCGTTGCTGTGAGCATCACGAGGTGACGAGCCTTGTCGCCGACGAGTCCCTTCAACAGCTCGTAACGCTGGTGGCGTCCCTGACCGGTGGACGCGCAGGTGTGGGCCTCGTCGACGATGACGAGCTCAGGGCACGCGCGCAGAAACTCGTCGCGCCTGCGCTCGCTCTTGATGTAGTCGAGGCTGACGACCGTGTGTGCGTGCGCCTTGAAGATGCTCACGCTTGGAGGCAGGTTTCGCTCGAGCCGTGCGGCGCTCGCGGCTGTGACCGCGACGGGGCGCAGATGGAAGCGAGCTTCGAGTTCCCGTACCCACTGGTCCACGAGGTGCGGTGGGCACAGCACTGCGAAGCGCTCGACATCCCCACGGTCGAGCAGTTCGCGAGCAATGAGCGCCGCCTCGATGGTCTTGCCGACACCGACGTCGTCAGCAATGAGCAAACGCACAGGATCGAGCTTGAGCGCCATCAGCAGGGGCACGAGCTGGTATGCGCGTGGTTCAATCGCGATTTGCCCGAAGCTGCGGAAAGGTCCCGCGCCGCGGCGAAGCGACAGCACGAGGGCGTCACGCAGGAGCAGCGCCGCATCGTGGCCCGCCTTCTGCGAGGGTTCGGGCTTTGGGAACGAAGCGTCCGTGACCGGCACTGCTTCGAGCTCCGTGTGGATGTACGTCTGGTCCTCTTCGGAGCCCGAAATCGGGCGCACGCGAAGTACCTCAGCGTCACTGCCCGAGAGCACGATCCATTCGCGGCCCCGCGCACGAACAAGACTACCGGGGCTCCATCGCGCGCTTGCCTGTGGTGCGGGCGGTGTCGACGTCGTGCTCACGCGGATCTCCCCAAGAGTTTGGCCAGCGCGGACGTTGGCTCGGCCCACGACGCTTCATGTTCGCCGAGGACAACAAGCTCGAAGCCCTTTTGCTCGAGCGCTCTTCGAAGATCGTTTTGCTCGCTGAAAAGAGCGGCGACGTAGTGTCCGCGCCACACGAGCGCGATGGAGTGTCCGTCGATCACGAGCGGCTCCGAGTCAGCTGGAGGAAGTTCACGGTCGCGCGCGTACGCGCGCCAAGTCGATGCGAGATCACCTGTGGTCGAGCTAGGAGGATCGGTTGGACGCCGCGGGATCGGCGCCGCCAGTCCCTCGGTTGTTCCGTGCGCGAGCCGAAGCAGCAGAGACCGAGCATCTTCGTCGCGGCGGTCGAGTTGCTCGTGGTCTGGCTGGTTGAAGTAAGACATCACGCAGCGATAACAGGCGGCTACGCACGCGGTGCCGGGCTGATCGACCAGCATCGTTGCGACGTTTGGGAGTCCCGCCGACAGGTCGAAGTGCATGATCTCGAGCGAGCGCCGGGCCACTTCCGCGAGGCGTTCGGGCTCGGCGACCAAGCGCGTGAGCACGCCCGCGCCGCCTTCGGTTGCCTCGTAGAAGAGAAAGCCCGTGCGTGCGTCGCGCTGGGGCATTGGTTCGGCGAGGATCTCGCCTTCCTCGAGCTGGAACACAGCCTCGATACCCCGGAGCAACGCGTGCTGTAGCGTTGTGAGCGTCGTCTGCGAGAGTTCGGCGTCGCGTGGTTGAAGGAGCAGTGCGTTCTTGTGGTCTTTGACGCTGGGGACGATCCGTTGCCGGGCTGATGCTGTTGGGTCCAGGAGTTCTTCGCCTTCGTCCTCGTTCTTCGCCCAGTAGCCCGAGATGGGATCGATCATGAACCCGAGCTGCGTGCGGTTCTTGCGACGACGCAGGCCCTTGTTCAGGCGCGTGATGGTGGCGCTCGGTCCATAGGCGAGTGTCACAATCTCGCCGTCACCGTCGCGCGCGACGCCTCGGCGCACGTCGAGCACATGATCGCGCGTCGCCCACTCGAATGTCGTTTGCAGCTCGAATCCCTGGCGTTGGCGCTCCTCGTCATTTGCGGTGATGCGTTCGGCCGGCTGGGTCGAGACGTTTTCGATGCGATAGGTGTCGTTGACGATTTCTGCGTCTCCGAGCGAAGCGCCGCACGAGTGACACATCGACGGTTCGTCGGTCCAGTGGCTCGCTCCGCAGGACTTGCAGATGCGCACCGTCTTTGTTGGCAGACGCACGTCAGCCCCAGCGTTTGTTTGCTGGTTCAGAGACAGCATCGCGCGCACGACGCGGTACGCACGACCTTCGTGGTAGACGAGGCTCCTCGGACCAAACTCCGAGAGGGCAAGGAAGCGAGGTCGCTGCAGGTACGTCTGTCGCCCGTCGTTTGTCGCGGGGATGTACGCCATCAGCGGGAGACGCGGGAAGTTGTAGCCGGGCAGGAAGCCTTCGGTCGCGAGGTAGCGGTACGTGTTGAAGTCGCTCGACGGACTGTTCGAGGTTCGCGTGTCCGGCTGGAGCAGGGTGAGCTGGTCCTTTGCCTGGAGGTAACGGCTCAGAGCAGCCTTCTTTTCGGCGCTCGGCGCGGCGTAGTCGGTCTGCGTTTTGTGTGCTGCTTCACGCTGTCGTTCGGCTGCAGAGAAGAGGTCGCGCCATCGGTTGAATTTTTCCTCGAAGCGCTTGAGCGCGCTCTCGACGATTTCGTCCGAGAAGACGTCGCGGCCTGGGTACCAGGGCGCGAGCGTCGGCGTGAGGTCCTCTTCGAGGAGGTCCAACACTCGCCGAATTCGTCGGCGTGCTTCCTCGGCCACCCTCGGTAGCGCCATCGGCTCCTTCACTTCGCGCTTGAGCGGGCGGCCCGGCTCTGCGAGCACCAGCAACTCAGCGATCGACGGGTTGAGTGGGAGCTCGGTGCAGGCGAGCCACACTGCGGAGAGGTGGCTCTCGACGAGATCACGGTTTGCGAGGTCGAGGAGTGGCGGGCGAACCTCGCCGTGCACCATCGCCTTGGGGTCGCGGAAGAAGTACTGGTCGTGAGGGCTCTGCGAGGAGCTGTACGTGAGCACGAGAGCGGCCTGTCCACTGCGGCCCGCTCGGCCGCTCCGTTGCGCATAGTTCGCCGGCGTCGGCGGGACGTTGCGCAGGTAGACGGCGTTCAGCGCGGAGATGTCGACGCCGAGCTCCATGGTTGGCGAGCAGAAGAGAACAGGCAGGAAGCGGTTCGTCTCACCGATCTCGCGTAGATGTTTCTCGCTGGAGCTGAGCTCCTCGCGTTCCTTCGAGCCGAAGCGGAAACGCTTCTCGCGCACCTCACGCTTGTCCGAGTCGACCTGCGCGGTGTGCTCGCGCGCCTCGAAGCCAAAGAGCGGATGTTCGGATTCTCGTAGGGTTGCGGCTAGGTTCCCGTAGTAGTCGCGGAAGAATGCATTCTCGTTCGGGCGCGTTGAATCGTCGTCGCGCGCTCCGCGCTTGAACAGCACACAGGCGTCGTTGAGACGGAATCCCGTCTGTTCACCGAACGGCGTTACGTCCTCGGAAACGAGCCCGTGCACGACGGCGGCGTCGAGCAGCGCTTTCATGAGCGCGTCGAAGTCCTTGGACTTGAGCGCACGCACTGCCGAGGGCTCTGACCATAGTCTGCGCCCATCCGGTTCCTGCGGCGTTCGCGTCCCGCGCGACGACTTGAGGAGCTTTCCAAGCGAGCTGCGCGAGCCGCCCCGTACGATGAGGTCTTCGTCTCGAAGGCTTGCGGTTTCACGCGCTGGCGGGACGATGAACAACCACCGTGCCTTGCGTGGCTTCTCGTCGTTGCCGAAGCCCCACGGCGCGCGGAGGCGGCTGTGAGACTTTTGAAGCATCTGCTCGATCACGGTTGGCTCGAGCACATGGCTACGGATCGCCATCCACTTTCGCAGGTGATCGAACACCTCGGTGTACACTGCTTTGCGAGCGGTGGGCGACGCGAGGCGCAGAACGTCGGGTGCGGTCGCAAACAGCTCCTCGTCCGAAGCGAGCTCATCGATGCCGAGGTATTGGACGTCCACGAGACCGAGCTGCTCGAGGTTTGGGTTCGTGTATCGCCAGCCACGACGCTGGTCGAACCACACCCGGTACGCGAGCACTTGGCGAAGCGTGTTCTCGGCTTCTTGCAGATTGAACCCTTTGAGTGACGGCTCGAGCAGCCATTCGCTCCGCAGGGCTGCCGCAGGACGGTCGAATCCCAGTGCCGTTTGTTGGGCTACGCCGAGATCGTCGCTGCGCAGTCCCTTGTCGCCCGCCTTGTCGAGCGCTCCCAGAAACGCGGCGCGGACGAGGCTCACGAACAGAAAGTCGTTGAAGTGCCCCGACTGGAGCGCTGCATCTTGGCGATTGTCGGTGAATCCGAGGAGCTTGCGTGTGTGCGTCGCGAGGCCCGATTCCTTCCCGTGCATCCAGCGGAGGGCGCTCGACACGAGCACGGTGGTGGCAGAGCTTCGACCTTCCGCGGAGAGAGACGCCAGCCGCGTGCGGTCTCGCGCCGACGTGCTGTGGGTCGCACCGCAGCGAAGGCAGAAGCGGAAGCGCCCAGGCATGAACCACGCGTTTGCGCCCGCGCCGACCGTGCCGTTCGGCGCGACGACGAACTCACGAATCCGCGCTGGGCGATAGTTGCTCTTGATCCGTGGGTTGCCTTTGGCGTCGAAATCGAGCCAGGTCTCGGGGTAGTCCTCGTCGCGATTGGAGAACGTGAACTCCGGATCACGCGCGCGCAGCGTGATGAACCCGAGCAGTTCACGATCGGGTGAATCCTCGTCCTCCGGCTCGGGTTCGTCCTTGTCGGACTTTCCGAGAGGTGCGTCGTCGATGTTTCGAGCGAGGAACTTCCGCTCACCTTCTTCGGAAACGAGGCGGACTGGATGGTACTCGTGCCCGCACTCGCGGCAGAAATGGAGCGGATACAGGCGCTTTTCAGGGGCTCCAGGAAGGTACTGCTGCCCTTCGACTGTCACTGTGCGCTTTCCAGGCGGTTCGAAGGTCGCGAACGCATGGCCTGCACCGGAGATGAACTGGTGCAGCTTGAACGCGAAGAAGCTCCGGTGGGACGCTGATTCGTTCTTTGTGCGGTCGGCTTCGGGGAGGCTCGACACGAGCAGCAGCGCTCGCAGTGCGTCTTTGCAGGCCTGCTCGTCGCGTCCTGCCTCGGAGGCGAGCTCGCGCGCCGCTTCATCGAGTGTTCGCGGGCGAGCACGGTGCCACGCAGGGTTCGCATCCGTCGTCGTGATGCCGAGGCGCGTTTCGGTCCAGATCGCAAGCGGGTGCCGCTCGAGAGCCGCGTTGGTGATATTCGACTCGATGCCGGCGTCGATGGCCGGACCGAGCTCGCTCTTCACGGACTCGGCACGCTTCGACTTGTCGGTGACCCGCTCGAGCTCCTCGATGATGACGTGGCTCGGATCGATGGCTGTGGAGAACATCTTGGAGGCGACGTTGGCCACGACTTCTTGCTTGTTTCGTGCGGTGCCCTCGCTGGCCATCGTCGCCGACGTGCCGATGCATTGGAGCATCTCGGGCGATAGGCGCTCGCGGACGCGACGCACGAGCAGCGCGACGTCAGCGCCTTGTCGGCCTCGGTACGTGTGCAGCTCGTCGAGCACCAAGAAGCGCAGACCCTGGCAGTTGCCGATCACTTTGCGATCGAGCTCGTCCTGCCGAGTCATCAGCAGCTCGAGCATCATGAAGTTGGTCAGCAGGATGTCCGGTGGGTTGTCGGCGATGTCCCGTCGCGCGTCGCTGTTTTCCTGCCCGGTGTAGCGATCGAAGGTGATCGGCCTCTCGCCCTGGGCCTTTGGGACGAACTTGTTGAGCTCTTCGAGCTGGCTGTTTGCCAGCGCGTTCATCGGGTAGATGATGATTGCGCGTGTGCGGCGCGCAGCGCTCTTTCGCTTTTCGGCGAGGATCGCGCTGACGATCGGGATGAAGAAGCAGAGCGACTTGCCCGAGCCTGTGCCCGTCGTAACGACGTAGCTCTCGCCCTGCGAGGCGAGGATCACAGCTTGCTCTTGATGCTTGTAGAGCGTGAGCGGAGCACCGTCTGCGCGGAAGATGTCAGCGGTACGCGGGTCGAGCGCGCCGTTCGCGATCAGCGTCTCGAGCGTCAGTCCTCGCTTGTAGTTCGGGTTGATCTGCAGAAGAGGGTCCGGCCAGAAGCGCCCCTGCCTGTAGATGGCTTCGACTTGCGAGCGGATGTCGTCAGCGTGGATCGTGGTGAACGACGTCGCGAACTTCCGGTAGTCGCCGACCATCGAGTCGCGGAGCGAGAAGACGTCCATGCTCTTGCCGGTCACGAGTGCCCCTCTTGGTCTTCTAGTTGGTCTTTGCGGCGCGTTCTGCGCCGGCAGCGTGGAGCCCGTTTTCAACCCCGTCGACCGAGGACCACGGCTCTGTCTGCGCAAGCTGTTTCACGGGCATACGTCTGCCCCGGAAACGCTACCGCGGACTGGGTGTTGGCTGGAAGACCGGTGCGTGATGGATGGGGTTGGCGGGCGAGGCCCACACGCACTTTCGTTCGCGT
Source organism: Myxococcales bacterium (assembly GCA_016793325.1). GTDB lineage: Bacteria > Myxococcota_A > Polyangia > Polyangiales. The sequence goes on along the minus strand of JAEUKI010000030.1, from coordinate 34,096 downwards.
GGGAGCATCATCGCGCCCCGTTCAACGGTGGGTTGGATGTCGTCCTCGTCGGTGAGTGTGCGTTCGCCCGCTCCATGCGGAGCTCATCGCTGTGGGCGTTGGACTCGCCGGTCGGGTTTTAAAATCCCCCTCCCACCCCCTAGACACCCCGTCGTCTCCCGTGCCACGCTGTGACCTCAATTTGCGCCGAGGGTGGCGCGCTCACTTGTGGGAGGTTTGTGGTGGCAAACAACGAGAGCAACGCATCTCCGTCGTCGTCTCACTCATCCGGGCGCTCGTCGCTCGACCCCATTGCGACGGTGAAGAAGCTCGAGCCGAAGCTGATGGCGCTCGACGCTCGTTATCTTCACCCGGGGAACTTCGATGTCTCTTCTGGGGCGGATCTCGTGCTCGCGCGGCGCGACGACATCGTGAAGTATCGCGCGGCGATCGAGGCGGAGTTCAAGCGATTCGACTTCGATCACATCGACTTGCTCGAGGAGTACGCCGTCGCGTCGAAGTACCTCGCGGCGATCGAAGACAACGCGCCGAAGACCGTTCCAGAGGCGGCGAAGACGGCGTTTGCGGAGGGCGTGCGCTTTCGAGAGTTGTTTGCGTCGCAGGCGAATACGTTCGTCACGTTCGGGGTGTTCGATAGCGCGGATGCTGCGGTGGTTCGCGACATCGAGAAGCTGCCGCGCAGCTACAACGGCGTGAGCGACGCGCTCATCCGGTTCAGCGCGCTGTTCACCAAGCACGCGGAGAAGATCGCTGGGAAGTCGCCGTTGACGACGGAGCAGATCGCCAGCGCCAACGCGCAAGGGATCGCGCTCGGGAAGTGGGGCGCGGAGCTCGACGAGCCAGAGAAAGCCACGGACGTCGAGGACCGCCGTCGGCGCGCGGTGACGCTTCTCGCGAACGCGTGGCGAGATATTCGTTTGGCCATGGAGTGGGTGCGCCGTGAGCAGAAGGACGCGGCGAAGATCGTTCCGGGGTTCTCTGGAGCGAGCGCAGCGTCGCGCGGGGCGGACAAGGGCGAGCCCGATCTCCCCGAGGACAAGCGCGAAGAGCTGGAGAAGGCCAAGGGAGGCGGCGCGACGCCGGCTCCTGCGCCCGTGGATCCCACCAAGCCTCCGCTGCCCGACGCGCCCTTCAAGCGCTGAGCGCCGACGAGCGTGGCACCGTCTCTCTACATCGGCGGCCACTGCGCGCTCGATGGAACGCCCGCGAGCTCGCGTCTGCGCATCGCTCCGAAGCACTTGCTTACGCACTCCGTCGTGTTCGGAATGACGGGCTCGGGCAAGACTGGCTTGTTGTTGGTGATGGTCGAGGAGGCGCTGGGCGCGGGCGTTCCTGTGATCGTGCTGGACGTGAAGGGAGACCTCGCGAACCTCGGGCTCGCGTGTCACGCGGTCGGGCCCGAGGCATACGAGCCGTATCTCGACAGCGAGTCGCCAACCGCGGGTGACGGTGCGACCGCCGCGGCGTCCCTTCACGAAGCGAGAGAGCGCTCGTTTGCGCTGTGGGATCTCTCGCATGCGCGCGCCAACGAGTTTCACCAGCGCGTGGCGCTGACGATCTTCACGCCCGGTTCGGACGCTGGAGAGTCTCTGCATCTCTTGTCCTCTCTCGAGCAGCCGAGCGATCGATGGAACACCGCGCTCACCGAAGCGCGCAACGCGCTGAGCGCGGCGGTCTCGCTCGTGCTGCGCGTGATGGGGCGCGACGACGACCCCGCGCGGTCGCGCGAGCACGTGTTGCTCTCGTTGCTCGCAGAGCAGCGGTTGAAGCGCGGTGAAGGCGCCTCGCTCGACGTGCTCATCGGAGACCTTCGCGAGCCGCCGATCGAGACCGTTGGCGCGCTGCCCTTGGACGAGTTCGTGACGGCCAACGAGCGAGCGTCGTTGGCCGCAGCGCTGAACGCGTTGTTGGCGAGTCCGACGTTCTCGGCGTGGCGTTCGGGGCGCGCGATGGACGTCGCGCGGTGGATGGAGCGGCGGAGGGACGGGCGCGTTCCTGCGGTGGTCGTGAGCGTGGCGCACTTGGATGACGAAGCGCGCATGCACGTGTTGGGGATCGTTCTCGAAGAAGTGCTCTCGTGGACGCGCACCCTCGCGGGAACGAACCAGCTTCGCGCGCTCGTGGTGATGGACGAGGTGTACGGGTTGGTTCCTCCGCACCCGGCGAGTCCGCCGACGCGACGGCCCATCGTGTCGCTGATGAAGCAAGGGCGCGCGTTCGGAGTGGGGATCGTTCTGGCGACGCAGAACCCGATGGACCTCGACTATCGGACGCTGTCCAACGCGGGACTGTGGGCCATCGGGAGACTGCAGACCGACGCCGACCGGGCGCGGGTGATCGAAGGGCTCACGGGCACGAAGGCGTCCCGCAGCAAGCGGGCCGAGGACGACGACCCGAGCCTCGCGGACACCGTGAAGGACCTCGGGCCGCGGTGGTTCGTGTGGCGCAACGCGCACGAATCGGGCGGGCCGGTGCTCGCGAGGACGCGGGACACGCTGAGCTGGCTGAGAGGGCCGATGACCAGCGCGGATCTGCGGGCGCGAAAGCGGGTCGGGTGAGAGGAACGAGCACAAAAGTGCTCGGATCATGGGGTACAGGGGGTGGGATCGAGCACAAAAGTGCTCGAAAGCGGTCACGGGAGGGGTGCAATCGAGCACAAAAGTGCTCGAAAGTGGTCACGAGGGGGGTGGGATCGAGCACAAAAGTGCTCGATCCCGGGGTGGCCACGGGTGGAAGCAGGCAAACCAGTGCCCGAAATCGTTCGATCTGTAAGCGTTTGGAGCGATTGAAGACTCGCTGCAAGTGACGAAGAGCGCTCGTACATGGGTCGTGAGTCGTGTCGCGGATCGATCCCGAGTCCTGAGCAAACCGAAGATTCGATGAGTATTTTTGGCGAACTCTCCGTCTCGACAACCGAGCGCGGAGCCGCCCTACGCCCCGAAGTGGATCTCGACCAACGTCTCGCTGAGCTTTCGCACGTGAAGGGGCTCTTTGTATCGAAGCCCCACGCCGCGCGCGAGACCGACGTACAAGTCGATGAGCCCGCGGCGCGAGGCGTACGTGACCTCGAGCGTGTCGGCGTCCTTCCACGCGTACGAAAAGCGAGGCGGCGTGGCGTTGGTGAGCGAGCGCGTGACGTCGACGTGCACTTGATCGAGCCCGAGGATCATCTCGCGCGCCGACGCGAAGCGATCGAACGTCCTTCCGTACACGCGCGGCCCGTACGCGCAGCACCAATGCTCACCAAACGCGTCGGCGACCTGCTCCCAGCTCAGCCGGAGCACCTTCGTTGTTGCGGTGAAGAGTCGCCCCGCTTGCGCGTCGTCGATGTCGCTCGTCGCGAGGATGAGCGTGTGCTTCGGCACTGCGGCCACGTCCATGATCTGTTGCCAAGTCGCCTCCCCGCCGTGCTTTTCCACGACCATCTCGGCCAGACATTTGATGATCGTTCCCTTCATTGCACTCTCGTAGAAGCGCTGCGCGTTGTGCTTCGGGCGCTTCGGTTTGCGGGTAGGTGTCCGTGACGTCGCGTCGACGCGAGGCGACGTCATACCGTATTACGGTTTGCAGATGTCCCGCCGCGAAGCCCGTGTCCTCGGCCGACGCACGCAGCGGTCGCGAGACGATCGCGCCGCGCCGACGGAAGAACTCCGCACAAAGCGCTCTCTTCGCTCACTCAGAGACGAAACCTCATCGCGACCCACGTTCCGCGAGTATGAGCGCAGGCAATTGGGCGGTTGGCAGCGAAGGGCAGCCCCCACCCGCGCTGCCGCGCGCCCCGCCTGCACGTCGCGCTGACAACGGGACAGATCTCAATTTCTCGCATTGTGGATGCGATGTGCAGCCCCCACCCGCGCTGCCGCGCGCCCCGCCCCCACGGAGTGACTCAGGATTGACCTCATCTCGAAGTCGGCGGGCGCCGCAGACAGTCCAGTCTATTTCCGATCGAGCACACGCCCGGGAGACGAGCCCCCGGGCTTTGCGCGACGGGGTCGCGAAGCGGCCAGGGCGTTCGCCTGGCCTTCGCGATCGTCTCGCCCGAGACTCGAGCCACCCAGCGATCGATCGCGGCGAGGCGTCGCAAGTTTCCAGCAGATCGCTTGGTGGATCGCGTTGAATCGTGGTGCCCGGGTAGGCCCGGCGGACGCCGAGCCCGCTCCGCGGAGCGCAAAGGCCGGGCGCTCGTCTCCCGGCTGTGTGCTCCATTGGAATTGGACTGGACTTTCTGCGGCGCCTGCCGAATTCGAGATGAGGTCAATCCTGAGACGTAGTGAGGGCGGGGCTTGGCATTGAGCAATTGCAGTCATTGCAGCCACAGGTTGATTGTGTGTGCCGTGATTTGCGCGGTCACGCTCGCTGTCGAACATCCACCGCAATCGAGCGACAAGCGGCCCTTGCATGGTAGTGGCCCATACAATCAACCTGCCATTTCAATCGCAGCATTTTCACATTGCAAAGCCCCGCCCTCACTCCGTGGGGGCGGGCGCGCGGCAGCGCGGGTGGGGGCCGCGCCTCGCGGCACTGAGTCAATTCGCTCGCCACACTTGGGCAACGATGAGCGCTCGTCTCCCGGCCGTGCGCAGATCTTTGCGATCGGCGACACCCGAAACGCGAGCCACCCAACGATCGAGGTGCCCGTGTTGGATCGGTTCGCAGTGGTATGCTCTGCAACGATGAGCCGCCGCGCACGCTTCGCCGTATTCAGCGCGCTGCTCGCGCTCGTGGTCGCGCTTCCTGCTGGAGCGCAAGCACGACGTCGTCCCCGAGCTTCGTGGACCTCGCGGTGGACGATGAGCGCCGAGCTGGGAGTCGGTTCGACGACGCAGTATCCAATCAACCTCCCCAGGCTTTCTGTGCGCGGCTATGTTGGGCGTCGTCTCACGCGGGGATTTTCGCTCGGCGCGAGCGTTGTTGCCAGCGGCTTTCTTCTCCCCGAATGTAGGCTAGGTTGCGCCCCGCTCGCGCACGCCGGGTTCGGCGCTTACGCCGCGGCGCATCTGCCCGGGGGCCGACGCTTGCGAGGTGTCGCATCGTGGGAGCCCGTCCTCACGGGAAGCGTCGGGTATGCAGCGGTGTCCGGGTGGGGAACGGTCGTCCCGCCCTCTGGCGTCGCGACGCTGTCGGCCTCGGCTGCGTTGATGATTCGCGCCGAATCCGAGTTGATGATCGGTCCGTTCTTCGCGGCGGACGGTCTCTTTGTGGTCGCGGGGCCTCGAGTCGTCCCGATCTACGGGACGCTGCAAGCTGGCTTGAAATTCACGCTGTTTGTATCCCCATGATCCACGAGCGGCGAAGCTCGACACTCGCCGAAGCGTACGCGTGACGTGAGCGGCTGAGCGGCAGTCCGCGCTCGCGGTTGCAAAGGAGCTTTGCGGAGAGCGATGCCGCGCCATCGACGATCATCGAAGTTGCTCGAGCGGATCGATGGCGGAAAGACCGTTGCGCTCCCAGCCCAAGTCGACACCGCGAATCGGGACAACGACGACGGTCGCGGTGTTGCTTTCGCGCGTGGGAGCGTTCGTCGTCTATGCGTTCGCGACCGACGCAGGCTGCTGCGGTCGCACGAGGCGCTCACTCACCTCCCAGAGTTCGCGTGCGAGCGCCTCGTCGTACGATGCGTCCGACGACGGGGTCTCTCGCGCCCCCTCGAAGTACTTGCCGCTCACGCCCTCGAACGCAGCGTCCGAGGCAAGCTTCGCGAGGTCTTCGCCAGCGTCGCGCGGCGAGACGAGCCGCGCCCCGAGCAGCCGCAGCAGCCACGCTTGAGAGGTCAACACGCGATTCATCACACCGAGCTCGCGCCCTAGCGTTGTGCCGAGCACGACGCCGGGGTCGAAGGCGTTGGCTGTGATTTGCCTGCCTGCGCGTCGCATTCGGCGCGAGAGTTCGTAGGCGAAGAGCACGTTGCAGAGCTTGGAGGTCGTGTAGCGGCTCAGCGGCGCCATGCGCGCCGCCGCGCCAGACTCGACCCGCGCGAGCGCCTCGGCGCCTGGCCACGCGGGCGGGCCCGAGCGCCCAGCCATCGTCTTCGGATCGTGTCCGCTGCTCGAGACCGCTACGATGCGCGCCGGCTCTGTGAGCCTTTCGAGCAGCAGCGTGGTGAGCAGGAAGTGTCCGACGTGATTTACGCCGAAGTTCATCTCGAGCCCGTCTTCGGTCGTCCGCACCGACTCGAGCGCCATCACACCGGCGTTCAGGACCAGCCCGCGCAGCGGCGGGCCTGCGTTCTCGCGCATCTCGGAAGCGAAGCGACGGATCGACGAGAACGACCCGAGGTCGAGCGCCATCGCGCGGGCGCGCCCTCCGCTACGCGCGGCGACGTCGCGCGCTTTGTCCAGATCCCGGCCGGCGACAATGACGTGATGCCCGCGACGCACGAGCGCATCCACGCACGCCGCGCCGACCCCGCCGTAGCCCCCTGTGACGATCAATGTGCTCTCATTCATTGGAAACTCCTCCTTGGTTGATCAAGAACTCAAGTAATCACGTGTTTACATCCGGCTCGCTATGAAGTCAACGACTGTTTACAAACGGGCTCGACCCGCGAGCGCGCCGCGCGAACGCAACGCCGACGCCACGCGGAGCGCGATCCTCCAGGCAGCGCGCAAGCTCTTCACCCGCGACGGGATGGGCGTCGGGGTGCGCGAGCTCGCGGAAGAGGCGGGCGTCAACGTCGCGCTCGTGAACCGCTACTTCGGCTCGAAGGAGGAGCTGTTCGCTCAGGCGGTCGGCGACGACTTCGATCTGTCGCCGCTGCTCGAGGGGCCGCGCCGGGAGTTCGGGCTCAGGCTCGCTCGATATGCCCTCAACAAACCGCGCGACGCGCACGACCCGATCCTCGTGCTTCTGCGATCGGCCTCGCATCCGTTCGCGATCGCGCGCTTTCGGCGGATCATCGACGAGCGCTTTGTGACGCCGCTCGCGGCGTGGCTCGATGGCCCGAACGCACGGGCGCGCGCCGCGGCGATCGCGGCCGAACTGCTCGGGCTCGCGACCTTGCGCGACGTCGTCGGCAACGAAGATCTACCCGCAGACGACGCGGTGATCGCGGTCGTCGCCCGCGCCATCCAGGCGCACGTCGCCGCGCCACCGAGCTCCGATGGTTGAACGATGGCGGCGCTCTGTGTCCGCGCGACGCCCGCGTGGACCGCTGCGCCGACCGAAAGCCACGGCTCGGGGGCTGACGAGACTCCACCGCACGATCCGCTGGAGACTTGCGACGCCTCCCCACCGCCCCCTCTGCCTCTGACCGCTCAGAACTCGTCCGCCTCGAACGCCATGATGTGCCGCTTGCCCGCGCGCACGACCTTCGCGAGCGAGTCCACCCGCGGGAGCACATGGTGCGCGAAGTACCTCGCGTTCTTCAGCTTCGTCTCGAAGAACTTTCCTTCGCGCTTGGACGCCACTTCGGCTTGGAGCACCCACTGGTGGCAGAGCGCCGTGAGCCCGAACACGTTGAGGTACGCAGAGGACACGGCGCCGACCACTTCGCCGTCGACCTCGCGCGAGCCGAGCCATTCGGTCAGCTGATTCAGCGTCGAAAACGACTCGCGAAGCGCGGTCACGAGGTCCGCGATCGCGGCGTTGCCCGCGTTGCGATCGATCGCTTCGCGCACGAGCCCCGCGAAGGTCTTGTACGAACGACCGTTGTCCGCAGGGAGCTTTCGGCCCACGAGGTCGAGCGCTTGGATGTGGTTGGTCCCCTCGTAGATCATCGCGATGCGGAGATCGCGGAGGTACTGCTCGATGGACCAATCCGCGGTGAAGCCCGAGCCTCCGAGGACCTGCATGCACTCGCTGGTGTTCTGAAAGCCGCGCTCGGTGCAGAAGCTCTTCACCACGGGCGTGAGCAGCGCCGCGAGGTCCGCGCCGCGCTCTCGCTCGGCGGGGTCCGTGGCCTTCGCCGCGCGGTCGATCTCGAGCGCCGTGAACACCGCGAGCGAGCGCATCGCTTCGTTGGTGCTGCGCACTTCGAGGAGCATGCGTCGCACGTCGGGGTGCACGAGGATGTTGTCTGCCGCTGCGCCGCGCTCGCGCTTCTCGGGGTCCATCGCGCGGCCTTGCCTGCGGTCCTTGGCGAACGCGACCGCGGTTTGGTAGGCGATTTCGCCGAGCGCGACGCCCTCGAGGCCGACGTTCAACCGGGCGACGTTCATCATGGTGAACATCGCTTTCATGCCCTTGTGGGGCTCGCCGACGAGCTCGCCGAGCGCGCCTTCGAGGCTCATCACGCACGTGGGCGACGCGTGGATGCCCATCTTGTGCTCGAGGCCCGCGCAGGTGATCCCGTTGCGCGTCCCGTCTTCGAGCACCTTCGGAACGATGAAGACCGAGATGCCCTTGATGCCCGCGGGCGCGTCGGGGAGGCGCGCCAGCACTAGGTGCACGATGTTGTCGCAGTAATCGTGCTCGCCGAACGTGATCCAGATCTTCGTCCCCGTGAGGCGATAGCGATCACCCTCGGGAACGGCCTTGGTCGTGAGCAGCCCGAGGTCCGTTCCACACTGGGGTTCGGTGAGGCACATCGTGCCGGTCCACTCGCCAGCGATGAGCTTCGGGAGATACCTCGCGCGTTGGTCGTCTGTCCCGTGGTGCGTGATCGCTTCGATGAGCCCCTGCGTGAGCCCCGGACACATCGAGAAGCTCTTGTTCGTCGCGGTGATCATCTCGTTGATGAACAGCGCGACCGCGTGCGGAGCGCCGCCGCCGCCGAACTCCGTCGGGTGCCCGAGCGAGAGCAACCCCGCCTCGACGTACTTGCGAAAGAGCTCAGGAAACCCAGGGGGCGACGTGACCGACGCCGTCGCCGGGTCGTACTTCACGCCGTGCTTGTCACCGACGCGGTTGAGCGGCAGCGCGACCTCTCGACAGAACGTGTCCGCTTGCGAGAGCAGCGAGAGCACAGTCTCGAGGTCGTAGTCCTCGTAGCCCGGGAGCGCGTGGATCGCGTCGTAGCCGAGCACTTCCAGAATGAACCGAAAATCATCGAGTGGAGCGCGGTAGGTTTGCACGGTGGCCACGGATGATGGACCACTGCGCACCTCGGTCAACCGAAGAACACGCTCACTCGACCAGACACAACCCCGCGAGGTCGCTCTCGGTCCCGTCGTCGAGCTCGACGTAGTCGCTGCCGTTCATCGTTCCGAACGCGGCGCGGATGGTCACGGTCCTCGCGCTCGCCCCGACGCGCACGGACCGACCGACCCACGCGCTCGCCGGTTGCAACGCGAGCCCGCTCGCGCTCGGCCGGTCTTCGGGAGCCCTGGTTCGCAGCGCCCCGTACGAGAGTCGCACGCGCCCCGAGTACTGCGTGACCTTCGCGATACACGCGCCGTGCTCGCCTTGCACGACGGCAAACTGTTCGCCGTGAAGCCCCACGCGCCGCGACGACAGCGCCGCGCTCGTGGCCATCATCGCGACGAGCGCCAACACGGGGCCCGCGACGACCGCCCCCGTCGCGTACGTCGCTCGTCGCTTGGCTTCTTCGCGGAGCGTCCTCAGTCGCGCGGCGATCACCTCGGCGCTCTCGACGCGGGCCCTGTCGCGATGCGCGTGCGCCTTGGCCACGATCGCGGGATCGACGACGTTGTCTGCGCGGCAGTAGCGACAACGCGCGACGGGCTCGGTCGACGCGGCGATCGACGCTCCGCACACATAGCAACACGCAGGCTGCGAGGGACCCGCGGGCAGATCCGCGGCGCACGCCTCGAGCAGCGCGTACCTCGCGCGCGCCATCGCGCCCCGCGCCGCGACGACGAGCGCTCCCGAGAACGCGATCGGAATCAGCCCGAACACGAACAGCGACCACGACGGGCGCTCTTGCCCCAACGTGAGCGCGCCCCAGCCGAGCCCCAACAACGCCGGCGGAACCAGCGTCGCCGCGATCCACGCTCCCGTCCATCGATTGGCGACCCCCGCGTCCGCGACGCTCTTTCGCTCGCGCTCGTCGAGCTGCCGATCGGCCTCCGCTGCGCGCGCGAGCGCCGCGCGTCCGTCCGCGAGCGAGCGCTGCATCTCGGGCGAGAGCGCGAAGCTCTGCTTGCACGCGACGCACGTGTGCGCGTCCACGGACTCGATCGACAGCGCAGCGGTGGCCCCACAGTTGGGACACGAGACAGTTCTCATAGAGATCGCGACGCCCCGTTGGAAGAAGACACGCAGAGAGTTCGCTCCTGGGAAATATCACAAGAATCGCAGTCCGCGTGTCGCCAACGGAAGGCGTCGCTGTTGTGAGATCTCCCGATTGTGTGATTGTACGCGGAAATCGCTCCTTTCACGGGCTTTCTTCGCGCTGCGCAACTCGCGCAGCCTCGAGGACGCTCGCATACTCTTCGCCTCGTCGATGCCCGCGCTGTTCACCGCCGAAGCCCTCTGGAGTCTCCGACGCGTCTCTCCGCCCGCGGTCGCGCGCGACGGCTCGTGTTGCGTGACCTCGGTGCGCAGTACGGACCCCCTCACGCAGCAGAACACTTCGGTGCTCTATCGCGTCGACCGCGCTCGACCGGGTGAAGCGACGGCGATCACGGCCGAGGGGGCGAGCAGCGTCGAGCCCGCGATCTCGCGGGACGGCCGGTCGCTCGCGTTCGTGCGAAAGCCGCTCGGAGCGCCCGCCGAGCGCGCGGCGCAGCTGCACGTGATGCCCCTCGATCGCGGCGGTGAAGCGCGGGTGATCGGAGACTTTCCGCTCGGGGTGTCCGACCCGCGATGGTTCGCGGACGGAGAGCGCATCGCTGTGCTCGCGCCGGTGTACGCCGAGGCTCCGACGCTCGAAGCAACCCGCGAGAGGCTTCGCGCGACGCGCGAGCGCGCGGCGACGAGCGCCAAGGCGTACGCGACCGAAGAGCGCGTGTTTCGTCTGTGGGATCGCTGGCTCACGGATCGAGAGGTCCCGCACTTGTTCGAGGTCACCGTCGCGACCGGCGCGGTGCGCGACAGGACGCCTTCGCTCGAAGCGTGGTTTGATTTGATGGGCGAAGGCGGCGCGTACGACGTGAGCCCCGACGGGACCGAGGCGGTCTTCTCGGCGTACGTCCATCGCGCGCAGCACCAGCGCGTTCGCTTCGCGATCTATCGCGTTCGCTTCGCGGACGGCGCGATCGAGTGCTTGACCGCGGACCACGTGGGCGACGACCTGCGACCGAGGTACGCGCCGGACGGGCGCTCGATCGTGTACGGCGCCAAGCGCGACGTCGCGTTCTGCTCGCACCTCGAGCTGCGCCGTCGGTCGCTCGTGGACGGGTCCGAGCAGACGCTCGCGCCGGACTTCGAGTACGACGCAGACGAGTGGGAGTTCGCTAGCGAAGACATGCTCGTCGGAAGCGCCGCCGTCCGCGGCCGCACCGTCGCGTTCTCGCTCTCGCTCGACGACAACTCGATCGCGCTGCACCCGCTGCCGCGCGGGAGCGTTCACGGCGTGCGGCCGACGGACGACGGCGCGCTTTGGTGCTCGTGGGATTCGCTCGACGCTCCGCCGGAGATCGCTGTGCTGCCCGCGCCGCACTTCGCGCTCGAGCGCCTCTCGCGCTTCAACGATGAATCCCTCGCGCAGTTCGAGCTCGGCGCAGCGCGAGAGCGCACGTTCGCGGGCGCGGACGGAGATCCCGTGCAGGCGTGGGTGCTCGAGCCTCCTCCGAGCGCGGTCACCGAGGCTCGTCCGCGGACGCTCGTTCACTTGATCCACGGGGGACCCTTCGGCTACCTCGGCGATCAGTGGACGTGGCGTTGGAACGCGCAGGTCTTCGCCGCCCGCGGGCACGCCGTCGCGATGGTGAACTTTCACGGATCAGCGTCGTTTGGCGAGGCGTTTTCCAAGTCGATCCTCGGCGAGTGGGGTGACCGTCCCGCGCAGGACGTCTTGCTCGCGACCGACGCGCTCGCGCGCGAAGGGCTCTTCGACGCGAGCTCGGGGCGCGAGCGCGTCGCGATCGCGGGCGGGAGCTTCGGCGGCTACCTCGCGTCGTGGCTCGTGACGCAGACCGATCGCTTCCGCTGCGCGATCGCTCACGCCGCGGTGACCGACTTCACCGCCATGCTCGGCTCGGACTTCGCCGTCGCGTGGAACATCGAGATGGGCTGCTGGCCCTGGGACGACCCCGACGCGCAGCGGCGCTTCGATCGCTACGACCCCATGCGCGCGATCCGCAACGTCGACACGCCGGTCCTCGTCGTGCACGGGGCGATGGACTATCGCGTTCCGTACGCGCAGGGGCTCGAGCTGTACGGCGCGCTCAAGGCGCGAGGCGTCGCCGCGAGGCTCGTCGTGTACCCCAACGAGAACCACTGGATCCTGCAGCGCGCGAACAGCGTTCACTGGTACGGCGAGCTGCTCTCGTGGCTCGATCGCTACCTGCTCGCGCCCGCGTAGTGCCCCTCGGGTGGCGCCCGTGTAGGTGCGCCTGGGTTTGTCCTGGCATGTCAAGCAATTACGCTATAAATGAATAATTTCATTTACACGGAACGAATCGGGGTGTGCATTCTTTCTGCGGCGGAAGTTTTTAGTCACACCGCAGGAAGTTGGTGGAGCATGGCTCGGTTGCATCGCTCGGGGTTGGCAGCGTTGACGGTCGCGATCACGCTGCAGTCGCACGCATCGGTGTCCTTCGCGCAGCGTTCGAGCGCGACGCTCGCTGCGGCAACAACAGCGCCCGCCACGGGGGCGACGAGGCCCGCGCCCATTCCGCCGCCCGGCGAGCGGTGCATCGCCGAGTCGGCCACGCAGCAAGCGCTCGCGTGCCCGACGGGAACGATGGCGACCACCGCGCGCCCTGCGACCCCGCCGCCCGTTCAACCCATTCGCAACAACCCGCAGCGCCCGACGCCGACGCCGTCGACGCCCGCGATCGATCCTCGGTGGATCCTGCGTCAGCGCGCGTCGATGCAGAGCACGCAGATCGCGCGGAGAGAGCTTCAGCTCCTCGTGCAGCTCCTGCGGTCGATGCCGATCTCGAGTCCGCAGCACGCGCCGACGACGCTGCGCCTCGCCGAGACGCTGCAAGACCTCGCGACGGACGCCAACACCAACGCGCGCCAGCTCGACCAGACGATCTTCGTCGCGCGCCAACGCGGCGAGCGCGAGCGAACGGCCTCGCTCGAACAGCAGCAGCGCGCGCTGCTCGCAGAAGCGCGCACGATGCGAGAGCAGCTCACGCGCGTGCTCGAGATGTTCGCCTCGCAGCACGCCTCGGACGCGCGGATCGACAACGCGCTCTACACGCTGGCGTTCACGCTGCAGGAGCTCGGAAACGTGGACCGCGCGCGGCAGGTGTACCAACAGCTGCTCCAGCGTTGCCCGCAGTCGGTCTACGTACCCAACGCGTACTTGGCGTTCGCCGAGTTCTACTTCGAGCAGGCGGACATGGACTCCGCCGTTCCGTTCTACGAGCGCGTGATCGCCGTGACGGACCCGTCCAACACGCTGCGCGGGTACGCGATGTACAAGCTCGCGTGGGCCGAGTTCAACCGCCGTCGCTTCGACGCGTCGCTCGCGCGCTTCTACGAGACGATCGAGTACGCGCGCGCGCAACAAGCCACGTCACCGAGCGCGGGAGCGCTCTTGCGCAGCGCGCGGCAAGAGCTCGTGACCGCGTACGGCGCGGTGTACGGGAGCGCTCGACCGCTCAACAGCGCGCAGGCGTTCGCGACGTTTCGCAGGTACGCCGCGGACGAAGAGGGCGCCGTCGCGATGCTCGAGAAGCTCGGCGAGCTCTATCGAGACAACGGCCAGTGGCCCAACGCCATCGCGGTGTTTCACGAGCTCATGTCGCAGCGCGCGGAGTCCGATCGCTTCTGCCAGTGGCAAGCGCACGTCGCCGCGGCGTACGTCGCGATGAACCGTCGTGAGGACATCACGCGCGAGCTCCAGCGGCTCGTCGACGTGTACGACCAGTACCGCGCGCCCTCGTCCCGTCGCGTCGCCGCCGCGCAGTCCTCGTGTCGCGACAGCGCGGCGCGGGTGATCTACGACGTGGCCTCGCACTGGCACCTCGAGGCCCTCGGCCAATCCGCCGACGGAACGCCGCAGACCCGCGGCACCCGCGACCCGCGCACGATGTCCCGCGTCGCCGCGCTCTACGACTTGCTCCTCGAGAAGTTCAGCGACCTCGATCAAGTGACCTTTCCCGAGTACGACCAGCGCGACTGGCCGACGCGCTATCGCGTGGCGTACTACCGCGCCGAGATCCTGCGTTCGCAGGGAGATTTCGCCGCGTGCGGACCGGCCTTCGATCGCGTCGTCTCGCTCGACCCGCGGGGCGCGTTCACCGAGGACGCCGCGTACAAAGCAGTGCTCTGCTACAACGACCAGCTCTCTCGCGACGGAGGCGCGAGCGCCGCGGCCGCCCGCGCGCGCATCGAGTCCAACCGCAGCGGGTCGTCGAGTGATCCGGCCCCAAATCGGTTCGCGACGCGCGAGTTTTCGTCGGGCGAGCGCGCGATGTACGACGCGTTCACGCGGTACGCGTGCTTCGCGTCCGCCGCGCTTCGCTCGCAGCCCACGCCGAGCGCCAACCAGGACAGCGAGGACCCGCGCGCGTCGCTGCTCACGATCCAGTACCGACGGGCGTACCTCGCGTACAGCGCGAATCAGTTCGAGCGCGCCGCGACGCTGTTTCGCGCGATCGCGCTTCCCTCTGCAGACGACCCTGCGCGGGCCGCGCAAGACCCCGAGAACCTCCGCGAGATCAGCGCGGACCTCTACCTCGACAGCCTCGCGACGTTGGGGCGCCACGCGAGCCCCGCGCGCCCGAGCTGCTTCGACGCGATGGAGAGCGCCCTGCCCGCGCTGCGCGAGCGCCTCTGCTCGACGGCCGTACGCGCGTCGCACCAAGCGTTTTGCGATCGAGTTGATTTGTTGGGCTGCCAGCTCGCCCGCGAGAAGGCCGAGACCCTCGGGCGCAGCCGGCGCTTTCTCGAGTCCGCGCGGGCGACGCTCGCGATCCTGCGCGAGCGGACCGAGTGCCGCGAGCGGGGAGATCTACGGCCCGACGAGATGCTCTACAACGCCGCCCTCATGTTCGACGCGGCCAATCGGCTCGGCTCGTCGATGCGCGTGCGCGAGGTGCTCGTCGAGCGCTACCTCGCGGGAGGCTCGGCGTGGGCGCAGCGGGCGCTCTATCGCCTCGGGGCCAACTACCACGCGATCCAAGTGTTCGGCCGCGCCGCGGACATGTACGAGCGCTACGCTGAATATGTGTTCAACAATCGAGTCGCGGCGGTCCGCGCGGACGCGCAGGCGGTGCAGCAGTCGGCCGACGCGCTGAGGCAAGCGACGATCTTCCGCGTGGGCCTCGGCGACGACGACAAGGCGCTCGCGGACGCACGCGCGTTCGCGAGGTACTTCGGCGAGGACGAGCGCTATCGACGCCAGGCGGCGACGGTGCTCTTCTCGCTGGGGCAGCTCTATCAAGACCGCGCGCGCAGGGTCGGCGACGACCGCACGCTCTCTGCCGACGAGCGCCGAACGCGCTCTCGCTCCGCGTGGAACGACGTCGTCCGTCACTACACGAGCTGGGTCGACCGCTACGCCCGCGCGGGGACGCTCGACCAGCAGATCCAGGGTCACGTCGCGCTCGGCCGCGCGTACTCGGCGCTCGGCGACGAGTCGAACGCGCAACGCTACCTCCGCGCCGCCGTCCTCGCGTGGGGCGAGGCCAGCGACAACGCGCGCACGCCCGGCGAGTCCCGCGTGCGCGAGCAGCTCGCGTCCGAGAGCGAGAGCGTGCTCTCTGAAGCGCTGGAGAAATCCAGGGACGCAGTGGCCGAGGCGCGCTTCGGGCTCGCCGAGCTCGTGTACCAGCGGTTCATTCGAACGCGGGTTCCGACGTTTCGCGGGGCGAGCACGCGAGGCGCGTTCGACGCGTGGACGACCGGCGTCTTGCGGCCGTACGTGCAGACGCAGGTCACGCGGCTGCGCAGCGAGGCCGAGCCCATGTTTTCAACGGTGATCCGCAGCAACATTCCGCACTGGCAGATCGCGGCGGCCGCGCGGCTCGCGGACATGTACGTTCGCTTCGCGTCCATCATCCGCGAGTCGCCGTTTCCCCCGGATTGGAACCGCCCTGGCGAACCCTACGAGACGCTTCGACTCGAGTGGCGCGTTCGACTCGATCAAGAGACCGAGCCCCTCGTTCAGCAGGGCAAGACGGGCTACCAGCTCTGCCTCCAGCGCGCGACGCAGGCGCGTTGGTTCAACGAGTGGTCGCAGCTGTGCGAGCGCAACCTCAACGAGATCGATCGCGCCGGGTTTCCCCTCGCAGAAGAGCTTCGCGTGACGCCGTCGCTCGTGTACTCGCGCCCCTCCAACGCGCGCCTCGCGTGGACCACCAGCGACGAGAGCGAGCTCTGAGCGGAGAGCGCATGCACTCGTTGCATGCGCTCTTCACGTGCCGCCGCCCCCGTCACTCCCCGCGCGCGCAGCGAAACCCCAGGTCCCCGCGCGCTTCGGTGGGCTCGTATTCGCGTCGCGCGATCGCGCGCAACGCCGCCGCGTTGTCGACGAACGACCCGCCTCGCACCACGCGCGAGTCTCCCTGGCGCGCGCCCTGCGGATCGCGCTCGAAGCCCGGGCCGCCGTAGGGGCCCGCGCGGTCCATCACCCACTCGGCGACGTTTCCGCTGAGATCCAGCACGCCAAACGGCGATGCGCCCGCGGCGATCGCGCCCACGCGAGACGCGCCCGCGCCGCAGCCTTGGCCGCGCGCGCGCTGGCAGTCGGGCGCGCGATCACCCCACGGATACAGTCGTCCGTCCGTCCCTCGCGCCGCGAACTCCCACTCGGCCTCCGTCGGGAGCCTCGCGCCGCGCCACGCGCAAAACGCCCTCGCTTGCGCGTGCGTGACGTTGACTGCGGGCATCCCGGCCGCGCGCATCACCGCGAACGGGTCGCTCAGCGCCTCGCACACGCCCGCGCGAACGCAGCGATCGAACTCGCTCGCGGTCACTTCGGTCCGGTCGATCCAATAGGGCGACAGGCGCACGACGCGACCGCCGCCGCGCGCGCCCATCTCGAACGTCCCTCCCGCGATCCACTGCATTCCCGCTCGCGCCGCGGGCTGCCTCGCGGTCCCGATCGCCACCGCAGGAACGCACTCTCCGCGCCCCGCGCGCTCGGTCCCCTCGGGGCACTGCGTCGCGCCCGTGCACCGCTGCTCGCGCGCGTTGAACGTCTGCCCCGCGTAGCAGCAATGCACGCCGTCCGCCGCGCGTTGCAGCGGCGCTTCGCACGCGCGCGGCGTGCACGTCACGCCCGCGTCTCCGCGACCGACCACCATGCCCGCAGGACACGCCGTCGGCGCGCCGTCGCAACGTCCGTCGACCCATCGCTGGCCCGCGATGCAGCAGTGCCCGCCTCGATCGATCGGCGCGAGCTCGTCGGGGCAATCCGCGATCCCCCCGTCCGCGGTCGCACCCGGCGCGCGTGATCCCGCATCGCCCGACGCGCGAACGCCAGCGTCCACGCCCGGCGCGCGCGCGCCGGCGTCGGGACCCGTTGCCAACGCTGTGAGCGCCGCGAGCGATGCCGCGCTCGCGAGGAGCGCGCCGAGGACGAAGGGCGGTCTCGAATTCATGGGATTGTTTTCAACGTCCGAGCATGTTGCGCGCGATGACCATGCGCTGGATTTGGCTCGTTCCTTCGTAGATTTGCAGGAGCTTCGCGTCGCGCATGAGCTTCTCGACGGGGTACTCCTTGGTGTACCCGTAGCCGCCGAAGATCTGCACGGCGTCGGTCGTGACCTCCATGGCCGAGTCCGCGCCGAAGACCTTGGCGTACGCCGAGATCACGCTGTCGAGCTTGCCCTGGTCCACTTGAAACGCAGCCTTGTGGCAGAGCAGCTTGGTCGCTTCGTACTTCACGGCCATGTCCGCCAGCATGAACTGGATCGCTTGGTGCTGCGCGATCGGAACGCCGAACGTCTTTCGCTCGAGCGCGTACGCCTTGGACTCTTCGATGGCCCTGCGCATCACGCCGAGCGCGCCCGCCGCGATCCACGGCCGCGAGCGATCGAAGGTCTTCATCGCGACCTTGAAGCCCTCTCCCTCGGCGCCGACGACGGCGCTCTTGGGCACGCGGACCTCTTCGAACAGCACGTCACACGTATTCGAGCAGCGCTGCCCGAGCTTGTCTTCTTTGCGCCCCACTTGAACGCCCGGCGCGTCCGCGTCGACCACGAAGCACGTGATGCCCTTGTGCTTCATCGCCTTGTCCTTGGTCGCGAGCACCGTGTACCAGCGCGCGACGCCGCCGTTGGTGATCCAGCGCTTCTGGCCGGTGATCACGTACTCGTCGCCGCGCTGCTCGTACTTGGTGCTCATGCCCGCGACGTCCGATCCGGCGTCGGGCTCCGAGCAGCAGTACGCCGCGTGAACGGGCTCGCTCGTGAGCATCCCGAGGTACTTCTTCTTCTGCTCTTCGGTGCCTGCGATGATCAGCGGCATCGCGCCGAGGCTGTTGGCCGCGAGCGTGGTGTTGACGCCGAGGCATCCATAGGCGAGTTCTTCGAAGACGAGGCAGTGGTCGAGGCACGAGAGGCCCAAACCGCCGTACGCGTCGGGCACCTCGCAGTTCGCGAGGCCGAGCTCCCAGGCTTCTTTGAAGATCTCCGACGGGAAGGTCCCGTGCTCGTCGAGCTCCCGCGCCACCGGAATGATCTTCGCCCGGGTAAAGTCTCGCGCCGTCTTGATGAGTCTCTGCTGCTCTTCTTCGAGGTCGAATCCGATCATGGCCCGATCGCCATATCACACTGCGCCCCTTCGCTGGACCCCTACAACGGTCCCCTCAACGCCTGCTGAATCACCGGCGACGTCGCGTTCGACGCCCTGGCGGAACAGCGCCCCCACCCCCGTTCGTTTGCCCGCCGTGCGTACGCTCGGCGCTTTCTTCTCGCGGTCCGTGTTGCCGACGCTGTCGGTCTTTTTGCTCGCTTCGGGGTGCGTTCGACCGCGGGTCGAGCACACGCCCGCGCAGCCGACGCGCCCGCGTGCCATTTCGTCACAAGACACCTGGATCGCTCCGACCGAGTCCGACCCCCGCGGGACCGACACGCTCGCGGACCTCACGCGCAGCCCAGCCGCCCTCCTCGAAGACGGAACGTTCGTCCTGCTCGCCCCCGACGGCTCCCCTGCGTTCGCCGCGCTCACCCGCGAAAACACCCTTCGTTCGCAGACGCCCCACGCCGTCCCCGCGCCGCGTTGCGCGATCTCGCCTGCGGGCAACGGCGTGTTGCGCTTGTGCGCGGGGGCCACCGAGGGCGACGCAAACGCCTGGTGGATCGATCGCTCTCAAGTCGTCGCGCTCCCCGCGCCCGTCTCGTCGCGCGCGATCTCCGACGTCACCGGCGACGGCGTCGCGTTCGACGGTCGCTGCAATCCCAGCGAGCCCGACGACGGGAGCACGTTTTGTTGGCTCCGTCGCGATCAGCTCCAGTGGCGCGAGTGGTCCGCGCCGAACCGCGCCACGCTCCTCGCCTTGCGCGGCGAGAGCGCGCTGCTCAGCGAAGCCGGGGATCTTCGCGCGACGCTCGCGCACTTCGACGTCAACACCTCGCGCCGCCGCGTGGTCGAGCACACAGACCCGACGCTCGACATCGACGCGGCGACCTTCGGCCCCAACGGCGACGTCATCGTGCTCTCGCACCGCACGGGCCGCGACGGCGCGATCGAGTCGTTCGCCTGCGTCGCGTCCCTCGGAAGCCCCTGCACCGCCCGCGCGCTGCACATCCACGCGATGGACATCGCCTTCGCCGACACACGCCACGGGCTCGCGGTCGGCGCGCACGCAAACGAGCTCTCGATCACGACCGACGGCGGCGCGTCGTGGAGCCCGATCACGCCAACAGGCCACCCCGCGCCCGCGAGCGTCGCGCTGCCGACGCCCCCCATCGCGCGCTCGTCGCGTCGTCTTCGCATCCGCCCCGCGTCCACCGTCGTGCGCTGCAACGTGCGCGTGTGCGTCGCCGGGCGGCTCGTTCATCGCTGGCCCGACGACTGAATCGCGGTTCATTCTCCGCGACCTCGGCGGTCTACGGGAAGATGTCGCGCTCGTGGTAGACGGTCTCGATGCGCTTGAGCGACAGCGCGTACGCCGCCGTGCGCATGTCGACGTCCTTCTGCCGCGCGAGGTGCTGGACCTCTTGGTAGACGGCCTTCATCTGCTTGTCCAAGCGCGCGTCGACCTCGTCGAGATCCCAGCTCTCCGAGCGCTTGTTCTGCACCCACTCGTAGTACGAGACGGTCACGCCGCCGGCGTTCGCGAGGATGT
This sequence comes from Myxococcales bacterium, assembly GCA_016793325.1. GTDB lineage: Bacteria > Myxococcota_A > Polyangia > Polyangiales. The sequence continues at coordinate 13,842 of JAEUKI010000030.1, read as the reverse complement.
CCGGGATGATCACCACGCCCTTGTCGAGCAGGATCTTCTCGCCCTCGGGCGTGCACGGACCGTTGGCGCCTTCGACCACGCAGCGCGTCTGCATCGACTTCGCTTCGGCCTCGCCGACCTGCGCCTCGAGCGCCGCGGGGATGAAGATGTCGTTCTTCACCGCGAAGAACTCTTCGCGCGAGATCGCCTTGCCCGAGGGGTAGCCCGCGACGCCCTTGTGCTCGCGGACCCACTCGGTGAGCTTGTGCTCGTTGAAGCCCTCGGGGTTGTAGAGGTAGCCCGTGTGATCGCCCACGGCGATCAAGCTCGCGCCGAACTTCGAGAGGATCATCGCGGCGTTCGAGCCGACGTTGCCGAAGCCCTGAACCGTGTACGTGCAGCCCTCGAGGTTGAAGCGGTTGTCCTTCGCCCACTCGGTGATGCAGTGAACAACGCCTTGGCCCGTGGCCTTCTCGCGGCCGAGCGTCCCACCCGAAGCGACGGGCTTGCCAGTGACAACACCGCGCGAGGCCTGCTTGTTCACGTGGCCGACGGTGTTCATGTACGTGTCCATCATCCAGGACATCGTCTGGCTGTTGGTCCCCACGTCCGGCGCGGGAATGTCGTACTCGGGGCCGATGTTTCCGCCGAGCGCGTGCGTGAAGCGGCGCGTGATGCGCTGCAGCTCCGCCAAGGAGTGCTCGCGCGGGTTGACCTTGATCCCGCCCTTTCCGCCGCCGAACGGCAGCTTCATGAGCGAGCACTTCCACGTCATCATGGCCGCGAGCGCCTTGACGTCATCGAGCGTGACCGACTCGTGATAGCGGATGCCGCCCTTGTACGCGCCGAGGATGTTGTTGTGCTGAATTCGGTAGCCCTTGAAGAGCCGAACCTCGCCGCTGTCCATGCGAACGGGGAAGTTCACGATCAGCTCGTTCTTCGGCTGCGACAAAAGGTGCTCGACCGTCGGATCGAGCCCGATCGCCTTCGCTGCACCCTTCAGGTAACCCTGGATGACCTGAAAGAACTCGTACTTGTTCGACATGCTCTCCGCGTTGCCCTTTCGGGGCTCGAGGCGGTGGCTCGCGCGGGACTTGCTCGCCCCTGTGGTTCGCTTCGCCATTCGCTGAGTCCGCGCGCGATCTATCCCCAGCACGCGCGCGCTTTCAAGCACGTTGGTGCGTCAATTCGCATCTATTTGCGCGCAGCGATTCGCGACACACCGCGTAAAAATCTGCGGCTGTGCGCGTGATCGTTCGCTCGATCGCGCGCGGGACCGAAGACTGTTCGGCCCACGCTCGCGATTACGGAATCAACCACCCGGCCCGCTGCATCGCGTAGAGCACAGCGGACACAAAGAGCAGCGCGTCGACGCGGTCGAGCATTCCGCCGTGGCCCGGGAGGATTCCCCCCGAGTCCTTCACGCCGACCGAGCGCTTCATCAACGACTCGCACAGATCGCCGAGCTGTCCGAGCGCGCCCGCGATGAGCGCCGCGGCGATGCCCTTGCCCAACGGGAGCTCGGGCAGATACCAGAAGTGCGCGAGCAGCGCGCCGCCGACGCTCCCGCCGAGGCCGCCGATCGCGCCCGCCCAGGTCTTGTTCGGAGAGATCGAAGGGTAGAGCTTGGGGCCGCCGATCCCCTTGCCCGCGAAGTATCCGCCCGTGTCGCTCAGCCACGCGACCATGAGCGAGAACACGACGAAGCCCGCGCCGATGCGACGCGTGCTCATCTCGTCGTGCACGCGCGCGAGCAACGTGTTGGTCGCGAACCCGACGCCCAAGTACATCGGCGCGAGCGCGAGCGACGCCATGCGCAACATCGCGCTCTTCTGATCGAGCGGACGAAACAGCGTGTACAACAGCGCCAACGGAACGCCCGCGCACAGCGCCAAGAGCACCCAGCCCATCGCCCCGCGCGCTCCGAAGTCCGACGTCGTGAGCAGCGCGTAGAGCCCGAGCGTGAAGCCCGTCCCCACCCACCGCGCGAGCCGATCGTCGGGGTGAGTCATCGCGAAGAACTCGAGGCACGCGACCGTGAGCGCCAGCGCGACGAACGCACCCCACGCGAACCACGGGAGAAAATACAGGAGCCCCAGCAGCAGCGGCGCCGCCACCACCGCGGTCAAGAGCCGCGAGCCGAGGTTGCTCATCGAGCGCCCTGCGCCAACCCTTGCACCGCGCGAGGCGCGATCGTCGACTCGTTGTCCGCACGGCCCGCGCGAAGGACCTTCACTTGCGCGCCCGTGAGCCCGAAGCGTCGCTCGCGAGACTGGTACGCAGCGACGGCGCGGTACAGGTCGTCCGCGTCGAAATCCGGCCACAATTTCGGGGTAAAATGAAGCTCCGAGTACGCCGCGCCCCAGAGCAAGAAGTTCGAGATGCGCAGCTCTCCGCCGGTGCGCACGAGCAGGTCGGGCTCGCCGACGGCCACGGACGCGATCCGTGATTGAAGTAGCTCGGGCGTGATCGCCTCGGGGTCGAGCTGCCCGGCGGCGACGGCGCGCGCGAGGTCCTTCGCCGCGTCCGCGATCTCTTCGCGACCGCCGTACGAGAGCGCGAGCGTGAGCGTCATGGCCCCGTTCGTCGCAGAGTCGTTGGCGAGCGGGTCGAGCACGCCGCGCACTTCGGGAGGGAGCCTCGCGAGGTCGCCGATGGCGCGGAGTCGAATGCCGTTGTCCAAGATCTCGCCGCGTTCGCTCACGAGAAACTCGCGCAGAAGGCTCATCAAGAGCTGCACCTCGAGCCGAGGACGCGCCCAGTTTTGCTCGGAGAAGGCGAACAGCGTGAGCGCCTCGACCCCGAGCCTTCGCGCCGCGCGAACCACGCGTCGAACCGCGTCGCTCCCGCGCCTGTGGCCTTCGGTACGGGGCAATCCGCGCTGCTCTGCCCAGCGACCGTTGCCGTCCATGATGATCGCAATGTGGCGGGGGAGGTTCCGCGCTTCGATGACCGTATCGCTCACGAGGCTGGGCGGTACACTCGCTCGCTGACAGGCGCAAGCACCCCTCGCGGCAAGCGGTCGCAGGACGGGGGTGAACGGTGTCGCCGCGCCGTGACCAACCGCGCGCCACGGCGGCAACGAACCCATCGACGCCGTCGTCGCACGCGCTTAGTTTACGCGAGACATGGTTGCGTCATCAGACTTCTACGCAGAGCTTGGCGTCGCGCGCGGCGCGAACGCTGACGAGATCAAGAAGGCGTATCGCGCGCTCGCGATGAAGTTTCACCCGGATCGCAACCCGGACAACAAGGCCGCCGAGGACAAGTTCAAGCGCGTCAACCGCGCGTACGAAGTGCTCAGCGACCCCAAGAAGCGCGCGCTCTACGACGAGTTCGGCGAGCTCGCGCTGCGCGATGGGTTCGACCCCGAGCGAGCGCGGCAGTACATGCGCTGGCAGGGCGGAAACGGCGGCGGCCCGAGCCTCGAGGACCTGTTCGGCGGCGGTGATCCGAACCAGCCAATTGATTTCGGATCGATCTTCGACCGGTTTTTCTCGGGGATGGGCGGGTCTGCAGGGCCGTTCTCCGGTGTGCGCGGCGGCGTGCCGATGCGCGGTCGCGACCTCGAGGGCGAGCTCGCGATCGAGTTTGCGCAGGCGATCCGCGGAGCAGAGGTCCCGATCAACGTGAACGGCAGCGAGATGACGGTGCGCATCCCGCCGGGCGCGCGGGACGGAGCGCGAATTCGCGTTCCGGCCAAGGGGCTGCCGCCGAGCTCGGGCAACGGCGTGCCTGGCGACTTGCTGCTCAACCTTCGAGTGAAGCCGCACGAGCGCTTCTGGCTCGAAGAGTCCGGAGAGCTCCACGTGAGAGTTCCGATCACGCTCGGCGAGGCGTACAAGGGCGCGAAGGTCCGCGTCCCGACGGCCGAGGGCGACGTGATGGTGACCGTGCCCGCGAGGACCAAGGCCGGCGCGCGCCTCCGCGTCCGCGGAAAAGGCGTCCCTGCAGGAAAGAGCCGCGCAGCGACGGACCTCATCGTGCACCTCGAGCTCGTGCTGCCCGAGAGCGAAAACGCCGAGGTCGACGCCGCGATCGAAGTCATCGAAAAGGGCTACAAGGGCGACGTCCGAAGCGGCGTTGTCTTGTAGACTTCGATCGAAGTCCGAAGAAACTCAGCCCTGAATATTGCTCGTACTTGCCTGTAAATTCACAGGCAAAACGACGAACTCCTCAAGGCAGCACCTCAGCGCTGATGATTCGATCTCTCGGGAGAATTCCGTCGACGACTTCGATGCCGCGCACGACGCGGCCGATGTGGGGGTAGCTGGCGTCGAGCCCGCGCGCGTCGGCGGTGACGACGAAGAACTGCATGCCCCCCGTGTCGAGCCCTGCGAGCGCGATGCCGACAGCGCCGCGATCGAAGGGCGCGAGCGAGAGCTCCGTCACCGTCGGAACTTCGGTTCCGCCGTACCCGTCCCCGCGAGGGTCTCCTCCTTGCGCGACGAACCCCGGAACGATTCGATGGAACCGCAGCCCGTCGTATCGACGCTGTCGAACGAGCGCGCGCATGCTCTCGACCGCACGCGGCGCGGTGTCCGGCGCGAGCGCGATCTCGAACGTCCCAGCGTCCGTGACGAAGCGCACCGTCGTCCGCTCGGCGCGCACTTCGGCATTGGGCTCTGGAGTCGGCAAGAGTCCGCCGTCGGGTGCGAGCGCTCGCTGTACTGCGCGCACTCGGGACTCTGCCGCGGGGCGCACGAGCTCTTCTCGACCGAACATCTTCGCGATCGCGATCGCGGGAACCCGCGCTTCGAGCGTCGGTCCCTCGGGCGCTTCGAACGGCGCTCGAATGAGCGCATCGCGCACGGGTGCCTCGAGCGCTCGCGCGAGCTCGGGGTGCGAGACGAGACCGTCCAACAGCGTCGCGAGCACTCCGGGGTCACGCTCGCGCGCGAGCGCACGGACGAGGGGCATCGCGTGCGCTCTCGGGAGCGAGCACGCGGTGTTGGCGACTTCGATCAACACTTGGGCGCGGTTCTGCGCGTCGCGCCGGATGTTGCTGAGCGCCCGCGCGCGTTCGGCGTCGGCGCCTTCGAGCTTGGCGAGCAGCTGCGCTTCGAGCGTGAGCGCGATCCAACGCTCGGCTCCGGTCGCGCACCGCGGGGTTCGTTCGACATGCCCGGTCCATCGATCGATCGCGGCTGCGTCTTCGCACTCGAACCAAGTTCGCGTCTCGCCCTCGAGTCCTCGCACTCTCGGCAATGCGTCGAGCGCCGTCACCCACGTCGCTGCGTTCGCTGTCCACTGAGCTCTCGGAACTCCGTCGCGCACCGCGCGCCACGCGTTGCCCCAGATCCTCGGAGCCAACCTCGCACGCGTCGCCATCACCCGCAGCCACTCTCCCCACGGAACGCTCGCCGCCGAGGGCCCTTCTCCGAGGCTGCGCACGAGCGCCGGAACCACCCACGCGCTCGTCGCCGCGAGCTCATCCGCCGTGGGGGCCCAGCGCACCATCCGAAGCCACTTGGCCGTCGCGAGCTGTCCATCCAACTCAGCTCGCCCGAGTCCTGCGCTCGCGCGCGCTCCGTCGTCTTCGCGCTCGGTCTGCCGTTGTTGAAACCGGGCCACGAGCGTCGCCGCGTCGAGATCCCTCTGTGGATCGAGGTTCCACGCTGTCGGGAGCGCCGTGGCATCCGAGAGCTTCCGCGCCGCGAGCGCGCGCGCCACGAGCGTTCGCTCGTCGGGACGAACGATGTCCCAGAACGCCGCGAGGTTCACCGATGGCAGTCGCCGCGCGAGGGCAAACATCCGCGCCCTCCGTCGCGCGGTCGGCTCGTCGCTCGGTACTGTCGCGAGACAGCGCTGCGCTCGCTCTGTGTCGAGCACACCGGACTCTGCGGCGAGATCGAGGAGGTCTCCACCGTTGTCCCTCGGCCGCAGTCTCGAGCACGGGTCCGTCTCGCTCTGCGCAGCGTCGGTCGCGCTCGGCACCGTCACCGTCGCTGTCCGCGCATCCCGAGTCTGGGCGTTGTTGCTCGCCGGTGCCGTTGGTCGGCAACTCAGCACGCTGGCGAGAGCAAACCCCAGCACTCGAGTCTTCGTCGTTCTCACGTTGGTCATCGAGCGTACCCAATGATGTTCCACGTGGAACATCACCAAGCACGAGGCTTGGAAACTCGGTCGCGCCGTGGCACGTGATGCTCCGCACTCTCGCACGCGAGCACGTCGCTCGCTGCGAGCGCACGAGCACCCAATCGCATGACGACTCAATGGTTCGAGGCCGACCTCGAAGAGCAGCGGCAACTCGACCGTCTCCGGATTCCCCGAACGCTGCACTATCGCGACACGACGCACGCCACCCTCGACGGTCGTGCGCTCACGGTGTTCTGCAGCAACGACTACCTCGGGCTTCGCGCCGACCCTCGCCTGCGGCTCGCCGCCGATCGAGCGATGCAAGAAGACGGCGTCGGCAGCGGTGCATCACGACTCGTGAGTGGTGACCTGCCGACGTTCGTCTCGGCCGAACAGGAGTTTGCTTCGTGGTTGGGTGTCGAGGCGAGCCTGCTGCTCACGAGTGGCTTCGCCGCGAACGTCGGCGTCGTTCCCACCCTCGCGGGCGCAGACGATTTGCTGTTCAGCGACGCGCTCAATCACGCGAGTTTGGTGGATGGCTGCCGACTGTCGAAGGCTCGGACTGTTGTGTTCGAGCACGCTTCGGTTCGTGCGCTCGAGCGCGCGATCGCATCGGCGCGACCCTTTCGAAGGGGCTGGGTGCTCACAGAGTCCGTCTTCAGCATGGACGGTGACGTCGCGCCGATCGCCGAGCTGCGCGCGTTGTGCGATCGCGAGGGCCTCGGTCTGTACGTCGACGAAGCGCACGGAATCGGCGTGTTCGATGACTCGGGACGAGGCGTGTGCGCGGCGGTGGGGGTTCGTGCAGACGTCCTGATCGGTACCGCGGGTAAGTCGCTCGGCTGCGCAGGCGCGTTTGTCGCTGGTGCGCGTCCGCTTCGATCGTGGCTCTGGAACCGGTGTCGGTCGTTTGTGTTCTCGACGGGTGCGTCGGTGGCGAACGCCGCGTCCGTTCGCGAGGGAATTCGAATCCTTCGCTCGGAGCCTCAGCACGTCTCGGCGCTTCGCTCCAACACGCTTCGGCTTCGTGAGGCGCTGCGCTCGCGAGGGATCGAGGTGCTCGGCGACCCGCGTTCGCCGATCGTTCCCATCGTGCTCGGGGACGAGAGGCGGGCGGTGCGAGCGAGTGAAGTGTTGCTCGAAGAGGGCTTCTTCGTGTCCGCGATCCGGCCACCAACTGTTCCACGTGGAACATCTCGACTGAGGGTGACCGTGTCGGCGAAGCATACGGGCGACGAGATCGACGCGTTGGCGGCCGCGCTGGAGCGAGTTCGATGACGCGAGGGCAGCTCGTGATCGTCACGGGGACGGACACCGGGATCGGAAAGACGACAGTCACGCGAGGGCTCGTGAGGGCCTTGGTGAGTCGCAACGAAGTCGTGCTGCCGTTGAAATGGGTCGAGACTGGGTGTGTCGAGTCGGCAGACGGGAGCCTTCGGGGCGACGACGCGATCGCGCTCGCGCGCGCTGCGAAGCGCGAGACCGACGTCGATCGCATCGGGCCAGTGCGCTTTCGAACACCCGCCGCCCCCGTGGTGGCAGCGAGGCACGAAGGGAAGACGATCGATCGCGAGGCGCTCTGGAGACTGCGAGACGAGGCGCTCGACGCGGCGGACTGGGTGCTTCTCGAGGGAGCAGGAGGGGCCCTCGTTCCCGTGACGGAGCGGGACTTGTTCGTGGATCTGGCGCCCGCGGGAGTGGCCAACGCGGTGTTCGTCTTGGTGACGCGCGATGGACTCGGGACCGTGCACCAGACGTTGGCGACGCACGAAGCGCTCGCGCGACGCGGGTGCCGAGTGCTCGCGGTCGTCGTGAACCAGCGAACGCACGCAGAGGCGCGGGACCGAAGCGAGTCGATCGAGACGCTGCGATCGTGGCTCGGCAGCGAACTCGTCACGGGACCCATCGAGCCCGACGCGAACGCCAGCGATGACGACCTCGCGAAGCGCGTGGCGTCGATCGGACTGCTCGATCGTGTCCTCACGCTTCGCGCGTCCCCCCAGTAGTCTCGATCGCGACTCCCCCCGTCGTCGCGAGTCCGTTGCGCGAAGGTCAGCGCGGGTCGGGCATCGGCGCGTCGTACGCCGGGATGCCGGTGATCGCTTGCCCGAGCACGAGCGAGTGGATGTCGTGCGTTCCCTCGTAGGTGAAGACCGTCTCGAGGTTGAGCATGTGGCGACCGATCGGGTACTCGTAGGTGATCCCGTTGCCGCCGAGCACGTCGCGACACGTGCGGGCTGTCTCGAGCGCCATTGCCACGTTGTTGCGCTTGGCGAGCGAGACCTGCTGCGGAGTCATCTTCTTGGCCTGCTTGAGCTGACCGAGGCGGTACGTCACGAGCTGCGCCTTGGTGATCTCCGTGAGGATGTGCGCGAACTTCGCTTGCACGAGCTGGTAGCCAGCGATCGGGCGCGAGAACTGAACGCGGTCCTTCGCGTAGTCGACCGCGCACTCGAAGCACGCCTCGGCGGCGCCGATCACGCCCCACGCGATGCCGTAGCGCGCTTGCGTGAGGCAGCCGAGGGGCCCCTTGAGTCCCTCGACGTTGGGCAACAGCGCGTCCTCGCCGACGTAAACGTCTTCGAGGATGAGCTCGCTCGTCACCGACGCGCGGAGCGAGAACTTGCGCTCGATCTTCTGCGCCGTGAACCCCGGCGCGTTGGTCGGAACGATGAACCCGCGGATGCGACCGTCGAGCTTGGCCCAGATGATCGCGATGTGCGCGAGGTTGCCGTTGGTGATCCAACGCTTGGTGCCGTTGAGCTTGAACCCTGTGTTCGTGCGCTCGGCGCGCGTGAGCATTCCTCCGGGGTTGGATCCGAAGTCGGGCTCGGTCAGGCCGAAGCAGCCGATGATCTCGCCCTTGGCCATGCCGGGGAGGTACTTGCGGCGCTGAGCTTCGGTTCCGTACGCGTAGATCGGGTACATGCAGAGGGCGCCCTGCACCGAGCAGAACGATCGGATGCCCGAGTCACCGCGCTCGAGCTCTTGCATCGCGAGTCCGTACGCGATGTCGCTCATGCCGGCGCACTCGTACTCCTCGGGGAGGTTTGCGCCGAGGACGCCCGCGCGGCCGAACTCTGCGATGAGCTCGGTGGGGAAGGTTCCCTCTTCGAAGTGCTTCCCAATCGAGGGGAGGATCTTGCTGCTGACGAGCGAGCGCACGTTGTCGCGCACCAGTCGCTCGTCGTCCGTGAGCAGATCGTTGATGTCATAGAAGTCAGTCGCCATGATCGATCACTCCTGAAGCGCGCCCGAGTGTGATGAGAGTCGCGAGCGCTGGGCAAAAGGCGGCGGACAGTAGCACCACTCGCGCGCAGTCTTCAGCGCCGTCCGCGTCGCTGATTCAGCGCAGAACCGCTCGCTGGAGTCGTCGGCGCTACGCGCGCGACGGTGTCGAACGCGCTCCGCGCCGCAGCGAGAACGACGTTGCCCGCGCGACCCTCGCACTCGGCGGTGTGCGCGATCACGAGGCGCTCGGTCGCGCCCACAGAGAAGCCCACGAACCACGCTTCGTTCTCGTCCATCGCGACGACGCCGCGGAGCGAGCCGGGCTCGCCGAAGCGCGGGACCAGCGCCTCGTTCCACAGGTTGGGCTCGGGGCCGGGACGCGCGCGAAGCGCACGCGCGAGCGCCAGCGCGTCGTCGATCGTGAGGACCCAGCCCTCCCCGTGCGAAGCCAATCGCGCCCGCGCCTCGGGGTCCTCGGCAACCGCAGGACTGCTGACTCCGAGCAGCGAGAACGCCGACGCGAGCATCGGGGCCCCGAGCCGCGGCGCGAGCCCATCGAAGTACCCGCGACACCCGAGCGACAGCGCGTCCGCGGGACGAATGAGCCCGTGCGGGCGCTCGCACCGAGAGCCGTCGCATCGAAACGTGTCGTCGACGTGAACGAGCTCCGCGCGCGTCGCGGCGACGAGGGCCACGACGTGCGCGAGCGACCGCGCTCCGATGACCGCGTCCACCGTTCGCTCGCGAGACCAGAACAGCACCGGAGGGCGCTCGGGCGCGCTCGTGTCGACGGGGCTCACCACGGCGAACCCGCGCCGCGCGCCGCGCAGCTCGTCCCACTGGAGCGCGCGCCACCCGGGCCGCAACGCGATCGCTGCGTCTGTGACAGAATATGTCCTTCTCGAACACGCCACGCCCGCGAGCGCCACGAGCGAGAGCATCGCTCGGCGATCGACGCGCACCGGCGCGCGCTCGCGTGAGAAAAACCAGGGTCGAACGAAAATCAACGGCACCACGAATTCCGACGCTTGACTCTCCCACACATTCGATGCAGTTTCCGCCTCCCCGTCGGGGCTGTAGCTCAGCTGGGAGAGCGCCAGAATCGCACTCTGGAGGCCGTGGGTTCGATCCCCATCAGCTCCACAAAAAATTCCGAACGGGCGAGGCGAGGCACCTGAGGTCAACTCCGGTGCCTCGTCGCGTTTCTCCGGTCAGCGGTGCTACACCGCGCGGCACCCACGCGTGCGCGCCGAGCGCTGCACGCCGACGCTCGACGCGCACACCGCCGAGCTCGTGACCGACCCACTGGAGAGAGAACCCGTGTCCAAGACGCTCAAGGATCAATTGCTCGCAGCGGACAAGCGCCCGCAGCTCCTCGAAGACTGCTCGAAGCTCATCGACGAAGAGGTCGCGTCGAAGTCGGGCCTCACGGGCATCGCCGTCAAGGGCGCCTACGGGATGGTCAAGGCGCTCAAGCCGGGGATCATCCGCGAGAGCGTGGACGCGCTGATCGACGAGTTCGTCGAGAAGATGGAGCCGTTCTACACAGCGCAGCAGGGCAGCGGAAAGAGCGTCGAGGCGTACTTCTCGGCGCGCGCCGCAGAGGTCGCGGACGCCCTGCTCGGCGTCACCGACGCGCGCGCTGCGCGCTCGAAGAACGGGACCATCAAGAAGGCGTACGAGAGCCTGCGCCCGAAAGGGAAGCAGCACGTCGAAGCGGCGATCCCGCGCCTCTCGCGCCTCGTCGGCAAATACGTAGGCGGTTGATCAGCGATGAAGCCCGCGATTCATCTCGAAGGCAAGGTCGCGATCGTCACCGGCGCCTCGCGCGGCATCGGCGAGTCCATCGCGCGCTGCTTCGCGCAGCACGGCGCCGCGGTGGTGCTCTCGTCGCGCAAGCTCGAGGCGTGCGAGCAAGTCGCACACACAATCAACCGCGAAGGCGGCCGCGCGATCGCGATCGCCGCGCACTCGGGCAAGCCCGAAGAGCTGCACAAGCTCGTCGCGCAGTCCGTCGCGCACTTCGGCAAGGTCGACGTCCTCGTGAACAACGCCGCGACCAACCCGCACTTCGGCCCGATGGTGAGCGTCGACGGCGGCGCGTGGGACAAGACGTTCGAGGTCAACACGCGAGGCTATTTCGAAGCCATTCGCGCGTTCGTCGAGCACGTCGTGGGGCGCGACGCGAAGGGCTCGGTCGTCAACGTCGCGAGCGTTCAGGGCCTCGCTGCGGCGATGACCCAGGGCGTGTACGGGATGACCAAAGCGGCGGTGCTCTCGATGACCAAGACGCTCGCGGTCGAGCTCGGGCCATCGGGCATTCGCGTGAACGCGATCGCTCCGGGGCTCGTGAAGACGCGCTTCGCGTCGGCGATCGTCGAGAACGAAGACATGGTCAAGCGCGTGGTCGATCGCACGCCGCTCGGGCGCTACGCGGAGCCCGACGAGATCGCTCCTGCGGCGCTGTACCTCGCGTCCGACGCGTCGTCGTACGTGACAGGGCACACGCTCGTGATCGACGGCGGAATGACCCTCGGTTGAGGGTAATCCCTGGGGGGATTGAAATCGTGTGCGGGCTATTCTTCGTCCGCCGAGGCGCGCACGCGGAGCACGCCGCCTGGCTCGAGCGAGAGCGCGCGTCCGCCGATGGTCCACTCGCGCGCGGTGGACGAGAGGTTCACGAGCTCGATCGTGTGGGCTCCGGTCGCGTCGTTGCTTCGGACGTCGCGGGCGATGGTGGCCTCGGCCTGCGTCGCGTTGTGTCCGAGCGTGACGATCGCTCGCTGCGTCCAGCGGCTCGTGCGCCACGAGAGCTCGAGCGCAGCGCCGTCGCGCACGGTGATCTCGCGCACTTCGCACGCGGTGGTGGTCGCGGGCGTGTCGTCGTCGGATGACGAGGGCGTGTCGAACACGATCGAGCGCGCCGCGCCGTCGGCGATCGTGTAGCGGAGCTCGCACTGTTGCGAAGGGCGAACGCTGAGCTCGGTGTGGGCGTTGCCGATGTTCCATCGCGCGCCGTCGCGGCGAACGGTGGCGCGCGAAGCGCTCGCGCTCGACGGCGGCGGAACGTACGCAGACGACGTGGCGCCGCACGCGAACGGCCCGCAGTCGCTCATCGCGTCGAACATCGAAGGGTCGAACGCGCCCGCGGACTGCAGCGCGTCCATCATCGCCGCGCGCACGCGGTACATCCTCGCCATCGCTGGCGCCGCGCGAGCCCAGCGACGACGCGCCCACCACGCTTCGTAGTACGCGCGATTGCGCGCCCACCACGATTGCCACGCGGCTTCGTCCCAGCCCCAACCCTCTTCGCTGACGATGGGCGTCGGCTGCGTCGCGCTCACGCCGTTGACGGTCGCGACGCGGTTGATCGGGACGCTCGTGGCCGCGGGCGCTGCGACGCCGCGCGCGCTCGAGGTCGCGACCGCGACGGGCGTCACGTGGGTCGGTCGTGGCGACGCGACGGGCGCGCTTCGAACGGACGGAACCGCCGCGAGCGTCGGTCGCTCGATCGTCGGGCGAAAACCGTCGCGATAGACCTCATCGTTGGTGTTTCGCTCGGGCAGCAGCGCGAGCGTCGCGGCGATCACGCACGGAACGGCGAAGAGCGCGACGAGCGCGGCTGGATCGACGCTGGCGCGCGAGGTGGGGGCGGCAATAGGCGACGGGCTGCGCGCCGAGAGATCAGAGCGACGAACGAGCATGACGGGTCCTCCTCGGCGCTCAGCGCCTTGGCGGTCGGCGCGAGCAGCGAACGGGACGCGCGAGGCGCGCGAGGTGCTGTGGAGACGCGCGGAGAGGGCGAAAAGTTCCCGTGAAATTCACAGGGGCGCGGAGACCTGTGATTTGTGCGACGGAGCTCAGAGGGCGAAGGGGTACTGAACTCTGAACGTCGGCTGCGAAAACGCAGGAACCGTGGCGGCCCGCACGGCGCGGGCCATGCACGAGCCCATGGGAGTTCCCGAGAAGGGCGGGTCGACAACGGCGGTTGTGACTCGCCCGGACGACGCGAATGTGATGCTGATCATCGCGGTGCCGGTCTGCCCCGCGCTGCACGCGCGCACCGCGGACTGAACGCTGCGCATCGCGGTCGACACGTCGGCGCGCTGGGGCGTCGCGGGGAGATTTCCGCCGCTCGAAGGCGTGGGAGTCGGGTTGTTTGCGGGTCCCGTGGGGCGGCTCGGGCTCGTGCCGCAATTGACGAGGCACGCGATGTCGCCGCGACAACGCATCGCGCAGGTGTTTCCCGCGGGAGCGCTGGGTCCCGAGGGAGGGGAGGGCGAATTGTTCTGGTTGGCGGGTGCCGAAGGCCCGTTACCCGAAGGCGAAGAAGGGGTTGACCGCGCCGAGCGCGCAGAGCGCTCCCCGCGTCCGGAGGGCTCGCTGTGTCCGGTGCTGGGCGCTGTTCCCGAGGGTCCCGTTGCGCCCGTGCCCGCGGGAGGAGTGCCCGTGCCCGCGGGTTGCGCGCCCGCGGTCCCGTTGTTCGGCGCCGTGCCCGCTCCGTTGTTCGGGTTGTTCGCAACGCCCTGCCCGTTGTTGTTCGGATTGGCGTTG
>JAEUKI010000028.1 GCA_016793325.1 Myxococcales bacterium | reverse complement strand
CAACGCCAATCCGAACAACAACGGGCAGGGCGTTGCGAACAACCCGAACAACGGAGCGGGCACGGCGCCGAACAACGGGACCGCGGGCGCGCAACCCGCGGGCACGGGCACTCCTCCCGCGGGCACGGGCGCAACGGGACCTTCGGGAACAGCGCCCAGCACCGGACACAGCGAGCCCTCCGGACGCGGGGAGCGCTCTGCGCGTTCGGCGCGGTCAACCCCTTCTTCGCCCTCGGGTAACGGGCCTTCGGCACCCGCCAACCAGAACAATTCGCCCTCCCCTCCCTCGGGACCCAGCGCGCCCGCGGGAAACAGCTGCGCAGCCCGCTGCCGCGGCGACATCGCGTGCTTGCTCAACTGCGGAACGGCTCCGAGCCGCCCCACGGGACCTGCAAACAACCCGACTCCCACGCCCTCGAGCGGCGGCGGACCCGAGACGCCTGCGCGCTCGGACGTCGGAAGCGCGATGCGCGGCGTGCAGCCTGCGGTGCGCGCGTGCGCCTCGGGACAGCCCGGGCCCGCGATGATCACGGTCGTGTTCGCGTCGTCGGGACGCGTGACGACCGCCACGGTGGCCGCTCCCTTCGCGGGAACGCCGGCGGGCTCGTGCATGGCTCGCGCGGTGCGCGCAGCGACGGTGCCGCCGTTCACGCGGCCGACGTTCCAAGTGCAGTACCCCTTCGCGCTCTGAGCGAGAAGAGCGCAGGCGCCCGTTGCTCTCTCGCGCGACCGAGCTGACGCAACAAGCCCTGTGGCTCGTGCTGTCTCTGTCCCTCCCCGCGCTGCTCGCTGCGGCCGTGGTGGGCATCGTGATGGGGCTCTTCTCTGCGACGACGCAGATCAACGACGGAGCGCTCTCGCACACGCCGAAGCTCGCCGCGGTCGCGCTCGTGCTCGTGCTCGTCGGGGGCGCTGGCGCGACCACGCTCGTGCGCTACACGCGCGGCTTGTGGACCGCGATCCCTCAGCTCGTGCGATAACCGTCGCGCTGTGAACGAGTCCGCAGCGTTCTTCGCCGCGATCGTCGCGATGCTCGTGCCCGTCGCGCTCGCGACGGTGCGGCTCGTGCCCGTGACGATGATGCTCCCGCTGTTCGGCGGGCGCGCGCTGCCCACCGCCGCGCGAACGCCCATCCTCGCGGTGCTCGTCGTGGGCGCGTCGCCGTCGCTGCTCGACCTTCGCGCGCCCGCGGCGCTCGGCGTGGGCTTGGTGCTCGCCGCGCTGCGCGAGCTCTTCTTGGGCTTGCTGCTCGCGATCGTCTTGTCGACGCCGTTCTTCGCCGCGGAGCACGCGGGGCGAATCCTCGATCAAGCGCGCGGAGCGGGATCGAGCGAGGTGAACACGCTCGACGGCTCGGGGCGCGCGACGCCGTTGTCCGAGCTCTTTCGATGGACGTTCGGCGCGGCGTTCGTCGCGGCGGGAGGGCTGCGCGCGGTCGTGCAAGCGCTCGCGGCTTCGTTCGCGCGGTTTCCGGTGGATCCTTCGCCGAGCGCGCTGCCGTCGATGGGCGCGATGCTCGATCGCGCGACGCGCTACTCGGCCGAGGCGATCGCCTCGGGTCTCACGCTCGCGAGCGCGGGTCTGTTAGCCCTCGTCGCGGCCGAGACCGCAGTGGCTATCGCGTCGCGCGTGGCCGCTCCGTGGGCGCAGTCGAACGTCGCGATCCCTGCGCGCGCGCTCGCGGTGCTCGTCGCGATCGCGCTCGCGTTGCGGACGCTCGCCGAGAGCGGGCTCGCCCTCGCGCGAAGGGCGCTCGAGGCCGCGCAGGGGTAGCGTCAATCGACGCGCGGCGTAGTACCCTCGGCGCCGCGATGATCCCCAAGCCGAGCGTCATGTTGAGCTCCGAAGCGATCGCGGCCCGCGTGCGCGAGCTCGGAGCGAAGATCACCCAGGACTACAAGGGCCGGCACCTCGTGCTCGTCTCGATCTTGAAGGGGAGCTTCCTCTTCGCCGCGGACCTCGCGCGGGCGATCGACCTCGAGGACGTGCGCATCGATTTTCTCGGGCTGCGCTCGTACGGATCGGGCACCGAGAGCTCGGGCGTCGTGCAGATCACGCACGACCTGACGTTTCCCGTCGAGAACAAAGACGTGCTCATCGTCGAGGACATCGTCGATACGGGGCTGTCGATGCAGTACCTCCTCGACAACCTCGCGACGCGAAAGCCGAGCTCGGTGAAGATCTGCTCGCTCTTGCACAAGCCCGCGCGCACGAGGGTGGCGATCTCGATCGACTATCTGGGCTTCACGATCGAAGACAAGTTCGTCGTCGGCTACGGGCTCGACTACGCCGAGAAGTTTCGCAACCTGCCGTACATCGGCGTCATCGAGAGCTGAGACGGTTCGAACCCACCATGACAACGACGAACAAGCGCCTCGCCGCGCTCGAAAAGATGGTCGCCGCGGGTCCCAAGGACCCCTTTCCGTACTACGGGCTCGCGCTCGAATACCGCAGCGCCGACCGCAAAGAAGACGCCCTCGCGGTGTTCGCGAAGATGCGCGAGCAGTTCGCGAGCTACGTTCCGCAGTACTTGATGGCGGGGCAGATGTTGATCGAGCTCGGCCGCAAGGACGAGGCGAAGCAAGTGTTGCAAGCGGGCGTCGACGCCGCGCGAAGCGCCCGTGATTCGCACGCCGCAGGCGAGCTCGAGTCCGCGCTCGCGGGGCTGTCGTGACGATCTCGTTCGACCTCGACGGGCCGCCCGTCACGCCGCGAGACGCAGCCACGGTGGTGCTCGTCCGCGAGGGCGCAGACGGCGCGGGGATCGAGCTGTTCTTCGTCAAGCGACGGGCCGACGTGCGCTTCATGGGCGGGGCGTACGTGTTTCCCGGGGGAAAGCTCGACCCCGAAGACAGCGACAGCGCGCTCGCCGGAGACCTCGACGCCGAGGCGTGCCGAGCGATCCTTCAGGAGCCCGACAACGATCGAGCCCGCGGGCTCTTCGTCGCGGCTGCGCGCGAGTGCCTCGAAGAGTCCGGAGTGCTCCTGTCGACGAGCGCGGTCGCGGACGAGACCGTGGCGAACATCCGTCACGCGCTCGACGTCGAGAAGAAGCCGTTCGCGCCGCTGCTCGAAGCACACAATATCAAGCTAGCCCTCTCTGCGCTGCGACCGCTCGCGCGCTGGATCACGCCGAAGGCCGAGACGCGGCGGTTCGACGCGCGGTTCTTCATCGCGCGCGCGCCGAAGGGGACCGTGGCGACGCACGACACGCGCGAGACCGTCGCGTCGTTGTGGCTCGCGCCCGCCGAGGCGCTCGCGCGCGCGGAGCGCCGCGAGATCGTGCTCGTTCCGCCGACGTATCGAACGGTGCAGGCCCTCTCTCTCGCGCGCACGGTCGACGAGGCGATGGCGCTCTCGCCCGCGCGGCTCGATCCACAAGAGCCCGTCGTGACCACGAGCGACAAGGGCTTCGTCATCGTGTTGCCCGATGACCCGTCGCATCCCGAGCGCGAGCGCTTCGTACGTTCATCGGACAGCGCGCCGTTGGTCACGCGCTTCGTGTACGACGATGGACTCTGGACTGCGGTGCGGTAGCCGATCGTTTGTTTTCCGAGCTTGTTCGGGGCTCGAACGCGACGCGGCGGCCACCCGGCTTTCCATTGGCGACACGCGCGCCGCGAAGCGCAGGACATTTCCCTGGGGATCGAGCGCGGCACGACCGTCCTTCCGACGCTTGATCGCGATGAGTGACCTTACAGGGAGTGAATTGTGAGGATCGATCTGCGCGTGCAGAGTTATCGTGCCGCCGGATGAAGAACTCGAAGAGCGCCCGACCGTCCGAGAGCCCTCCGGCGCGTGCGAGCATCGCGCCTGGGGCAATTCGAGAGCCGATCTATCTGGCTTCGCAGCTCGCTTCGATCTGCGATGTCGACCTCAAGACCATCCACAACTGGTGTGATCGCAACGAAGACCCCGAAGCGCCCGCGGAGCTCGAGAGCTTTCGGACCCCGGGAGGACACCTTCGCTTTCGACACAGCGCGGTGGTGAAGTTTCTCTCTCGTTGGGGCTATCCCATTCCCGACGAGCTGCTCACGGATCGTCCGCACGCGATGGTGGTCGAGCCCGACCTCGATCGGCGCGCGCAGCTCGTCGAGCAGCTCGGTCTCTTGCGCCCCGGACGCGAGCCCGGCGAAGCGCGCAAGGGCGCCCCGTCGCCCGAAGACGTCGCGCACCTCGGCCTGTACTCGTCGGGTCGCTGGTACGTGCACCTCTGGGGCGACGCGTACGCGGCGCTCATTTCGGCGGGCGAACGCGCGGGCGCTGGAGCTCCGATGGACCTCGCTGTCACGCGACTCCCGATGGACGGGATCGACGCGACGACGTGGCGCAAGGCGCTGCTCTCGAGCGCCGAGACCAAATCGCTGCGCTTCGTGCTCATCGACGCGCCCAAGAGCGTCGCAGACGAGCACGTCGTCGGGACGCTCGAGAGCGGTCAGTTCGACGCGCTTCGCGAACAGCTCGATTCACTCGCGACCGAGCTCAGCGGCGAGGTCGAGCCGACGCCGACGCCCGCGCGACGCTTCGAAGGGAGCATCGCGCGGCGCGAGCGCATCAAGATTCCGCCGCGCGAGCCGATCTACGTCGCGTCGCAAGTCGCTCACATCTGGAACGTCGACCTCAAGACCGTTCACAACTGGGTCGAGAAGGGCGACATCGAGGCTTTCTCGACGCCGGGTCGTCACCTGCGTTTTCGCCGGCGATCGCTGCTTCACTTCTTGCGGCGGTACAACATGGCGATCCCGCCCGAAATCGCGCCGGTGCGCCCGCGGGTCTCGATCGTGGACTCTCGCGTCGACGACGCTCGCAAGCTCGCGGGGCTCTTGTCGACGAGCTTCGAAGTGCAGGTCATCACGGACCCAACCGTGGCGCTCGTCGACATCGGCGCTCAGTGCGCTGGGGCCAATCTAATCGACGCGGTGATCGTGACGCTCCCGTCGTCGGGCGTCGATGGCGAGCGATGGATCCAGGCGATCGCGCGACACGAGGACACGCGGTTCACGAGCGTCGTGGCGTTTTCGCGGGGCGCGAGCGACACCGACGCGCGGCGGTGGCAAGAGGCTGGGGCGCTCGCGACGGTGTTCGACGGAGACCCGTCGCAGATCGCGATGGTGCTCGAGCGCGCGCTCGGCGTCACGACGGGGTGAGCGGGCGAGCCAGGGCGCTGACTGGGGTGACGCGGAGGGGGGGATCGGCGGCGGTCGTACGGAAGTAGACGCGCCCAACTGCGATCGAGGTATCGTCGAGCGTACTGCGGTGTCCGCAGGGAGGTGCGAGTTGAGCTCGAGGGCAGTGCGAACGAAGGGTGCGGTGGCGATCGTCGGCGTGCTCAGCGCGATCGTGGCTTCGCTGTGGCTGACGGCGTGCTCGATCGAGGGGACGCGGCAGCGCAACGAGTCGTGCTTGCAGAATCGCGAGTGTGCCTCGGGGCTCGTGTGCTCGCCGGACACATCCAGCGGGGACAATCGCTTGCGGTGCACGGATCCCGCGGGGGGAACGGTCCCGATCGTCGACGGAGGCCGCCCGGACAGCGGCGTGGCTCCGGCGGACACCGGCGCGGACACGGGCGCGAGCGAGTAGCGCCGCGCGCGCTGCGAACAGCGCCGCGACTTGATTTCACCCCCCTTTATTCGAGTCCCCCCAGCGTCGCGCTCAGCGCGAGCAGTTGCCGTTGTACGTGCGGTCGCTGTTGGTCGCGACGCACGGGCCCGGCGCGGCGCCCATGGGGCGCAGCGGATGCAGCGTGCACGCGGAGGCGCTGGTCATCACGACGTCGACGACGCGCCAGAGCGAGCCTGTCGAGTCGCCGCCCGAGCGATTGAATCCCGCGATGGGCGCTGCGCCGAAGCGCATTCCGCCAACGGTCGCGCCGCCATAGGTCGCGCGAAGCTCTCCGCCGCAGTAGATGTTGACCATCGGCTGCACGGTGCCGGTGCCGCCGAAGTAGTTGACCGCGACGCGGTAGTCGTCGCCGGCGCGCGGGTTGTCGATGTTGATGTTCTCGGGGACACCAACAGTCACGACGTTGTCGATGTCGAGGCGCGGGTTGTTGCATCCCCCTCCCGCGAGCGGCTCGCGGCAGTCCGTTCCGGGCGTGCGCGTGAAACCCCAATCGAGGTTGCGAGCGTTGCGGCACGTGGTCCAACCGCAGGTGACGTTCGAGAGCGACGTTCCGGTGGTCCAGTTGGCGGTGTTGTTGGGGCGGTGAACCCAGAAGTCGATGTCCGTGCTTCCGGTGCGATCCCAGCAGAGCTCTGCGCGGAAGCCGGGGGCGCGGATCGGAATGATGAACATGCACTCGAGGGTGGTGCCGTCCGAGCGCGTGACGGTGAGCGTCACTTGATAGTCACCAGACAACGTCGGGCGGAACTGGAGGTTCTCTCCCTCCGCCGTCAGCGTGTTCATCGTGCCGTTGAGCGTGTACGTCGTGGCGCCCATGCTCGTGGCCGAGAGCAGCTGATCGCAGGGGCCGCCGACGACGCGCCAGCGATAGCGCGTGGCGCCTGGAACAAACTGCGAACCGCGAACGGTGTACGTGCGGAACGGTCCGCCCGTCGGGATGCGCATGTCGCCTGGCGCGGGGCACGTTCCCACGGAGTTGCAGCAGAGGTCTTCGTCCGCGCGTCCGTCGCAGTTGTTGTCGAGTCGGTCGCACACTTCGCCGCGCGGCGAGATGCCGCCCATGCAGGGGCCCCACGAGCCGAACTCGCCCGAGCCCTGGCACGTTTGCATTCCATCCACGCAGGCCCCGACGCCGCGACGTCCGGGCGGGCCGAGGAAGCAGCGCTGCACCGAGCCCGGGATGCACGAGGAGCCCTCGTCCACGGTGCCGTTGCAGTTGTCATCGAGGCCGTTGTTCTGCACTTCGGCGCCGAGGCAGCCCGTGGGGCGCGCCGCGCCCGCGTCGGTGCCGCAGCCGGTGGCAGCGTCGGTGCGACCGACGTCGTCGTAGATCCCGCCGCCGTCGACGACAGGCGGAACGCCGGTGTCTCGAATTCCTGTGCCAGAATCCATCTCCCCGCCGCCGCCGTCGCCCATGGGATCGACGATGTCCGGTCCGCTCGTCCCTGTGTCGTCGCCGGTGTTGGAGCCGTTGTCCGCGTTTCCGACGCCGGAGTCGAAATTGCCGAGCGGCCTCTCTTCACTGCAAGCCGCGAGCACGCCCGCGGTCATCATCGTCGCGCACCACCGAAGCAATCGCATGGAGAAACCTCGAATGCAGGGAATGAAAGTCACGGCGCTCGCAACGAGCGCGATTCAGTTATGTACCATTGCCGTGTCCCTGTAGCGAAGGTCAATCACTGAAAATCCCTCGGCGAACCGCCAGCGAAGCAGGGTGCGATCCCTCGGCGGACTGGGAGCTTGCGCGGGCTCGACCGTCGGGCGCGATCGAGTAACGTCCGCGGACGAAACCATGCGTGTGGTCACTGTCGAGCAGAGCTTCGGCCTCGAGAACCTCGGGGTGAAAGAACGTGAAATCCCCTCGCCTCGCGCAGGCGAAGTGCTCGTGAGGGTGGGCGCTGCGTCGCTCAACTACCGCGACTTGTTGATGGTCCGGGGGCTCTACAACCCCAAGCAGAAGCTCCCGTTGATTCCGTGTTCGGATGGCGCGGGCGTCGTGAGCGCCGTCGGCGAGGGCGTCACGCGCTTTCGTGTGGGCGACAGGGTCATGCCCACGTTCGCGCAGGGGTGGCTCGCGGGAGAGCCCTCGCGCGAGAAGCTCATGGCGACGACGCTCGGCGGGCCCCTCGACGGGATGCTCTGCGAGTATCGCGCGCTCCACGAGAGCGGGCTCGTGGCGGTGCCAGAGCACCTCGACCTCGAGCAAGCCGCGACGCTGCCGTGCGCGGGGCTCACTGCGTGGCGCGCGCTGTTCGACCATGGAGGGCTCTTGCCCGGCCAGTGGGTGCTCGTGCAGGGGACCGGCGGCGTGAGCGTGTTTGCCCTGCAATTTGCCAAACAAATGGGCGCGAAGGTCATCGCCACCACGAGCTCGAACGACAAGGCCGAGCGGCTGCGCGCGATGGGCGCTGATTTGGTGATCAATTATCGAGAGACCCCCAACTGGTCCAAGCCCGCCCGCGACGCGACCGGCGGGCGAGGCGTGGACGTGATCGTCGAGGTGGGCGGAGCGGGGACGCTCGAGCAGAGCCTGCGCGCGATCAAGATGGGCGGTCGCGTGAGCTTGATCGGCGTGCTCGCGGGCGGATCGGGAGAGATCAGCTTGTTTCCTGTGCTCATGCAGGACGTGCGCGTGCAGGGCGTGATCGTCGGATCGAGGGAGCACTTCGAGCAGATGTGCCGCGCGATCAGCGCGTCGAAGATGGTTCCCGTGGTCGACAAGGTGTTTGCGCTCGAGCACACGATCGAAGCGATGCAGCACATGGCGGCTGGAGCGCACTTCGGCAAAGTCGTGATCAAGGTTCAGTGATGCAGCTGCCCGTACGCGCCGCGCACGACGAGGGATCGGTGAGCCTCGTCGCGAAGAAGGCCGCTCCGAGAGAGCGCCTGCAGGGCATGACGCCCGAGCGGCTCGTCGAGCGAATGAACGCCATCGAGGGCCTCGCGGACAACGAGCGACCGACGTTGGACGAAGCGCGGCGGATCATCGCGCACGTCGTTCAACGCGGGAGCGACGTGGGCTTGGGCGTTCGCAACGTGCGCGCGAGCGCGAGGGACGCGGCCTTCGCGCACATCGGCGTCGGAAAGCTCGAGCTCGTCGAGCGCCACGCGTCTGCGGTGGATCCGTTCGTGAAGTACCTCTTCGAGTGCGAAGACGGCGCGCGGATCGAGACGGTGCGCATCCCGCTGCACAAAGAGGGGCGCTTCTCGATTTGCGTGAGCTCGCAGGTGGGCTGCGCGCTCGGTTGCCGCTTCTGCGCCACGGGAACGATGGGCCTCGTGCGCCACCTCGCCGCGTGGGAGATCGTCGAGCAAGTGCGCCACGTCTCGCGCGAGCTCAAGCAAGAGGGGCTCGGGCGCGTGCACGGCGTGGTGTTTCAGGGCATGGGCGAGCCTTTGCACAACGTGGACAACGTGCTCGACGCGCTCGACGTGATCACCAACCCGTGCGGCGTCGCGGTGGACGGGCGCGCGGTGACGGTGTGCACGGCGGGGATCGTTCCTGGGATTCGCGCGATGGCCGAGCGCGGGACGCGGGCGCGGCTCGCCATCAGCGTGACGACCGCGCGCAGCGACGTGCGCCGATCGCTCATGCCCATCGAGAAGAAGTATCCCTTGTCCGAAGTGCTCGACGCGGCGCGAGCGTTCGTCGCGCAAAACAACCGCTTGGTGATGCTCTCGTTCGCGCTGCTCGCGGGCGTCAACACCAGCGACGAGGACGCGGCCGCGCTCGCCGAAGCGATCGGCGTCGGAACCGACCGCGCGCTCCCTGTGCGGCTCTCGCTCGTCGAGCACAACGCCTTCGAGGGAACCGCGTTTACGCGCCCGAGCGACGAAGAGTTCGCGCGCTTCGTGGATGCGCTCGGACGATTGGGCGTCCCGGTGGTGCGACGCTACTCGGGCGGCGGAGACATCGGCGCCGCGTGCGGCCAGCTCGTCGTCGAGCGGCCGTAAGCGAGCGCAGCGAGGGGAGGGCGCAAGTGGGGCGCGGCAGCAAGCGAGCGGGGCGCGGCAGCAAGCAGCCGCGCACTGTGCTTCGCAGACCCAGTCAGCGAGGCTTCTCGAGCTAGCTCCGCAGGCGTTCTCGCTCGCGCTCGAACTTCGAGACAAGAGCCGTTCGAACTCTGCCTGCGCATTTGCAGGTGATCCGAGGC
The DNA here is from genome assembly GCA_016793325.1 of Myxococcales bacterium. Lineage (GTDB taxonomy): Bacteria > Myxococcota_A > Polyangia > Polyangiales. The sequence continues at coordinate 273 of JAEUKI010000028.1, read as the reverse complement.
TCTCCGACGCGACAGTTCACGTGCCTAAGTTCGAGCGCGAGCGAGAACGCCTGTCGAGATAGATCGCGTGACGGTGCCCCGCGATGTCTTCGAGGCACAGTGCGCGGCTGCTTGCTCTCATCATTCGTCACATCTGTGAGATAGCCTGGAGTTTCACTGGCGGAACGCCGTCGGCTGACGCCTCGAGGCAACACGGTCGACGCACGCGTCGAGGCAAGCCTCGACGCTGGCTGCTCGCCAAGAGGCGAGCAGAGCGCAACCGCCTTCGGCGGC
>JAEUKI010000084.1 GCA_016793325.1 Myxococcales bacterium | reverse complement strand
CCCGCCCCCGCCTGAACGGCAGGGGCGGAGCTTGGTTTTGTGTGTCCGGAATCGTGTAACCGCCGCGCAGTGAGTCTCGCGACGCGCGTTGGGCTTGGAATCTCGCTGACGCAATGCAAAGCCGCCGCCCCTGCCGTTCAGGCGGGGGCGGGGCGCGCGGCAGCGCCGGGTGGGGGCCGCTCCACTCGCGCGGCAGCGCCGGGTGGGGGCCGCTCTCGCGCCAGCGCGGGGTGGGGGCCGCTCACTGGAACGTGCTCTGCCGTCACGAGCGGGCGAGCGATCCGGCGCGCACGAGAGAAGCTACTCGCTCAACAGATCCGATCCCTCCCAGGACGAGGGCCCGCAGGGCGTCCCGGAGGGAGCGGAAAAACTGCGCTAGCAGTTTTCTACTTCAGTGCAGGTCATCGTCAGCCGCGGCGTAGCGCCGCGGTCGAAAGGCTACGCTCGTCTCTCGCGCGGCGCCGGATCGACAATCACGTAGCAGCCTCGCTCGCGCAACGTCAACAACGCTGAGAGCTCAGCGGTCCGTCGCTCGTGCGCGGCTCGACGCGAAGCGCTTCAACCGCAGCGCGTTGAGCACGACGCTCGTGCTGCTCATCGACATCGCCGCCGCCGCGAGCGCGGGGTCCAACGCCCAGCCGAAGCGCGGAACGAACACCCCCGCAGCCACGGGGATGAGCAGCACGTTGTAGAGAAACGCCCAGGCCAATCCCTGCCGAATCGTGAGCGCTGTCCGCCTCGAGAGCGCGAGCGCGTCGACCACCGCGCGCAGATCGCTCGTCAAGAGCGTGATGTCCGAGGCTGCGCGCGCGACGTCTGCGCCCGATCCGATCGCGATGCCGAGGTCTGCGCTCGCGAGCGCGGGCGCGTCGTTGACGCCGTCGCCCACCATCGCGACGTACCTGCGCGCGCCGTCGCGCTGCTTGAGCGCGTTGACGTGCGCGGCTTTGTCCTCGGGGAGCGCCTCGGCGATCACTGTTTTCACTGCCAATTCGCTGGCGACGCGCGCCGCGACCGCCTTGCGATCGCCCGTGATGATCACCGGTTCGACGCCGAGCGAGCGCAGCTGATCGAGCGTCGCGCGCGCTTCGGGGTGCAGCTTGTCTTCGAGCGCGAGCGCTCCGATCGCGCGGTCGTCCCGCGACAACACCACCGGCGTTCGCGCGTCGGCCTCGATCTGGTCGAGCGCGCGCTGCACAGGAGAGAGGTCCACTCCCTGATCGCTCAGCCACGAGGCGCGGCCCGCGCGAACGAGCGCTCCTTCGATGCGCCCCTCGACGCCGAGCCCCGCGCGCTGCGCGAACGACTCGACCGCGACGCGCGGAGCAGAGAGCGACTCGGCCCAGCGAAGCACCGCGCGCGAGAGCGGGTGCGACGCGTCGGTCTCGATCGACCGCGCGACGGTCGCGAGGGATGTCTCGGTCGTGCCCTCCGCGGGGTAGGCCGCGATGACCGTGGGCGCGCCCTCGGTGAGCGTCCCCGTCTTGTCGAAGACCATCGTGTCGATGCGCAGCGCGCGCTCGAGCGAAGACGCATTTCGCAAGAGAATTCCCAGCTCCGCCGCGCGACCTGCGCCCACCATCACGGCCACGGGCGTCGCGAGGCCGAGCGCGCAGGGGCACGCGATCACGAGCACGGCGACCGACGTCGACACCGCCCGCGCGACATCCCCCGCGACGAACGCCCACAGCACGAATGTCAGCGCCGAGACGACCAGCACCACCGGGACGAACCAACGCGCGATCTCGTCCGCGAGCCGCTGCGCGTCCGCCTTCGACGTCAGCGCTTCGTCGACGAGCGCGACGATGCGCGCGAGGGCCGTATCGCTCCCGGTGCGCGTGACGCGGGCCTCGAGGGCGCCGTCGAGCACGAGCGTCCCCGCGAGGAGCGCGTCGCCCGCGGTCCGCGTCACGAGCGCGCTCTCGCCAGTGAGCATCGACTCGTCCACGCCCGCGCGTCCGCCGGTGATCACGGCGTCTGTCGGGACGCGCTCGCCGGGCCTCACGACGACGAGGTCGTCTGCGCGCAGCGACGAGACGGGCACGTCGGTCGCAGCGCCGTCAGCGCCGTTGATTTTGTGTGCAACGTCCGGCTGCAGCTTCGCGAGGGACCGAATCGCGGCGCTCGCCCGGAGCTTGGCGCGGTGCTCCATCGCCTTTCCGAGCAGGACGAAGCCGATCACGAACACCGCGGACTCGAAGTACGCGTGGTGTCCCAGCTGCAATCGGTGCGCGAGGGTCGGCGAGACGGTGACGATCGCGCTCACGACGAAGGCCGCGATCGAGCCGAGCGCGACGAGCGTGTGCATGTTGGCGTCGCGGTGCAAAAGCGCGCGATACGCCGCGACAAACGTGTGCCTGCCCGCCCACGGAAGAAGCGCGGCGGTCACCGCGAGCTCGACCCAGCCGAGCGTGTGTTGCCACGCCATGGGGACGGCGAACATCGCGATCATCATGGCGGCGCCCGCGACGAGCGACGCGATGGTCTCGGGCCACGGCGCTCGCTCGGGAGCGATTTGCTTCGCAGAATACCCCGCGGATTCGACGGCGGCCTCGAGGCCCTTCACCGTGGTCTTCGCGGGGTCGAACTCGACGCGCGCCTTCTCGGTCGCGAGGTTGACCGACGCGGCCTTCACGCCGGGGACCTTCGTGAGCGCGCGCTCGACGCGTCGAACGCACGCGGCGCAGGTCATTCCGCCGATCGAGAGCGAGGCGTCGAGCGTCGAGGGAGCGTCGTCCGCCGCGGTCGGCGCCGGGTGTTGCGTTGGGGTCGTCACGGTGCGTTCTCGAAGCAGTGCTATGCAGCAACGGCGACGCTGTGACGAGCCCTCCGTCGATCCCGCGAAACCTACGCGCGCACGGCGGTCACTCCCACGACACTTCGACGACCGCGTCCGCGATCGAGTCGATCGCGAGCTCGACCGTGCCTCGCGCGCGAGAGAGCTCGAGCGCGCTCTCGATGGCGCCCACTTGAAACGTCTCGATGAAGATGGGCATCGATCGCACGTGCATTCGACAGCGCGTCGACGACACGGACTCGAAGTCGATGCGCCCGAAGTTGAACAGCGCCCCGTAGATCCTCGGCGCGAGGCGAAACAGCGTCGCGGGGTCCATGTTGAGCGCGTCGAGGACGATCCGCCCCATGTGACTCTCGCGAAACGCGTCGACCGCGACGCGACCGAGCGCGTGCAGCGCGACGCCCATCGGCTCGCGCTCGTACAGAAGCACCGCGGCCGCGGCGGTCAGGCGGATGTTCGCCGCCATCGGGTAGTCGCGAAACGGCAAGAACCTCGTCGACTCGGGCAAGCCCGCCCGATACATGAGCTCGCTGCGCGAAGCGCGGCCGCCGACGCGATCGATCAGCGCGTTGAAGAACATGCCCTTCGTCGTGGCGTTGGCTGGCAGTCGCGAGATGTGCGCGTCTACGTCGATCGGTGAAGTGAAGTCGGGCGGGCGCATTCCCTTGGTCATCATCGCACAGGATATCCTCGTCGACTGTGAGCGATGAAGCACTGCGCAAGCGAGACACATCGATCGCCGCACGAGCTCGCGTGGGCGCGAACTTCTTTCGCGCGCGCGGGCTCGATCGACCGGACTCCCCTGCTCCGAGCGGAATCATCGACTCGATGCGCGACTACGGCGCGCGCGACGCGGCATCCAACGCCTCTCGCGACGCGCTCGCGCCGAGCGTGCGATCGTTCTTCGAGGACACGGCGTCGCTCGAGCTCTGGATCGAGCCTCGTTGGGCGTGGTGGGCGCTGCCGCTTGCGTGGGTGTGGCACTACGTCGCGCGCTGGCTCGGGCAGCTCTGTCTCCCCGTGAGACCGTCGAGGATCACGACGGAGACGATCGCGCTCGATGATCGCGCCCTCGGGTCGCCGAGCGTTCGCGGTTCTCGCGCCGTGATCCGTCGCTACGACGACCGAGCCTGCATGCAGGTGCTCGTGTACTCGGTCTTCGACGCGGGCGATCAGGGGATGATGCTCGCGAGGTTTCCCCTGCCGTGGTCGGTGCTCGAAGGGGTGCTTCGGTGCGAGTTCATCGACGAAGACCAACGCGGGCTGCGCGGGGCGCGGCTCACGAGCGAGGGGCACCGCGAGACGGGCGTGTTCCTTCGCTTCGGGCGAGGAGCGAGCCGTCGGTGGCGCACGCAGTTCGGAGAATCGCTGTCCCTCTGGGACGCGCAGTCGGACCGGGCGCCCGCCAAGCTCGCGGCGCGCGGCCCGTGGAAGGACGCGACCATCATCGGCCTCCACGAGCAGCGCTTCATGGGTCTCGTGATCGTGCGGCACTCGTACTGGTTTCGACCGATCCCTTCACCGGATCGTGGAGCTCGGCCTCGAACGTGAAGTGCAGGCCCGCCACACGAAAACAAACGGGCGCTGAATCACCAACGTATTTTCGCGCGGTGCTCGACCGCACGTCCCCCGCGAGCGGCTGCGCCTTCGACACGTCGATCGGCAGCGTGATCTCGTGTCGCGTCACGCGCGCGTGCCACGGCTGCGCGCTCATCGCGCGGTTCTGAGGAACACAATAATTCAAGAATCCCGTCCAGTCGCCGAAGCACTCGCGCCACGCCCCTTCGAGCACCGGCGCTTCGCACGGCGCGAGCGTCGCGGTCGCCTCCGGAGCGCTCCCCTCGCCCGGGTCGAACGCGAGCTCGATGCGCCCGGTCTCCTCGTCGCGCGAGATGCGCGAGCGCGCGAAGACGTGCATCGGCATGCCCTCGGTGAACAAACGCGCCGCGAGCGCGGGCGGCGCGTGGTCGATCGCGTTGGTCACGAAATAGATCCCCTCGACCTTCGTGCGCGGGTCTCTCACGTGAATGCGCCAGTTGGTCTGGACCGGCGACGGAAACAGCCTTCGAAGCGGCCCCAGAAATCGAAACGAGAAGTGCCCGTGTCGGTACGTCAGAAACGAGAAGAGCGCCCAGCGCCCGTCGGGGCCCAGCCGTTCGAGCTCGAGCGCCCACGGGACGAGCGGCTCGAGGCGCGAGGCTTCGACGAGGTAGTTCACGTACACGACGTCCTCGATGTCGCTCACCATCGCCGCGATGGGCAGCGGCTCGACCCAGCTCGAGACGAGCCTGCTGTTCGCGACGAGGTCAGCCAACCGCGCGAACGGCCAGCGCGACGGGTGCCGCCACAACGCCATGCGCCCGTGTGTGTCGAACGGCCTCTCGCGGCGCAGCAGCGACTCCGCGACGATCGAGCACAGCGCGAACGCGACGAGCGACGCTGCTGCGTGCGCCCACGTCACGTCGTCACGCAACGGCGCGAGCGCCGAGAGCGCGAGCGTCGACAGCAAGAGCGAGAGTGCGACCCACGAAATCAATCGCGCGATCATCGGCCCTCTTGAGCGTACGGTCCCCCGACCGCGATGGATACGTGTTCAGCGAGGAGCAGCGGCGCCGCCAGCGGCGGGCGTGGTTCCAGCGGCGGGCGTCGTGCCGGCTGCGGGGGTTGTCCCAGCGGCAGGCGTGGTTCCGGCGGCGGGCGTCGTGCCAGCGGCTGGGGTCGTTCCTGCGGCGGGCGCTTCGCCCGAGGACGAGACCGTTCCGCCCGACTGCGCGCTCTGTCCCGCCGGTCCGACGAGGTGGAACTCGACGCGACGGTTCGCCGCGCGACCACGACGGTTCGCGTTGCTCTCGATCGGGCGATCCTGCCCGAAGCCCTGCGACGTCAGGCGCGCTTCCGCGACGCCCTTGGTGAGCAAGTACGCGCGCACCGCGGCCGCGCGACGGCCCGAGAGCTCGCGATTGCGATCGGCGTTGCCCACGTTGTCCGTGTGTCCTTGGATCTCGACGCGCGCGAACTCGGGGTGCGCCGCGAGGATCGCCGCGACCGCGTCGAGCACCTGGAAGCTGCGACGCCCAACGATGCGATCGCTGTTGGTCGCGAAGTTCACCTGCTGAAGAATGCGGATCTGGTCGCCCTGCAGCTGCACGAGCGACGGTCCGCGCTCGGGGCAACCGTCGTCGTCGGTCACGCCGTTGTACGTCTCGGGTTGATCCGGGCAGCGATCGCGGTCGTCCGTGAGTCCGTCGCTGTCGCGATCGGGCATGGTGTCGGGGCAGCCGTCTTCGTCCTGGAAGCCGTTGTACGTCTCGGGCTGCTCGCCGCACTGATCCTGCGCGTCGGGGATGCGGTCGTTGTCGTTGTCGGGCTCGGGGCAGCCGTCTTCGTCGGCGAAGCCGTCGGTGTCCTCTTGCTCCGTCGGGCAACGATCGCGGTCATCGGGAACGCCGTCGCGATCACGGTCGTTGTCCGGGCATCCGTCGGTGTCGCGATCGCCGTCGCGGTCCTCGGGCTCGCGCGGACACGAGTCGTATCCGTCGGGGATTCCGTCGTTGTCGTTGTCGCGATCGGGGCAGCCGTCTTGGTCTTGGAAGTTGTCGCGGTCCTCGGGGTCGTTCGGGCAGCGATCGACGGGGTCGAGCATTCCGTCGGCGTCGTTGTCGGCCTCGGGGCAGCCGTCGTTGTCCTCGAAGCCGTCGCGGTCTTCGGGCTCGCTCACGCAGCGATCGTCTTCGTCGCCGATGCCGTCGCGGTCGGTGTCCGCGAGAAACGGCGCGTACACTGCGCCGACGAGCACGCGCACCGCTGGAGAGCCGAAGCCGCGGAGGACGCTCGTTCCACCGCCGAGGGTGAGCGCGAGGTGTCCGATGCGATAGCGACCCGCGGCGTTGATCTCGATGTGGCTCTGCTGGAGCACCGAGATGTCCGTGCTCCCTTGCCCCGAGAGGTCGTGCGAGCCGAAGCCCTCGAGCAAGAAGTTGAGCTTCGGCGTCGCGTCGATCCCGAACGCAGCGCCCCACATGAGTCGATGACCGACGTACGTCGAGTAGAGCTGCACAGGCTGGAGCCGCGCGACGGCGCCGACGTTGGCGGCCATCGAGAAGCGACCGCGTCGAAAATCAACGATGGCGCGGCCGCCGAACGCAGCGGACGAATCGCCGAGGTAGCCCTGGTCCGCGATGAGCCTTCCGATGGGCGCCTGCGCAAACGCGTTGAGCGCGATCGCGATGCCCTGCAGCCCTTCGCCGACGAGGCGCACCTTCAAATCGAGCCGCGGATCGCCGAGCGCGAAGCGCGTCTGCGACGGGTTCATCACGTCGCGGTAGCCCGTCGAGGGGATGATGTTGTCGCCGCTCTGAAACTGAATCGGCAGGTCGAGGCCGATCTGAAAGCGACGAAACAGCGTGACGGACCCGAGCGCGTTGAGCGTGCCGAGGTGCTCGACGGGGACGGAGCGGACGCCGTTGGCCGTACAGTTGGTCATCGACTCGGGCGGCGTGCACGTCGCGCTGAAGATGACGAACGGACGCCACGCGTAATTGATGAATCCGCCTGCAGAAAAGCCGGGCATTCCATCGATGCGAGCGCCGTGCACCGTGAGAAAATTGTTCGGGCCCGGCGCGGGACGAAACTGCTGAACGTCGACGTTCGGGTTGTAGAACGAGGTCTGCGCGCGGGCGGCGCTCGAACAGAAGAAGACGCCCAACGCCGCCACACAGGCCGCTCGCATCGATCGCATGTGCTGCTCCAATTGCGTCCCCGACGCACGCGCGCAGAGGACCACGCCGCGAGTATCCGCGACGCGGCACCACGGCGACAAGGGTATTTGCGCAACCGCCGACTTCCCTGCTGTGGCGTGTGCGAGTGGCGTGTGATGTGAGCGTTACTGATTGAGCTCGAAGCCGACGCGATACGTGACGGTGTCGGGCACCGCGTGTCCTTCGCGGTCCTTCGCGGCCTGAACCGAGCAGCGACCTTCCATCAGCATGCGGCGGCCTGCGGAGGCGAAGCCATACGACGGGTCGTTGAGCGCGGACACGCGAACGATGCGTCCCTGCGCGTTGAGCTCGACGCGATAGCGAACGGTCGCCTCGTTGATCCCCGCCTCGCGCGCCTCGTCGGGAAAGTAGTCCGCGAGGTCGTCCTCGTTGCACTCGATCTGCGCGCGCTCGCTGTAATCAATGGTCGGAGCGACGGCCGTGCTCGTCACGGGGCCCGTGCCGGTGCCGCCGATCACGCCCCTCGGGCGTCCACGGTTGGGATCGCCACCAACCACACCATCAGGCCCACCCCCGGCGACACCACCCTGAGCGCCCGGGGGACGCGGGGTCGTGTCGATCGTCTCGCTCGTGCTGTCGTCGTTCGAGAGTGTCAGGCCCGTGAGATTCGCCGCTGGCGGCGGAGGCGGCGGTGGCGGTGGTGGCGGAGGCGGCGGCTCGTTGCGCGCAGCACGAACGGCGCGCGCGGGCTCGGGCGTCGGCGTGGGTTGCTGCGCTTCGACCTGCGGTGGTGGAGGTGGCGGCGGTGGAGGCGGAGGCGGTGGAACCTCGACTTCGAGCACGCTCGTCACACGACGCACGGCCTCGATCACCTGCGGCTTGATGGCGACGAGCGCGAGCGCGGCACCGACGTGCAACACCCCCGCGACCGCGAGCACCTTCGCCATCCTGTCTTGCGTGCTGGACTTGGCCAACAGCTTCTCAGCACGACCGCTTACGTACATTTCAAGTCGCCTCGCCGTATGCAGAGTGAGTTACTGCAACTCGGTCGCAGGTTCAAGGCATGGTGAGAACGATTCTCGAAATTGCGCAGCGCATGCAAATCATGCAGCGAATCTCGATCAGTGTTTTCACGGACCCCCGGGATTCGCGTCGCGCGCTGCCCACCCACGCGCACGACGCGCCCCTCGCAGCGTCGTGACGGCGCTTCAGTTGCCCTGTTGCTGAGGCACTTCGGTCTGAATCGCGAAGCGCGAGATCTCGGCGTTGCGGATCGTGTCGACGACGAACACGAAACGCCCGTGCGGAACGGCGCGATCCGCGCTGATCACCGCGCGTACTTCGCGGTTCTGCCGTTTGCGCTCGCGCGCGATCGAGAGGAGCTGGTTCTCTTCGACCCGCTGCGTGTCCACGAAAATCTGCCCGTTGCGGTCGATCGTCACGGACATCGTCTGGTTCTCTTGCGAGTTGGTCCCCGACGTCGCGCGCGGAAGATCCACGGGGATCTGCGGCTTGGACACGATGTACTTGGCCGTCACCATGAAGATGATCAGCAGCACGAGGCAGATGTCGACGAAGGGCGTCACGTTGATGCCCGCGATCATTCCGTCGTCGTCCGATGAAGCTCCTCCGGCCATGGCAGCTCAGTCCTTCTTGCTCGCGCCTTCGTCGCGCTTTTCGTCCTTCGCGCTCGACTCGCTCGCGTCCTTGGTGGAGCTCGTGTCTTTCTTGTTCTCTTTCGCCTCGCTCTTGGCGGGCTTGGGCTCGGACTTTGGCTCGCTCTTCTTCACGTTTTCAGCGACTCGGTGAGCGACTTCGCCGGGGCCCTTCGCCTTCAAGTGCGCGAGCACGACGTGCGAGATCGTGTCGCCCGACGACAAGATCGCCTTCACCTTGCGCGAGGCCCAGTTGTAGAACGCCACCGCGGGGATCGCGACGAACAGACCGATCGCCGTCGCGACGAGCGCCTCTGCGATCGTGCCCATCACGCGGCCCGCGGCGTCCATGCCCGCAGCCGCTTGCTGCGCCGCAGGTCCACCAGCAGCAGCGGCGGTCGCGGCGGCGGCCTGCTGCGCCTTGAGGGCGTCGAAGGCCTGGATGATTCCGATGACCGTTCCGAGAAGTCCGACGAACGGCGCGTTGTTTCCCACGGTCGCGAGGAAGGCGAGGTTGCGCTCGAGCACGAGCTTCACCCGCGCCGTCGCGCCCATCATCGCTTCTTCCGAGCTCTCGGCGCCGCGGTCGGCTTCGTTGAGGCCCGCGAGCGCCACCATCGCCGCCGGAGAGGGCGAGCGAGCGAGGCGAGCCTTGGCGCCCTCCATGTCACCAGACCGCAACAATTCACGCAGGTCTTCGGCGAGCTTCTCGAGGTCGTCCTCCATCTTGCGATAGAGCACCGTGCGCTCGAGCATGAGCGCGACGCTGAGCACCGAGAGAAAGATCAGCAGCCACATCACCCACTCGGCGCCGAGCATCGCGAGCTTGGTGAACTGCTGAATCAACGAAAACCCGACGAGGGCGAGTGCAGACATCGAGCGAGCCTCTGGTTGCGACCGTTGCGATCGTTGTGATCGTGTCGACCGCTATTGGGTGACCGACGAGGCCGACCCGTTGCGCTCGTGAACGCGCGAACGTGCCGACCATTCCACGGACGAGGAGTTGTAAGGGGAGTGCGTCCGACAGGCTGAACCCTGTCAGCGGGTTGGTTCGATGCCCCACATCGGCCCCGAGCGCAAGCCTTCGTCGTCGGACTTCCTGAATTCTCTCAACACCGCCGTCGCGTACGCCCCCGCGGGCAATTCGAAGACAAAACGCAGCGCGCCAGGGCTCTCTTCGGTGACCTCGACCTTCGGAGGGCAGACTCGCACCGCGCGGCGCGTACCCTCTGCGAGGCCTTTTGCGCGCGCAAAATGCTCGATCGCGAGCCCCGAGCCCTCGAGCACCTTCGCCTCGCGGGCCTTCGCTGCGCCCTCGGGCCAGCGCATTTCAGGGCCGAACATGGGCCCCGTCGCGCTGCACGCGCGCGACGCGTACGTCGATCGCGCCTCGTCTTCGGTGATCGCGAACACGCGATCGATCGGGTGCCGCATCGCGAGGTCGCCCTCGACGTAGAGCGCGAGCATCCCGTCGCGAACGCGCTCGCCGAGGTAGCGATTGAAGAGCCAGCTCTGCACGCTCGACGCGAGCATCTTGCGATCGAAGTGGTCCTTGGGCGCGCCCGACGCGCCCGTGAGCCACGCGACGCCGCGCGCGGCGTTGTCACCGTCGCGACCGAACCGCTGCGCGCCGTAGTAATTGGGCGCGCCTTCGAGCGTGATCCGCTCGGCCACGCGCTCGGCGATCGCGAGCGCGCCATCGACGCAGCCGCGCACGACGATCGAGAAGCGATTGCCGTGCAGGTGCCCGGTCTTGAGCTTGTTTCGATGGCGGGACACGTCGAGCACGGTGATCCCGTCGAGCGCGAGCGCCCGCGCCTTCTCGACGTCCGCGCGAAGAAACGAGGCCCACTGCACGGTCACCGCGTGCTTGTCCTTGAGCCCCGCCCAGCCGCACTCGCGCCCGTCGACGCCGAGCGCCTTGGCCATCGCTTTGACCGCGTCGGGCGTCGTGAGCCCTCGTTTGGCGAAGCGCACGTACACGTGATCGCCCTCGCCCGCGGGCAAATACGCTGGGATTTCTTCGACTGAAAAATCTTCGGGGCTCTGCCGAAACACGCCGCCGATCGACGGCTCGCTCGCCGTGAGAAACGGAAGCGCCTCGACGCCCTCGAACGTCGGCTCGGGCTTCGCGTCGCTCATCACGAGCTCGCCATGGGCAAGCTGCGCTTCGCGCCGTCGTTGATCGACGCGAAAAAGTCGTTGCCCTTGTCGTCCACCACGATGAACGCGGGGAAGTCTTCGACCTCGATCTTCCACACAGCTTCCATCCCGAGCTCTGCGTAGTCGAGCACTTCGACCTTCTTGATGCACTCTTTGGCGAGGCGCGCCGCGGGGCCGCCGATCGAGCCCAAATAGAACCCGCCGTGTCGCTTGCACGCCTCGGTGACCGCGTTCGAGCGATTGCCCTTCGCGAGCATCACCATGCTCCCGCCGTGGGCCTGAAAGAGATCCACGTACGAGTCCATGCGCCCCGCCGTCGTGGGACCGAAGCTCCCGCTCGCGTAGCCCTCGGGCGTCTTCGCGGGGCCTGCGTAATACACAGGGTGCTTCTTGAAGTACTCAGGCAGAGGCTCGCCGGCGTCGAGCTTCTCTTTGAGCTTGGCGTGCGCGATGTCGCGAGCGACGACGAGCGTCCCCGTCAGCGAGAGGCGCGTCTTGATGGGGTGCTTCGAGAGCTGCGCGAGGATCTCGGCCATGGGCTTGTCGAGGTCCACGTTGACCACGTCGGCCGTGAGCTTCGAGCCGTCGTACGCAGGCAAGAATCGAGCGGGATCGGTCTCGAGCTGCTCGAGAAAAACGCCCTTCTTCGTGATCTTTCCGAGCGCTTGTCGGTCCGCGCTGCACGAGACCGCCATCGCGACTGGGCACGACGCTCCGTGGCGCGGAAGGCGAATCACGCGAACGTCGTGGCAGAAGTATTTTCCGCCGAACTGCGCACCGATCCCGACCTTGCGCGTGAGCTCGAGGATCTGCCCTTCGAGCTCGAGATCACGAAAGCCTCGGCCGAGCTCGTTGCCGCTCTTCGGCAAGCGATCGAGGTAGCGAGCGCTCGCGTACTTGGCGACCTTGAGCGTGTACTCCGCGGACGTTCCGCCGATGACGATCGCGAGGTGATAGGGCGGACAAGCGGAGGTCCCGATCGACGCCAGCTTGCTCTCGACGAACGCGAGCAGCGACTTCGGGTTGAGCAGCGCCTTGGTCTCTTGAAACAAGTAGCTCTTGTTCGCGCTTCCCCCGCCCTTCGCCATGAACAAGAACTTGTACTCGTCGCCGTCGGTCGCGGCGATCTCGATCTGCGCGGGCAGGTTGTTGCCCGTGTTCTTCTCTTTGTACATGTCGAGCGGCGCGAGCTGCGAGTAGCGCAAGTTGGACGTCTGGTACGTCTCGAACACGCCGCGCGCGATCGCTTCGTCGTCGCCGCCGCCCGTGAAGACGTACTGGCCCTTCTTGCCCATGACGATCGCGGTTCCGGTGTCTTGGCAGCCCGGGAGCACGCCTTGCGCGGCGATCACCGCGTTGCGCAGGAGGTCCCTCGCGACGAAGCGATCGTTCGACGACGCCTCTGGGTCTTCGACGATCGCTTGCAGCTGCGCGAGGTGTCCGGGACGCAACAAGTGAGCGATGTCGCGCATCGCTTCTTGCGTGAGCAGCGTCAGCGCGCGCGGGTCGACCTTCAAGAAGGTCTTCCCATCCGCTTCGAAGGTCGACACGTACTGATCGCTCACGAGTCGGTACGGCGTCTCGTCGTGCCCCTCGAGCGCGAGCATGTCCTGAAACTGAAAGGTCGTCATGGCGCGCGCAACCATCGCGCGATTGCCCCCCCGTCGTGAAGAGGGATCGTTTACGGCCGAGCCCCGAGGCGACTACTGTGCGTGCATGGCGCGATATCGCGTTCCTGCAGAGCCGCTTCGGGTCGAGCACGAGGTGCAGGGGAGCAGGTTCATCACGACGGTGGCGCGCGCATCGACCGCAGAAGAAGCACGGGATTTCATCGCGAAGCAGCGCGACGAGTTCGCGGGCGCGACCCACACGTGCTGGGCGTACCTCGTGGGACCGCCGGGGTCGACCACGACGATCGGTTTGTCCGACGATGGCGAACCACACGGAACCGCGGGCCGCCCCATCTTCGAAGTGATCTCGCACGCGCCCGTGGGCGACCTCGTCGCCGCCGTCACGCGATACTTCGGAGGGACGCTCCTCGGCAAAGGCGGCCTCGTCCGCGCGTACTCGCAGGGCGTGGTGGAGGCGCTCGCCGCGCTGAAGACCGTCGAAAAAGTGCGGCTCGTGCGCGTCGCGCTCGAAGTTGAATACGCGCACATGTCACGGGTTCGAAAGCTCACGAGCGCCCACGAGGCGGTCATCGCGAGCGAAGAGCACAGCGCCACGGTTGGCTACGCGCTCGACGTCCCCGAGCATCGCGTCGAAGAGCTTCGTCGCGCGCTCACGGACGCGACCGCGGGGGACCTTCTGTTCGACGTTGTGCAGTGATTTCTCTGCTCATTCGTCACCGAGTCGCGCGCCCTGCGGGCGGCGGAGGGTGCACTCGAGGGGCGTGTCCCCGCGCGCGATGTCGTAGCCCACGAGTCTCTGACCGGGCGCCGCGCGGAGGATGATCGCGCTGTCGGGATCGATTCCCTCGCGCGTTCCGACCCACGGAGCCTCGTCCCACTGGCCCCACAGCGCGACGCTGCGAACGCACGGCTGTTCGCGCTCGAACTCGAGCGTCGCGATCGGCCGCGCGGGGCGCGGGTGGAGTCCCCAGTGTCTCGTGCGCACGTACTGCTCGCGCGTCTCGAGCCAGCCGTTCATCGGGAACTTCACGAAGTCTGCGCCGGGGCGCTCGGGCTCCTCGCACACGCGCAGCGGACGCGACGTGTCCCACCGCAGCGCCGTGGTCGAACCGGTGCTCGCCTCGACGAACCGCGCGTAGCCCGCGCGCGACGGATCGGGCGCGATCACGCCCCAACGACCGCTCATGCGAGCCATCGCGACGAACGATTCGTCCGCGACGGGGACTTCGTTGTGGCGCTCTGCGACGACGCGGCCGTCTCGGTCGAACACCATGAGCTTCGCGTCTTCGCGCAAGAGGACGAAGCCGTCGTCCGTCACGGCCGCGGTCTCGATTTCGCCTCGCGGGTTCAACACGCGGGGCCTCCCCTGCCCTGCGGGAATCCACGCCACGCGCGGCGCGAGCGCGAGGAGCAACCCCGATCGCTCGGCGGCGAGCACGTGATCGGGCTCGTCGAACTCTTGGTACCCAGCCGTCGTGATCGCGATCCCCTCTGCGCTCGGGCCGTGCGCGGTCCACGTGGGGTTGCGGTAGCGATCGGACCACTCGATGCCCGGGGCGTTCGCGACAGAGCGCGTGTACGCCCACGCTCCGGGACCGAGGAGAAACGCACCGATTCGACGCGAAGAGGACGCCTCGTCGGAGCTCGAAATTCGCGCGCCATTGTAGATGCGCCGGTGGTCCTCGCACGCGATCGTCGCGTGCTCGGTGGGCGCCACTTCTGCCTCGCGAACGACGGGAACTTCTCTACGAGCGCCGTACCACGAGACGCTCGAGCGCGCCTCGCTCCACGGGATCTCGAACGGCCCGATCACGCACGAGTCGCCCGCGCACGACACGCCGTGGAGCTCGACCCGCGATCGCCCCGCCTCGACGTCGAGCTCGACGCGCCCCCATGGATCGCGCGCCGAGAGGCGTCGCCAGATCTTGTTTGCGTGTGTTCCGATCGCGAGCGTGCGGCCCTGGTCGTCGATCGCGCCGTCGATCGCGCCGTCGGGGAGCGCGATCGAGGCTCCGTCTGCGCGCTCGAGATCGAGCCGGAGCTGCGCTCGACCGTCTTCACCGACGAGCACTGCGTACGACCGACCGCTCGGGAGCATCGTTCGAACGTGCTCGACGCGCGGCGCGCGAAGCGTCGGAGCCAGCGAGGCAGCGACGCGATTCGTCTGCGAATTCGCAGCAAAATCGAGCACGCGAACCGACCGCTTGTCTTCCTCGAGCATCACGACGATCGCGCCGTGCCCGTGAACCAGCTGCGATCGCGGAGGGACCTCCATCACGCGATGCCTTCGCAAGCCTCGATCGTCGAACTCGCGCCAACACAGCGCGGTTTCGTCGAGCGGCTGCGAGTACGGATCGCGCTCGCATCGGCCGACGGTGAGCATCGTACGACCGTCGTCCGAGTAGCGTGCGCGAGCGCTCGCCTGGATGTCCCTCGACGCAGGCGCGCCCACGTGCCAGCGCCCTTGCGCGTCGCGGGTCGCGCGAACGTATTCGTGGCCGAAGCGATAGCTGCTCGCTTCGACAGCGACGCTCGATCCCCAGCGCGCGAAGACCATGTCGCGCAGTTGCCAGCCGAGTCCGGCCGCGCGACTGAGTGAACGGCACTGATCCCGCCCGAACTCTTCGATGAACCAGCCGTTCAACGAATCGGCGCCACCGTCGCAGGAGTCTGCGAAGTCGCTCTCGGCCTGCTCGTCGTCGAGCGCTTCGAGCGCTGCTTCGCCGCTCGCGTTCGCGCGCGAAACGGGCTCGAGAGTTCGATCCGCGGCGGGCGTTTCTGCAGGCGATTCGGCGGTCGTCGAGGGCTCGTCGATCGGCGTCGCTGGCTCTTCGGGCCACGGTCCGTGCAGCGGGCGCGTCGATTCGTCCGTGGTCACGACGAGCATTCGGCGCTCGACGAAGATCCCTCTCGGCGTCCCCGCCCGCCAAGCGACCTCTCGAAACGTCGCGCCGCCGTCGTTGGTCTTGAGGATGTGTCCCCACTCGGTGAGCGCCGCGCCGTGCGACGCGCTGTCGAACGCGGCGCTGACGACGCGCGTGCCTTCGAGGGCGGCCACCAACGAGACCGCTCGATTGCCGCGCACGATCCACAAGCGTTTTTGCTGATCGATCACGGGCAGCGCGCCGCGACTGGCCGACGGCCAACGCGCTTCGAGCGCCCCCGCGTGAAGCTCGCCGAGCTGAACGACCGGCGAGAGAAAGTCCTCGCTCGAGAACAGCGCTCCGTCGAGCGTCGCGAAGAACCATCGCGCGTCGATGCGCGCCGCGGCGACGATGGGGCTGGTGAAGACCTCTCGCGCGTCGATCCATCGCCCTCGAACGAGCTTCTGTCTCATCCCCCGATCGATCGCGTGGGTCTCGTCGATGAAGCGACGACGCGCGCGTTCTCCGTGACGAAATCCAGGGCGCACGATCTCGACGCGCTCGGCTTCGTCGCGCGGGCGCTCGACGACGCGCGCGATCGTCGTGTCGTCGCGAGGCTCGATGGGCCGAGGGGGGTCGATCACCCGCCCGCCGACGGAGCCGCGACAGTCGCTGATGCGCGACACGACGAGCACGCTCACGAACGCAACCTCGATCCAAACACCCCGACGAGGAGCCATGACGAAGACCTCGGCGAGCAACGCCAAGGTCGAGACGCGCTATTCCGCGTTTGAATTCGTTTTCAGAAGCGCGTCTCACGAGCGCGTTTTCAGGTGTTTTCGGAAGGGGGGCGTCTTCGGTTGTTTTCGAAAGGGGGCGTCTTCGGTTGTTTTCGGACGGGGACGGACCTCGCATTTGGAGCGTCGCACCGACGCTCCAAATGCGAGGTCCGTCCCCGCTCCCTCTTCACCCAATGCGAG
>JAEUKI010000026.1 GCA_016793325.1 Myxococcales bacterium | reverse complement strand
CTGCGGCGCCTGCCGACTTCGAGATGAGGTCAATCCTGAGCGTTCAGGCGGGGGCGGGGCGCGCGGAAGCGCCGGGTGGGGGCCGCTCCGCAGCATTGCGCTCTCTCGGGCCGCGCTTGGCGGCATTGTGCAGCCCGCTGCTCACTGGACTCGCGCTTCGCTCACGGAGCGCGTCGCGCGACGTTTCGAACGATCGGCTGCAGCTGTTCGATCGCGCGCTCGAACTCGGTCTCTGGCGCGGTGATGTCGACGAGGAGCCACGGCGTGTCGCCTTCGGCGTCGATCAGCCACGAGCGTCGTCGCACCGCGCGGTCGCCCACGGTGATGCGCGCGTCGAGCGTGGCGACTTGGCGACCGAGCATGGGCGCGGTGCTGGTGGAGAGGACGCTGTACGCGCTCGCGAGCGCGAGCCTCCGACCGAGCAGGCGCGCGAGCTCGTTGGGCTCCGTCGAATCAGGGCGCTCGAACGGAACGAACCGTTGAACGTTGATCCACCCCGACGCGCCGTCGGGCCGCAGCGTGTGCCTCGCGGTTTCGCGCCGCACGCTGGTGGTGAGCGGAAGCGAGAAGCAGAGCGACTCGACGCAGATGCCCTCGGTGCTCGGACGGCACGCGGCGAGCGAGAGCGATGCAGCGGCGACGAGCGCTCGCGCAAGAGACCGTCGCGAGCGGCTCATCGCGTTCCCCACAGCAGATCGATCGGAAAGTGCCGAAGCAGTCGCGCCTCGTCGGCGATCTCGCGCGCGCGCGCCGCGAGGTTGGGCGCGGCAGGCGGCAACATCGGCACGCTCGACGGCGGCCTCGGCGGAAAACCCTGAGCGAACGCCGTCACGGCGACGAGCGAGAGCGCGACGATCGCCGCGACCGCGACCCAACGAGCGCGCAGCGGGCGCGCGAAACGAGACACCAGTGATTGCACAGTGAGTTACCCCCGAGTGAAGAGGAGCTCGAAGCGCGCGCGACGGCGCGGGAGCCACGATGGTGAAAAAGGTGTGATGGGAGTGAGAAGAGAGTTTGGAAGGAGTGCGAAGACCTCAGGTTGAATGATCGGCGGAACGTTGGGGATCTCGAAGAGCGCGGCGAACGTTCCCAGCGGAGGCGCGGTGACCGGGATTCGGTAGACACGCGCGTTGGCTCCTCCGGCAGAGAGCACCGCGACGCGAGAGCCGAGAGAGGTCCACTGCTTCATTCTCGCGAGAAACCCGCCGCCGGGCCCCGTTCCGGTGAGTTGCCAACCCGGAATCGGGATGGCGTACTCGGGCTCGACGAGCTCCATCGAGTTGGAGCTGCCGAGGTGGAGCTGGAAGGTCATCACAACGCGCGACGAAGCATCGAAGTTCCATCGCATCATCGCGAGGTCGTCGCAGCCGTCATTGTCGAGGTCGCCGACCTCCACGAAGCCGCGGGAAAAGGGATACTCCGGGCGATGGTTCAATCGAGTTGGCGACACAGCGACGCCGCTCGCGGACCCCGGCCACACGTCTCCAGCGCTGCTGACGTAGTCGAGGTAGCCATCGCACGAGATATCGCCGACCGGATAGGCCTGAAGGTTCGCGAGCGGGCCGACGCGCGTAAAGGAGCGCGTCGGAGCATCCCACCGGAAGTAGCCTCGGTTTGCGAGGTCCACGCGGTCGACGAGAGGTATCTCGAACACGCCATCGAGATCGCGATCGATCGGGCTCTGGACTGGGCGCACCACGGCGGGCTCGGCGATCGTCGGCGCACTGACTGCTAGATACTCGCGAAGGCGCATGCCACGCGCACCGAAGACGATTCCGAGGCTGTTGGGCATGCTAGTCACAAGGGCAAATGCGTCGGCGTATCCGTCCCGATCGATATCTCCGAGCGGCGGGAACCCGTATACTGCCACCGATGGCAAGTCGGCCGACGTCGAGATCACAATTGGAAGTGCGGCTTCGACTCCAAAAAGCAGATCAGAGTTTGCTCTCAGGTCCGAGCAGCCGTTTCCGTCAATGTCTCCAAGTGGCGATACAAGGGCCCCCAACGACATCGTGGTTCGCGGAGTAACGAATCGCGTGCTCCGAACGTAGCTTCCGCGCGCAATATCTCTTTGATCGTAGAAGTAGACGCCCACGTCCGCCGCTGTCGTTCCGTCGACGATCGCGACATCTTCCTCGCCGTCGCAGTCTACATCGACGAAATATCGCAACATGTTCTCGCGCAGCGGCGGACGAGCGCCGCGCAATGTGGGCCTGAACGCCCAAATCGCCGATCGCGACACTTCGGTGCCCACCGCATACGCGCGCACTTGCCAGAACCACGTGTTGTCGTTCGCAAGCGCTGTTGGCCAACGCAGCGTCGTTGCTCCTCGAACCCGCATGCCGCTTGCCGTCGCGATCGCGGAGCGCGTTTGCCCGAGTACGACCTCGTACTCGTCGACGCCGCCTGGATTGCTCCACTCGAACGTGATCACGTTCGACGCGGTGTACGTCGTCGACTGCGGGAGGATGGGGCGAACGCGAACACGCTCGCAGCGATCGAGCACGCGCTCGAAGCCCACGTTGCACGTCCATTCGCAGCGAGCGCTGCGACACGCGCCCGTCGCGTTGGCGGGCACGACGCATCGCGCTCCACACGCGCCGCAATGGTCGAGCGAGTCGAGCTGCGCCTCGCAGCCGTTGTCCGCGCGCGCGTCGCAATCGCCAAAGCCTGCGTTGCATGTGATGCCGCAGCGGGTGCCGTCGCACGTCGCTTCTGCGTTCGTCGCTGACGTGCATCGGGCGCACGTGGGCCCGCAGCTCGTGACGGAGTTGCCGCCCACGCATGCGTCGGGCGCATCGACGGTGACGCGATCGCTCGTCACGTCGATCGGGTCGAGGACGTCGACCACGGCCGTGTCTGCGTCGGTGCTGGCGTCGCGGACGGCGGGAATGTCGATCGCGACGATTCCCGTGTCGCCACCGCCGTCCGGCGAGACTTGAGAGCCGCAGTGGGCCAGTGCCAACAGAGTTGCCAATGACGCACAGCCGTAGATTGTGTCCCACCGTCGCTTGACCGTTCCCTCCAGCATGTGGAACATCCTGCCCGAATGGTACGGAGAGTCAAGCGACTCACGAGAAGCAGCAAAAACGCGAGTGCTCCGGCGGAACGCGTGCAGGCCCGAATCGACCTGATCCATCGACCAATCCCACTTGCGCAACAGGAAGCGGCCGGTGAGAATCCTCGACGTACGTGTTTCGACCAAAGGAGTCTGGGTTTGCTTCGCGGACGCAACGAGCGAAGTCTATGCTCCTGACTTCTTCTCTCGTTACCCAAGCTCGGCGTCGTTCGTCTCGGCGATCGTTCGGCTATCGCGGTCGGGTGAGCTCCTTAAGCAAGAGGTGATCGTGGATGGGACGTTTCTGTTTCGCGTTGTCGTTCTCGATCGAGACGAAGCATTCCCGCCTCCGGCAGACAGCGAGCTTTGCCAGCTTCGCCTGCCTTCGGGAACGATCGACATCCGCACAGGGGACTTGCTCGAACGCCCCGACTGGCGCGTCGCAGTGGCCCCTGGCACCTACGACGCCTGGGTTCAGTGGTCGGTCGACGAGGAGTGCAAGCACTACGAAATCGCGAGCGCCGCGGAGTATCCAGAGGGCGACGGGCCTGACGGAATCATCGTGCTACGACGCGTCTCGGAGTGACTTGGATTGAGCGTGGCTTCGAGCGCGTACGAAAAAATCCGAAGAGAAGTCCAAAGAAGACCCACCCTCGCCAGACGGCGACGGGGCGTGAATGGTGGAGTGCCGCAGTGCGGCCCGGCGAATGAAGCGACGGAAACCAGAGACTTGGCCCCAGCGAGTGAAGCGGTTGGCGCAGAGTCGCGAGGCGCGGCCCCCACCCGGCGCTGCCGCGCGCCCCGCCCCCGCCTGAACGGCAGGGGCGGCGGCTCGGCATTGTGCGGAAGTATCTCGTCCGAAGTGACGTGGGTAGTGTCTCGAAACGATACTCTCTTCGATCCCAACTTCGCTTTCCCAATGCGAAGCCGCCGCCCCTGCCGTTCAGGCGGGGGCGGGGCGCGCGGAAGCGCCGGGGGGGGGCCGCGCCTCGCGGCTCTGCGCCAACCGCTTCACTCGCTGGGGCCGCGCCTCCCCACTCACTCGCCACTCGCTACTCGTACGTCGTCGCTCCGCGCGGGTGCCCGTTGTCCGCTGTCCCGGTTGTCCCTGTCGACCC
>JAEUKI010000023.1 GCA_016793325.1 Myxococcales bacterium | reverse complement strand
GCGCGACGAAATCGGCGCCGACGCGATGAACCCGCGAAACACCGACGGCATGGTGCCCATGGGCATGGGCACCAGCGACATGATCCCCGACTACCTCGACGCGGACGATGACGGCGACGGAATCCCCACCCGCACCGAGCGCATGGCCGAAGGCATGATGGACCTCGACATGGACATGACGCCCGCCTACCTCGATCGCGACAGCGACGGGGACGGCGTCAGCGACTCGGTCGAAGCGGGCGCGACGCCTGCGATGCCTGCGAACAGCGACGGGATGCTCACCGGAGACCTTCCCGACTTTCTAGACACCGACAGCGACAACGACTGCCTCGGTGACAGCGACATGCGCGAAGCGGGCGCCGCGCGCACGGACCCCGCGATGCCGAGCGCGTCGAGCGACGCAAACTGCATGGAGCCCACGCCTGTGTGCGATCGCGCTGTGGGCCGATGCGTGGCGCGCGCGGACGCCGGTGTGGACTCGGGTGTGGACTCGGGTGTGGATACCGGCGTCGATGGCGGCGTGATGGACAGCGGGGTTTCGAGCACACCGGCGCTCTCTGGAGACGGAGCGTGCGCGTGCCGAGTTCCTGCAGCGGGCGGTGGCGCGGATCGCGCTGCGAGCGCGCTCGCGACGCTCGCGGGGCTCGCGCTGGTGTACGGCGCGCGTCGACGCAGCAAGCGATCGCGCTGAGCGCTCGCCGCGCGTAACGCGCGTCCGCTCGAGGGGGGGGCGCGCCGTGAAGCGACGTCTGCGACGGTCGTCCTGTGCTTCCCGATTCGCGGCGATGCGTCGGCGTGAGCTTCAACAGTCTTGTCGGCGGCGGATCGGCTCGAGGATCTTCGATGCCCACGGCGCGCGGAGTCACCCGACGCAGCGCGCGCTGCGTGTGCACACGCGTCGGTGCGTCCCGCACGCGGCGCACACGCGTCACTGACGTATGCGAGTCGATCGGCGACTGCAGGTGTTCAAGTGCGCGGTCGTGCGTTCGTTGTGGCTTCTGTCGCCTTCGAATTTTTTCGGTTCGCGTCGTGATCTCGCACGGTGTCGAGGTCCTTTGTGATACGGATTGGAGGGAGATATTGCACTGATTGTTGCAACGCGTGCGAGTCGCGCTTCGAGGGTCGGCGGTCGCTGAAGTGCAGGCGACGCGCTGCCAAAAGGCCCGTGTAGCGACTCGTCCAAATTGAAGGAACCAACGAATGAGAAGGTCTTCACTGACTTCCTTGTGGGGCCTCGCGACGATGCTCGTCGTGATGCTCTTCGGGACCGCTGCGGAAGCGACGCACTTCCGCTACGGGACGATCAATTGGAACGTCCCCGACCCGCTGATGGCGCCGCGCACTGTGCGCTTCGTCATTCAGCACGCGTGGCGCTTGGACGCAGGCGACACGCTCACGTTCAACTTCGGCGATGGCGGGACCGCGACGCAGTCGTTCACCGCAGCCGGGGTCGTGACGAACGGCGCGGGCGTCACGGGCGGGATCATCGGCACGGGGACGGACGTCTCGGGCGCGCAGTACCGCGTGTACGAAATGATCGTCACGCGCACGTACGCGGGCGTGGGAACGAACTTCACCGCGTTCTTCGCGAGCTGTTGCCGCGTGTCCGGTTTGCAGAACGGCGGCGACGCGAGCTTCCGCGTCGAGACGATCGTCGATTTGACCGGAGGAAACACTGGCGGTCCGGTGACCGCGACGTTGCCCGTGCTGCCGCTGCTTCGGGGCGGAACGCGCACGTTCAGCTTTCCCGCGACCGATCCCGACGGCGATCCCGTGACGTGCCGCTTCGCGACGAACACGGAGGCGGGGTTCAACCCTTCCGTTCCTTCGATTCCTGCGGGCGGCGCGATGCCGACCATCCTCAACGGCGGAGCGACGCCGATGGGGCGCTGCGAGCTCTCGTGGAACCTCACCAACGCGGTCGCAGGTCAGCGCTACGTGCTGCACTTCATGCTCGAATCGCGGCACCCCGTCGGAGTGGGCCCGATCAGCAAGGCGCCGACGGATCTCATCATCGAGATCGTCGATCGCGCGCCGCCGACGTGCACCGGCAGCGGCACCGTCCCCGCGTTCGTGGGTACGCCGATCATGCGCACGTTTACGGGCACTGACGCGATGGCCGGAGCTTCGCTCACCATGACGGCGTCTGGACTCCCGATGGGCGCGACCGTCGCGCCCGCGAGCGGCACGATGGGCACCACGCCGATGAACACCGTGTTCAACTGGACGCCGCAAGCGAGCGACCAGGGACGCACGTACGTGATCGTCGTCGCGTATCGCAACTCGTCGAACGGAACCGGCGCGTGCACGCTGTCGGTGCAGGTCCCGATCTGCACGAACACCGGCATGGCGTGCACCGTGGGCGTTGGTGCGTGCCGACGCATGGGCACGCTCGTGCAGTGCATGCCGGGCGGACCGCTCGCGTGCAACGTCGCTGCGGGCACGCCTGTCATGGAGACGTGCAACAACGTCGACGACAACTGCGACGGCATGACCGACGAGATGAACGCGGGCTGCACCGGCACCACGCCGATCTGCAACTCGACGATGATGCGCTGCGTGGGTTGCATCTCGGACACGAACTGCACGCCGGGACAGGCCTGCAACGCGTCGGGCGCCTGCGTCGATCGCGACACGGACATGGACACGATCCCCGATCGTCTCGAGCTCGGGCCGGGCGGACTCACCATGCCGCGCGACAGCGACATGGACGGAACGCCGGACTTCCGCGATCCCGACGACGACAACGACACCGTGCTCACGCGCGACGAGCTCGGCGCTGGCGGCTTCATGATGCCGCAGAACAGCGACGCGACGGTGCCCGCGGGCAACGGAACGGCGGACACGATCCCCGACTACCTCGACCCCGATGACGACGGCGATGGCGTTCCGACGCGCAACGAGCGCGGAACGGGCGCGACGCCGACGAACACGGACGGCGCGGACACGCCGGACTACCTCGATCGCGACGACGACAACGACAACGTCCCGACCGCGGCGGAGCTCGGCGCGATGCCCGCGATGCCGCGCAACACGGACGCGATGTTGACGGGCGGCGACATGCTCCCGGACTACCTCGACACCGACGACGACGCGGACTCGATCCTCACGCGCGACGAGCTCGGCGCGGGCGGCTTCACCATGCCGACCAACACCGACGCGGCGCTCATGGGCGGCGACACGATCGCGGACTTCCTCGATCCCGACGACGACGGCGACGGCGTCCCCACGCGCACCGAGCGCACCGCGGGGATCCTCACCAATCACCTCAATCAAGACAGCGATGGCGACACGATTCCCGACAACGTCGAGCTCTCGACGACGGGCGGGATGGGTCCGTTCAGCGCGGTGAACACGGAGATGGCGGGTCCGATCGACGCGCTCGACACGGACTCCGATGGCGACTCGGTGCTCGATCGCGACGAAGCGGGCCCGATGCCGCGCACGCCGGTCGACACCGATCGCGATGGTCAGCCGGACTTCCGCGACCTCGACTCGGACAACGACTGCCGTCCCGACGCGATGGAGATGGGCGCCGCGCGCATCGACGCGACCATGCCCAGCATGAACGCGGACGCGAACTGCCCGATGGCCAACCCGTTCTGCGACGAAACTCGCGGAATTTGCACGTCCGATCGCGACACGGACATGGACGGGATCGGCGACCTGCAAGAGTTCGGACCGGGCGGCGCTGCGATGCCGCGCGACACGGACATGGACGGAACGCCGGACTTCCGCGACACGGACGACGACGGCGACTCGATCCTCACGCGCAACGAGCTCGGGATGGGCGGCGCCACGATGCCGCGCAACTCGGACGGAACGGTTCCGATGGGCGAAGGCACGTCGGACATGTTGCCCGACTACCTCGATCCCGATGACGACGGCGACGGCGTTCCCACGCGCACGGAAGTCGGCATGGATCCGACGATGCCGCGCGATTCGGACATGGACGGTACGCCGGACTTCCGCGATCGCGACGACGACGGAGACTCGATCCCGACCGCGGGCGAGCTCGGCGCCGGCGGCGCGATGATGCCGCAGAACACCGACGGAACGGTTCCGATGGGCGAAGGCACGTCGGACATGCTCCCCGACTACCTCGACGTCGACGACGACGGCGACGGTGTCCCGACGCTGACCGAACGTCCGATGGGCGCCAACCGCAACACGGACATGGACATGACGCCCGATCACCTCGATCGCGACGACGATGGCGACACGATCCCCACGTCGGCCGAGCTCGGGATGGGCGGCGCGATGATGCCGCAGAACAGCGACGCGATGGTCGCGATGGGTGAAGGCACCGCGGACATGATCCCGGACTTCCTCGACGCAGACGACGATGGCGACTCGATTCCGACCGCGGTCGAGCGCCGCCTCGAGCCCACGCCTCCGGTGGACATGGACGGGATCCCCGCGCACCTCGATCGCGACAGCGATGGCGACGGCGTGCCCGATCGCGTCGAGGCCGGAATGGACCCGACGATGCCCGCGAACAGCGATCCGATGGCTGCGATGGGCGATCTGCCGGACTTCCTCGATCTCGACTCGGACAACGACTGCGTGCCCGACAGCGACATGCGTGAAGCGGGCGCGGCGCGCACCGATCCGCGCATGCCGAACGAGAGCGCGAACAACAACTGCATGGCGCCGACGAACGTGTGCAGCGCTGCGCTCGGCCGTTGCGTGTCTCCCGAGGACATGGACGGCGACGGCGTTCCCGACGCCGACGAGCGACGCCTCGGAACGAACCCGATGAACCCCGACAGCGACATGGACGGAATCCCGGACGGTCGCGAAGTGGGCCCGGGCCCGATGTTCATGGGCCGCGACACGGACATGGACGGAACGATCGACGCGCTCGACAACGACGACGACGGCGACGGTGTCCCGACGCGCGACGAAATCGGCGCCGACGCGATGAACCCGCGAAACACCGACGGCATGGT